>NZ_AODK01000041.1 GCF_000525975.1 Listeria rocourtiae FSL F6-920
TTCGAATCCTGTCTTCCCGACCATTAAGAGAATGATATATCCCATAGGTTACTTATGAAGGGGCCTTAGCTCAGCTGGGAGAGCGCCTGCTTTGCACGCAGGAGGTCAGCGGTTCGATCCCGCTAGGCTCCACCAACTATTTATTTTGCGAGATAAAAGGTACGTTTATTTATTATAATGGCGGTGTAGCTCAGATGGCTAGAGCATTCGGTTCATACCCGAAAGGTCGTGGGTTCGACTCCCTCCGCCGCTACCTTTTAATTTTGGACCTTTAGCTCAGTTGGTTAGAGCAGACGGCTCATAACCGTCCGGTCGCAGGTTCGAGTCCTGCAAGGTCCACCTATCACTATTTTTATTATATCATGGAGGAATACCCAAGTTTGGCTGAAGGGATCGGTCTTGAAAACCGACAGGCGGGTAAGACCGCGCGGGGGTTCGAATCCCTCTTCCTCCTTTTCTTCTTAGTGATTTGTGGATGAAATAATATTATTGTCGCGGGGTGGAGCAGTCTGGTAGCTCGTCGGGCTCATAACCCGAAGGTCGCAGGTTCAAATCCTGTCCCCGCAATTGGTGGTTCCGTGGTGTAGGGGTTAACATGCCTGCCTGTCACGCAGGAGATCGCGGGTTCAAATCCCGTCGGGACCGCTTTACTTAAGGCTTGGTAGCTCAGTTGGTAGAGCACTTGATTGAAGCTCAAGGTGTCGGCAGTTCGATTCTGTCCCAAGCCACCTTTTCAATATACAAAATTATCTTAAGCCGGCTTAGCTCAGTTGGTAGAGCAACTGATTTGTAATCAGTAGGTCGCGAGTTCGACTCTTGCAGCCGGCACCATATTAGCGATAGTGGCGGCTATGGCGAAGTGGTTAACGCACCTGATTGTGGTTCAGGCATGCGTGGGTTCGATTCCCACTAGCCGCCTTTAAAGATTTGATTTTTGGATGATGCGGGTGTAGTTTAGTGGTAAAACTACAGCCTTCCAAGCTGTTGTCGTGGGTTCGATTCCCATCACCCGCTTTTGTAATACATTATATATTATGGGCCTATAGCTCAGCTGGTTAGAGCGCACGCCTGATAAGCGTGAGGTCGATGGTTCGAGTCCATTTAGGCCCACCATAATATTATTCCACAGTAGCTCAGTTGGTAGAGCAATCGGCTGTTAACCGATCGGTCGCAAGTTCGAGTCTTGCCTGTGGAGCTTGTAAGTTTTATATTGGGGAAGTACTCAAGTGGCTGAAGAGGTGCCCCTGCTAAGGGTATAGGTCGTTAACGCGGCGCGAGGGTTCAAATCCCTCCTTCTCCGCCAGTATAAAAGATGCGAAATTAGGTTTAATAATGAGGCCCGTTGGTCAAGCGGTTAAGACACCGCCCTTTCACGGCGGTAACACGGGTTCGAATCCCGTACGGGTCATCGCTGATTATAAAGAACAATGTCATTTATGACATTGTTCTTTTTATTGCTAGAAATGCATTGGAGGATAGGTATGAAGAGTAATAGATTTAAATTTTGGATTCTGACAGTAGTTGTTGCTATATCTGGATTATCTCAAGGGCTATTGTTGCCATTGATTTCGATTATATTTGAAGGAAAAGGTATTTCTTCGGGATTGAATGGATTCCATGCTACTGGTATATACATCGGGGTGCTACTAGTATCACCGTTTATTGAGGCGCCTTTACATCGCTTTGGATACAAGCCCATTATTATTGTTGGAGGTGGACTTGTAGCTGTTGCTTTATTAATATTTCCACTTTGGTTTAATTTATATTTCTGGTTTATTTTACGTTTGTTGATTGGTGTAGGAGATCATATGTTGCACTTTTCTTCGCAGACTTGGATTGGAGCAATGAGTCATCCTTCGAAGCGTGGCCGGAATATGGCTATTTATGGGCTGTTTTTTTCACTGGGGTTTGCAATCGGACCGCAGTTAGTGAATTTGATGGCAATTAATGCGAATTTGCCATTTGCTATATCGGGTATTATGGTTCTCGTTGCTTGGGGACTTGTATGGTTTCTTAGGAATGAGTTTGTCGCAGAGAGTGCGGTTATACGTGAAATTTCCTTTTTTGGTAGTTTGAAGCGGTTTTCAGGTGTGTTTAGATTGGCCTGGATTGCGATGATTCCGCCTTTTGTTTATGGGATATTGGAGACGGCGCTTAATGCTACTTTTCCAATTGTTGGGCTTCGCGACGGAATTCCACAGGCCATGGTTGTGACGATTATTTCTGCTTTTTCCGTAGGGACGATTTTATTTCAAGTTCCAATTGGGATTTTGAGTGATAGGATTGGTAGAGCTAAGGTTTTACCGATTTTTGTAGGAGTGGGGGCAACATTATTTTTTTGTGACGGCTTTTGTTTCTAATAGTATTTTATTGATTGTGATGTTTTTTTGTTATGGGTATTTTTCTTGGGTCGATGTATTCACTGGGATTGTCTTATATGACGGATTTGACGCCGCTTGAGCTATTGCCTGCTGGAAATATTTTAGTAGGAATGAGCTTTAGTTTGGGAAGTATTATTGGCCCTTCTGCGACAGGAATAATGATTGGCTTATTCGGAAATGATGTGTTTTATTTTGTGATTACTGGGCTATTGGTTGTGGCTTTTCTGGCTTTGTTTTTTGGGAATGCTCGAAAAAGTTCGACAATAGTGTGATTTTTTAGTTGACAGGAATTTCATGGGATGGTAATATAAATTCAATACATCAGAACTGGATGTAATTAATTTCATATGATAACTCTTATTGTGAGTGGTAGAGGGACTGGCCCTGTGAAACCCGGCAACCTTTCAGTTTTTGAAAAGGTGCTAAATCCTGCGAAACATGATGTTTCGAAAGATAAGAGAGTGAATACGGATTTGTATTTTTAGATATTCGTAGCCTCTCTGGTCTTTGCTGGAGGGGCTTTTTATATAAAAAAATAATGAAGGATTGGTGATGCGAAATGGCGAAAGTTAAAAGTTCAAATTTGGGGTATCCGCGTTTAGGTGAGAAACGTGAGTGGAAGAAGGCGCTTGAAAATTATTGGAACGCCAAGATTTCTGAAGAGCAATTACTTTCTGAAACTAAAGAATTGCGTTTACAATCCTTGAAGAAACAACAGGATAAGGGGATTGACTTGATTCCAGTAGGTGATTTTTCTTTTTATGATCACATTTTAGATACGAGTATTACGTTTGGGATTGTGCCAAAACGCTTTAATTATGAGGCGGGGAAAGTGGATCTTGATACATATTTCGAGGTTGCACGTGGGAACGATGGTGCGGTGGCTTCGGAAATGACGAAGTGGTTTAATACGAATTATCACTATATTGTGCCGGAACTTGTGGATGCAAAGCCACAGTTGACAGAGAATCGAGCATTGTTTTATTATGAGGAAGCGAAAAAGGAACTTGGTATTGATGGAAAACCAGTTATTGTTGGACCGATTACTTATTTGAAATTGGCGAAAGGGAACGATGATTTTAAAGGATTATTGAATCAGTTAGTTCCGCTTTATGGTCAAATTTTGAAGGAGTTGCAGGATGCTGGGGCGAAATGGGTGCAGATTGATGAGCCTTACTTGGCTACTAGTTTCGACAAGGAAGAACTGGCTTTGTTTGAGGAAGTTTATGGTTCATTTAAGGATGTTGCGCCTGATTTGAAGATTGAATTGCAAACCTATTTTGAAAGTCTTGATTATTTCGAAGAGGTTGTTAAATTGCCTGTAGATGCGATTGGTGTGGATTTTGTTCATGATCACGGGGAGTCGATTGAAGCGCTTGAGAAATTTGGTTTCCCTGAGAATAAAATATTGGCAGCTGGGGTAATTGATGGACGTAACGTATGGCGCGCTGATTTGGACGCGAAGTTAGCGTTATTGGAGCGAATTGCAAAAGTGGTACCGAAAGATCGCTTGATTGTCCAGCCTTCTAGTTCATTGTTACACGTACCAGTAACAAAAGCGAGTGAGCCTGATTTAGATGACGTGCTACTTGGCGGTTTGTCATTTGCAGATGAGAAGTTGATAGAGCTAGTAGCGCTTACCGGGGCACTAAACGGGGATGCGGTTGCGACGGAATTTGCAGATGCGAAAGAAGCATTAGCAGCAATTAATGGATCGAGTCATCGAAATAATGCGGAGGTTCAGGAAGCGATTCGTAATTTGGAGAATGTAGAAGTTAAACGTGAATTACCTTTTGCTCAGCGGATTAAGTTGCAACATGAGTGGTTACAGTTACCATTATTGCCAACAACGACGATTGGTAGTTTCCCGCAGTCGCCTGAGGTCCGGAAGAAACGCTCGGATTGGTTAAAAAATGTGATTACGGATACGGAGTATGAGAAATTTATTGAGGTGGAGACGGAGCGCTGGATTCGGATTCAAGAGGATTTAGATTTGGATGTGCTCGTACACGGTGAATTTGAAAGAACGGATATGGTGGAGTATTTTGGTCAGAAGCTAGATGGATTCCAAGCGACGAAATTTGGTTGGGTGCAGTCATATGGTTCGCGTGCGGTGCGTCCACCATTGGTTTATGGAGATGTTGCGTTTACGGAGGCAATCACGGTGAAGGAAAGTGTTTATGCACAATCATTGACGGATCGCCCTGTGAAGGGAATGTTGACGGCTCCTGTTACGATTATCAACTGGTCGTTTGTGCGTGATGATGTGCCAGATTATGTGGTGGCGAATCAGGTTGGTTTGGCGCTACGTAAAGAGGTGGAGGCACTTGAAGAAGCTGGGATTCGTGTCATTCAAGTGGATGAACCAGCACTTCGTGAAGGTTTACCGTTGAAACGTTCGAGATGGCAGAAGTATTTAGATGACGCGGTATATTCATTCAAGTTAACGACGACTTCGGTTAAGAATGATACACAAATTCATACGCATATGTGTTATGCGGAGTTTGAAGATATAATCGATACGATTAGCGCACTTGATGCAGATGTAATTTCCATTGAGACTTCACGTAGTCATGGTGAAATTATTGAGACTTTTGAGAGAGTTGGGTATGATAAGGAAATCGGTCTTGGTGTATATGATATTCATAGTCCACGTGTTCCGACTACTGGTGAGATTCAGGAAAATATTCACCGAGCTTTAAAAAGTGATTGATGCTCGTCAGTTCTGGGTGAATCCGGATTGTGGCCTAAAAACGCGTAAGGAGAAAGAAACGATTGCAGCATTGCGGGATATGGTGCGTGCGACGAAAGAGATTCGTGAAACGTATAAAGTTATAAAATAATAGGAAATAAGGCGCTAGGAACGGCATGATGTTGCTACTCTTAGCGCTTTTAAATTGATGGAGGGGATTGGATTGACAAAGTTAAAAAAAAGAAACTATTGTAGCACAAATTGGAAATCGAAAAAGTGGGGCAACCGGTGCTGTGAACATGCCTATTTATTTGTCAACTGCATATCGTCATGAAGATCTTGGTGTTTCAACGGGGTATGATTATACGAGAACAGGGAATCCGACGCGGGAGGTTTTGGAGGAAGCGCTAGCGACATTAGAAAATGGGATAGCTGGTTTTGCGACAAGTTCGGGAATGAGTGCGATTCAGCTGATTTTTACATTGTTTTCGAGTGGCGATCATATTATTTCTTCGCGGGATTTATATGGTGGTACATATCGGTATTTTGAATTGATTGCGAAAAAGTATGGCGTAGATTTTTCTTATTGGGAAACAACGGATATTAATGATTTAGAAAGTTTGATAACGCCTGGGACGAAGGCTGTATTTATCGAAACGCCAACAAATCCTTTGATGGTGGAGACTGATATTGCTACTGTTGTGGCTTTTGCAAAGAAACATGGTCTATTGGTAATTGTGGATAATACATTTTTAACGCCGATTTTGCAACAACCGCTTGATTTGGGCGCAGATATTGTTTTTCATAGTGCAACGAAGTACCTAGGTGGGCATAACGATGTATTGGCAGGTGCAGTGATTGTGAAAAATGAAGATTTAGCGGTGCAATTACGCGATTTTCATAATTCTATTGGCGCGGTGCTTTCGCCGTTTGATAGTTGGTTGTTGATGCGTGGACTGAAAACGCTTGTTTTGAGAGTGGAGCAACATCAGAAAAATGCGCGGAAAGTAGCGGAATTTTTAGAAGGCCATGAAGCTGTAACAAAAGTACTCTATCCTGGAAAAGGTGGCATGGTGAGTTTCTTGATTAAGGATGCTACACTTGTTTCCCCATTGTTGCGGAGTTTGAAATTATTTACATTTGCGGAGAGTTTAGGCGGTGTGGAGAGTTTGATTACGTATCCAGTGACGCAGACTCATGCAGATGTGCCGCGTGAGCTTCGGGAATCTTATGGTTTAACGGATGAATTGTTACGTATTTCTGTTGGAATTGAGAGTAGTGATGACTTAATTGCCGATTTGGATCAAGCTTTGGCGTTAGTTTTGAAGGAAGAGGTGGGTATAAATGAGTGATGACTTTTCATTTGATACAAAAGTAGTGCATGCGAGTCTTGGGATTGATGAGGCTACTGGTGCACTGAACACGCCACTTCATTTATCATCAACGTTTCATCAGCCAGATTTTGATAATTACCATGCGTTTGATTATGCAAGATCGGGGAACCCGACGCGTCAGGCTGTGGAGGAAGCAATTGCTAAACTGGAGAATGGAACGCATGGTTTTGCATTTGCAACTGGGATGGCTGCAATTTCTGCGACACTTTTGACTTTATCGCAGGGGGATCATTTTATTATTTCTAGTGATGTTTATGGTGGGACATTTCGGCTAACCGAGCAGGTCTTACCACGGTTTGGCATTGCTCATACGTTTGTAGATATGGGTAATTTGGATGCTGTGGCTGCGGCTTTTCAGGAAAATACGAAGTTAGTTTATGTCGAGACGCCTTCGAATCCATTAATGCGAGTGACGGATATTGCAGCGGTGGCAAGACTTGCGAAGAAACATAACTGCTATACGTTTGTAGATAATACATTTTTGACGCCAGCCTTGCAACGACCACTTGACTTGGGCGCGGATTTGGTGGTGCACAGTGCAACGAAATTTATTGGTGGACATAGTGATATTTTGGCGGGGCTTGTAGTAACTAATAATGATGAGCTCGCTGAACAGATATATTTTATGCAAAATTCAACAGGTGGCGTGCTTGGTGTGCAGGATTGTTGGTTGTTGTTACGCGGGCTAAAAACGCTTGCTGTTCGAATGAGCGTGGGCACAGCAACGGCACAGAAACTGGCAGAATTTTTGAAAACGGAAGAACGGGTGGAGGAAGTATTTTATCCTGGGCTTGTGAGTCATCCTGATTATGCAATTCAACAGCAACAGGCAGATTCTGCGGGTGCAGTCTTATCGTTTGACCTCGGTAGTGAAGAGGCGGCGCGCCAATTTGTGAACCATGTGAAATTGCCAGTATTTTCGGTGAGTCTTGGTGCGGTGGAGAGTATCTTGTCGTATCCGGCTCGGATGTCACATGCGGCAATTCCAGAGATTGAACGGTTGAAACTTGGTATTACGCCAGGATTATTACGTTTTTCGGCGGGGCTTGAGGATGTGGAGGACATTATCGCGGACTTCCAGCAGGCGCTTACTTATACAGTAGAAAGGAGTGCTCGTTGATGAATTTACGCCGCGATTTAAGTGAAAAAGTGTTAATTGCTGATGGTGCAATGGGTACGTTGCTTTATTCTTACGGAGTTGACCGTTCCTTTGAAGAGTTAAATTTATCACATCCAGATGATATTGTTGCGATCCATCGAGCTTATATCGAGGCTGGGGCGGATATTATCCAAACGAACACGTATAGCGCAAATTATATTAAGTTGTCGCGGTATGGGTTGGAAGATGATATAAAAAAAAATAAATCAGGCGGCGGTGCGGCATGCGAAAGAGGCGGCGCGCGGGACTGGTGTGTATATTTTTGGTACAATTGGCGGTATAAACGGGGCTAATGATGCGCGTATTGCGGCTCCAAGTCTGGAAGAGATTAAGCGGAGTTTTCGCGAGCAGCTTTATTGTTTGTTGCTAGAAGGTGTCGATGCCATTTTACTTGAGACTTATTATGACTTAGATGAGTTGAAAACAGTATTAAAAATTACGCGTGAAACAACGGACTTACCAATTGTAGCGAATGTTTCGATGCATGAACCAGGACTTTTGCAAAATGGACAAACATTGGCATCGGCTTTGCAGGAACTGGCGGATTTGGGAGCGGATGTTGTTGGTGCGAATTGCCGATTGGGTCCATATCATATGTCTAAAGCGCTAGAGACGGTACCACTTCTTGAGAATGCTTACCTAGCTGCTTATCCGAATGCGAGTTTGCCACAGATGGATGAAGGGAAAGTCGTTTACCAAACGGAAACAGATTATTTTGAGCAGTATGGGGAGATTTTTAGACAAGAAGGAGTGCGGTTGATTGGCGGTTGTTGTGGCACAACGCCGGATCATATTCGTGCGTTACGTCGTGGCTTGAACTCTCTAGAACCGGTGACATCCAAAGTGGTACATCCAATTTTGGAATTGGCGGAATTGGACGTGGCAGAAGATACGGGTGTGCGTCTGACGGATAAGGTGAAGGAACAATATACGGTGTTAGTGGAACTTGATCCACCACGGACCTTTGATACGGCGAAGTTTTTCGAAGGAGCGCAGGAGCTTGATGCAGCCGGTGTGGACGCAATTACAATTTCTGATAATTCACTTGCGACACCAAGGATTAGCAACATGGCATTGGCGGCAATTTTGAAGCATGAGTACGATATTAGACCACTCATTCATTTGACGACGCGGGATCATAATTTGATTGGGATGCACTCGCATATCATGGGTTTTCATAAGTTGGGAATTCAAGATGTGCTCGCAGTGACGGGAGATCCTAGTAAAGTTGGCGATTTTCCAGGTGCATCATCGGTTTTTGATTTGCGATCGGTGGAGCTTGTGCAACTGATTAAAAAGTTCAATGATGGGATTTCATATACTGGAAAGTCGCTGAAGGAGAAGGCGCGGTTCCAAGTTGCGGCGGCTTTTAATCCTAATGTACTAAAGCTAGATAAGGCGGTTCGTTTGATTGAGCGTAAGGTAGAGTATGGCGCAGATTATATTATCACGCAACCAATTTATGATACGGAAAAAGCAGTTCAATTAAAGGAGGCGCTAGTTGAGGCTGGAATTACAGTTCCTGTGTTTGTTGGTGTAATGCCACTTTTGTCAAGTCGCAATGCTGAGTTTCTGCATAATGAGGTTCCTGGGATTCGTTTAACAGATGAAGTTAGAGAGCGGATGCGGGAAGCGGACAAGACTGGTGCTGGTTGCGAGGAAGGAATGGCGATTGCCAAAGAAATTCTGGATTCGATTTGTGCACATTTTAACGGCGTTTATATTATCACACCATTTTTGAGATATGATTTGTCGATTGAATTAACGAAATATGTGCAGAATAAGGAGCAAATAGTTGAAATTAGCTCGCAAAATTGAAAAGTACCAGCAAACCTATTAACACGGCTTGCTGGTACTTTTAATTTCAAAAATCAATCATGTTCGCGCTTAGTAAACTAATCAAAAATGCGATAGCTAGTAGTAATCCGAAAAAAGTTAAGGCCTTACTCGTTGCTTTCATCGCGGGAACCATCGTTATTGGTACGCTTTTTCCAATGAAACGGCGAACAGCTTTAATAGCTTCGGGAACGCTTAGTAGGATAATTAGAATCCATGGTGTTGCTTCAACCGTGAAGATTAGTGCAATTTCCCATACGTATGCGAAAATGAAAGCTAATGTGAATAGAATGAGTGCACCTTTACGACCTAATAAGATAGCAAGTGTGAGGCGTCCGTTTGCTTTATCTGGTTCCAAATCACGAATGCTATTGGCTAGAAGAAGATTTCCAACTAGCACCATCACAGGGATGGAGACATAGACGATAAAGGAACTGATAAACCCGGCTTGAATATAGAAGGAAATAAATGTGATAATACCTCCCATGAAAAAGCCTGCCATAATTTCGCCAAAAGGTGTGTAAGCAATTGGATACGGTCCGCCGGTGTATAAATAGCCAACAAGCATCGAAATAATGCCGAGTAAGCCAATCCACCAATTATTCACGTCCATGCATAAGTAAACGCCACCTAGAATGGCTAATACATATAGAAAAATGGCTAGGAATAAAATAAAACCTGGTTTCATTCCGTTTCTAACAATTGCGCCACCGTTCCCCACTGTGTGCTCATCGTCTTGCCCTTTTTTGAAGTCATAATATTCATTAAAGAGGTTAGCAGATGTCTGAATGAGGAAACAAGATATTAGCATGACTAAAAAGCGTGTAAAATGAAAACTTTCGTAGCTCATTGCGACCGTGGTTCCTAAAAATACTGGGACAAAGGATGCAACCAGTGTGTGCGGACGTAATAACATCCACCATTTATGGAATCCGGAATGTCTAACAATAGCTGATTTTGTGCCGTGTGCCATTTGTTTCTCTCCTTTTATAAAAGCATTATACTTGTACAATTTTAGGCAATGTTTGTCTAATAGTCAATGGATATAGATGATTTCTTTTTTGTTTAGCTTACGGAGCTGTTTTTTGAAAGTGTCTAGAGGTGTAAAAACGCCCCTTTTTTGTTATAATGGTGTGGTTAGTGAAGGCAATGAAGGAGAGATGAGTAATATGGGGTTAACATTGCCGATAGAGCTGTTTCAGCAGGCAAAGCGGACAATGATTTCGCAACAGGAGAATGTGTTATTGAGCTGGGTTTGTGAGCTTCCTGATGGTGCGGCAAAGCGTGTTTTTGATCAGGGAAACGAGGCTTTTAAAGGTGAGCGTTTTTTCTGGCAAAATAAAGAGCGGACATTGCGGCTTGCAGGGCTTGGTGCGACTGATCAGTTACATGTGGAGCAGGGGCAAGACCGGTTTTTGATGTTACATACGCGAAAAGAGCAGGTGCTTAGGCAAACGGTAACGAATAGTGAGGAAACTGCTTGCGGGGCCGTTTATTTTGGTGGATTTAGTTTTGATGATCAGCATGATACGTCGCCAGAATGGGAAAGATTTGGGGAAGGATTTTTTTTATTTGCCCCTTTTTTTGGTGACGGAAAAGGAGGATTGTTGTTATTTATCGGTGAACGTGTGGCTTTCAGAGCATGATGATTATGAGAAGATTGAGGCTGTGATGGCCCAGTGGGATAAGTTGATCTCATCACCAATTAGGAGTAATCCAGATGTGGCATGTATCTCGGAAGAACGTTTGGCCGAAGATGCTTGGTTGCTTGCGGCTGAAGATGTTGTGGCGTTGTTGCAAGAGGTCACGAGCATGCAAAAGGTGGTGCTTGCTCGGCGAATGCGACTGGGGTTTGATGGGTTTATTTCGAGTAGTCGTATTATTGCACATATGGAAGAACAACAGGCGAATAGTTACTGTTTCGTGCTAGAAAATGGGACGAGTACTTTTTTTGGAGCAACACCAGAGCGGTTGTTATTAGCAGATGTGGATCATTTGGAATCAGCATGTGTGGCGGGCTCGATTGCTAGGGGTGAGACGGCTGGTGAGGATGCGATACTTGGTGAGACTCTACTAAGTGACGCAAAAAACTTGGCGGAGCACCATTTTGTTGTTGAGATGATTGAGGCTACGTTGGCTCGGTTTTGTAAAGACGTGCAAGTTTCAGCGAGTCCGACATTGCTTAAGAATCGAGATATACAGCATTTGTATATGACGGTTTCGGGACAACGAGGTGAGGCGAAAATGTTAGATGTTTTGCGAGAGCTTCATCCAACGCCGGCGCTTGGTGGTTGGCCACAGGCTGAAGCGATGGCAGTGATTCGTTTGAAAGAAGAGGCGGATCGCGGTTTTTACGGTGCACCGATTGGTTGGATTGACCCGCTTGATCGTGGTGAGTTTGCAGTCGCAATTCGTTCGGCGCTTGTTACGGGTACGAATGCATTATTATATGCTGGATGTGGCATTGTGGCAGATTCAGTACCAGCAGAGGAACTTGCGGAGACGGCGATTAAATTTCAGCCGATGTTGCGGGTATTAGGAGGTAGAGTTCATGAGCGATCATAGACAAGTGATGACGGAATATTTGGCGGCTTTTGTAGAAGAATTGGTGCAGGCTGGTGTGAAAGAGGCGGTTATTAGCCCAGGTTCGCGCTCAACGCCAATTGCTTTATTAATGGCAGAACATCCGACGTTAAAAATGTATGTGGATGTGGATGAGCGTTCAGCGGGATTTTTTGCGCTTGGAATTGCGAAGGCGTCGAAAAGGCCGGTAGTGCTTTTATGTACGTCGGGGACGGCTGCTGCGAATTATTTTCCAGCGGTTGCGGAGGCTAATTTATCGGCGGTGCCATTGCTTGTTTTGACAGCGGATCGACCGCATGAGTTGCGTAATGTTGGCGCGCCGCAAGCGATGGATCAGGTGCGCTTGTTCGGATCGCATGTGAAGGATTTTACGGATATGGCTTTGCCTGAAAATTCAACGGAGATGTTGCGTTTTGCGAAATGGCACGGCTCAAAAGCAGTGGATATTGCGATGAATGCGCCGCGTGGACCAGTTCATTTGAATTTTCCTTTGCGCGAGCCATTGATGCCAGTTTTGGAGCCATCACCGTTTGCGGTTACGGAGAAAAAACGTCGGCATGTGCACATTTATTATACGCATGAGGTTTTGGAGGACGCAGTAATTGGACAGATTATCGAGGCTTGTGCTGGGAAAAGAGGCGTTTTTGTAGCAGGACCTTTGGATAAAAAGGCTTTTTCACCGAAATTGGTGGCGCTGGCCGAACAGGTTGGTTGGCCGATTTTGGCGGATCCGTTGTCGCAGTTGCGGAGTTATGGGGCGCTGAGCGATGTAGTGATTGACCAGTATGATGCGATTTTACAGGAGAAAGTGGCATGTGAGGCGTTGCGTCCAGAGGTTGTCGTTCGATTTGGGGCGATGCCGGTTTCGAAACCACTGATGAAATGGCTGGAAGCATTGGAGGACGTGATGTTTTATGTTGTTGATCCTGGTGCGGCTTGGAAAGACCCGATTAAAGCAGTAACGAATATGATCCACTGTGACGAGCATTTCTTGGTGGGTGCGTTGACGGCTGGCTGGCAGGAGAAGACTACAAATGACTGGATGGTAACGTGGCAGCGACTGAATGTAAAAGTGAAGACGGTAATCGCGGCGCGTATGGAGATACTGGATAGGTTAGACGAAGGTAAACTTGTATTCGAGATGCGTGCGTGGATTCCGGAGCGGGCTGGCCTCTTCATTGGAAATAGCATGCCGATTCGTGATATCGATACGTACTTTGCGCAAACGAACAAGCAGATTAGAATGCTTGCCAATCGTGGTGCAAATGGGATTGATGGTGTGGTTTCTTCGGCGCTTGGAGCAAGTTTGACGGAACAGCCAATGTATTTACTGATTGGTGATTTGTCGTTTTATCACGATATGAACGGACTTTTGATGGCGAAAAAATATGGATTAAATTTGACGATTATTGTTGTGAATAATAATGGCGGTGGGATATTCTCGTTCTTACCACAAGCATCGGAGCCAAAGTATTTTGAGACGTTATTTGGGACAGGTGCTGATCTTGATTTCCGTCATACGGCGGCACTCTATGAAGGTGATTTTCATGAGGTGACGGATTGGGACGAGTTCCATGATGCATTAGATAGGGCTCATTTCCATAAAGGGTTGGATATTATTGAAGTTAAGACGAATCGGTATGAAAATGTGGATGCGCACCGGGAGTTATGGGATGCAATTAAAACAGCGATTCGCTCGGAGTTGGCATAAAGATGCAGATTCGTGGCGTAGACTATCATGTTGTGGAGACGAAAGCAAAATCTAATACAAGGGCCACCTTGCTACTACTTCATGGCTTTACGGGATCGCACGCGACATATGATACGATTTTGCCGATTTTGGCGCAGGATTGGCATTGTGTGACGGTAGATTTGTTAGGGCATAGTAAGACAGACTCACCGGAAAATTTGGAGCGATATCGGTTGGAGGAGCAAGCGGCGGATTTGATAGCTATCTTAGATCAGCTTGGGGTGCAACGAGCTTCTGTTCTTGGATATTCGATGGGTGGTCGTTTGGCTCTGGGGCTGGCAACACTTTATACTGAGAGAATCAGTGCGCTTATGCTGCAAAGTGCTTCGCCTGGCTTAGCATCTCGACAAGAACGCGAGGCACGAATTTTGAAAGATATGACGCTTGCTGATAAAATTAAAACGCAAGGTGTGGCAAGTTTTGTCGCAGAGTGGGAACGATTACCGCTTTTTGCAACACAGCTAAAGTTATCGCAAAGTGTACAGGAAAAAGTGCGCGCAGAACGGATGAACCAACGAATGATAGGTTTGGTTGGAAGTCTTGGGGGTATGGGAACGGGAGCGCAACCTTCATTTTGGAGAGAATTGCCAAATCTTCGCATACCTACATTACTTTTGGCTGGGCAAGAGGATCAGAAATTTTGCGGGATTGCGCTGGCGATGAAAAAGGCGCTTCCTGATGCAAAATATATTACTTTTTCAAATGCGGGACATACGATACATGTCGAGCAACCAGAAGCTTTTGGTTACGCGGTCCGCAACTGGTTACGAATTAGAGGAGGAATAAATAATGGGCTTTGAGTGGAAGAAAGAGAAGAATTATACGGAGATTAAGTATGAAACATACGAAGGCATAGCGAAAATTACAATTGATCGCCCACATGTGCACAATGCTTTCACACCAAAAACAGTGATTGAAATGATTGATGCTTTTACGATTGCACGTGATGATTCGAAAGTTGGCGTGATTATCTTGACAGGTGAAGGAGGAAAAGCGTTTTGTTCTGGTGGGGATCAGAAGGTGCGTGGAAATGGTGGTTATGTTGGTGATGATAACATTCCTCGTTTGAATGTGCTTGATTTGCAACGTTTGATTCGCGTTATTCCGAAACCAGTTATTGCAATGGTTGCTGGTTGGTCAATTGGCGGTGGGAATGTATTGCAACTCGTGTGTGACTTGACGATTGCGGCGGATAATGCAAAATTTGGTCAAACGGGACCGAATGTTGGTAGTTTTGATGCCGGCTATGGTTCAGGCTACTTGGCACGCGTAATTGGTCATAAGAAAGCGAAGGAAGTTTGGTTCATGTGTCGCCAATATACGGCGGATGAAGCGCTTGAAATGGGCTGGATTAATACGGTTGTGCCATTGGCCGATTTGGAAACAGAAACGGTTGCTTGGGCGAAGGAAATGCTGAAGAAAAGTCCGACAGCGCTTCGTTTTATTAAGGCAGCATTTAATGCGGATACGGATGGCTTAGCTGGTATTCAGCAACTTGCTGGTGATGCGACACTTCTTTATTACACAACCGACGAGGCAAAAGAAGGACGTGATGCGTTCAAAGAAAAGCGTGACCCTGATTTTGATCAATTCCCAAAATTCCCTTGATGGTTGGTGAAAAATGATGGAATTAACCAATTGGTTGGAAAAACGAGTGCGGCTTTCTCCTGAGAGGACTGCGCTCGTTTTTCAGGATAGGAAGGAAACGTTTTTAGATATTTATGATGCGGTGTGCGAGTTGGCGGGAAAATTGGCATCATTCGGTGTTCGGGATGGGATGAGTGTCGCGTTGCTCGGCCGAAATGATCGGGATACTTTTTTGATGATTCATGCGTTGCAACAACTGGGTGCGCGGACGGTTCTATTGAATAATCGTCTGACGGCGACAGAGGTTTTGTTTCAAATGCAAGATGCACGTGTGGAATGGTGTTTTTATGCGGATGTTTTTCGTGACAAGGTCAGTGATGACATATCGAGTGTTACTTTTGCAGATGTGATGGAAGCGCGGGTTTCGGAAGTATCGCTTGTTTCTCATTTTGCGATGGAGCGTGTTGCTTCTATTATGTATACATCAGGAACGACTGGTCAACCCAAAGGCGTGATGCAGACGTTCGGGAATCATTGGTGGAGTGGAACAGGCTCGATGTTGAACCTCGGTTTACAGACAAATGATAGTTGGTTATGCGCTGTACCGATTTTCCATATTAGTGGCTTGTCGATTTTAATGCGCTCAGTGATTTACGGGATTCCAGTTTATTTGGAAGAGCGCTTTGATGCGACACGCGTGGATCAGTTTTTGCGAAGTGGTGAGGTGACGTTGATTTCCGTGGTGACAACGATGGCGCAACGTTTACTGGATGTTTTTACGACAAGATATCATTCAAATTTTAGATGTATGTTGCTTGGAGGAGGGCCAGCGAGTAGAGAAATGCTTGAGGCTTGCTTTTTAAATGGGATTCCATTGGTGCAATCGTTTGGTATGACAGAAACGGCTTCACAAATTGTGACATTGCCGCCTGAAGAAGCTTTTTTGAAAATTGGTTCTGCGGGAAAACCGTTATTTCCAGCAGAAGTTAGAATTGGTGAGCAGGATGAAATTATGCTAAAAGGTCCTTCCATCATGCTGGGTTATTTACACAATAAATCAGCGACAGAGAATGCATTTGATGAAGATGGTTGGTTTCGGACGGGGGATGTCGGTTATTTAGATGACAACGGGTTTTTATTTGTTTTGGATAGACGTTCTGATTTGATTATTTCTGGGGGGGAAAATATTTATCCGACAGAAGTTGAGCATGTTTTGCTGGAATATCCTGAAATCAAAGAAGTCGCAGTAGTGGCTCAACCTGACGCATACTGGGGCGATGTACCGATAGCTTTTATTGTAGCAAATAACATGATTGATACAGCTGATTTATTTGAATTTTGCCAGGAAAAGCTAGCTAAATATAAAGTACCACGACAATTTCATTTCTTAGAAGCGTTACCTAAAACGGCATCACAAAAAATCCAACGTCATCGTTTAAGAGAAATCGCGAAAAAAACCGAGCAAATAGGACATGCTCGGTTTTTTCATCTATATTAATAATTTAATGCTTTATCTAATGCCGCTAAATTATCTTTCATAATTGACATATAATCACGTTTAGCATCGATATCTTTCTGTGTTAAAGTCTCCAAATTGTGCAGTTCCATTGTTTTTGTATTCGTTTCTTTTTGAATGACATCAGCAATTTTGGAATTTGTATTTTGTTCCAATAGAATGTATGGAATCTTATCTTTTTTTATTGTATTCACAATGGATGTTAACTTTTTCTGAGAAGGCTCATCGCTTGTTGAAATGCCAGCGATCGGAATTTGTGTCAAACCGTATTCATTTTCCCAGTAGCCATAAGCTGCATGTGCTGTCACGAATTCCTTATGTTTTGCGTTTGTTGCTGTTGTTTTATAATCATCATTCAATGCTTTTAGCTGTGACACAACACTTGCATAGTTTTTTTCAAAAGTATTTTTTTGAGCAGGAAGTTCTTTGCTCAGATTATCGCGCACAATGCCCGCCATCGTCACCATATAGTTCGGATCAAGCCAAACATGCGGATTGACATCACCGTGATCGTGATCATCTTTGTCGTCCGCATGATCATGTTCTTCTTCATGCGCAACAGTCGGTAGCTTTAAACCGTCTGTCGTCTCGACAAATTTCACGTTTTCACTTTTGAGCGATTGTTTCGCCTTATCGACAAAGCCTTCCATACCTAGACCAATATAGAAAAACAAGTCACTATCAGCAATATTCATCATGTCTTTTTGTGAGGGATCAAAGCTGTGGGCATCTGAACCGGCAGGGTATATCGAATGAGCATCGACGTACTTGCCACCAATCTGTGCTGTTAAGTATTGTAGTGGATAAACAGTTGTGTAAACCGTTAACTTGTCCGAATTCTTAGTCTTTGCGTCACTGTTACCACAACCGACCATAAAAATAGAAACAAGCAATAGTGTACTAAGTAAAATTGCTATTTTCTTCATGAAAATGGAACCCCCTAAATCGAAATGATTCTTATTTGATGTGTAAAAATAATAAATCGTAGTGATTACGATTTAACATCAGAAATTTATAATACCCCATATAGTAAGAAAAGGCAAGGATTTTATTAATGAAGGAGCGTTGAAAAAATAAATTTTGAAAAAGCTACGAAATATCGATGCGTCGAATCCTTGCACTGGGCTCTATTTTTCACTATAATGATGGTGATGATGGTCTTTGTGATCGCATTTTGTAGGTACTAAATCCACTCCACCTTTATGAAAGGGATGGCATTTAGAAATTCGCTTAATCGTTAGCCAACCGCCTTTTAAAGCACCGTGCTCTGTGATAGCCTCCATACCATATTGCGAACAAGTGGGATAAAATCTACATGTTCCAGGTTTAAGTGGTGAAATATATTTGCGATAAAGACGAATACCGCCTAACATTATTTTCTTCATTTTGCAATTCACCTTCACCTTTAGAATTTTTAACACTTTTATCGTACCATAAATCTGGGAAAAAGAAAGGGAATAAGCATGTATACGTATCAAGATTTGCTGGGGAATGATGTATCTATTTCATTTGATGTACTAGAAGAAGCAGATGATGTACTTGTGATTGCAAAATTTCACGACGCCTGGCTGTTTACAACCCATAAAAACCGCGGTATTGAATTTCCTGGTGGTAAAGGCGAGTCGGGAGAGTCGAACGAGGAAACTGCAAGACGTGAAACAATGGAAGAAACCGGTGCGGAACTAGATAAATTATATATTGTAGCGCAATATGAAGTAAGTACCGCAGAAAGAACTTTTAGCAAACGAGTTTACTTGGCGAATGTCACCGATTTTGTGAACCAAGTCGATTATATGGAAACACTTGGTCCAATCTTGATAGCCGGGGATTTAGCGAATATCGTTCAGCAAAAACAGTTCAGTTTTTTTATGCAGGATGAAGGGATGCAAGTCGTTATTCAAGAAGCGATGCGCCAACTAAAAACGAATAATTGGAGGTAATAAGCATGGGAATGCCATTAGAGGTCAATACAATGATTGTAACAAAGGGAAAGGAAAAGCGAGTTTCAGATAATTTTTTCGAGTTGGAAAAGGCTGGGTACCGCATTTATCCGATTGATGTTCCAGTAGAAGTTCGGACGACAAAAGAAAGTGAGACAAACGGTATTGCTGTACCACTGAAATTAATTTGGGAGAACGATAAAACTATTATTACATACGAACTAGTATCCTTGAATTCCAGTAATTAGACGACAAAAAAGTTGAGCTCTGACGGTGCTAGGCTCAACTTTTTTTAATAGTTACTTAGACATTTGTTTTATTTGACATCCGACGAATCCAAGCGACAATGCTAATGATCAAGGAGAAAATATACTCTCCAAGTGTAGCAATAAAAATCGCAATCGCAATCTCAGCTTGTGCAACCCCGCCACTGTAAAAGCTAATAAAGAATATAACTGCACTTGCAATCAAGCCTATTGTTGCTAAAAAGTACTTGAACCAGCGCCATTTTAAAATAAATTCAAAAATGCACACAGCGATAATAAAAATCGCAAAAATAATCAAAGTTAACGTTGAAAATATCATAGTTTCTTCTCCTTTGGTGAACCAAGCATTCATACAATTTGGGAAATCCCAATGTACAAAGTTCATTTTAACATAGTTTAGGGAGAATGGTAAACAGGAAACATAATTAAAGGAGCTAAAAATAGGATGAAGGATATTGTTTTATACGATCAAAATTGCCGATTCTGTAAGGCAACAAAACGACTTTTTGAAAAGCTGGATTGGATGCATGTCATTGAATGGAAACCGCTTCAAGAGTCAGAAAACACTCGCTTTACGCAAGAGGAACTAATGCGTGAAATTCATCTCATTACCCCGAGTGGTGATGTAAAAAAAAGGTTTTTTTGCGATTCGTAGGATGCTAGTGCGTTTTCCGCTAACCGGCTTGATTGGGCTCATCATGTATCTTCCATTTCTAAAGCCTGCAGGCCGTTTTGGGTATAGTGTTGTTGCAGACAATAGAACATGCGATATTCGAAAAAAGAAGCAGGAACAGACTTGAAAAAATTTTTGTGCGTGACAATAAAGCTGAAATATGTTACAATAACGTGAAAACTAAATTAAACTCTTATCCAGAGCGGTAGAGGGACTGGCCCTTTGAAACCCGGCAACCTACAAATATTGTAAGGTGCTAACCTGTGGCAGGAAGTGAATTCCTGATCGATGAGAGCGAAGGTATTGTAAATAATAACCTTCTCTCTATTCCGCGTGCAATTGGCAAATAGGGAGAAGGTTTTTTGTTGACATGGCATGAGTCATATCATATAAAGCGTGAACGAGACTAGAAGGAAGCAGACGGATAAGTTCGCATTTTTGCAAACCACTTCGCGATGGAGAAGAAAAAGGAGGAAATAAAGAATGGCAAGAAACCGTCATTTATTTACGTCAGAATCTGTTTCTGATGGACATCCAGATAAAATTGCAGATCAAATATCAGATGCAATTTTGGATGCAATATTAACGAAAGATGCTGATGCTCGTGTTGCTTGTGAAACGACCGTAACGACTGGGCTAGTTCTTGTAGCAGGAGAAATAACAACATCGACTTACGTGGACATTCCAAAAATTGTGCGTGATACAATTAAGGAAATAGGGTATACACGTGCAAAATATGGCTTTGATGCAGAAACATGTGCTGTTTTAACGGCAATCGATGAACAGTCACCAGATATCGCGCAAGGTGTTGATGTCGCTTTAGAATCACGCGATGGTTCGGAAGATGCGGCGATTGATGCGATTGGCGCGGGGGATCAGGGCTTAATGTTCGGTTTTGCAACAGATGAGACAGAGGAATTAATGCCACTTCCAATCTCGCTAGCACATGCACTTTCACGTAGAATTGCGGAATTACGGAAGAATAACATACTCACTTACCTACGCCCAGATGCTAAAACACAAGTAACCGTGGAATATGATGATAATAACCAACCAATTCGTATCGATACGATAGTTATTTCTACGCAGCATCATCCAGATATTTCACAGGAACAAATTGCATCAGATTTGCATAAACTAGTCATTGAAGAAGTCATTGATTCGCGACTTCTCGATGCAGAAACGAAGTACTTCATTAATCCAACAGGTCGCTTCGTCATTGGTGGACCTCAAGGAGATGCAGGGTTAACTGGTCGTAAAATCATTGTAGACACATATGGTGGTTATGCCCGTCACGGTGGAGGTGCATTTTCAGGTAAAGATCCAACAAAAGTAGACCGTTCAGGAGCGTATGCTGCCCGCTATGTTGCTAAAAATATTGTTGCAGCTGGTCTTGCTAAAAAGGTAGAGGTACAGTTAGCCTATGCTATTGGAGTTGCTCATCCAGTATCGATTTCTATAGACACATACGGAACGAGTCAATACAGTGAACAAGATCTAATTGATGCTGTAAACAAATTCTTTGATTTACGTCCGGCGGGGATTATCAAAATGCTTGACTTACGTCGCCCAATTTATCGTCAAACGGCGGCATTCGGCCATTTTGGAAGATTGGATTTAGACTTACCGTGGGAAAAAATAGATAAAGCACCACATATGAAAGAATTTTTATTAGAAACTGCAAATATAAATTTATAAATAGAAACCTAGCTTTGGAGCAAATCCAGCTAGGTTTTTTACATATCTGAGCCTTTTTTTATATAAAAAGGCCTATTTTTGTCACAAAAACTACACACACTTATGAACCATTATGTAATATAATAATTAAGTTACTTAACGAAAGGAGTTTTCAACATGAAAACAAAATTATTAGCAGCTTCAGCAATCGCAACATCACTTATCCTCGTAGCAGGTTGTGGTAATAGCGATGCGAGCAACGATACTAAAAAAAGAAGAAAAAACAGCAAAAACAGAATCAGCAGCAAAACATGAAGATCATCTAGACTATCATGATCAAAAAGCGTGGCAATTTGAAGCAGGAGATACACAATCCCCAATCAATATTGAAACAGCAAAAACAGAACCAATGAAAGATGCAGGTACAATCGAATTAAATTATAATCAAAAAGTAACAGATGAAGTAGATAATGGCCATAGCATCCAAGTCGATGACGGTGGGCAAGCAACTATTAACGGTCGTAAATTTGAATTGAACCAATTCCATTTCCACGCAGAAAGTGAGCATACAGTTGATGGTAAACATTATCCAATCGAGGCTCACTTTGTAAATGAACATCAAGATAGCCGTTTAGCAGTTATCGGCGTTTTCTTTAAAGAAGGAAAAGCGAATCCGGCATTCCAAAGCATCTTAAACAATGTAAAAAAAGGTGAAAAAACAACAGTTAGCGAACCGATTGACGTAGCATCTTTACTACCAACAAACAAATCATACTACCACTACCTAGGATCACTGACAACACCGCCACTTTCAGAAAACGTAGAATGGTATGTCATGTCAACTCCAGTAGAAGTTTCCAAAGAACAAATTGAAGAATTTAACAAATACTATGACGGCAACAACCGTAAAATTCAACCGTTACATGATCGTCCAGTACTAAAACACACAGATAACTAAAAAGACCAAGTGAACCGTAAATTATTCTTTTCCGTCGCCAAAATCTATGTTCCAATGTTTACGTACAAATCGTATGTTCCGCTTGATTTGGCGATGGATTTGTTGAGGTGCATTTAAATATCATTTTCAAATAAAGATTCAGGAAGTCATATTTATGTGATTTTTCGGGGTCTTTTTTTGCTGGATGCTGTTCAAACAAACCCAATTTATGATATGATAGACGTTGTTGAAAAAATGGACATAACTAGTTTAAAAATAGAGGAGAAATGTGACGATGTGTGGATTTATTGGATGCGTACATGACCGCATTGCTGAAATTACTGGCGAAGAGAAGGAAACGTTTAAGCAAATGAACGACATGATTACCCATCGTGGCCCTGATGATGAGGGTTATTTTACGGATGAGCATGTTCAGTTTGGATTCCGTCGCCTCAGCATTATTGATGTGGAGAACGGTCATCAACCGCTGACGTATGAGAATGAGCGGTATTGGATAATTTTTAATGGTGAGATTTATAATTATGTGGAGCTGCGTGAGAACTTGGTAAAAGAAGGTATGACATTTGAGACGAGCAGTGATACAGAAGTTATTATTGCTACATATGCCAAATATAAGGAGAATACGGCGGAACAATTGCGCGGTATGTTTGGTTTTGTTATTTGGGATAAGCAAGAACAAAGAATTTACGGTGCGCGCGATCCATTCGGCATTAAACCGTTTTTCTATGTAGAAGAAGATGGTAAGTTGTATATGGGCTCTGAGAAAAAGTCGATTTTGCATGCAATGAAATCGACAAAGCTAGATGAAGTATCACTGCAAAATTATATGACATTCCAATTTGTCCCAGAGCCGGATTCGCTGACGCAAGGCATTAAGCGTTTGGAACCAGGCCATTACTTTACGAAAAATATTGGGGAGTCCATGCAGATTCGCCAATATTGGAAAGCGAAATTCCAGCCGGTAGCTAAATCCGAAGATACATTTATTAAAGAAATTCGTGATGTGATGTATGATTCTGTGAAAATGCACATGCGTAGCGACGTGCCAGTTGGTTCGTTCTTGTCTGGTGGAATTGACTCCTCGATTATCGCTGCCATTGCGAAAGAATATCATCCTGCAATTAAAACATTCTCTGTTGGTTTTGAGCGCGACGGCTTTAGTGAAGTCGATGTTGCCAAGGAAACTGCTGAGAAGCTAGGTGTGGAGAATATCAGCTACATCATTACACCGCAAGAGTACATGGACGAGTTACCGAAAATTGTTTGGCATATGGATGATCCCTTGGCTGATCCTGCTGCTATTCCATTGTACTTCCTATCACGCGAAGCACGCAAGCACGTAACGGTTGCCCTATCAGGGGAGGGAGCAGATGAACTTTTCGGAGGCTATAATATTTATAATGAACCAAATTCGCTTTCGATGTTCAACAAAATGCCAGGTGCTTTGAAGTCAATGTTACGAGGCGTAGCTAATGTGATGCCTGAAGGGATGCGTGGTAAGAGCTTCTTAGAACGCGGAACAACACCGATGGAAGAGCGTTATATCGGTAACGCAAAAATGTTTACAGAAGCTGAGAAAAAGATTTTATTACCAAAATATCAAACGGGACATGACTATACAAAAATAACCAATCCGCTATATGCAGAAACAGTTGGTTACAACCCTGTCGAACGGATGCAATACATTGATATTCATACGTGGATGCGTGGTGATATCCTACTAAAAGCTGACCGCATGACGATGGCCAATTCACTGGAAGTTCGTGTACCATTTTTGGATAAAGAAGTTTTCCGCGTTGCTAAAGATATTCCTGCCTCGCTTAAGACAACGAATGGCACAACGAAATATGTCTTACGCAAGGCAGCAGAGGCTTTTGTACCGGATCATGTACTGAATCGCCGGAAACTAGGGTTTCCTGTACCGATTCGCCATTGGTTAAAAGATGAGATGAACCAATGGGTGAAAGATACTATCCGCGATTCACAAACAGAGCACCTAATCAATAAAAAATATGTGCTACAATTACTAGAGGATCATTGTGCCGGGAACCAAGATTATAGCCGTAAAATTTGGACGGTCGTTATTTTCATGATTTGGTATGATGTATATGTAGAAAACAAGTATAATTTTGGTGAATAATGTAATTATAATAGAAGCATCAGGCCTTTTCAGGTATGGTGCTTCTTCTTATTTTGGTGCAAAAAAACCGTATTTCCATGAATAATATGCAAAAAAAACACTATCAAAACGTTTTATAGTATACTTTTGTGAACATATCATGAATCTTTTTAGGAAAGCTTGAATACTAGGTATATGGTTGTATAATGCAATATGCATACAGAATTTTTTGTAATAAAATAGACTAAATGATAGTATTTTTTTGAGTGTTGAAATTTTCTGGTTTTTATTATATAGGATGCATATTTCATATATATGAGTAGCTGGAAAATAAAAAGTTATTGAAAAAGGAAAGTTTATTTCAAATGAGCAATTTTATTGTTGAATGATCTTCAATCATAAAAAAATGAACGAATCTGGTATGCAAAAATGGTGTTGGTTACACAAAAATGGTCCAAATATGTATAAAAGGTGAAATGTTTTAGAATCTATTGTATATATGAGCTTGGCTATGTATAATGGTGAAGGTGAAGCGCCCGGATGAATTTAGAATCAAAGCGTGCATTTAAACTAAATAGTCTTGATTTTATTTTGAAAAATAGCTAATACTATTGCGTTGAATATTTATAATTAGTTATATGTTTAAATAATACTTTAAAATACGAAATAACAAAATATTAAAACTGTTCTTATTAAGCTGTTTTT
>NZ_AODK01000042.1 GCF_000525975.1 Listeria rocourtiae FSL F6-920
TTCCAAATCATCCATGTCAAGAACAGTCCGGAATCGTTTATACATCTCAATCTTTTGGCGTCCATCTTGAATATAATGCTCCGGAATATAGGCATCAACCGTGATATCAATCTCCACAGGCACAATTTTTTTTTTTCATGCTCTTCTTTGGGCTGACGTGCCGCAATTGCTTCTTGCAACATTTGTGAATATAAATCGAAGCCGACCGAATCAATAAAGCCATGTTGCTGCGACCCTAAAATATTACCCGCTCCACGAATCGACAAGTCACGCATTGCAATTTTGAATCCCGAACCAAGCTCCGTAAATTCCTTGATGGCCTGCAACCTTTTTTCCGCCTCTTCACGTAAAATTTTATCCTTCTGATACATAAAATACGCATATGCAATTCGATTCCAACGACCAACACGACCACGTAATTGGTATAGCTGGGAAAGGCCCATATGATCTGCATTTTGGACAAATAACGTATTTACATTTGGTATATCTACACCCGTTTCAATAATCGTCGTTGTCACCAACACATCAAACTCTCCCTCAAGGAAACTCAAAATCACAGACTCAAGCTCTGTTTCAGTCATTTGACCGTGTGCCACTGCAATCCGCGCATCTGGAACGAGCATCTTAATCTCATCCGCTTTTTGCAAAATAGAATCCACTCGATTGTGCAGAAAGAAAACTTGGCCGTCACGCGCCAACTCTCGCTCAATCGCTTCCCGAATCAATACATTATTCTGCTCCACCACATACGTTTGCACAGGAAAACGATTGGCAGGAGGTGTCTCAATTACTGATAAATCACGCACGCCAAGCATCGACATATGTAGTGTTCGCGGAATCGGTGTCGCCGTCAACGTCAGCACATCAATTTTTGAACGGATATGCTTAATCTTCTCCTTGTGCGTTACGCCAAACCGTTGCTCCTCATCGATAATAAGGAATCCTAGATCATGGTATTCCACGTCTTTTGATAGCAATCGATGCGTTCCAACAACAATATCCACATGCCCAGACTTCAAGCCCTTTAGCGTCTCATTTTGCTGCTTTCGCGTCCGGAATCGACTCAACAACCCGACCTCAATCGGGAACCCTTGGAACCGTTCTTTCATCGTTTCATAATGTTGTTGTGCTAGAATCGTTGTCGGAACTAAGAATGCAACTTGTTTTCCGTCCATCATCGCCTTAAACGCCGCACGCAAAGCAACTTCCGTTTTCCCATAACCAACATCTCCGACCAGTAAGCGATCCATCGGCCGTTCGCGTTCCATGTCCTTTTTAATCTCCATAATCGAACGCAACTGATCCTCCGTTGCCTGGTATGGAAACGCATCCTCAAACTCACGCATCATTTCGCCGTCAGGACTAAAGCCATAACCGCGTTCTGCCTCACGTTCTGCATACAATTTGATTAAATCGTCTGCAATATCTTGCACAGACGCTTGAACCCGCGTCTTCACACGTTTCCATTCCGTGCCGCCAAGCTTGTTTAACTTCGGTGCCTTACCTTCTGAGCCAACATATTTCTGCACGAGCTCCAGCTGCTCTACCGGGATAAATAGCTTATCATCGCCTTGGTACATCAACAATAAGTAATCCTTATGCACACCATTAATGTCCAGTGTCTCCATCCCAACATAGCGCGCAATCCCGTGATTCACGTGAACTACATAATCGCCAACCTTCAGCTCGGAATAACTCTGAATTCGCTCTGCATTCGATAATTTCTGCCGTTTCTTAGGCTTCTGCTTCTTTTTATTGTTAAAGAGTTCCGTCTCACTAATGAACACAACTTTGGCAAGCGGCAACTCAAACCCATTCTGAAAACTGCCAAGCACAAATTGCGTCTGACCAAATTTTGGAACCTCCGACTCATCCTTTAAAATCACGCTTTCCATCTCATAATCTGCAAGCGTCTGCTTCATTTTCTCCGCACGCTCAATTGATGGCGCCAAAATCACGACCGCATAATTATTCTTCGACCAGCTATCCATCTCCGTTTTTAAAACGTTCATCTGACCATGGAATTGTTGCATTTGCTTGTAAACAATATTTGTCATCTTTGCAATCCGCACACTGTTAGGTGTTTTTTGAAACAGTGATAAATAAATCCGCGACAACCGATCCGTCTCCAAAAGTGCTCGGAAATTATGGCTCATTTTTGTATCACGAACTGTTTCCAACCGCTCAAGCGTCTCCGTTTGCCATTCCGCCTCTTCTTTTTCTAACCGCTCATCTGTCTCTTGAATCCGCGCAAACTCATCAAACAGCAAAATCGAGTTCTGTGACACATAATCAAGTAAAGAAGCTGGATCTGGATAGCACATCCCAATATACTTGAAAAACATATCCGGTTTCTGTCCATCACGAAGTAACTCTAAATCCTCTTCCAAGTTTTCCACCAGTTGTTGCTTTTCCTTATCACCTGACATCTGTTTCAGCGTCGCTACAAGCTTTTTCTCAATTCGCGTTACCAAATCAGGGAAAAATGCCGGCTCTACCAAAATCTCAGTCGCAGGAACTAACTTAAATTCCTCTACCGTCTCAATTGACCGTTGCGAATCCACATCAAAGAAACGCAACGAATCCACTTCCGTATCAAATAACTCCAACCGAATCGGGTGTTCCTCCGTAATCGGATAAATATCGATAATCCCACCGCGAATACTGAACTCACCCGGCGTATTGACCATATCGCTTCTTGAATACCCCATTGTTACAAGCTGACTCTGCAAACCTTCTGGATCAATCTCCGCACCTTGAATCAACGACATATTATATTTTTCCCAAATTGAAACTGGCGGCAAAATTTTGCGCAAGCCAGCGACAGGAACAATCACGATTCCTGGTTTTCTAGATAACAAAAACTGCAGTACCTCGACACGTTGCCCGCGAAGTTCTGGACTTGAAATACTAAGCTCCGACGAAATTAACTCATCGGCTGGATATAAGTAAAGACGATCACTGTCTAGCAAAGCCGACAAATCATCATATAATTTCTGAGCATGATATAAATTATGTGTTACAAAAATAACCGGTCGTTGCGTTCCCCCCTCAATAACACTAGCGAATAACGCCCGACTCGACCCCGAAAGCCCCGTTACTAATTGCGATTTCCCCTTGTCTTCTAACTCTTTAATCACGCCACGAATATCTTTTTGTTCATAAACTAGCTGTTGCAATCCTTTCACGCTAAAAGGCCTCCTTTTTTTGAATATTCCATCTAAATTTTTCGCCGGAATAATCCGGCTGCTATGCACTAGTTAAACTGGTTCATAACATCTGCAAAACTCTTATTTGACCAAGCCTCTATGGCATCTGCACTCTTCTTAATTGCCGCAATAATATCCGCATGCTCCGATTTTGGAAAATCACCGAGCACGTAATTCAAAACATCACCATTTGCAGGTCGATCCACGCCAATGCGAATCCGATTAAATTCCTGAGTTTTCAAATGCTGAATCAATGACTTCATCCCATTATGACCACCGGCACTGCCCTTTTGTCTAAGTCTGATTTTTCCGGTAGGCAAATCCAAATCATCATAAATAATCATCACATCGTTCGCTGAAATATCATAATAATCCATCAACGGACGCACACATTCTCCCGAAAGATTCATAAAAGTTAACGGTTTCACGAGCAACATTTTCTCGCCATTCACAACGATACTACTTGTCATCCCATTAAATTTCGACTTCTTCCAAGGAGTTTGATATCTAAAACTAAGCTCATCGACAACCATAAAACCGACATTATGCCTAGTACGTTCATATTTTTTACCCGGATTTCCGAGTCCAACAATCATCTTCATAACGACTCTCCTCAATAAATTAAGGGTCTGGGACATAACCCAGATAAATCGGCGACAAGCGCTCGCATTCCACGGATTTAGCAGACTTCCGGTTCTCACATACACAAGTATGCTCCGCTTCCGGCTTCCGCAAAATCCCTGGAATACAAACGCTTTCGCTCGATTTGTGTGAAGCAAGATATACGTCTTACCCGAAAAAAGGGATTCGTGATATCTTGCTTATTTTTGGTTAGAAATATATTTTTCCCAGACCCTGTTTACAACTATGCGTTTTGTTTGATTATACCACGATTAGGCGCTGTTAGAAAGAGATGTCTTTTGTAAAATGAAATACACTGGGTATTACCAAACCTATTACTAGAAGGTACACCGCTCATAACATTCTTAAGAAAATTACAATAAAAACCAATAACAAAGCCGCTATGAAACATGCGATACCGCGTTTCATAGCAGCTTTAAATTATGGTGTTACAGACTATAACTATTGGGTCGCCCAAATTATCCTTTTCGCATTCTATTTCTCTTCCTCAAAACAAGAAAAACCTTTTTTGCGATGGCATCGTGTAATCTTCCGCGATAATCACATCATTCTTAAGTACTTTCGCGCCATTTTCTTTTAAGTATCCCATATAACTCGAGCCAATCCGTTTCACTAACCGTTGCTCAATCTCCTTGTGCAAAAGCGGCCGACGAACCGTATCATGTGCGTCTGTTGCCAAAAAGTGCACCAACTGATGTTCAAGCAAAATCTCACTCGATTTCTTAGACTTCTTACCAAACTTTCCGTCCAAACTTGACCAGGTAAGCTGTGCCAAAGCGCCATGCGACACAAATTCATACAAGCGCTCTGGATTCTCCATAATCTCAAAATTCCGCTCTGGATGGGCAATTACTGGCACATATCCCGCCATCTGCAAGTCATAAAACAACTGCTCTGTAAACACTGGAATGCTCTGTGTCGGAAATTCAATCAACACGTAACGACTCTCCGCAAGTGAAGCCAAATCCCCATTTTTCAAGCCTTCAACAATTTCACCATGCAAACGCACTTCTTGTCCAACGTGCACCTGTAGCTCCATTCCATTATCTTTAATTGCCTCGTTCAGCTCTGCCACGTGCTCTGCCACAGAAGGCCGCAGATTGAAATAATCGCCTTTCAAATGATGCGGTGTTGCAATGATATCCGTGAAACCCTCTGCTATTGCTTGTTGCGCCATGGCAAGACTGCCCGTTTCCGTTTTTGGTCCGTCATCTAAGCTATTCAAGATGTGGCAATGTATATCAATCATACTTCTCATTCCTTCTATTGGCTTATTTTTTGCAGGCTCGCACTATCGATTTCCGCGTAACCTCCGAAGAATTTTTGCAGTACTGCCTTAATTTTATCTACTCCACCTACTTCATCACTCTCTAAGTTTACTGGCATAACAGGCTCATGTAAACTCATACGTAACAAGAACCACCCATTTCCGAACGTACCACTCGTATTTACCCTAACGCCCTCTTGATTTACAGGCTCCAATTCCAAGCCATCCGTTTTAGCCACAAACTCCTTGAAATCTTCTAAAGCAGCCAACCCATATGACTTAAAATTATTGGCCAAAATCGACAGGCGAATCTCATCATTATCTGCTGGAACCTTCAAATTCCTCGTTAAATCTGCCAAATCCTTGCCCTCTTTACGCAACTTCGCATAGCGCATCAAAATTTTAGCAATCAAATACGCACCGTCATCCAAAAAATAGTTTTCCTTTAAAGCTGCATGACCGCTAACTTCAATCGCAATTTCACTCTGTGTCCCAGCCTCATTCAACCGAATCGCCTCATTAATCACGTTACGATATCCGCGCTTAAACCGGTGCTGTTTCCCACCAAGCGCCTCGATGAATTCCTCTAAATGCGTCGAAGTAGTTGAATCCGTCACAATCGTCGTTCCTGGATGCTCATCCAAAATAATCGCCGAAATAACAGCAATCAATGGATTCCGATTCAAACTCTCGCCATCCCGATCCACAATCGCTGCCCGATCCACATCCGTGTCAAAAATAACGCCCAAATCTGCTTTGTTCGCCAATACGGCTTCCTTCAAACTCGCCATTGCTTCATTATTATCAGGATTTGGAATGTGATTTGGGAAATTCCCATCAGGATCAAGGAACTGGCTTCCCGTAATATCCGCACCTAACTTAGCCAAAACCTCAGTCGCAAAAAAGCCACCCGCACCATTTCCCGCATCTACAACGATATGGCTTCCATCAAGCGGTTCCTCGTAAAGCACCTCATCATTAATCCCAGCACGAATTTTGCCAACCAAGTCTGCGGCATAAGTTTCCAGTAACGGCTTATGCATTACCGCTCCCGCAACACTTGCCACAAAAACCGCATCTGCATGCTCCATAATATAATCAATATCCTCATGTTCTGCGCCTCCATCACGCGTGAACAATTTCAGACCATTGTAGAAATAAGGAAGATGACTTGCCGTAATCATAATTGCTGCATCACACTGATAATCTTCATATTGCGTTGCCATGAACATTGCTGGTGTCGTAGCCAAGCCAACATCCACAACATCGATGCCAGACCGCGTCAAGCTAGCTACAAGAACATCTTTCACACGCTCAGCAGACAATCGACTATCATGCCCAATCGCCACAGTTGCCCGTTCACCAGTCTTTTTCACATCGCGCAACCAAGCCGCAAAGCCAATCGCAATCGCACTTACATGTTCATCTGTTAACGTTACATCGTGTTTCTCCGTCTCAATCGCCACTCCTCTAATATCCGAGCCATTCTGCAAGTCCTTCAAAGCCATAATCCCATTCCTCCAATTTCTATGTATAGTCTCTCGTTTATTGTACCAAAAAATCTGTCCGATAGCGATGCAAGACCACCATTTTTGTTTTACAATTCCATTTGCCTTGCCAACCGAGCCTTCAACTCACCAACCACACTGTCCGGGCCTAAAACCTGTATCATCGGTCCAAACGATAACAACTGAATCACAAGCTCCATCAAATCACCTGATGGGCAATGAATTTCCATCTCGAATACATGCTCGCGCTCCGTTCTAAACGCCTTTTTCTTATAATCTGCAAAGTGAATCATCGCCCGATTCACTGCGTTCCGATGATTCACCACACGACACGTCACAACGACCATTTCCGATCGATGCTCCGGTAATACCATATCCACAAGCTCACCCAGCCGCGCCTCCATCACCTTTCCCACATTCAACGTAAACGGCTTCAAATCCCTCTTCCTAAAACAAAGCAATCGAAACAGATTATTCTTTTCTGAAAACTCTAGCCGATACGGCAAAAAAGTTCCCTGTAAAGTTTCCCTTGCCCGATAAACTAATTCCAACTCCCGCTTCTCCTCGCAAGCCTGCAAAATAACCCCAAAAATCGTTCGATATCCCCGCTCCGAATAAGCATCGCCATTCCGAAACTGATCAAAACACCATATCGAGTCTGCATCAAACAGCACTTCATAATCCGCAAGCTCTTGCTCCAACTTCGCAATCTCATCATCTGCCAAGAACAAACCCATCCGTGGGTCCCGTAACACCGTTTTCAACCACCGCTTCTCAAGCACACCCTGCACCGGCACCCAGTCTTTTGTCAAAATAGACTCATACACTCCGTCGCCCTTCACCAACAAATGCCACTGCTCCGTCAGCTGTGGTAACAAATGCAAACCACTCTCATCAAAACCCAATTTCCGCACAATTTCCGCAATTTCTTGCTTTGACAACCCACGCCGCTGTCTCAAAATCTCCAGAACAACACGATAGTATGTTCCATACATTTCATTAAATATCTCCAACGGTCGTTCCCTCCTCAAAATAAAGGCGATACATGTCCGCAAGCTCAGAAAAAAACTGCCGCTCCCATGCTTCATCTCCTGAATCAAGCGCTACAATCCGTCCCACAAACGTCCGTAAAAATGGCTTCATCCCATTCAAATCATACGTCTCTATTCTGTACTCAAAGCGCTTTGAAGTAAGCCTGATAAGCCTCCCATGCCTTCCCTCCATTCGAATCCGCTCCAGCATATATGCCTCACGCATTTCATCGATAGCTAGCGTCACACAAAGTGAATGCACCACTCGCCGATCAAATCCCGCACTCCACATAAATTTTCGTACCTCATCAAAGTGCTTCTTTTCCATTCTAATATCCGCCGTAACCTCCATAAGTGTTACTTGCTCAATCTGATCTAGGCGATGAAACGCAAAAAACTGGCCTATCTTTGATTTTCCAACCACATATCGTCGCCCCGACTGCGCACTTGCTAGCAACTTCACCGGTAAAAAACGCAACTCTCGCTCTTGACCAAACCGTGTCAACGCTACCCATCGTGCTTCCCGAATCGCCACCAATAAATCCAGATAAACTTGATCTTCCAACGTATGCATCACAAAATAGTGCTTGTACCGAAAAACGGCATCCAACCCGCGCTCCTGTTGCAACAAATAATGCCCCAACACACCAAGTGGTGCCATCTCCTTAAAAAATTGTACAGCTCGTAATGCTCGATCTGACAACACCACACTCGCAACTCGTGAAAAATGAATCTCCCGCCCACGCAATTCCCGTCGCAACACATCCAAGTCAACATACTCTGCTAATTTCTTCCGCAATGTCAATGCCTCGATTATAAAACCATCCCGAAAATGAGCTAAGTAATCTTTATCAATCCGTGCCAGCAACTGATTAACTGAATAGTCCTCACCGTCGGAAAAAATATCCATCAATACAAAATGCAAAAAAACATCATTTTTCGTAAAACTCTTCGCCTGCCAAACAGCAAACATCGGATTCTCTGTAATTTCATTCGGATCAATAAATAACCGCAGCGCCTTCCGATTCCCCTGCTGCTCCACCTCTATGTATTCCCTTAAATAACTCTCAATTCGTCGCCTCACATTATCATAACTTCGCCCACTTTTCGTTGTGAAATCCTCCCGCTGCTTAAACCCATACACATAAAACTCCCTTACATAATTCCGAATCACCGAAAAATTCTTAATCAACTCATTAAACGATTTCGCCATGATGTCCCCCACTCGCACCTTTTTTTTATAAGATAAACCCTCGTAACTTCTCTATACTAAAATCATAAACTGGAAATGAGGAAATAACAATGTTTACTTACTATGAAAAAAATGAAACCAAAAAACCAATCAAAATTTGGCTTGCAGATCAATCAGCAATTGAAGATGGGTGCTTCGAACAAGCAAAGCAAATCACAAACCTACCATTCGTCTACAAATGGTTAGCACTAATGCCTGATACACATCTCGGCGCAGGTATGCCGATTGGCGGAGTGCTTGCCACCAAAAACACCATCGTCCCATACGCAGTTGGCATGGACATTGGCTGTGGCATGTGTTACATCCAAACCAACATCCACGAAAGCGAAACCACTCAGAACTTTATTCAAAGCATCGTCAACGAAACACTATTCACTATTCCTGTCGGCAAAGCCCGCCATCACGAAGCACAAAAATCTGCCGTCATCGACATGGCTTTTGCACAAAAAGATCATTACGAACTACTGCCAAACGCAACAGAACTACTCGAAAACGCCTACTATCAAGTTGGTACACTCGGCGGTGGCAATCATTTTATTGTGCGCCCAAGATGGGCAGTAAATATCGCGTAATTAGGTACACGACACATCGAGAAAACCGATGTAATGTCAACAGCCTTATCTGGAATCGAAAGTGAACAGGGAGTGTAGCATGGCTGTAAAGGCACTATTCAACTAGTTGGTAAAAGTTGCGAATGCGTGCCAAGACATAAAGAATTGTATGAGGATAAAGACTGTATTGTTTGAAGTCTAGCGAGAACGGCGCTATGGTTCGCTGTTAGGAACACCAACTGAAACCTAACATAACTTCTACTTAAAGGTAATCTATAAATACCTTTGAGGTGCTACTATGAAATCTACGAATTCAACAGTAGTGGTTTTCAACCAAGAGAAGTTACGTAGTCACAGATGTGATGAAATCGTGAAAGGACTATCCGACAACAATTCCACCTATATTTACTGTACTAACTGGGGATTACCTAAACAGGAATGCCTGACGGCTATAGACAAAGGTCTTGAATATCCTGCACGGTAACGGAGTTCTCGTAGTAGTCTGAGATAGGGAAAGCCTATTACATGGCGAAGGGGAACAGTTTACAAAGATTAAATCTATTTTGAAAGGAGCGAAAGGCTCTTGCAAAGTTCAGAGGTAGTATTAATCAATCTATCAAAACAATCACTAAAGAAAAATTATACACATGAAAGACTTTACAGAATTCTTTACAACCCTCATATGTATATAAAAGCCTTTAGCAACATCTACAGCAATAACGGGAGTGCAACAGCGGGTATCGATGGTAAAACAGCTAGCAATTTTAGCGAGGAACTTATCAACAGTATTATTATATCCATCAAAGACGAAAGTTACCAACCATCCCCTTCCAAGAGGGTCAACATTCCTAAAAAGAATGGTAAAACGAGACCTCTCAGCATCCCCAGCTTCACGGATAGGATAGTTCAAGAGATTTGCAGACTGATATTGGAAGCCATTTATGAACCACAATTCAGTATCAGTTCCCACGGTTTTAGACCTAACAAGAGTTGCCATACAGCTTTAATGGAAATAGACAGGATTTACACAGGAGTCAATTGGTTTATTGAAGGAGACATCAAAGGATTTTTCGACAACATTAAACATCACAAACTGATTGAAATACTTGGGAAGACTATCAAAGACGAAAAGTTCCTTCGTTTAATTAGGAAATTTCTCAAAGCAGGGTACATTGAAGACTTCAAATTTAACAAGACTTACACAGGGACACCGCAAGGAGGAATCATTAGCCCTATACTGGCTAACATCTACCTAAACGAATTAGATAAGTACATTCTAGATGACCTCAAAAAGGAATTCGACTTAGGAAATCCCAAGGCACAACAACGGAATCCTGTCTATCGAAACCTTGAATATCAGGTAAGCCAACTTCGAAAGAAAATAGAAGCGTCTGACAACGAGAAAGAACGTAACAATCTTATCCTGCAATTCAAAGACCTTAAAAGTAAAAAGGCTAATACACCAACCATCTCCAACTCAAAGGGATATAAACGCCTGAAATACGTCCGCTACGCGGATGACTTTCTTATAGGTGTGAATGGAAGTAAAGAAGATTGCATTAAGCTTAAACAGACTATCAAAGACTTCTTGAACCAAGAACTTGAGTTAGAATTATCCAATGATAAAACACTTATCACGCACAGTAGCAAAAATGCACGCTTTCTAGGTTACGACATCAGTATAGGTAATAACAATACACCATATAAGAATAAACAAGGCGGTAAAATCAGATGCGCTAGAAGAAACGTACGCCTAATGATGCCTAAAGAAGTCATTGAAAAGTTTATTGTGAAACACAAGCTAGTCAAAGACATTAACGCTAATAAATGGATGCCAATTTGCAGAACTCCCTTAATTCGATTAAGCGACCTCGAAATCATCAACGTCTTTAACGCAGAAATTCGAGGAATTTACAACTACTATAGATTAGCAGAAAATGTTACACATAAAATGTGGCAACTACGGTATGTAATGGAATATAGCTGTATCAAAACATTGGCTGGCAAGCACCATTCAAGCGTTAGAAAGACCTTTAAGAAACACCGCTATGGGACACATTGGGGCATCAAATACCAAACAAAGACTGGCGAAGCCGTCTGCTACTTCTACAACAAAGGCTTTCCACGAAATAGAACGACTTCCAAGAACGATGACCCTGATTTGAAACCGAATGTTATGAAATATATGAGCCGAACAGAACTAGAAAAGCGTATCAGTGCTAAAAAGTGTGAATGGTGTGGAAAAGAAGATGTTCCTTTTGAAATACATCACGTTAAACGACTAAAAGACGTCAAAGGCAAAGACTGGTGGGAGCAACAGATGATTGCTCGAAACCGAAAAACTTTAGTACTCTGCTTCGACTGTCATCGCAAGATTGCACACGGAAGCAGGACATGATAGATACTTGTAAATGGAAAGCCGTATACATCGAGAGATGTACGTACGGTTTGGGAGGAGACTATCGGAAACCTAGCGTAGCAATACGTCCAAGGCGCTGGTAGTCGACCTTACGAATTTCAAAAAGATGAAAACGGTTATCTCGGCATCATGCTCCACTCTGGAAGTCGCCACCTCGGCGCCCAAATTTGCCAAAACTTTCACAAGCTAGCCGTCAAGCTCAACCAACAATGGCTAAGCGATACGCCAGAACGCAATCCTCTCGCTTTTTTACCAACCGATTCATTAGAAGGAAGAGCCTACATCGAATGGATGAATCTCGCGCTTGACTATGCCTTTGAAAATCGTGAAACCATGCTCGAAGCCATAATGACCATTTTCGCGAAACACACCAAGAAGAAACTTGGTAAAAATACTCAATTTACCGACAAAATCAATTGCCACCATAACTATGCATCACTCGAAAACCACTATGGACAAAATGTCTGGGTTCACCGTAAAGGCGCAACACGAGCAAGAAACGGCGAACTTGGTATCATTCCAGGTGCGATGGGAGCAACAAGCTATCTTGTTCGTGGCCTTGGCAACCCAGAAAGTTTCCATTCCTCCTCCCATGGCGCTGGACGAAATTTTTCCAGAACACGTGCCAAAAGTAATTTTCCAATGGAGGAAGTACTCCAAGATTTGAATGACCATAACATCACAATTGGTAAGAAAAATCTCCAAGATGTCGCTGAAGAAAGCCGTTTTGCCTATAAAAATATCGATGAAGTCATGCAAAACCAAACTGATCTTGTAGAAACCATCAAAACGTTACGCACACTAGGTGTTGTCAAAGGATAAGAAAGTTTGGGACATACGCAGAATAAGGTAGCAAGAAGCACTCGGAATATTGGGACTGTTCGAAATCAGGTGCATTACAGTCCCAATATAAGTTATGAGGCAACTCCTTTACGTCCTCCTAAATACAAACGCCGGCTCTCGATTTGTATCAAGCAATATTCGCACCCTATTCGAAAAGAGAATTCGTGATATCTTGCTTATTTTGTCTTGGGCTCTTTCATTTAGGAAGGTTACTCTCAATTCTAAGCCACAATTCATCCCAATCATAATCCGAGCACTCATATATAAATGTTTCTATTGGCAACGATTCGATAATCTCAAGTTCTGCTTCCTTCCGATCCATAAGCGTTTGAACAAAGCCATCCATTCCTACACGATTATGCTTTTTTCCATAGGGTGTACTTTCATAATAAGGAATTATTCCATCAATCCAACTCCCATCATCAAATACCCGCTCCTGAGAGACACGCTCAATAGTCTCCCTAATATCAGAATGTGAAAGATAAATAAGTACCGGCGACAAATCCACCACAGTATTTAACAACTCATTAAAATACGCTTTCATCGCATACAGATCTTTCATCTGATAATTCATCAGTTCACCAAGATGATTCTGCAAAAATGAACACTCAAAAATAGTGATTCCATTCTCTGTTATTACCCTATCCCCAAACGATTTCCAGCGCTTCCAGTGTAACTCCGTAAAAGTCGAAAAAGGCACCCGATTATCATAAACCTCATACGACTCCATCATTTGATAAAACAGGTCATCATGCGGCTTCACCTGTGTATAAGCAACCAGTGCATAACCATTTTCCATCTTGGTATGTCTATGAATCTCTTCTTTCATACTGCCAAATTGCTCTAAAATAGTTGGGAACGCAGCCTCAGGAATGCACGCAATCCACGCCAAATCTGCGGGGTGATAAGTCCCTTCCGTATACACCGAAACATTCAGGCCTCGGCTCTGGTAATAGTTCGCTATTTTTATAGCTAATGTACTTTTACCCGAACCAGGAAGCCCTTCAATCATGATTAATTTCGTATTCATACCCACACCTCATTGTCACTAATTTTTTCGTAATATTTTCTCCATCGCTTTGCCTTTGGCTAATTCATCAATTAATTTATCCAAATAACGAATTTGTTGCATCAATGGATCTTCAATTTCCTCCACACGGTAGCCACAAATAACGCCCTTAATTAGCGAAGCATTCGGATTCAGCTGTGGTGCCTCTCCAAAAAAAATTTCTAAAATCGGTTTTCTGATCCAAAATGCGTTGTAAAGCTACCTCATCATAGCCCGTCAGCCAAAATATAATCTCATCAACTTCCACTTTTGTTCGTTCTTTTTTTCTCTGCTTTTTGTATGTAGAGCGGATACACACTAGCAAATGACATCGCAAAAACCCTCTCATTATTCTTCATCATCTTCTCCTCCTCAAACTTTCTATACATCCTATTCTACCTATGCTACTATCAATTAACAATGATTCACGCTTACATGATGCAACAAAAAAGCCCCACCCTGCACATATCTTCGCAAGGGAAGCATTTTAGATATCACTATGCCTAAAGTTACTCACTTTTTCTTTTTCTTCTTAAACATCGATTGAAAAGCATTTTTTATTACATCGAAGAAACTTAGAGAACTTACCATGTTAGCTGGATCGACATATACTCGAATAGCCCGCAGTACATCTTTGGGTTTTTTAGAAGCAAAAGTAAATGTTCCGTTACGCTTTGTTTTAATCGCATAACGAGGAATCCACTTGCCTTTTAACATAACAGAAACGATCACTTGGTCCACTTCTTCCCAAGGGATTTGGATAAACTTACGCACGTCACGCGAATTATAAAATTCAAAGCCTTTGTCACCAATCAAGATTTCTCCATAATCTGTGAGCCCAGTAAAAGCCGTAGCGTCAATTTTTAAATCTACTTGTGTATTAATCGATTGAACCAACTATATTCGCTCCATTTCTTTTCAGCTATTTTATCCTATTATACTTTTTTTTATGCCCTAATACCAAGAAAAAAGAGGCTAGCTATAATACACCAACCTCTTTTTATCGGCTTATTACTTAAATCTCTTATAAAAGTCCAATAACGTGACCAACTACACCAACTACGAATAAACCTAGAATGATGATAATTGGGCTGACTTTTTTCTTAAGCAACCACATACATAGGAATGTAAGTAGTAAAGCGGCAAGACCTGGAATTAAGCTATCCAAGTTATCTTGTAAAGTCGTTACTTTTATGTTGGAAAGCGACAAGCCAGCTTGTTGTTGTTCCAATGCTTCTTTAATACCCATAGAACCGCTGGAAAGTTTATCCCAATCGATATAGGCGCCTTCATCTAATTTAACCTTGGATATAACTGGTGCAAATTGGATGGATACCCACCTCTGAACCAAGGCGGCGAGTACGAACATCCCGAGTATCGAAGCACCTTTTGTGATATCTTGAAGGATACCGCCAGAAAGATCCTCTGTAATTTTAGAACCGGCTTTGTAACCAAATTCTTGTGTATACCACATGAAGCCCCAACGAATAATATTCCAAGCGACGAAGAAAATAATTGGCCCAAGGATGTTTCCGCTAATTGCAAGAGACGCACCCAATGCACCTAACATTGGACGAACTGTAAACCAGAATACTGGATCACCGATACCAGCCAACGGTCCCATCATACCAACTTTTACCCCTTGAATTGCTACATCATCAACTGGTGCTCCATTTGCACGTTCTTCTTCCAGTGCAAGTGTTACTCCAAGAATTGGTGAAGCTACATATGGATGTGTATTAAAGAATTCTAAATGACGTTTTAAAGCCGCTGAACGGTCTTCTTTTGTTTTGTATAATTTCTTAATTGCTGGGATCATGGAGAAAGCCCAACCACCGTTTTGCATACGTTCATAGTTCCAAGAACCCTGAATGAACGTAGAGCGCCATGCTACGCTCAATCGATCTTTTTTCGTTAACTCGATTTTCTCTGCCATTCTCTTCTCCTCCTTTTTTAGGTTTTAATAATCGTTTAAGATGTCGCCAAGCGGATCTTTAGAACTACCGCCTCCGCCACCATTTGAATTACCGCCACCCATTTTAGAAAGGTTTAAGTAAATAAGAGCCAACGCCACACCTAATGCACCAATAGCAATAAGTGTCAATTGAGTAAGTGCTGCAACGACGAAACCGATAATGAAAAATGGCCATACTTCTTTTGTTGCCATCATGTTAATAACGAGCGCATAACCAACGGCAACGACCATTCCTCCACCAATTGCCATACCATCAGTTAACCAAGCAGGCATTGATTCTAAGAATGATTGTACACTTTCTGCTGGAATGAATAGAAGTGCTGCTGCTGGAATTGCTATACGAATACCTTGCATACAAATCGCAGAGATATGCAACCATTCCACTCTTTTAAAATGACCATGCTCTGCTGCACTATCCATCATATGAACAATAGGAACCGCTAAAGTACGCACAATCATTGTTAAGAAAAGACCTGCTACTGCAAGTGGAATTGCGATAGCAATCGCTGATGGAATACCTGAAACGCCTTGCCCACCTAATACTAAAATAATTGCTGATGCCACAGATGCAAGTGCTGCATCGGGTGCTACGGCTGCTCCAATATTTGCCCAACCAAGTGCTATCATTTGAAGTGTCCCACCAAGGATAATACATGCCGTTAAATTACCAGTTACTAGTCCAATTAATGTACATGCTACTAATGGCTGATGGAATTGGAATTCATCTAAGATTCCTTCCATACCAGCTAGAAAGGCAACTAATATTACTAAAATTATTGCTATTACAGACATAAATATACCTCCTATTTTGAATTTATTATTGTGCTTTTAATTCAGCTTTTGCTTTCTTGATGATGTCCTCCATGTTTGCGCTCGAATCGTTAGGAACTTTACGAACATCAAACTTGATCCCTTTTTCTTTCAGTTTATCAAAAGCTTCTACGTCTTCTTGCCCCATTGCAAGTACTTTACTTACCACTACTTTCCCTACAGAATGAGCCATGGAACCAACGTTTACTTGCTCGATTTCTACGCCACCTTCAACAGCACGAAGAACATCTTGCGGGTTTTCGAATAAAAGAAGTGCTTTTGTATTACCAAATCGTGGATCCTTAGAAATTTCAATCATTTTGTCAACAGGAATGACGTTGGCTTTAACGCCAGGTGGTGCTGCCTGTTCAATTAATTTTTTACGAAGATCGTCTTTGGAAACCGCGTCAGATACAACGATGATGCGATTTGGGTTTGTTGATTTTGTCCATGCAGTCGCAACTTGACCATGTAGTAAACGAGAATCAACGCGCGCTAAGACAAATTTAATTTTGCCGTCACCAACAACAGTTCCAGGAGCCAGTTCTCCACTTGGTTGTTCTGAGGCAACAGCTTCTTGTGGTTGCGGTTGTAATTCTTCTGGCTTGATACGTACGCCTTCTTGTCCTGGTGTTAGGATAGCTTTAGCGATTTCTTGCGCAGAGTTCATAGAGAAGCGTGATGCAAAAGCTTCAATCAACATTGGCAAGTTAAGGCCTGCTACAATTGCCCACTTATCTTTATGGTCTTCATACAAACCATTTGCTTGGTTGAACGGGGTGCCTCCCCAAAGATCAACTAAGAATAGTACTTCATCTTGGCTATCAAATGACGCGATTGCTGCTTCCATCTTGGCTCTGATATCATCTGGGCCTTCGCTTGGCATCAATGTGATTGCTTTAACGTTTTCTTGTTCTCCGAAAATCATCGTTCCGGATTGCAAGATACCTTCAGCAAATTCGCCGTGAGTTGCGAGGATAATTCCTACCATCTTTTTCCCTCCTAAGTAAACTTTACTTTTCAAACATTTAGAGACCTCTAACATGAACGCTAGCTAGTTCACTCGTTGCGTCCCTTCACAAAGCTCGAAATCCCTCTCCCCCCTTCAATTCGTCAGAGCTTCCATCAACCTCTGCACTCTCATTCATAAGCCCAATCCCCTGGCTATCTTGAAAAGCGTTGGGTTCCGTATTAACTACTGTTCCCGGATTGGATATCAATAATTACCCAATATTAGCTTCTTTCAATCCTATTTGTTTTCATTATGTGTCACCAGATTAATATAAAGCAATTTCCGTGCCAACTTTAGTGTATCATGAAGAAAAGGCCTATGTAACGGCAAAAAACAAGCAATCATAGGTGATACAGCACTTAGTGTATTAATTATCAATACGCTATTATCACACTTAACACAGTATATCATTTAAAGATTGATACTGTACAGAGCTATCCTATTTGCCGCAGGATATTATATCATACCGTTTTACAGTAAGGCTATTATTTTTATTCCACTTCCAAATATTGCTTTTATTTTATGGTGCTGTATACTTACTAAAAAGAGTAAGATAAGAATGATAGATTTAGCTTTAACTGGTGTTTTTCTTGTCCTACTAACGTTTTTTGCTAAGAAGAAAAGTTTCATATCACTATTTTTAAATTTAGGTATGGTTGCGATTATCGTAGCAGGGCTCGGACTTACAGACGATGAATTAACGAAGAATGATACACCAACAACTACACACCTAAACTAGTTCTTCAAGTGGAAAACGCCTTTAAATCTGATGAAAACGGAACCGTCACCATTTATTGGAAAACAAAGCCTGATGCAGATTTGATACTGATAGCAAGTGGCCATCCCGATCAAACAGCGACTTCGGATATTGATGGGAATTTTGCATTCACATTGACCGAAGCTCCAAATAACGGAACTGCAGTACTCACCACCACATGGAAAGGTTAAAATAAATCAAAAGACATTACATACCAACCCCATCTATTGGATATCTACTACGTCAAGCCTGCCTGTTTCAAAATTGCTTACTCAATAATATTTTACTGTAGTATGGTACCATCGTTGCCCTGTTCGTTACTGGATTTCTGAAAAACATGTGAGAATCCTGCGTCCTGATATACCCAGAACCCATTCTTTTTCAATATCCTTGCCATTTTCTTAGGAGTTATCGGCATCCTCATACCTCCTTTTTATGTATCCACACCATAACACGTGTATAAAGATACAAAGGGTCTGGGACAAACTCCCAGACCCTTTCGCACTATTTAGATGTTTGTGCTCTGGTCGCATAATTAAATTGTGGGTCCATCAGCAAAAATTCATAATTGGACGGGTCAACAATTCCAAGTACTTTATTACTGTCATAGAGATCCAATAAAAAGCCTGCCATTTCTTTACCAGTATGATATTTTGCCACAGAATCTTTGTAATTGAATGTTTCTTCATCCCGCGCTCGCTTCGCAAATTCAGTTTCTGTTGCGGCCGGTGCTAGTACTTTGGCTTGCATTTTGGCATTGGCAGCTTTTAATTCATGAGATAGTCCTTCTGTAAAAGCGCTGACGTAAAACTTGGTGGCACAATATGTTACGGCATTGGGTACAATCGCATAACCACCACCTGAGGAAATATTGATTAGTTGTGTCCCTTCAACATTGGCATAATCCCGAACAAACAGTGAAGAAAGAATGGTCAGCGCTTCAATGTTCAAATGTAGCATCGACTCAATCTTGGACAATTTCTGTTCACTTATAGAATCAAAATTCCCAAATCCGGCGTTATTTATCCATGTCTCTAGTTCTAAATCTTTTAAATAAGCGTAAAAATTATAAACGTTTTCCGCTACTGTCAAATCTACTATTTTAATCAGCACTTTCACATTTGGGTTTATTTTCGCGATTTCAGCCTTTAACTGCACCAACTCGGTTTCACGCCTTGCTGCTACTACAAGATTTTTGCCTCTTTTGGCAAATAATAGCGCGCTTTCGTAACCAATTCCTGAGCTAGCTCCTGTGATAACTGTGTATTTCATCGTCATTCCTCCAATGGCTTTCGCCCGATTTTTATGGTATAGTCGCAAGTATAGACCTTATAGTAAACTCTAAGTCAAGCGATTAGGAGGGAATTTATGTATTCTATCGGAGAAACAGCGAAATTAGTCGGTTTAAGTGCATATACACTGCGATACTATGAAAAAGAAAAGATAATCCGGCCCCCTAGAAATGATAACGGTGAGCGGATGTTTGATGCTAGGCATATCGATTGGCTCAAATTTGTCATACGGCTAAAAGCAACACAAATGCCGATTGCACAAATTAGAAAGTATACAGAACTATTTTTAGAAGGAGAACATACAGCCCCACAACGGCTCAAACTTTTACAGAATCACCAGGTGTTTATTCAAGAGCAATTGCTAAACCTGACAAATGTCGAGAATGAATTGCAACATAAAATTGAAAACTATGAAAAGTTAACTGCTCGTTCGGTGAAATAAAAAGTTGGAAATGTTGCGTCAAAACAACATTCCCAACTTTCTTGTCTTATTTAGCTAGTGGATCTTCACCAAAACGGTTAGAACCTTTATCTCCTGCTGTACAATAGAAAACTAGCATGATGATCCAGCCAACTAATGGAATAAGTCCCATTAGAATAAACCAACCGCTTTTGTTTGTATCGTGTAAACGGCGAATCGCTAAGCTTAACATCGGAATGATAAAAATGATTCCTACAAGCCCTTCCACATAGTACATAAACTTACTAAACAAACCAAACATCCCTAGTACAAAGAAGATAAGCCAAATTGCTAATTGCGCAAACCAGTACTCGGAACGGCTTGCTCTCCCACTAAAATTAGTATAATTCCCCCAAAATGCCTTGAATGCTTCTGAAAACCCCATTTTAAACTCTCCCTTGTAATATATTAAACATTCATTCTACCATAATCAACTCGAATTTGGGTATATACTGCTATTTTTTTATTTGAAAATGCCAACTTACCGTCTGGAAGTCGCCAATTAGCGTGGTCGGGACTTTCATTCCTGCGTACATCAATTCATCACCACCGAAAACTTGCTCGGTTCCGCGAAGCTTGTATTGCGCTGCTGCATTTAAGCCTGCTAACTTCACGAATTGCAATGGTCGTGCTGGTGTGGCTAACACTTGAAAATAGAATACACAGCTTTCTGTTTTAGCTTCATCTACGAACATCCAGGCTGTCTCATTTCCTTCAAAAGGACTTTTTAGACGATAAAAATCGCCGAATTGAATAAGTTCTCGAATTTCTTTGTACATCTCGATTTGATGGCGGACTATTTCTTGTTCCGCTTCAGTCAACGTTGTTAGGTCCAGTTCGTAACCTAGATTACCAGACATTGCAACGTTTCCGCGCATTTCCAATGAAGTAAAGCGACCGACTTGATGGTTTGGCGCACTAGAAACGTGAGAACCCATTGCGATAATCGGATAAACAAGACTCGTGCCGTATTGAATTTTCAAGCGTGAAACGGCATCGGTGTTGTCGCTCGTCCACGTTTGAGGCATATAATATAGCATTCCTGGATCAAAGCGCCCACCTCCACCCGAACAACTTTCGAACAGAATATCTGGGAACTGTGTTGTGATTGCATCCATGACACCATACACACCCAAAATATGCCGGTGCGCAATCTCCTGCTGTCGCTCACTCGTGAAATGAGCCGAACCAACTTCGCTCAGATGCCTGTTCATATCCCATTTCACATAACTAATAGGCACTTCTTCTAAAATTGCGGCCATACGACGCGTAATTTCTGTGCAAACATCTTCTCTAGAAAAATCAAGAACTAGCTGGTTGCGGCTTTCCGATTTCGCACGTTTCGGTACATGAATGCACCAATCAGGATGCGCTCTATACAAATCGCTATCCACTGAAACCATCTCTGGCTCAAACCATAGTCCAAATTTCATGCCCAAATCATTCACATTTTTCGCTAAATTTCGCAAACCGTTCGGTAGTTTTTCATCGTTTACAAACCAATCTCCGAGCGATGATTTATCGGAATTACGCTTGCCAAACCAGCCGTCATCAAGTACGAGTAGCTCCATTCCGAGCTTACTGCCTACTTTTGCGATATCCAAAAGCTTTTCTTCGGTGAAATCAAAGTACGTTGCTTCCCAATTATTTACCAAGATTGGCCGTGTTTTGTCGCGGTAAACGCCTCTTAGTAAATGTTTCTGATAAAAACGATGATATTGGCGCGACATTTCCCCAAGCCCCGCGTCCGAATAAACCATTACAACCTCGGGAGTCTGAAATGTAGCTCCTGATTCAAGTTTCCAGTCGAAATTAAAAGAATGAATCCCAAGAATAACTCGCGTAGTCGCAAATTGATCTACCTCAACAGAAGCCTCAAAATTACCGCTGTACACCAAATTAAAACCATATGCTTCGCCGGACTCCTCCGTTGTTTGTTTTTCTAGCAATGCCACAAATGGATTCTGCTGATGGCTACTCGCACCGCGCACACTATCAACACTTTGCATTCCATGTCGTAATGCCGCTCGCTCCACTTGCCGCTCGTTTCCCCAAGCGCCGGGTAATGTCAGTAAATCATAATTACTGTCCTTAAAATCAATACACGCACTTGCCGCCTTCAAAATTTGTAACGAATCCTGTCCATCATTCACAAATCGAGCAGACCTAGTAATCACATTGTCTGCCCCGAAAACGGTATACTGCAAAATAACGCGCAATCCCAGAACAGCGTCAGCCATCGTAATTTCAAGCGTATCCGCATCACTATCCTGCTCCACATATGAAGCCGGTAGCCCATCTAGCTTCATTTTTCCAGCAAAAATACGATGAGACTCGTAACGCAAATCTGAAATTGTCGTCCCGTCCATTCCCTTCACCTGATACGCCGGCTTGCGAAAATCTGTATTACCGTACTGTGGGTATTCCTGGGGCAACGAATCCAAAGAAAACGTCTCATCTCCAATGCTAACGCTCGGCGAAAAGTCCCGCTTAATGAACGTCAAACCATTGGAACCTGCAAATTCACGAAGTCCTTTTCCATAGTACAAATGCGCCAAATAACCGTCACGTACTACACCGAGCACATAGCTGACATCTTTTCCGCGCAAATGAAACACCCGTTGTGCCTCATCATAAGAAATTCCCATTTTTCGCGCACCTCCATCATCCTTTTAAAATGCTTACATCACGCGCAGATAATGTCATGAAGTCCGTAACCTCCGCACCACTAACCAACTCCGCAAAGGTTCCACCAATCGGAAAAACCTGCGTCTTATCCGTGTGATTCAAGAAGAAGTAATACGTCGCTTCCTTTTTACGGCGCACTGTTACTTCCACACCATCCGGTACATCAAACGGCGGCGCAATCTCTGCAACAGTCAGACAATCACGCAACAATGCCTCCAAATAGCTCGCATCCGGTTGCGTCCCAATGTAATATGCCGTTCCCGCACCAAACTTGTTCACCGTCACGGCCGGCATATTCTTCACATAACCATTTTTAAACGAAGCAATCGTCTCCGCACCACGTAAATGAACCACTTCCTCCCAAACCGCAATGTCAAAATCGCCATACTGCGTCTGAATCTCATGCTTCACCCCGCGTTTTAACGGAGCAAATTCCTCCACATAAATGCCTAGCACATCACGATACGCACCTGGGTACCCACCCAAGTACACGCGCTCATTCTCATCCACAATACCACTAAAGAAATTTGCTACAAAATGACCGCCAGCCTTCACATACGCCGCCACCTTTGCCGCAAAATCCTGTGAAGCTTGATAACTGGCCGGTGCAAATACCACTTTGTAACCCGTCAAATCCTCACTTGGATGCACAAAATCAACTCGTACGTTCAAACGATGCAATACTTTATAGTAAGCCAATAACTGGCGCATATATGTCACCAAATCAGACGGTTTGGAATCCAGCTCAAGCGCCCACCAATTTTCCCAATCAAAAATAATCGCAACTTGCGCGTCAAACTCCGAACCAACGAGCTCATCCAACCCGCGCAACTCCTGTCCCAATTCCGCAATCTCTCTAAAATTACGACTATCCTCGTCACCAGAATGAGGCACCATTCCACTATGGAACTTCTCCGCACCACCTTGAGACGCTCGCCATTGGAAAAACATGATTCCGTCCGCGCCATGCGCAATCGACTCATAACTCCACAACCGCATTACACCAGGCGTTTTCACACCATTCTGACTCCTCCAATTGACCGCACTTGCTGCCTGCTCCATCAATAAAAACGGCTTTTTCTTCAAACTCCGCGTCAAATCATGCGCCATAAACTGCGCATACGGAATTACGTCATGCGGATCTGGATATGCATCCCAGGAGACTAAATCCATCTCTGGCGCCCATTTAAAACCATCAATTGGCTTATGTAGCCCCATCAAATTGGTCATAATCGGAATATCCTTCGAAAACTCCCGCAAAATATCCCGTTCCATTTTATACAAATTCAGCAACGAATCGCTCATGAAGCGTTTAAAGTCCACCTGCTGATTCGGGTTTGCGTATGTTGGAGTCTTCCCAGGTAAGAAAATTTCTTCCCATTCGTAGTAGTGCTGACTCCAAAAATCCGTTGACCAGCTTACATTCAACTGCTGGATCGTGCCATATTTTTCTCTCAACCAGACTTGAAAATCCGCTTGGCATTTTTCACAATAACACTCGCCGATATGACAGCCATACTCATTGTTAATATGCCACATCACCAGTGCAGGATGATCATGATATCGCTCTGCTACTTTTCGCGTCAAGGCTCCTGCCAAGCGCGCATAATCTACGCTATTCGGACAATAATGCTGTCTAGATCCCGGCAACAAGCGTGTCCCATTAACATCCATTGGCAATGAATCAGGATATTTACGCGCAATCCAAGCAGGCGGCGCCGCAGTCCCCGTTGCCAAATCCGCTCCAATGCCATTTTCCGCAAGCATGTTCATAATCTTATCTAGCGTTGTAAAATCATATGTTTCCTCATTCGGCTGCAACTTCGCCCAACTAAAAATATTTACGCTGACATAATTCACGCCTGCCTTTTTCATTAGCCGCATGTCTTCTAACCAAACCGACTCATCCCACTGCTCTGGATTGTAATCCCCACCATAATAAAAATTTTGCTGTTCACGCAACATTCCCATAACCTCCTAAATTTACTTGAGCGCACTGCCAAGCATTCCTGAAATAAAGTGTTTTTGTAACATCAAGAAGAAAATAATGATTGGAATCGTTGCAAACGTAATCCCCGTCATCACTTGACCATAATCCGTAAACGACACGCCCATCAAACTTGATAGCGCAACCGGAAACGTATACATCTCACTTGACGTCGTCACAACGAGTGGCCACATAAAGTTATTCCACTGCGTCATAAACAAGAAAATCGATGTCGCAGCAAGCGCGGGTTTCATCGATGGGAGTACAATCTGGAAAAAAATCCGATATTCCCCCGCCCCGTCCAATCGCGCCGATTCCAACAGCTCACTCGGAAATGCCATAAAATTTTGCCTCATTAAGAAAATCGCGAACGGATAACAAAGTTGTGGCACAATTAAGGCAAAATATGTGTTCAACAACTCAAAATTCGACATCAATTTGAACAGTGGAATCACCGTTGCCTGTGACGGAATCATCATCGAAAGCATAAACAATAAAAAAAATCAAATTCGCGCCACGGAACTGAAATTTCGCGAGCACATAAGCTGCAGCCGTACTAATCGCAAGCGCCAATAATACATAAGCTCCCGATACGAGCAACGAGT
>NZ_AODK01000043.1 GCF_000525975.1 Listeria rocourtiae FSL F6-920
CTGTCCCTTTTAACTTCCCTTCAATGGATTGCTCGTTGTTTTCTGGTGTCATCGTTGTAAGCGGCCCGAAGTATGCAGAGCCAGCCGCAACAACTAGCGCATCGATTTTTCCGACCTGCTCATACATCGCCTGAATGCTCGTAACCGACGTCATATCTACCGTAACATCTGATTCTTTACGACTCGCCGTAATAATCGTATGTTGCTCCTGCTCCAATTTCGAGACAATTGCTTTTCCAATCGTTCCTGTTGCGCCAACTACTAATATCTTCATGTATTATTCCTCCTAAAACTAATTCATATCCCGTCGCAACGTCTTCGTATTAGCGACAAAAAGAGATACTAAAAGTACAAGAATCGCACCAGATAAGAGCAATGTCGCCAGCGCACTTTCATGATCGATAATAATATAGCGAACAATCGCTGTAATACCAATATAAATAAAATAGCGTAGCGGAAAATGATATTCCATCTCAAAGTATTTAATAATCAAGGCTAAAAACTCAAAATAAAGGAAGAATACCAAAATTTCTTCGGTAATCTGATAAAAACTCTCGGAAGTATCGTAAAAAATGCTATGGAATATTTCCCAAATTTCTTTAAACATCGCAATGACAAGTATGACTGCGACTAGGATTAATGCGAGATTTAGCGCAGCTCGCAATAACCGCGGTGTTTTATCTGACCATTTCTTAATAGACTCTATCATCTGATTGCCAGCTCCTCCCGTTTGTCTATCTATTGTACCAGATTTTGCCCTAAAATTCATTTGCTTACTTGTTGTTCGTTTCAACTTTTTGGATAAAAGTTTCGAATAAGGCACACATTTCATTACCTTGCTTCACCATAATTTCAGGGTGCCACTGAACACCTACGACGAATAAATCTCCTTCGCGTTCCAAAGCCTCTATTACGCCATCCGATGCCCAAGCTGTTGCATGAAATTCAGCAGCCACAGTTTTGATTACTTGATGATGTAATGAGTTCACCATTGTCTTCTCGCCAAAAATCGCGCGTAACTCTGAATTTTCTTTTGTCACGACGGAGTGAATTGGAAAGCCTGGGTCTGTATGTTGTAAATGCTGGCGCTCAATTCCTGGTGCATAACTGATATCTTGATAAAGTGATCCACCAAAAGCCACATTCATCAGCTGAACACCACGACAGATTGCTAAAACAGGTTTATTTTGAGCTAATGTTTCTTTCAATAATTCCATTTCGTATAAATCACGATCTGGTAGCGTTCCACTAAGTAATGCTAACGGTTCTTCTCCGTATAGGAATGGCGAAACATCATCACCGCCAGTAAGTACCAAGCCATCGATATGTTCCACGATTTCTTTCGCGTAACATGTTTCTGTCACCGGCAAAATAATTGGTGCACCTCCCGCTTTTGCAACGGCCTTAACATACGTATCGTTCACTGTAGCACGGTCCTCAAATATATTTTGTGGAAACTCCATACTACGGCGTGTTCCCGAAATTCCAATAATAACTGCCATTTTCAATCGCATCCTCTCAAAGCTTACTTTCTATTATAGTACATAACCGTTTTTCAAAATTCGAATCATCTGCCTTGCGAAATAAACTTTCGTTATCTATAATGAACTATACCAATTAATATTATCTGGCTTTTTTAAAGGGAGGAATTACATTTATGGACGCAGACCAATTAAAGTATTTACGTTTGTTATCTCGTAGCTACCCTACCATTGCAAGCACCGCCACAGAAATTATTAATTTAGAAGCAATTCTTAATCTACCAAAAGGCACAGAACATTTTTTAAGCGATTTACACGGAGAATATGAGGCTTTTGAGCAAGTCATTCGCAACGGCTCTGGTGTCGTCAAACGTAAAATTTACGATGTATTTGGCAATCGGCTGACGGATGCCGAAATGAACAGTTTAGCGACTTTAATCTACTATCCAGAACAGAAGCTCGATTTGATTTCAGAAACAACAGAAAATCTGGATTTGTGGTATCGCAATACGCTTTTTCAATTAATTGAGCTCTGTATCCACGTCTCCTCTAAGTATACTCGTTCCAAGGTTCGCAAGGCAATGCCCGCTGACTTTGAATATATTTTACAAGAATTATTGCATGAAAATCATCTCGTGATGGACAAATCACTTTATTATGAAGAAATTATCACAAGTATTATTTCACTTGAGCGCGCGTCTGAGTTTATTGGTGCACTTTCGCGGCTGATTCAGCGTCTTGTAGTAGATCATTTACATATCGTTGGCGACGTCTATGATCGCGGACCTTACCCAGATAAAATTATGGATTCTTTGATGAATTACCATTCCCTTGATTTTCAGTGGGGCAATCACGACATGCTCTGGATGGGGGCTGCGAGCGGCTCACGTGTTTGTTTAGCCAACGTGTTGCGGATTTCCAGTCGGTATCTTAATCTCGATATTATTGAAGACAGCTACGGTATCTCGATTCGCCCCTTGGCCCTTTTTGCCGAATCGAATTATGGTGACGATCCATGCACAGCCTTTCTACCGCAGAAAACCGCAATTACTGAGCAAAGTACAATGGAGATTAACCAGATTGCACGGATGCATAAAGCAATTGCCGTTATCCAATTCAAGCTTGAAGGCGAAATCATAGCACGTCATCCAGAATTCGAAATGGAGCATCGTTTGCTGCTTAGCATGATCGATTACGATGCTGGAACAGTGAGGATCAAAGGCAAGACCTATCCATTAAAAGATACTCATTTTCCAACCATTGACCCTGCTAACCCATACGTACTCACACCAGAAGAACACGAACTAATCAACAGACTCGTATCCTCCTTTAAAAATTGCGAAAAACTACAACGCCACGTTTCCTTTCTTTACGCCAAAGGGAGCATGGTTCTGACGTATAATAACAACCTACTCTATCATGGTTGCATTCCGTTAAACGAAGACGGCAGTTTTATGGAAATGACTTTAAAAGGGAAAAAATACGCTGGACGAGCTTTGCTAGAACAATTTGAGCAAATCGCACGTGAAGGCTATTTTCGAACGAGTGGAACCTCTGAAAAGAAATACGCGCTTGATATCGTTTGGTATCTATGGACTGGCGCCACCTCCTCCTTATTCGGGAAGAGTGAGATGACGACATTCGAGCGCTATTTTGTAGCAGATAGAGAGACACATGTTGAAAAGAAGAATGCCTATTACAAACTACGAAATGAAGAAAAAATTTGTCATCAGATTCTGGCCGAGTTCGATTTAGATTCCAGCGGTCACATTATCAACGGTCACACACCCGTCAAAGAAGGCAATGGTGAGAGCCCAATCAAGGCTGGTGGTAAAATGCTAGTCATCGATGGTGGCTTTTCCCCTGCTTATCAAAAAACAACAGGTCTCGCAGGATACACGCTTCTCTATAACTCATTTGGTCTTCAGCTCGTTTCCCATCAACCATTTACATCGACCGAAGACGCGATTCAGCAAGAAACCGATATTCTCTCCACACGCCAAGTCATTGAAACAGAAACTAAGCGAAAACTCGTTCGCAATACAGATATTGGGAAAGACTTGTTGCAACAAATCGATGAGTTGAAATGCCTACTCGGTGCATACCGGGAAGGTTTGATTAAAGAACGGCATAACAGTTAGCTAAGAACACAAAAGATGGTTGGCGCATAACCCAGCGAAATCGGCCCTCAAACGCTCGATTTTGCTGGGTTATGGCCTCATATTAATTATCCGCTAAAAACGCTTCTATCATTTCCCTAATTTATCATTAACTCTAATCATTTTCTTAATAGCTCTGAGCATTATTCAATGAATGCGGAGTTAACGATATTCTCTATTCTGATTTCATTCCGTGCACTACTAGAAACATTGATTTTTTTGATCCTCAGTTACCTCTGCAGAAACTTTTTTTTAGAGTCCAATATGAGCTTGCACCGTCTTTTGGCATCAAATAATCATGAATCTATACATTTAGGCCTTCAACTACCTCACCAATAGCCGGAGACATAACCAAATTTCTAATTTCTTCATGTGTCGGTATGTAAATATGCTCGAGATCATCATCCTATTCCAATTCATACATCAAATCTAATAATGCCTCAAAACTATCGCAAATTGTATGGCTTTCATCACAGTCCGTATCAATATATACGATTTTAGGAGATGTGGTAGTTCCTTCATAATCAAACGCTACAAAAGAGTGCCCATCACCACCAATAATAACGATGTTGTCTTTCGTAATTTCCCATTCTTCTCTATAATATTCCGTCTCGATGATGCCATCCTCTGCCCCTATCCCGTATAACGAGTCCAGCAAGATATGCTTTTCTCCATCCTCAACCTCAAATTCCACACGAACGGCATTTGTTTTTAAGTATCCCCCATTCTGATTTTGCAACGCTTGAATATAGCTCGTGGGCAAAGATACACCAAATGTTTTTTTCTACTAGCTCTATATGCTGTTGCTCCAGCCTAGCCGCTTTTTCATTATCCTCTCTCCATATATTCATATCTACACTCCTTATTTTTTGATTTTTTATATTATTTTTGCAAAGTTAAGCTAAACTAACCTTCAAAATAACATATTGTACATGTGTTTTCAAATACAGACAATAGCCGAACTAGCTATCTTTCGTTCACTTTCTGCGCTTCACATTAGAAATAAATTTTAATAATTCTAAAAACATATTGTCTTTTCTGATAAAAACGTTCATAATGGATAGATAATATGGTCTAGGCATTTTATCAATCGCATTAACAGAATACTTAGCCAAATGAATTAAATCAGGAGTGTGAAAAATGAAAGTTATTAAATTCGGCGGAAGTTCGCTGGCTTCGGCTACGCAACTACAAAAAGTATACAAAATCGTGGTAGATGATTCAAAGCGAAAGTTCGTTGTAGTATCAGCTCCTGGTAAACGTTTTGCAGATGATGTAAAGGTCACTGATTTATTAATTGACTGTGGAGCAAAGCATCTTTTAGGGGAAACAGCTGTAGATTTGGAGCAAGAAGTCTTATCACGTTATGCCTCGATTGCCGAGGAACTTGGCCTTGGGGAAGAGATTATGACGCGAATTACACAAGATTTCAAAGAACTTCTCATCTCTGACAAAACCAATCCTGACCGCTACATGGACCGGATTAAAGCGAGTGGCGAGGACAATAATGCCAAATTAATTGCTGCATTTTTCCGAAGTCAAGGAACGGAAGCGCACTATGTCAATCCAAAAGACGCGGGGTTGTTTGTCACAGATGAGCCTGGAAATGCTCAGGTTCTGCCAGAGAGCTATGATAATTTGTATAAACTATTGGATCGTGATGGGATTATTGTTTTTCCAGGGTTCTTTGGGTATACAAAAGACGGTGAAATCAGTACGTTCTCGCGTAGTGGTTCGGATATTACCGGGGCGATTGTGGCAAATGGTGTGAAAGCAGAAGTTTATGAGAACTTCACAGATGTGGATGCTGTGTATGCAGTAAATCCCTCCATTGTGCATAAACCGAATGCAATTGTAGAGCTGACTTACCGCGAGATGCGTGAACTATCCTATGCTGGTTTTTCAGTGTTCCATGATGAAGCGCTTGTGCCAGCCTTTCAAGCAGGAATTCCTGTACAAATTAAAAATACGAATCGACCCGAGCTTCCAGGGACACGTGTCATTCATCATCGGGAAAACACAAATGGTCCAGTCGTTGGGATTGCAAGCGATGGCGGTTTTTGTAGTATTTATATTACTAAGTACTTAATGAACCGCGAGATCGGATTTGGCCGTAAAGTATTGGAAATTTTAGAAGATGTTGGCTTAACCTATGAGCACATGCCTTCGGGAATTGATGATTTGACGATTATTTTGCGAGAAAATCAGATGGACCATCAGACAAAGATCACTGTTTTAGACCGCTTGAAAAATGAACTTTCATCTGATGAAGTCATTATCGAACACGGGATTGCGCTTGTGATGGTCGTTGGTGAGGCGATGAAACACAACGTTGGAACAACAGCGCGAGCTTCAAAAGCATTATCTGAAGCTAAAATTAATATCGAGATGATAAATCAGGGGTCTTCGGAAGTCAGTATTATGTTCGGTGTAAAGGAAGACCAAGAGAAAAAAGCGGTTCGTGCCTTATATAATGAATTTTTCCATGCAGAATAAGCAATGGATCGACTCGGAATTAGTGAGTCGATCCATTTTTTGCGTCCATTAATAATTAGTCCCTTGCTCCGGCCCAACCAAACCGCATAATCGTATGGCGGATAAACCAGTACAATGGACCACATGAAACTAATAACGGTACATAAATGAGCATCATTTGCCAGTCAAAAATCGATACGAGCGAAAAGAACTTGCCACCGAATAGGAATAGACAAACAAATGCAGCCATCATTGTTACTATCAGTACTTTTGTTTTGCGCCCAAATGGATGGCCCACACTAATCAATGCGACAAAACATGTTGCCCCTGTCAACATCACATTCATGGTCGATGTTTGCGCAAAACTTAAGCCTAGCATATTTCCAAATCCTAAAATAAGCATGATATATGTGATAACACAAGTCGCTGCAGGCACAGATGTTTGCAATACTTTATGGAGAAATTGCCCTTTTATACGGGCATAGTTAGGTTTTAAAGCTAAGAAGAATGACGGAATTCCAACAGTTAGCGCTGAAATTGGACTCAGCTGAATTGGCTGAAATGGATACGCACCTGCTAGGAAAATAAAAGCGAGCGCAAGTACCGTCGAATACATCGTTTTAATAAGATAAAGTGATGCCACACGTTCAATATTATTCACAACACGTCTGCCTTCACGCATAACATCAATCATCGAATCAAAGTTATTCGATAAAAGGACAAAATCAGAAACGCTACGCGCGGCATCACTACCTTCTGCCATCGCAATACTACAATTCGCTTCTTTTAAAGCAAGTACATCATTAACGCCATCACCAGTCATCGCAACAGTGTGCCCCTGACTTTTATAGGTTTGAATCAGATGCTTTTTTTGATGTGGCGTCACCCTTCCAAAAACCGTATAAGCTTCCATAATAGGCATTAAATCTGCATCACCAGCGACTTCACTCATATCAATATATTTATCGCCATTCGCAATGCCCGCACGAACAGCAACATTAGAAACCGTCACTGGGTTGTCTCCTGAGATTACCTTTATCGCAACTCCTTCCGCAGCGAAAAAAGCAAATGTGTCGGGTGCCTCCTCACGAATATTATCCGCAATCAAGATAAAAGCTAACAACACACATCGTTCCGGCAAAACACTTTCTGTCAGTGTTTCCTGAGAATGAGCAACCGCCAAAACCCGAAAACCTTGTTGTGCATATTCATCTAACTCTTGTCGATTCTCCGCTGACAAATCTCTAAAAATGAACTCCGGCGCGCCGATTAAAAACGTCCCTTTCTCCGTAAAACTACAACCGCTCCATTTACGCGCGGAAGAAAACGGAATCCGCTTCTCAATTTGCCACTCCGGATTTTCTGTGAAGTGTTTTCCCAGTGCCATACTAGTCGCGTTATTATCCGAAAGCGAACCGACAATCGCACCAACACTCGCATCAATTTGCGAAGATGTCACGCGCGGATGTTTCAACACGATATCCGTCACGTCCAATTTCCCATCCGTAATCGTTCCCGTTTTATCTAAACACAACACATCGACACGTGCCAATGTCTCAATACATGGCATTGATTTCACGAGTACCTTCTGTTTCGCCAAATTAATAACGCCAACCGCAAGCGCAATACTTGTCAAAAGTACGAGCCCCTCTGGAATCATTCCAATCATTGCCGCAGCCGTTCCTAATACTGATTCTTTCAGCGGCAATCCTTGAAAGTACTTCGAGAAAAATAGCGCCAAACCAATTGGAATAATGATAAACGTCAATACTTTTATAATTTTTTTAATAGAGCGAATTAACTCGCTATCTGGGCGCTTTTCTTGCTTCACTTCCATTGAAATTTTTGAAACAAAGCTATGCTCACCGACTGCAGAAACTTTCACATAGGCCTGACCACTGACAATATAACTTCCTGACATCACGTAATCATCCGTGCGTTTTACAACAGGCTCAGCCTCACCGGTCAATTGAGATTCATCCACCTCCAAGCCGTCCGTTTGAAGCACCATACCATCCGCACAAATCTGATCTTCACGATTCAGTAGCATCACATCATCAAGCACAAGATCAGCCTGTTCCAATTCGTGAACGACAGCGTCACGCACAACTTTCACTTTCGCTTGTGTCAGAATCGTTAGCTTATCGATATTTCGCTTCGCCCGAATCTCTTGAAAAATCCCCATTGCCGTATTACTAATCGCAACACCTAGAAATAACAGATTTTGATAGCTTCCGACGAGAATAATGAAACTTGCGATAACGACATTTATCATATTAAAAAGTGTGAACGTATTATCTCGAATAATGCCTAGCACACTCCGAGTTAAGGGTTTCAGTGCATGATTGACCTGTCCATGCTCTATACGCTCGGCTACCTCATTTGAAGTTAAGCCTGCTGGATTTTTTGTTTTATTTTCCATCTCAACAGATCCTTTTCTTTTAGAATAGCAATGCAAAAAAACGAGTTCTTCGATACATTCATTATGCCGTATTATATCAAAAGAAGATAAAAATACGATGAGATTTTAAAATTTTTTTGAGATTCTCTCATTTTTATAACATATTATATACTACCCCTTTTAAACAATTAACTACCATTAAAAATCTTTTTTTTCATTTCTGTCCATTTCTGTGACAAGATTGAATTTCCTAAATAACGTATCCATGGTTTAATAGTTATAGAGGCAGCGAACAGGCGCCAAAAAAAAACTAGGAGGAGATACAATGAATACAGATACATTGACGCAAAATGAAACTTTAGATACGAAAATCCAAGCTGGGAAGTTCCTTACAACTTTACTTGATTCAGGAATCGCTAACGAGAGAATAGTTTTAAAGAAGAACGACAAAATCGAATTAACTGCATCAAACGACACGCCTTATATCTTTGTCATTGTATCTGGGGTTACTAGTATTTTCTCCAATACAAATGTAGCGATAGATTTTGCTGGCGAAGGTGACCTACTAGATTATAACATTTACTCTAGCCAACTATTCGGAAAAGCTCTAACAGACGAAGTTATCGTTTGGAGATTCTCACAGATTGACGTATTTAACCAAATCGCACAGAATACAGAGCTTCAATTACAGCATTACCATATGTTACAAATCATTCAGCGTCGTTTAGAAAAAAAAGCAAATGCAAGCAACATTAGACACGAAAAACATGATTGCCGCTTTTATTCACACGTTAGCGATTCGTTATAATACACAAACAGACGATCAAGGTATGATTGAATTACCAAGATACTTTTCAAGAAAAATGATCGCTAATTACGTAGGTGTTGGACTTACTACACTGACTACTCACTTGCAAAAACTAATGGAAGAAGAGCGTGTCATCTTTAATAGTCGCGTACTTTTAATCGATGCAGAAAACAGGATTTAAAAAATAAGTCGAATAAAAAAATCATGCTTAGCACCTTTGCCAAACATGACTTTTTATTCGACTTATTTATCTATTACTACGATATAAGTAACGCTAATTGGACCATGTACACCAACCACCAGTTGCATCTCAATATCTCCTGAATTCGATGGGCCAGAAATGAAATTAATAGAAGAACCAATTTCCTGACCACTGGCAATACGCGCATCATAATAATCTGCAGCTTGTGTAGAACGTGGCACAATCTTGCTTTTCGGAATGATTGCAATGTAATGTACCGGTAAGAAATGAAGCGTCCGACCTTGCTTTGGACTAGATTCCACAACGACGGATCCGCTCTCAGCAAGAAGAAAATCAGCAAATGCTATCGCAATGTTGGCATCAGCTGCCGTAGCAATGTTCGCCACACGATTTTCCCGGCCTTCTTTCCAAACCGATACAGCACATTTATCCCACGCATTATCTGCTAAATTTTGAAGACCATACTCAGCAAATCGTTGGTCATCCGCAATTAGCACCGACTCGTTCCCATAATTGGTAGCGATTTTTTCGATATGTTTTGCAAGCTCCGCAACAGGCGTCTCTACAACATCTGTATGAATCCGGGTACAAGCATCTTTAGCAATCGCAAGCAACTCATCTTGCGTCTTTCCGACCAACGTCTCATTCGCAATCGTATGCACTCGCTCAGGTTGCTTCACACCTGTTCGGCGTCTCTCCCGTCCTAGTTTCTCCGCGATTCCATTCAAAAAGGCTTCCCGGTTATCCGTTGTCATTCCGCGACACCTCCTGTTTCCCGATTTTTATACCACGTTCGGAAATTATCGCGTTCTTTCGGCGGTCTCGGCAAATCACGCACACTTGTCCAGCCTTTAATCAAACCAAATCCACCGTTGATGAAGCCACCATACTGATACAAGTTTTCTGTCGTAGTAGATGGTTTTGCACCTAACACACCAAGTCCAACATGACCAAATTTGAGCGCCTGCTTAAACAAGAACGGTGAGGCTGTAGCTTTGGCAATAAAGCGCATTTGCTGATCCACGAAACCATGCCCCATCTTCAACTCATCCGTCATCACCCGACGATGCTCCACTAACAAACCGTGGAGTGGAATTTTGACAGGGCACGTATCTGTACAAGCACCGCACAAACTAGACGCATAAGGTAGTTCTCCAAATTGTTCATAACCACCAAGTACTGGCGAAAGTACAGCTCCAATTGGGCCTGGGTAAATTGATCCATAGCCATGTCCACCAATCGTCCGGTACACTGGACAAACATTCAAACAAGAGCCACAGCGAATGCACTGCAATACCGATTGAAACTCTGTACCAAGCGCCTCCGAACGTTTATTATCCAGAATCACCACATGAAAATCATCCGGACCATCCGATTCCTCCGTCAATTTTGGCCCTGAAAAAGTAATATAACTCGTCAAACTTTGCCCAACCGCACTACGTGATAATAAATTATCCATCACTTCCGCATCTGCCATATTGGGCACAATCCGCTCCATTCCCATCAACACAATCTGCGTATCCGGAATGCTCTCACATAAATCCGCGTTTCCCTCGTTCGTAACCAAATTAACCATACCGCTATTAGCAACCGCAAAATTACAACCAGTAATCCCAACATCTGCATCCAAGAAGAATTCCCGCAACACTTCGCGCGCAAACCGTGCCATGTGCTCTGGCTCATTATCTCCGTCATACCCCAACTTCTCCTTAAAAACCAGCCGAATCTGCTCTCGGTTCTTATGTATATCTGGAAAAACAATATGCGACGGCTCATCCCAATCGTCCATCTGCAAAATAAATTCTGCAAGATCGGTCTCCATTACCGAGACTCCGTCCATTTCCAACAACAGCCGATCCAAATCAATCTCCGTTGTCACCATCGATTTAGACTTCACAATTTTTTTCGCATTTTTCTGCCTAATTACGTCTTTTACATAATCCGTCGCTTCCTTTTCCGTCGACGCAAAAAATACTTTTCCACCATTCTTCGTTACGTTATCACTAAACTGCTCCAAATAAAAATCAAGATTCTCCAATGTATGCTGTCGAATTTGCTCACCAAGATCACGCCACTCTTCCCAGTTTCCCAATTTTTCACGCGATGTTTCTCGTTTTATCCATTGATCATCCTGCGCCTTAGCAACTGCGTTTTGCATAAATGTATCATCTAAGCTCTCCTTCACCCGCGCATCAAAAGTTTTCGTACTCGTTGATAGTCCCATATAAAATCCCCCTTAACCAATCACCCGAACAGGCTTTGTAACATTACTATTCAATACCTCAGCAATATGCATAATCTTGATTTCTTTACCTTCACGATTAAATTTGCCACCAATATTCATCAAGCACCCCATATCCGCGCTAATCAAAATCTCGGCATCCGTCGCCACAACATCTGCCATCTTCTCCGCGACCATTTGCTCTGAAATCGCCGGCATCTTCACTGAGAAAGTCCCGCCAAATCCACAACAATTCTCCACATGTGGTAATGGTACCATTTCTAATCCGCGCACCTCCGCAAGTAAAGCATATGGAGCTTCCTTCTCACCCAAAATTCGCGTCATATGGCACGAGCGATGATACGTAGCTTTACCTTCGAGTGTAGCCCCAACATCCACGACACCTAAAACATGATACAAAAACTGCGAAAATTCATATGTTTTTGCACTGAGTTCTCGAGCTGCATCCGCATAATCTGGATCATCCTTAAAAATTTCTGCATATTCGCGTATCATACCAACACACGATCCCGAAGGTCCAACTACATATTCCGAGTCCTTAAATGCCTCCAATTGATTAATCAACGTAGCCTGTGTTTTTTCCATGTAACCGCTATTATAAGTGGGTTGCCCACAACAAACCTGCGACTCTGGAAAATCCGTCTCACACCCCAATCGCTCCAAGCACTCCACCATTGCGATCCCAACATTCGGAAACATCATATCCACAAGACACGTCGAAAAAATACTGACTTTCATTCTATACGCCCCCATCACCTTTATGTATTCTTCCTTCTACCAGTAAATTCTATCATAAATATCACCGGAAAACGAATAAAAACCACTCGTTATCGAGGTTTAAAATTGGTTTTATCTGTGGTTTATCTGATTTTTTGAGAGAAAAAACAGCTTTTTTTTTATACAGGTCCCCCCGCAAAAAAAGCTGTTTAATCTAATTTCATGAATCGACTAAAAAATTTCATCATGAATCGTATTTTTTAATAGCATTATCACTTAGAAAACGCTACTATTAAGAAGGGAGAGCTAATCAACTAATAAGGAAATATAATAATTATACAGTTCCTGTACAATGCTTTTAGCCTGATCATAAGCACGGTCTTCTAAAGCCATCAAAAGCAGTCCTGTAGCCTCGGCCGTACACATCGATGACATTAATAAAAATTTCTTACCAAAGATATCATCAAAAGCCGTCAACTGCTTATTAATCGTTTGTAAGCTCTTATCTAGAATATCCATATTCGCTTGCTTACACAGCTCAATATAAAACCGCTCGCTTGCTTGAATATAAGCCAAATAATCATGTTTGTTGACTCCCATTTTCATTGCTTCCACGTGCATACTCAGTGGTTTTTTTACAATCGGAATATTCGTTTCTTTTAATTTCTGGATGATGTATTCCATATTCAAAAACATAATTTGAAATCGACCAGAATAATAGAATTCTTTGCCATGTGTTTCCTTCACGCTGTACATATCCGTTGCCACTTGGTTTAATAATCCTCTTTGACATAACAATTGCAATGCTTGTTCCGCAATATGGCTCGATACTCCAAACTCAGCGGCCAAATTTTGCACCTCAATTGTGTCACCTATTTTGTAGTCTTGGCAAAGAACAGCTTTCTTAATAGAAGCATAAATTTCATCTGCTACGCGCTCATTGTTTAACATCATAGTCATTACCTGCTTTTTTCGATTTTAGTATCCCTATTCATTTTAAACCATATGGAGCGACTAAAAAAGAGGGGCTTCTCTCAATGTTGACTTTGAAGAGCGCAAAAAATAAGAAGTTTTACAAACCCAGAAAGGATGATGTCAACATGAAAGGTATTTTAGAAAAAGATAAAGAACGCCAACTACTCATTATTAAAGTCCTTTTATCCGAACGCAAAACATGGGATCGCAAAGAAATTTGTAAAATTGTGCGCTGCTCCAAGAAAACATTAGCTCGTGATATGAAAAATCTAGAAAGCTCCTTGCCAGACAAATGGAAACTAATCAACACAACGGAAGGCATCCTTTTAGAAAAACCATTTGATGAAAACTTTATTCACCTATTCTCTGCCTTCTTTTCAGAAACCTATTTGTTTCGAATCTGCTATGATATTTACGATGAAAAAGAAATATCACTTGCTATGTGGTGTCAAGAAAACTACGTTAGTCCCGCAACAGTATACCGCAAGCTTGCCCCAGTAGACCGTTACTTAAAATCCATTCATCTCCAACTTGAGAACAAGCCACTGAACCTCATAGGTAAAGAATCACAAATCCGCTTCTTGTACTATGATTTATTTTTCAACGCCTATCCCGCTCACGATTTATTTTTCATCGACATTAGTTGGGAAATTATAGATGGCTTTATTGAAGATGTTATGCGAAAATTAGATATATACTTTTCCCCAGCGGCAAAAATTCAATATGCTGCTTGGATTGGGCTTTCTCTCACTCGCATCAAGAGAGGTTATCCTATTGACAATCGCAGCAAAAGAACAACTCGGACATGGGAGGCTTATAATAAACGCGCAAATCTAGCAGAATGCTTTCGAATATTAGCGGATGCAAGCCATATTCAAATTTCTGAAGCTGAATCTATCTTTATCTTATCCTGCATTTTCTTCTGTTCTAAATCATATAATTCAGAAAAATCCAGAACCACACGTATTGAGACATGTAAAGAAGTCAATCCCATTACTTACCGACTTGTAGAAGCAATTTTCAATATTTTGCCGAAAAATGAATGGGATGCTGACGACTTGATGGTAAGTCTAATTGATATCTTTGCCGTGTTTCATGCCGTGGAAAGCCCGCTTTTCTTAGCACAAGAGCGCTTTTTGATTAAAGAAGAACATGTTTTATCTCCTGATTTAGAACAACAGATTGCGACTATTTTTCAAACCTTCTCACAAAATCCGATGTATGCTTACTTGCAGGAAAATTATGATGTATTGATGCACCGAATTGGAATAAGTATTCAGAGCGCGATAGAACGAACTGCACGGCCTGCGATTTTAACAGCAAAAATTTTCTCACAAAACGGTTTTTTATGGGAGGATCTTGTGAGGAAGACGATCCGTTCACGTTATTCCGCGCAGCAACTTATCATCGTTGGGAGTGGGCATCCACAAGCTGATTTTATCATTACAGACTTGCCATTACCACATAGTACTATCCCGCAACTCGTCTGGAATACGAATCCAACTTTACGCGATTGGCAAGTGCTAGATACCTATCTAGAAGAACGAACACGCCAAAAAGAAGAACTACTTTAAATTCAAAAAGGAGCTGAATAGCTATATGCTACAAGTAAACAATGTATCCAAACAATTCGGCACAAAAACTGTTGTCGATGATTTACATTTCCAGATTAATGAAAGTGAAATTCTCGGCTTAATCGGCCAAAATGGTGCTGGAAAAACAACTACTTTCCGTCTCATCCTTAATTTTTTACGCCCAAACAGTGGTGAAATTCTCTGGGACAATCGAGAAATAGCAAAAATAAATACCGATATCATCGGTTATTTACCAGAAGAACGCGGTCTCTATCCAGATGTCACCATTGAAGACCAAATCATTTTTTTCGCAGAATTAAAAGGCTGTTCTCGCGCTAAAATCAAACCAGAAATCGACCTTTGGATGGAACGAGCTGAAATTGTTGGTAAAAAGACTGATCTCGTCAAAACGCTCTCTAAAGGAAATCAACAAAAAATCCAACTCATTAGCACAATTATTCACCGTCCAAGACTCGTTATCCTCGACGAACCATTCAGCGGCCTTGATCCAGTCAATGCCGAAATCCTGAAAAAATTTGTTTTTGACCTAAAAGCAGATGGCGCCACGATTATTTTCTCAAGTCATCGCATGGAGAACGTCGATGAATTGTGCGATTCCCTCGTAATGCTAAAACAAGGAAAAACCGTATTACGTGGGAAATCCGAAGACGTCAAAAACAGCTTTGGACGCAAACGAATTATGCTTGATGCACCACATCCCACAGAAGCTATTGCAGCCTTAGCTGGTGTTACACAAATCGAGAATTATAAAGGCATTCGAATCGTCCATCTGGCAGAAGAATCTGACGCTACCACTGTGTTCGATTTTGTTACGAAAGATGGTTTTATTCCAATGTTTAGCTTAGAACCACCAACACTCGAAGAAATTTTCAAATGGAAAGCAGGTGAAACGAATGAGTAAATTCTGGGTCATTACATCGCAAGTCTACAAACGCCGTGTCAAAACAAAATCATTCCTAGTTTCCCTACTTCTCCCACTACTTATCGGTGCAGCTATTTTTGCACTACCAAAAATCATCGACTACTTCGGTGGCAGTGATGAGCCAACAAAAATCGCCGTCATCTCCGAAAATCCAGCTTTTTCAGCAGCTATTTCTGCAGATAAAGCTAATTTTAAAGTCGATAAAAAAAATCGAAACCGAGAAAAAGGCAAAAAAATCACTGACAGCCGGTGATATTGAAGGATTCGTGACGATTACATCACTTGATAATGAAGTGAAAGCCATATATACATCCGAAGAAACAGCAGGAAACACTCTCATCGCAGCGCTTCAAAACGACATCACAAGTGTCACGCTCCAACAAAAAATTAAAGAATATAACATTACCGAAAAGCAGTTAGCAAGTCTCACCACTCCAGTCCCAGTAACAAACGAGTTGCTATCTAATGACCAACTAACGAACAGCCAAAAGGAAGCGATGAGCGCAGCCATTTTGATGCTTACCCTCGTTATTTTTATCTTCGTAATGAGTTATGCAAGCATTGTCGCGGCAGAAATTGCAAATGAAAAAGGCACACGAATCATGGAAATTATTCTATCCAGCGTCTCGTCAACTACCCACTTGCTTGCGAAATTGACCGCGATTCTACTCATGCTACTGACACAAATCGCCTTTTACGGTATGTGTATCGCTATTGTCATGATTGGTGGGAAAAATACCGAAATGATTCAAAACATACTACACCAGCTAGCCCAATTTCCGACGTACTATCTCATTCTTAATGTTTTATTCATTGTCTTTGGCTTGCTTCTCTATATTTTGCTCTCGGCAGTTATTGGCTCTATGGCACCAAACGTTGAAACCGTGTCCCAATTCATGTATCCGATGACAATGCTCGCAATTATTGGCTACTGGGGGTCTATTGCAGCCGCTAATGCACCGAATAATATGCTGGTCATCATCGGTTCCTACGTTCCAACTTTCTCGCCGATGATGATGCTTGCCCGAATGGACCTACTTGCCGTCAACGCGACTGGTATTTTCATTTCACTTGGAATTCTTGTCGTAACGAACGCCCTAGCATTTTGGCTAGCAATCCGACTTTACCGTGGCAACGTACTTCTATACACGAACGATGGCCTGTTCAAAACTTGGAAAACATCCTTAAAATATGCGAAGCGCGACTAGAAAAGAGGTTTTATAATGCTTATCAGAAAATCAACAAAAAACGATGCTGCAGGAATGATAGAAGTTGAACATCTCGTCTGGACACCAGGAACAACACCTGGAGATACCCATTATGCAACAGAATCCGAATACTTATTAAGAAATCCACCCGAATCAAAAGTAGTGGCTGAAATCGATGGGAAAATTGCCGGTATTCTAGGCTTCCACTCTCCCATCCCACTAAAAAGTAACGAACATGTTTGGATGTTAGATATCGCTGTACATCCCGATTTCCAAAGACATGGCGTCGGTTCTGCACTTATGCAAGAACTGTATCGTATTGCCAAAGCAGAGAATAAGAAAAAAAATATCCTTACGTGTGCTATCGACAAACGAAAAAGCAATTCAATTCTATAAGAAACACGGTTTTGAAAAAGAAGGCCATCTCCGCAACGAATTTATTATCGACGGTAACTATGTAGATGATATTTTCATGGCTGTTTTCCTCTAGAATTAGTTACTTTAGATTTATTAAAAAATCTTATTTTACCAATATTGTATATCTAATATATCATTTTACACTATTTATGTTTTAACTTTATAAAAAACGGCTAATGTATAGTATCAAAACGATAGAGGGTGATTGGATGACAGAATCGCACAGACTGAAAGATAAGCTTATAGGTGAAATGGACAAATTAGCCACACAAGCCAAAGGTCAGTTTAGTAAGTTAACCAATGACGTTGTCGGAGTAGCCCGTATTTAAGAAGGATATTTGAACCGTAGTAAGAAATTCGATTATCCAACGATTATTGTTTGCACAAGTTATTCGTATCTCACTTTTCCCTATTCTCGTTAACGAAAGCGATATTTGTTTTTAATGAATATCGTGCGAGTAATCTATATGTTTTATCTCACTTTGAGTGCATATAGATGTATGGATAGAGATACCATAACTTTGCTATAGTCGGATATCGTCTGGTGAAGGAAGTTTTTAAGTAACTGGCTAGTCTTGCGAGAGCTTGAGGAAGACCGCCGTAATTGAAGGTCGCGTCAAGAGTTATAACACTCGTTTAAGGCAAGGAATACGGAATCTCGATACGTCGCTCCAACTATATCGACCTCACTTTTTGATATAGCTAGCGAAAAAGTTTCGTATTCAATTATTGGATTCTAAAAATGACATTATGGTAGTCATATCTACTAGTCCAAAGTTGTCTATTAAATATCTGGATTTTCCATTCAATCTACCGTTTATTTTTAGATATTCTATCGTATTTCGATTTATTTAAACCAGTTACTCAGACAAATTCCGGCACATCACGAGGAAAGAGGATGAATAGGTTATGATGCTTTTATAGCTCATTCCCTACTTCATCCTCTTTTTTTTATTCTAATTCTACTCGTAAATCGCCATTTCGCAACCAAGAAGATCGCAATAAGAATGGCCTAGCTATAAGTGCAATCACTGCTGGTATGACAACCGCGACAAGTAAGAATGCAGTGAATGATAACCAACCAAAATTGGCAATCAAGAAAAGTGGGGCAACAAAGGCACATAGTCCAAGCCCCGCAACCTCAGCAGATGCCTGCAAATGAAAGATTAGGACGCCAATTGGACTTGCAACCACTGCTGAAATAAGTGGCACAATCATCACCGCAGGCCGCTTAATGATGTTTGGCGTCTGTAATTTTGGCGTGCAGATTAATTGTGCAAAAAATGCTCCCCAATTATTGTCTCTAAATCCGAGCACCGCAAAGGAGACAAACTGCACCGAGCAACCAATCAAAGCTGCTGCACTCGCTGTCGGGTCAAGCTGCAGGGCAATTGCTAACGCCGCAGAAGATGCTGGACTTAAAATCAAAATCGCAAAAATGAGTGAGATTACCATTGATGACACAATCGGCGAACCGTCCACAAGTGATGTAATCCCACCACTTACCGATGTCAAAACAGGCGCCATGATTTTAGAAAATAAAAGTCCACTTATCCCCCCTGAAAGCAATGCTGCAGCAGGGATTAAAATCATATCAAAATTTGTTCTCCCTGTTACGCGTTTTCCAACCCAAACCGCAACAATGACAGCCAAGATGGCGCCAATCGGCTCACCGCCAATAATCGCAAACCCACCATTTTCTAAAGCCAAGATGGCGCCTCCCCCAATAACAGACGCAGCTGCTGCACTAATCACAACAAGTGTGTTAGCGCCAAGACATATCGCAATTCCAACGCCTAGCCCAGGAATCAGCAATAATTTCCCAACAGCTCCAATCTCTGTTAACCATGTAAAGCCTGCCATCTGTCCAATCGTTTGTAATAATAAACCCATTCCAAGCGTTACTAAAACCGCATTTGCAATCCCCATTGATGCCTTATAAGAGCGATCAACAATATAATCCTTCATACTTTATCCCCTTTTCTCACTTAATCCTCTCTATCTTAGCGATAATAGGACTAAAGAGCAAGAAAAGTTTTACTTACTAAACAAAAATAAAGCTGAAATGAATAAAATAGCTTTAAATACCGCAAGAACATCCATTCAAATAGAAACAAACGAACTAATGTTCAATATCTAGTTTAGTCTATTAAATATTCATGATATATCAAAAGACACTTAATCTTTCTTACTTTTTTCTGTATAATGGAGATATTACATATAGAAAGGAGTTTTTTCATGAAACTTATCGGCTTAATTCTGCTTATTTTAGGTATCATTGGTATTGGTGTATCCTTTAGTATCGTTGGGATTATTGGCTTTATCGTTTGCTTAGCCTCTCTTGTCCTTTTCATACTCGGTATCCTGTTCATGATTCGTTCTAAAAGAAAAAATAAACGCTCCTATTCATATAGATAATATAAAAAGTAGCGATCCGTTTGGCGGATCGCTACTTTTTATCGTGCCGTTACTTTTTCAACATTAATTAATTTATCTAAATGCTCTGCTGCCATGCTTGTTCCAAGCGCTACAGATTCGAACGGGGCTGGGGCCAAATGAATTGGCACTAGTATTTGATCGTGTAACCAATCCTGTAAACCTTCCAACAACGAGCCGCCACCAGTCAACATCAAGCCACTTGCACGGATATTTCCACTTAATTCAGGCGGACTTGTTTCTAGTGTTGCTTGAACCACACCCAAAATACGCTTCAAAAACTCATCAATTTCTTCTTGGAATTCAGTCGATGGAACTTTAATCGTAATTGGAAAGCCAGTAACTAAATCGCGTCCTTCAATCTCAATCATCTTCTTTTCAAGCGACGTATCACAATGTAGTTGCCATTTGACTTGTTCCGCAGTTTCTAAGCCAATCAAAACATTATGCTTATTACGAACCAATTGCGCAATATCACGATCAAGCTCATCTCCTGATTTACGCACCGTTGAGCTCGTGACAATACCTCCATACGAAACGAGCGATGTCGATATTTTTCCAGCGCCGATGTCTACAATAACATTAGCAATCGGCTTCTCAAACGGTAATCCAGCGCCAATCGTTGCTGCAAGAGAACCTTCTATAAAGTAAAGCGATTTGACACCGAGGGAAAATAAAATGTCTCCAATCGCTTGACGTTCAATATTCGTAGCACCAGGAAGCAGTGAAACAATCAAATCCATTTGTTTAAAACGCTTACCAGTAACCGCAGTAACGCGACTTTCGACTTTTTGCATTAATCGTAATGTCATATCGAAATCAGCAATAATACCGCCTTGTAATGGGCTGAGCACCACAATCGATTCCGGTGTTTTCTCTGCCAGTTCTTTCGCTTCATGGCCAATTTCTAAAACTTTATTTTTCTTCATATCGTATGCTAAAACTGTAGGCTCATGAAAAATCATTTTCTCCATGTCTGAGTAGATACTAATATTAGCCGTGCCAATATCAATACCAATTGTAACTTTCCCCATATTTCTTTTCCCACTTTCCTAAATGTTGATTTTCAGATTCGCCTCATCGTCTATAGCTATCCTCTTCTAGTATATCAGGTCTAAAAAATATAATCCATGACGAAGCCGTGAACTTTTTGAAAAAAGTGTGATAAAAAGAAGCAAAACACACCCATTTAATTAGATATGTTTCGCTGGGTATTTTACTGCATTTTTAGCTAGCTTTTCATTTACAATTGTTTCAACATCGACATCCATTGCATCAGCCATCTGAATTGCATAAATGAAAACGTCCGCTAATTCCTCTAAAATTTCTGTACGTTTGGCACTCACAGCCTCTTTACTTGTCTTCCATTGAAAGCACTCCAGCAATTCATTAGCCTCGAGCGTGAGAGATACAGCCAAATCTTTTTGCAAATTGTATTGGCCTTCCCAGCCACGCTCCTCAATAAACTGACGAATAGTTTGTTTTAATTGCTCCATTGTGCTACCCCTTTTTTAAAGAGCGTAACATATATTACTACATCAAGCTAGTTTTAAATAGGAATCCTTTACTTTCTCAAACAGCTTCGAGTAACTTTCAATACCAGTTACATCAGCAATTGCTTTTTCAAGCCCCACTGCTGCAACAAGCGCCTGTAGCTCTACAGCCTCCGTATCATCTGGATCATTAAAACGTAAAGCTGCAGCAATCGCATCAGCAAGTGCTTTCGGCGTTTCATTAAAGGCTTCAACAAACTGACGTGCTGGCTGAACAAAGCGATCATTTGGTCCTAATTTACGCATTGGTGAGCGGCCGACACGCGATACGTAATCCGAAATATAAGGATTTTTGAATCTTTCAATAATTTTGTCAATATAAGCTTGATGTTCCTTATGCGCAAAATCAAATTTCTTCTCCAGCAAAGCTCCAGTCTCCTCGAGTGCGCTACGAACAGCGAATAGTACTTTTTCATTATGAATAGCAGCTTCAATGGAATCGATATTTTTCATGTGGCCTACATAAGCAGTAACGGCATGTCCCGTATTGACCGTAAACAATTTTCGCTCAATATATGGGGTTAAGTCAGCCACATAAGTTATTCCAGGAACTTCTGGCGCCGCAACTTTAATCGCGCTTTCTTCCACAACCCATTCATAAAAAGGCTCCACTAGAACTGTTAGCGGATCATTATGCGTTTGGTTAGGAACAATCCGATCAACTGCCGCATTCGGAAATGATATAAATTCATCCGCGTATTTTTTCTCGGCATCCGTTAATTCATCATAAACACTAGCTTGAAGTGACTCAGAGGCACCAATCATATTCTCGCACGCCATCACAACTAACGGTTTTTTGATTACTATTCTCGCTTTAATTGCAGCGACTAGCGTTTTCGCAATAAACGGCAAAATCGTTGGACCAACAGCTGTCGTCACAAGCTCCGTTTCCAAAATAGCAGCAATCACTTGCTCCGGATTTTTCTGACTGTTAATCGCACTAACATCTGTAATCAAATCCACTCGCTGTGAATCATCGGCCAAAATCACGTTGTACTGCTTTTTCTCGTTTAAAGCATCTACAACCGTTTCATTCACATCTACAAACGTGACATGATATTTTGCCTCATGTAGCAACTGCCCAATAAATCCACGCCCAATATTCCCAGCACCAAAATGTACGGCAATCATGCGCTTTCGCTCCCCTCAAAGAAGTCTATAATCTCTTGTTTCGTCTCAGCTGCAACGATTTGTGCTACATTCTCTTCTTCCGAGCAGACAATCGCGATGCTACTTAGCAAATCCATATGCTCCCCGTTCGCACCGGCAATTCCTATTAAAACTTTCACCTCGTTGCCGTCAAATGAAACACCATCTGGTACCTGTAAAATAACGATTCCCGAATTTTTAATCATATCTCTTGAATCATCCGTGCCGTGGGGAATCGCCACCATATTCCCAATAAACGTTGTCGTCAAAGCGTCTCGTTCTTTCATCTTCTCAATATAAGGCATTTCCACATATCCCTGCTCCACTAGCAGTTGTCCCGCTGCAGTAATCGCCTCCTCCTTCGTACTAAAGGCTTGTTTCAAAGCAATATCCTGACTATTCAATGCTACCATCCTATTTCCTCCTCATATCATGTAAAAATCCATTCAATTTCCTAATTATAAAAGCTGTGATTTCAGTACCATTTCCTGATTCCAATAATCGCGTTGTCTCTATGCTCTCAACTGCCATTGCACTAATAAAGCTCATCACTTCAAGCCCTTGTGGCGCCAATTTTTCTGGTGCCAGCAAAACGAGTAAAGTTGTTGCTGCTACATTACCGCCACCCATCGCTGGTACATCGACCGCATCCTGCAACGAGAAAATCTGAAAAACCGGCTGATGCACAAACTCGTTTCGAACATGAAACAAAGCGAGACGTGTCTCGGGAATCCCAAAGCCGCTCCATTTTTCCCGTTCTAACAACGAGCGCAACAATATCTCCACCTGAATTTCCCGCTCCTGTGCAAACATTGCCATACAAACCGCTCGCAATGTGTCTTCTAAATCATGCTGTGTATCCTCCATTTTCACAACCTGAAATCCCTTCAAAATTGCCAAAATCGTGTTCATATATTCCTGCTCATTTTCCAAATGATGCACTGCTTCAAGTAAAGTCATTCGTTCTTCTTGCTCTCTGGTCTCCTTCTGAGGCATAAACATTTCCTTTTGCTTCAAAAAAACCTCAATCTTCGAAATTTCTCGATCTGTCAGCATTGGACTCACCAAGAAATATTCGAAATCGACTTTCCCCAAATCAATCGTTGAAACAATAACATCAAAATGTTGTGTATTACGATGATTCAAGATTTCAAACAACGACACATTTTGCAAATCCTTGAGCTGTGGTAAAGCCTGTTTCAAGCGTGTCGCTAGCATCTTAGACGTCCCAATACCACTCGAACAAACGACTAACCCAGAAAATACCTGATGCTCATTTTTCTGCAACAACGCTGCCCCGAAATGTAGAACCAAATAACCAATTTCCTCATCCGGAACATCCGATTGTTGATAAATCTCGCGAAACGCCACACGTACAATTTTGAAAAGTGACGGATAGTCATGCTTTATTGTCTTAATCAAAGGGTTGTGAATGCGCATATTTTGGTCCAATCTACGCAACGCAGGTCGCAAATGCGCAGTCAATCCACTGAGCAATGCTTCTTCCTGAAAAGAACTACCAAGCTCTCTCTCTACTTTTGAAATAAGCCGTTTTGCAATCGTCACCGCCTGCACATTCTCATTCCCAGAGAAGATTCCAGTCTCGTCTTGTGCCTTAGCCCCGCGAATATGTGTCGTCACATAAAACGCTTCCCCATCTGGCACAACAAACGCTTCCATATCCAAACAAGCAGCTAGTAATTCTTTCGCTACTGTAAATTCTGGAAAATCACGGAAATATGCTTGTTCCGATTTCATCTCTTGCAAATAATTCCCACTAATCATGCGCTCTACTGAAATCGAAATATGCACAATAAGTGTCAAATATGCCTCATCTGTTATTTCATAAGCCAAATCCTTACGCCAAGCACGAATATTTCCTTCCACTTTTTGAATCAGTGAATGATCAATTACATTTAGTAAGCGCTCATCCGCCAACATCTCCAGCTCATCTTGCTTCTGCCGCTGGAACAATTGAAACAGTGAATTTTTCGAGCCAGTCATCGCGATTAAATCACTGAGTAAGGCTCGTTTTGTGGCTTCTTCTGCAATCAATTTGACACCATAACCACGTTTTCGCTCAATCTCCGCGCGTCCAATCAGTTCTTCTTCTAGCTTTGTCAAATCACTGCTCACCGTTGATATCGTCACATTCAAATCATTCGCCAATACAATCAATTTCACCGGCTCATTTTCCTTCAGTAACGTTTTCAGAATAAACTGCTGTCGCTCCATTGGTGTAAATTCATTGTACGAAAGGTCGAGTAGCTGCCATTTGAAATCTTGACGACTAGACTCCGATCCAAACACAGAAATTTTAGCATCTTTACGCTCCAAAGCTAGCTGATATGAACCCAAAACAGCCTCCACTTCCTTCAGATCCCGCCTAATCGTCCGCTCACTCACATCCATATATTCCGCCAAGTCCGCTGTTGCTACCGGTTCATGGCTCATTAAAAGCTGTTCCAATATAAGTCTCGTCCTTGCCGAAATATACATCTAAAAATTCCCCCAGTTATTTCTGGTCAGCCAAATTCTGTACTAATTCATCATATTTATGACTATTCAAGAAATTGTCCACCGAAATATGATAGGCTTTTGGTAGTTTTTCCGTTGCACGGGCCGTTAAATCTTGATGTGTAACGACAATGTCGGCATCTTCAGGCAATTGAGCAATTGCAAAATTCACAACCTCAATATCCAACCCAGCCTTTTTCACCTTATTACGCAACACTGACGCTCCCATCGCACTCGACCCCATGCCAGCATCACACGCAAAAATAATTTTCCTCGTTCCAACTGGAATACCATCCGTTGCCAATTCTGCGTCAGTCACACTAACAACCGCACTAGCAAGCGTCGCCTTTTTCCCTTTCATTTTAGCCATCTTTTGCTCCGCTGTTTTTAGTTCCGCATCATCTGTCGCTTTCGACGTTTTCAGCACCACCGCAGACACCGCAAACGAAACAAGTGTCGCAAATAATACGCCACAAATAATACCAAGATAATCGCCTCGCGGTGTCAAAGCAAGTATCGCAAAAATACTACCCGGAGAAGCTGTTGCAACGAGTCCAACGTTAAACAAATTAAATGTAATTATCCCAGTCATGCCACCAGCGATAGCACCGATAATAAGCGCGGGTTTCATCAATACATACGGGAAATAAATCTCATGAATCCCACCTAAGAACTGAATAATAATCGCGCCTGGAGCTGTCTGTCTCGCCGTTCCACTACCGAAAATGGTGTACGCCAACAAAATTCCCAGACCCGGTCCAGGATTCGTTTCCACTAAGAACAGAATCGATTTACCTGTACTAACTGCCTGATCAATTCCAAGCGGTGCCAAAACCCCTTGATTAATTGCGTTATTCAAGAACAATACTTTTCCAGGTTCCACTAAGATACTAACAAGCGGTAACAAATGATTATCAATTAAAAACTGAACTCCGGAGGCCATCGCCGTATTCACTGCTTGAAGCGCAGGCCCGATTGTCTTTAAGGATACAACTGCCAAAATCCCCGCTAAAATACCAGCTGAGAAATTGTTGACCAGCATTTCAAAACCAGCCCGAATTTTTCCTTCCATCATTTTATCGAATTTCTTCATTAGCCAAGCCGCAAATGGGCCTAAAATCATCGCGCCCAAGAACATCGGCATCGAAGTACCCACAACTGCCCCCATCGTGACAGCCGCACCAACGACTCCACCACGCGTATCATACACCAGTTTACCACCTGTGTAGCCAATCAAAAGGGGTAATAAATACTTAATCATCGGATCGACTAATTTGGCAATCTCCTCATTTGGCCACCAACCAGTCGGAATAAATAGTGCCGTAATAAGGCCCCATGCAATAAACGCCCCAATATTGGGCATAATCATACCACTTAAAAAACTACCAAAATGCTGAACCTTCACACGAAAGCCAGACTTCGCTTGTTGTTGCTCCATTTCCTGTGTCCTCCTATATTCTTTCCTGATATCCAGCAAAGAATCCCTTTGTTTTCTGCTTCAAAGCGATGCCTCGCCCGCTCCACTAAAGAAAGTGCGCCCTTTCCAAATACTAGCTTCACATATTGGCTTAGCTCTTACATCCATTGTATGATAGCGGTATCAACATAGCAATATAATCAAAATTGGAATTTGTCCTCGTTGGATGGACAAGATTGGAGAGCAAGTTTATATACTATTTCAAAATTTATATTTCACTTCCAATTCCATTATATTTTGTCTTCTACAATCGAAATTTCTTTATCCTTATTACACATATCTCTTTTAACAGCGGGTCGGGACAGTGACAACAAGTAACGGCGATTTCTAACCTCAACCCGAAAAACCCTAGTTGTCGGCACAACTAGGGTTTTTCGGTAGCACGATTAGTATTTTTCTTAAATGATTATATCGACCATTCAAGCCTTCTGAGCAACAACTGCTTCCTCAATATGCTCCGGTGGAATAAATCCATTCAACCGTGAAACCTCTTCGCCGCCTTTATAAAGTACCAATGTCGGTGTTTGGCGAACGTTGCGATCAAAAAAGAAATTTTCCCCAACTTCTTCTAATTTCACTTTCAATACCTTCACCTTATCTGCCATCGATGAGTTCTTAAATTCTTGAAAAGAAAGGTCTAACATTTTGCAGTTCGGGCAATTGTCTTTCCAGTAATCCACGTACACTAATTCTCCCGCTGCAATATGTTGTTCGAATTCTTCCATTGATTTTATTTCGATACTTGTCATTTTACTACCCCTTCTCTCATGGATAAAACTTCCGTGACCCAGTTCTTAATCGCCACGTGATCCCGTTCATTATTTGGCATTTGCTCAATCTTTAACCTCGGATATACCGACTCAAAATAAGTCGCCATCCGATCGACTGCCCCGCAAAAATAAGCCATACTCCATTGTGTTTCACCTGTCCCAAAAATCGCGACGTGCGGTGGTTTCATTTCTAATTCTGCAATAAAATCTTTCATATCTGGCGGCGTCCTACCTAAATCTGCTGTCCAAGCCCCTAACATGAACAAATCGTAGTCCGTCTCAAGCGGATATTGGGCGCCAGGATAAACGCGGAAACTCGTCACATCATGTCCGACGCGTACAAGTTCAGCCTCTATTTCCTCAGCTACCATCTTCGTATTCCCACTTAAAGAATCATACGCCAAAAGGATTCTCATAGGTCGTCAAAACCGTTATCAACATTTGTCTTTTTGTAACTACTATTGCGCATTTCGAAAAAGTCCGTTTTCGTCTCCGTAAAGTTGTCTGCATAAGCCTTAATCCATGTCATCTTATTGTCACTATGGCCTGGATAAAGTTCCGGAATACCAAGCATACCGAGCATTTTATTGGCACGATACTTCACGTAATCCACCATTTCCGATACGTCTATACCTTCAATTCCATCCAATACTTCTTCTGACCAAATCGACTCAAGCTCCACAGCATGGCGGAAAGCCTCATGTGTATATTCCACAAGCTCATCTGTTTGCAATTCCGGATTTTCACCAAGAATAGCGCGAATAACTTCTGAGATAAACTTAGAATGTGCTAGTTCATCACGATTAATAAAGCTAATAATTTTCCCAGTTCCCGTCATTTTATTTTGACGCACTAAGTTATAAAAATAAGCAAAACCGCTATAAAAATTAATGCCTTCTAAAATAGAAGATTGAATCAATGCTTTCACTAAATTCTCGCCCGTCTTATTCGTCATAAACGCATCATAAGACTCCATAATTGGCTCATTTCGCTTCACTATTGTAGGGTGCGTCCTTGCCAATTCAAAAATTCGTTTCTGCTCTTGCAAATTCGTGATTGACGCAAGCACGTAAGAATAACTTTCATTATGAATCACTTCTTGTTGTCCAATAATCGCGGTATTCGCATGAACAGCCGGATCAGTAATATATTCTGCGACATTATAAATAAATCTCGTTTGTGGTGAATCAAGTGTTGCTAGCAATCCAATAATCGCATCAAAAGCATATTTCTCTTCTTCTGAAAGCAACGGATACTGTTTAGCATCACTCTTCATATCAACCTCATCAGGAATCCAATAATTTGTCGATAACTCTTTATATGCACGATAAAACGATGGATACGGAATATCATTCCAATTCAAAATACCACTTGTGTCCCCATTTATAATTGCAGTTGAACGATTTGGGCTGAGCGGCTCCAAAATTTTAATACGATGCAATTCTTCTTTTTGTTCCGTCATACAATAACCTCCTCTTAATCTTTATGTACAATTTTTTGATGTTTTTGTAACATCTACACTATGCATAAACAAATCGAGCGAAAGCGTTTGCCTCGCTCGAATTTGGTGGAAGCCGGAAGCGGAACATACTCAGGTATGTGAGAACCGGAAGTCCATCAAATTCGGGCGAGGCGAGCGCTTGCCGCCGATTTACATCGTATATGAACTATTTTAATTTATCAGCTTGAGCACCATTCGCACTCTTCAACATCGATATCATTAGAACGAACATAGTAAGTTGTTTTCAAACCTTCACTCCAAGCCAACATATGAAGTTCTAGCAATTTACTTGCCTTAATTCCACTTGGTACATAGAAGTTGAAGCTTTGCGATTGATCGACATGACGTTGGCGACGGCCATTTTGACGGACACTTGCAAATTGGTCCACTTGATACGCACCTTTACCATAATAAGGATATGTCTTAAGTGACAGATCTGGCGCAATAACCGGGCGACGATAATCTTTCTTCTCTTCATAATAAAACGGACTGAAAATTGGATCGATGGACGCTGTTGATCCTGCGATTTGTGCTGTACTCATATTTGGAGCAACAGCTAACAGATACGCATTACGGATACCATTTTTCGCGACATCTGCTGCAAGTTCTTGCCATGCATCGGATGTATAGCCACGACGTTCAAAATATTCACCAGTATTCCAATCACTACCTTTAAAGACGGAATACGTGCCTTTTTCTTTACCTAATGCTGCGCTCGCTTTGATTGTTAGGTAGTTAATTTGCTCGTATAGTTCGTCGGCAAATTGTTCTGCCTCTTCACTATCCCACGCAATATTTTTAAGGGCGAGCAAATGATGCCAACCAAAAGTGCCAAGTCCAATCGAACGATATTTCTTATTCGTAATCGTTGCTTGTGGTACTGGTAACTCGTTCAAGTCAATAACATTATCCAACATCCGAACTTCAATCGCAATCAAGCGCTCTAACGTATCTGGATCTTCCGCAGTTACGGCACGGCCCAAGTTCACAGAGGACAAGTTACAAACAACGAAATCGCCGGCTTGTTTTGTAATTACGATTTGATCACCACTAATGATCTCTTGAATCATCCGTGTCGGACTCATATTTTGCATAATTTCAGTACATAGATTACTCGAGTAAACCATACCCGCATGTTTATTAGGATTCATCCGGTTTACTTCATCACGATAGAACATAAATGGATTTCCTGTTTCCAGCTGACTCACCATGATACGTTTCATGATATCAATCGCCTTCACAATTTTTCTGCTTACCGTTTCATCCATCACTAACTCTTCATATTTCTCGCGGAACGAACCGTCACCTTTTTGCTCGTCGTAGAAATCTTGCAAGTACCAACCTTTTTTCTCTTTGACTTCATGAGGATCGAATAAGTACCAGTCACCACGACGCTCAACAGCTTCCATAAATAAATCCGGCATACAAACGGCTGTAAACACATCATGCGCACGTAAGCGTTGGTCTCCGTTGTTTAGACGAAGATCGAGGAACGCCTCAATGTCTTTATGGAAAACGTCCAAGTAAACGGCAATCGCACCTTTACGTTGCCCAAGCTGATCCACACTAACCGCTGTATTATTCAGTTGCTTAATCCACGGAACAACACCACCACTAGCACCGCGTACACCACGAATCGCAGAACCAGAAGAGCGTACATAACCAAGGTAGGCGCCAACACCACCACCATGTTTACTCACACGCGCCACATCCGTATTGCTATCATAAATCCCTTGCAAGCTATCATCCACTGTATCAATGAAGCAACTAGACAATTGACCACCGACTTTACCAGCATTGGCAAGCGTTGGTGTTGCTACTGTCATATATAAATTGCTAAGCGCCCAATAAGCTTCACGAACTAAATCCATCCGCTTTTCTTTCGGCTCATCTTGCATTAAATAAAGTGCAATCGTCAACCAACGTTCTTGCGGCAATTCATACACATTACGCGCTTGATCCGTGGCCAAGTAACGTGTTGCAAGTAGATACAATCCGTTATATGTGAAAAGTTTATCCTTCTCTGGATCAATCATGTCACCAGCTTGGATTAACTCATCTTTCGAATAATTTTTCAAAATGCTTCCAGAGTAAATACCGCGTTCGCCTAGGCTTTCTTGCAAGCCAACGTATGAACCATATTTGTCATCATCATTGTAAAAACGATTTTTACTCGCTTTCTTATATAACTTATTCAAATAAAGCCTCGCTGCAAATAATTCCCAAGCTGGAAGATGAACATCCGTCCGCGCCTCAGCCTCGCGAATCAAGTAATCCACTAGCTCATCTGCTGCGTAATCCTCTTTCTTCTCAATAAAGTTAAACACTTTACGTTTATAGTCTTCCATCTCTAGTGTCGGAAATTCTGTATGAATCGTATCTAGGTATCTGTTTAATCGCTCTTTGTCGAAAGGTAGTTTGCGATTCCCTCCATCTTTCACTATGTAAGTCGTCATTTGTAATCCCCATTTCTTTCTAATATTTCGAGTTATACTTGATCCCGCTTCTAATCGAAACAACCTACATTCGAACAAAAAAAATTAACTTTTGCAAAAGTCAGATCCTTTGTAAAAGTTAAAATAGCAATTCATGTTTTAACGGCTTTCGATACTATATATAGTACCTCGTTTCGAATGTGAATGCAAGATATAGTGTCTTGTCTTTTTTCTTAGAATCAAGACAAAACGTTTCACTTCAAAGGTTTTCGGATTTTAAATTTATTTTTGAAGCAAAATCTATGTGAAGTAGACTACAAAAAGCAATTTTGTCAACCACTATAAGTTGTGATTAGAACACCGTATGATACCATATTTAGTGGCAGGATTTTTATGGTTTTTTTATTTCACAAACATTAGAAAATCCGCGCCTGTGTGACACGGATTTTCTAATTTCATTACACTTTGCTAAATATGTGCTTTCGTCTCACATAAATAATGATGGAGAATGCCACAACAGCTTCTGAAAGTGGAATCGATGCCCAAACACCTTCTGCTCCGAAAAACGGCGGCAAGATGATTAAAAAAGCTACCATGAACAGCATTTCACGTGCTACTGTAATCCAAATAGCCATCCCTACACGGCCACTCGTTTGGAAATAGGTCATCATCACGAAATTAAAGCCCATAAAGAGATAACCCGCAAAGAAAATTCGCACAGCTACCGTTGCCAAATCCACAATTTCTGGGCTAAATGTACCGAACATCGCTACGATATGACCCGCACCAAAAAAACCGCCAACGAAGAACACAAGACCTGTTCCAACCGCTGTAATAACCGCAAGTCTCATCGTCTGTTGCTCTCTATCCCGCTGTTGTGCACCTCGATAATAACTAATCAACGGCTGAATCGCAGAACTCATGCCGAGAAATAACATTAAAATCACACTGTGCGTATAATTCAATACAGAAAAAGCTGCCACACCTGCCGTACCCGCCACTGCTGCAATCGCGATATTGTACCCCATCGTGAATACAGACAAGCCAAGCTCCGATAAAAAACTTGGTAAACCAATAGAGAACGTTTTTATAAATGATTTTTTCGAGAAACGAAATTTTACGAATCTTAACCGCGAAGATTTCTTAAAAAAGTGAATGGATAAAACACCAATTCCAACCGTTACCGCGATGATTGTTGCACCAGCTGATCCACTAACGCCCCAATCTAAAATAAATAGAAAGTAATAATTCAAAATCACATTCACGACCGCAGTCACAATAAGCGCGACCATTGATAAGTTCGGATCGCCATCATTACGCACAAAAATACTCAAAATGTTTTCAATCGTAAACGCAAATCCAAACATAAGGAGGATTGTCATATAATCCATCACATACGGCAACGTCTCCGAATTTGCTCCCAATACACTCGCGAGTGGCACCCGAAATACAAATGCAATAGCTGCAAGTGTAATCGTGATAACAAACACCATTATAATAGAACGAGTAAAAATGCGCTGCGCCTCTGGAATATTTTTCTCCCCTAGTGCGAACGAATATTGTGTCGCACCACCAATCCCAATCCAAAGTGAGATTGCCGTAAAAATCGAGAATACCGGAACCGCAATGTTAATACCAGCAAGCGCCACACCGCCAAGCCGATGCCCTACAAAAATCCCGTCTGCCACAATATTTACCGACATCAGCAACATCCCAACAAGCGAAGGAATTAAATACCTCAAAAATACCTTCAAAACCGAGTCGTTCTCCATTCTTGTGTCCATTTCTTTCATAACTTCTCACTTCCTAACCTAACGTTAATTAGTCAATGTTACTATTTAATCATACTTTCAATAAAAATGCAACATGACAGCCAACATTGCAAAATTGTAAGGTTCACCCCCTTCTTTGTTAGTTAAGAAGCGGGAATCTAATCTTTTGCCACGCTATAATAAATGTATCAAGTAAAGGAGTTGGCAACGAAATGAAAAAATTAATGGTTGCACTCATCGTTATCATCATTATAATAGGTGGCGCAGTGCTCGCCATGCGCTTTGTAAATTTTAACCGCATAGGCGCTGATACATACTACGTCAAAATCACAACAGATGGTAAGGTGACAAAAGGACAAGCCAGTGACGGCACTAACTACACAGACTACAATTACGATTTCCAAGGCTACAATGAGGAGGGTGAAGAAAAGCAGCTCAATCTCATCGCCCAAAAGAACCTACGCAAAGGGGCATATTTAGAAGTATTCGTAAAAGAAGATAAAGGCGTGACATCCTATGAAGAAGTCAAGCAAGCAGATGTTCCAAAAAAAGCCGCTGATAAACTAAAATAGTAACGAAAGGTTGAGGACAATGAAAAACAAAAAAGGATTAATACTTACTTTAGCAGGATTATTAATTGCACTATGCGTCGTGTTTGAATATGGAATGCCGTCAGATGCCGCTGCCAAAGCCTATTTTGTAGATGTGAATACGAATGGTGAACAAATCCAAAAAAACAATTTTTCCGGTTATAAATATACATTAAAAGGTTACAAAAAAGACGGCAGTTCGGAAAGCATCACATTCTACTCACCTGACAAACTAGCGAAAAATAAGAAATTCAAAATTCATGTAACAAATAATCAATTTGTTGCCAATTACAAACAAGTCAAAAGGTTACCATCCACAATTCAATATTATGCAGAACAATAAAAAGGTGTTACATCAAGGATTTATCGTCCTCGATGTAACACCTTTTTACTTATTCAGCATTAAGCTTCATTATTATATCTCTCAACCGCCATCTAAATTCCGAGCTATCCTCTTCGTTTAACCGCGTAAAAGTTAATCGGATGGCTGGTTCCTTGATACCAAACAAGAAAGCTGGCATAACTAATAATTTATGTTCCAAAAAAATATCAAAGCTACGGCTCGTCCAATTTTTATCGCTTGGTAATTGGCACCAAAGATGGAAACCGCCTTGTGGAACATGATATTTCAGTCCCTCTGGCAAACAGGCGATTAGTAAGTCACGCTGTTTCTGCAAAGTTTGGCGTAACCATGAGATATGATACTCGAAATCAGCGTCATTTAGGACATGATTTGCCAGTACTTGCGGAAATATACTAAGCCCAAAATCCATTTCTTTTCGTGCTTCGGCGAGCCTTGTCACAACAGCAGCCGGCCCTAGTAGCCACCCAATACGCGTAGTGGAGCCCATTATTTTCGATAAGGAGCCGATGTAGAGAACGTTATCGGGATCTAATTTCTTTAAAAGTGGGGGCATAGAGTAATCGGTAAACGATAGCATGCTATATGGGTCATCCTCTACAATTGGGACTTGGATTTTCGCACACAGTTTAACCAATGCTTCTCGGCGTTTTATTCCCATTGTTAAGCTCGTCGGGTTTTGGAAAGTTGGATTGACGAACACCATTTTAATACGATGTTTGCGATAAAGTTGTTCCAATTCATCTAGTTTCACGCCGTTTTCATCCATCGGCAATGCGTAGATTCGCAGACCTGCCGACTGAAATATTGACAATGCATAAAAGTAAGAAGGTGACTCAATCGCAATTGCATCTCCACTCGTTAATAAACATTGCGTAATTAAAAATAGAGCCTGTTGCGCACCCGATGTGATAAAGATTTGGTCGAGATTCGTTTGAACATCATGATTTCGTGCAATCATATCACGAATGGTTTCTTTTAAAGGCTGATACCCTGCTATATCCTCGCTACCCTCTTCAGCCAAAAATGTTTGCCAAGATAAGGCCGGCGTCGATATTTTAGGAATGAGTTGAACAGGAAGCTCACCGGAAGCAAGATCAATGACACCATCCGGTGATTCATGCAGAAGTTGTTTCATTTTATCCATGTAAGGAGTTGCTTGCAGAAAAGAACCTTGTGATACATAGTGACGCCAGTTTGTTTTTTGACCAGTAAAAACACCCCATTTATCTTCACTGATGCGCGTTCCACTTCCTTGTTTTCGTGTGATAATACCACGCGCACTAAGTTCATCAAGCGCCTTAGACAGTGTGGATCGATTAACATTAAGCATGGTAGCAAGTTCGCGCTCAGCTGGAATTCTATCACCAGGAAGTAGTTTACCGACCTCAATATAGTCTTCCATAAGCGCAATGATTTGTTGATAAATTGGAATTGATTCAGTTTTGGTGATTTTCCACATGGGAGTTCCTCCTTTGTTGAGGTTCTTAAAAAGCGTATTTTGCTTTTTTAGAACCTCAATATGCATGAGAGCGAAGCGAGCATGTAATCCATCAGTGGTTCTTAAGCGCCAAATAAGGAAAAGCTTGAAGCAAATAAGAAGCAGTACGCATGAGAACCTCAATATGCATGAGAGCGAAGCGAGCATGTAATCCATGTACAGCGTCACGTCATGTGCCTCCGGATCCAGCTTTGTTGTGGTTCTTAAGAAGCGTAGTATGCTGAATTAGAGCCTCAATATGTATGAGAGCAAAGTGAGCATGTAATCCATGTATTGCATCACGTAAAGCACCTCCGGATCCAGCTTCAACGGCCAACTCCTCGAAAACTTCACGCCCTCCATAAAAAGCAAGAGCGGCTTTTTCTTGCGGCCGCTCCAGTTTTTGTCGGAGCTGAACGGGCCGTTTCAGCTTTTCATGTGATCCAGCTTTGTTGTGGTTCTAAAAAAGCGTAGTGTGCTTTTTT
>NZ_AODK01000044.1 GCF_000525975.1 Listeria rocourtiae FSL F6-920
GACGTCGGTTACGAGCATTCAGGCGATGTATGAGCAGGTCGGAAAAATCGATGCGCTAGTTGTTGCGGCTGGCTCTGCATACTTCGGGCCGCTTACAACGATGACACCAGAAAACAACGAGCAATCCATTGAAGGGAAGTTAAAAGGACAGATGAATTTGGTCTTGTTAGGATTGGAACACCTGAACGATGGTGGTAGTTTTACACTTGTTACGGGCATTATGATGGATGATCCAATCAAGGAAGGTGCTTCTGCTGCAATGGTTAACGGGGGAATTCGTGCTTTTGTTAAATCGGCTGCAATCGAAATGCCGCGCTCGATTAGGATTAACAGTGTGAGCCCCAATGTATTACAAGAATCTTGGGATAAATATTCGGACTTTTTTGTTGGTTTTAACCCAGTGCCTGTCGAAAAGGTGGCGCAGGCATTTGTGAAAAGTGTTCTTGGAGGCCAAACAGGTCAGAATTATGAAGTCTATTAGGAGGAATTAGGATATGGATATAGTAAGAGGTACGAACGGTTTCGATGTGGTGCATGAGAATGGAAATTGGCAGTTAAATCGTGATACGGGATTTTCGCCAACACAAGTAACTGTTGCTGCCGTAGCAGCATGTAGCGGTTATGTGTATGATGCCATTTTAGAAAAAAAGCGGATAGATTATACGATTGAAAATATCCATGCTGATTTTGAGCAGGATCAAGAAGCGACTGTTCGCGTTTTAAAGAAAATCGAAGTAACATTTACGTTAAAAGTTGCGCCTGAAAATCGAGAAAAAGCAGAAAAAGCGTTGCATCTCGTTAAAAAATCGTGTCCTGTTGCGATGTCCTTAGATCCAAAAATCGAGATTCTTGAAAAAGTTATCTTTTCATAAAAAAGGCTTAGGTATGAGAAAAAATCAAACCACAGGCCTAGGTAATTTAGGAAACAATGTAGCATAATGTAAATATAAGTGCCAAATGTGTCGACATTGTAGAAAAATAAAATGATTTTTTGGCTGAAATTTTGTTATAATAAGGATGGACAAGATAATCCAGCATGTTGTGACAAGCATTAGAACAGCGCTTTTAACAACGAAAATAGGCTGGAAAAACAAGCTTGGGTAATGGCACGATGGTATTGTATCATGGTGTGGAGGGAAGGCGAAAACAGTGAACATAGGTATTTTTACAGATACTTTTTTTCCGCAGATTAGCGGTGTAGCGACATCAATTAAGACGATGGAAAAAGAGTTAACCAAACGAGGACACAATGTATATATATTTACAACTTCAGACCCACAGGCTGACTTGGTTGCGGAACAGGGGAAAGTATTCCGTTTTTCAAGCATTCCGTTTGTGTTTTTTCCTGAGCGTCGGATTGCAATGGCGGGAACACAGAAGGTGGCCCGTTTAATTAAACGCTTAGAAATTGATGTTATCCACACCCATACGGAATTTTCAATGGGGCTAATCGGGAAAAAGATGGCGAAGAAATTTGATCTTCCTGTTTTGCATACGTATCACACAATGTATGAGGATTATTTACATTATATTGGTAAAGGAAAGCTGATTGGGCAGGGCGTTGTGCAGAAGTTGAGTCGTGCTTTTTGTGAGTCGATGGATACAGTAATTGTACCTACTAAAAAGGTGCAATTGTCGTTGAGGCGTTACGGTGTTAACAATCATATTCGAATAATCCCGACTGGAACAGAATTTAAGTCGTTTCAGCCAGATCGGTTTGATAAGACTGTTTTAGCACAGACAAAAGCTGAACTTGGCATTTTGCCAGAGGATAAGGTTGTTGTTTCAGTTGGACGTGTGGCGCAAGAAAAGGGTATCGATATCATTGTGAGAGCTTTTCCGAGTGTTTTGGAGGAGGTTCCCAATGCAAAATTGCTGATTGTTGGGGATGGCCCTGCGCGCGCAGATCTTGAGGAACTGGTGTTTACAGAAGGCATTTCTAAATCTGTTATCTTTGCAGGCGAGCAGAATTGGGAGACAATTGGTCGTTTTTATCAATTGGGTGATGTGTTTGTGAGTGCATCGACATCGGAAACGCAAGGTATGACGTATATTGAGGCGATGGCTTCTGGCATTCCAGTGATTGCAAAAGCCGATCGGAGCAATGAAAACTTGATTTTGAATTGGAAAACGGGACGTAGTTTTAGAAGGGATTGGGAATTACCTGAGGTGGTGTGTGATATGTTGCAGCAAACTGAGGTAGCCAAGCGTTTGGCTACTAACGCGTTACAACATATAGGTAGTTTTTCGGCGGAACGATTTGGTGCGAATTTAGAGCAATTATATATGGAAACATGTGAGAATTACGGCTGGATAGATGGACAAAGGACCTATGAACCGCTTGATCAATACACTGTTAGCAATTATGTTTTAAGTATTCCGGCGGCAGTGCTTCAAAAACGAGACAAGAAAGTGAGAAAATATCATGAATAGAATTACGATGCTATCCTCTGCGGAAAAGGTAAAAGGACAGGGGGTAGCTTCTGCTTACCGAGAATTAATTAATTTAATGACGATGCATCATGCGGATAAGTACGACATGGCTATTAATACATATCGTAAATCTGAGATAACACACTATCACACGATTGATTTTCGCTTCTTTTTAACGACATTTGCGAAAAAAAGGCGTGGTGTGATGGTTGGTTACGTGCACTTTTTGCCAGAGACGTTGGATGAAAGTTTGAAATTGCCTTGGATTGCGAAAAAATTTTTTTTATAAGTACGTGATTCTTTTTTATAAGCGAATGGACGTGCTTGTTGTGGTAAATCCGTCGTTTATACCACAACTGGTTGCTTATGGTATACCGGAGGAGAAGATTAAGTACATTCCGAATTTTGTGTCTGCAAGTACATTCTACCCGATGTCGATAGATGAAAAACGGGCGTTGCGCAAGAAACATGGCATCGCGCCAGATGCGTTTGTAGCAATCGGTGTTGGTCAAGTGCAACATCGGAAAGGTGTTCTTGATTTTATTGAAGTTGCGAAACAGTTGCCAGAAATGCAGTTTATTTGGGCTGGCGGTTTTTCATTTGGGAAAATTACGGCGGGGTATAAAGAGTTGAAAGAGATTTATGATCACCCACCTGCAAATGTGCAGTTTCCTGGAATTGTGGAGCGCGTGGATATGAATACTTATTATAATATAGCGGATGTGCTGTTTTTACCGTCGTTTAATGAGCTATTCCCGATGGCGATTTTGGAAGGTATGAGTAGCGGACTTTCGGTTTTACTTCGTGATTTGGAGCTTTACGAGGGAATTCTCGCGGGTAATTATATCGAGGCTTCTGATGTAGCTGGGTTTAAGGCGCAGTTAGAGCGGATGGCAACAGATGGTGTGTATTTAGAAGTGGCTAAAGAGGGTGCTAAAAAAGGTGCGGCGTATTATTCAGAAGCCAGACTGACAGGGCTGTGGCAAGAATTTTATGATGGGCTTTTGAAAGGATAGAGGTTGATGAGTAAAAGTACGAGTCGGCATGTGATGAGTATTTTGCTAGTTATTGCGATTAGCGTTGGATTTATTTATTTTCAATTTAAAGATATTGAGTGGATTACGGTCATTGAGGTGCTAAAACATGTAAATTTGATTTATATTGGAATTGCATGTTTAGCGATGTTTTTATATTGGTGGCTGGAATCGCTTGTGCTACATCGTTTTGCGAAACAGGCTGATTCGACATTGAAGCTTAGGACGTCGTTTCGAATTACGATGATTGGCCAATTCTTCAATTCGGTCACGCCGTTTGCGAGTGGTGGGCAGCCGGCGCAACTCTATTTACTAACGCGGAGGAAAATCGATATTGGATTAGCGAGCTCGGTTTTACTTATCAAGTTTATTATTTATCAGGCGATGATTGTTGCCACATTTATTTTCTTTCTGATTGTCGGTTTTCCATTATTGGGACATACGACGTTCGAGATTAAATATTTGATTTTGATTGGTTTTGTCATTAATTTGGTGGTTATTGTTGGGTTAATTATAGTCGCTAAGAGTGAACGTGTGGCGTCTGCGATTGTGCATGTTTTTTTGAAGCCAGCGCTTTTATTCGTTAAAAAAGAAAAGCGTGAGGGGATTCGTGAAAATGTCGCTAGTAAGATTACTTCATTTCATGAGGAAAGCTTGCGTTTTAGTGGGAATAAGCGCCTAATTTGGGAATGTACGGCATATACGATTTTGCAATTATTATTTTATTTGAGTATTCCCTATTTTGTTTTATTGAGCATGGGTGTGACGGATGTTGGCTTGATGACGGTAATGACGTACCATGCGTTTGTGATGAAGCTATCGTCTTCGATTCCTACTCCTGGTGGCAGTGGTGGGGCAGAGTATAGTTTCACATCATTTTTTGGTATGGTGCTCGGTTCAGACAAGTTGGTGATTGGTTTGATACTGTGGCGGCTGATTACGTATTATAGTTGTACAATTTTTGGCGCGATTGCAATGATTCCATTTGGTCGTCGAAAAAATCGGCAATTGGGTGGAAATAGGTGAAAAAGAGTGAGTTCTCATGAAAATGGGAGCTTTTTTAGTTGAGAATGGTTATCAACTAGGCGAGGTGCATTTTTTTTTGATATAATAGAGTTTCTTGTGGGGGAGGGAATTGGAATTGTTGAAACGATTTTTTTAGTTATTATAAGCCTTATAAGCTTTTATTTATTATCGACTTTGGATGTGCAGTGATTGCGGCGCTTCTGGAGCTGGCGTTTCCGGTAGCGGTGAATCAAGTAATTGATAAGTTGTTACCAAGCAAGGACTGGAGTTTGATTGTGACGGCGACTTTGGCGTTGTTGTTTTTCTATTTTTTGAATATGTTTATGCAGTATATTGTGACGTATTGGGGACATATGTTGGGGCTTAATATTGAGACGGATATGCGACGGGATTTGTTTGCGCATTTGCAGAAGCAGCCATTTGAGTATTATGATAATCAGAAAACGGGGAAATTGATGTCGCGAATGACGACTGATTTGTTTGAAATTGGCGAGGTGGCGCATCATGGGCCGGAGGATATTTTTATTTCGATTATGTCGCTTGTGGGGGCGTTTCTGTTGATGATGACAATTAATGTGAAACTTGCGGTGATGACGATTGTACTCGTGCCAATTTTAGGTGTGCTGATTATTGCGTTCAACAAAAAAATGACAGGTGTTAATACCCAGATCTTTAAGGACTTAGGCAGTTTTAATGCAGGTGTTGAGAATGCGATTAGTGGTGTGCGAGTGGTTCAGGCGTTTGCCAATGAGAGTTTTGAGCGGGAGCGTTTTGGATTATTGAACGAGACGTATCGTAAGTCGAAATTGATGTTTTATAAGGTGATGGGATTTAGTTTCTCGTTTAACTACTTTTTGATGCGCCTGATTACGTTGTTTGCACTGTTTTTCGGGTCGTTTTTTGTGATTAATAGTGAGATTTCGTATGGACAGTTTGTGAGTTTTATTTTGCTGACGAATGTGTTTATGCGACCGATTGAGAAGTTTAATGCAGTGATTGAGAGTTATCCGAAAGGGATTGCTGGATTTAAGCGGTTTATTGACGTGATAGATACAGAGCCGGCGATTGTGGACCGCGTGGATGCAACCGATGTAGGTCATTTGCACGGCGATATCCAGTATAAACATGTGTCATTCCAATATGATTCTGGGAAAACAGTGCTGAATGGGATTGATTTGGAGGTGAAGGCGGGCGAGACGGTTGCTTTTGTTGGGCCTTCTGGTGCTGGTAAAACGACGATTTGTAACTTGTTGCCACGCTTCTATGATGTAACCGGTGGTGCGATTATGATTGATGGTATGGATATTCGATCGATGACGTTGGCTTCTTTACGAGCACAGATCGGTGTTGTGCAGCAGGATGTGTTCTTGTTTTCAGGATCGATTCGGGAGAACATTGCGTATGGAAAGCTGGATGCAACGGATGAGGAAATTTTGTATGTGGTGAAATTGGCGCATTTAGAGAAGGTTGTGGATGAGATGCCAGACGGTCTGGATACGATTATCGGTGAGCGTGGCGTGAAACTTTCTGGTGGTCAGAAGCAACGACTTGCGATTGCACGGATGTTCTTGAAAAACCCACCGATTTTAATTTTGGATGAGGCCACATCAGCACTTGATACAGAGACGGAACTCGTTATACAGCAGTCATTAGATGAGCTGGCAAAAGGCAGAACGACATTGATTATCGCGCATCGATTGGCAACGATTAAGCATGCGGACCGGATTATTGTTGTGAATGCGTCTGGTATTGCAGAACAAGGAACACATGAGGAGTTACTTGCGAAAAAAGGAGCGTATCGTAATTTACATGATGCTCAGTTTTCAAAGAAGAATAATTAGTAGCACAAGAGCCGAGTTTTTATGTTGGTAGTGTTCACAGTTTTTACAGTGATTCCAGCTCAATTTGATAGTTTTGAATCTGCTACAAAAGAGTTTTTTACGAGCGTTATTGTTGTGGTTTAAAATGGAAATGCAGTGACGGCGGATTCAGAACAGCTAAAGTTGGAGAAGAGCAAGGTGGATATTCGATATGGATGACTGGTTGTACTTGTTCGTAGCTGGATTCTTGATTCTGAGTGCAACGATTTTGTACACGCGAAGAAAATGTTAACTAGAAAATGAAGAGGATGGAGACTGACTCAATATACGTCGTGTTCCATCCTTTTTGGCATTATTTCAAGTGCTTTTCGCGATATTCTCGGGCTAGTATGCTCATCAAAATCGAATCATGATAGGCGTGATCATAAAATAGCGCTTCACGTTGTATGCCTTCGATTTTGAACCCGACTTTCTCATAGGCGCGAGCAGCTTGTTTGTTATAGTCGAACAAGTTTAGCTCTACGCGATGTAAATTTAAAATACCAAACCCATAATCAAGCATGAGCCGCATTGCTTCAGAGCCGTAGCCTTTACTTTGGTGTTCTACTTTTCCAATCGCGATGCGGATGTTGGCATTACGGTTTGTTGTGTCGATATCTTGCAATGCGATGTCGCCAATTATTTCCTCGGTTTCCTGCAAGCAAATTAAGAGGAGCACCGAACTGCTATCCTGCCATTTATTCGCGATATAGCTCTCGATTTGAGCGTAGGTAAATGCTTGTTTTGTTCCTGTAAGTCGCCGCACATCGTTGTCGAAAAACATCGTGTAGTATGTATCTTGGTCATCAGCGTTCAACGGGCGTAGAAAAACGCGTTCTCCTTGTAATAATTTATCTTCGCGCATAGGTCACACTCCTTCATTTGATGCCAGCAATTTCTCAGCGCCGGCAATAATAACATCTAATCCAAATAGAAAGTTCAGGTCAAAACGATTTTCGGACTCCGCATGTTTTCTCATAGCTGGCAGTACTTTTAAATGTTGCGCATCTTCACGTTCAAACATGGAGGCAAAAAGGCCGTGTATTTTGTCAGGTCCGACTTCTTGTAGCGTTCGGTCTTGTGACGATTCATCTATCGCAATTCCGGTCACATAATTATCGATTAAATTACACAATGCTAATGTTTGATCTTCTGTGAAACCTGCGTCTAAAAATGCGATGAATAAGCAATCGATCATCTGTAAACGGTGAATATCAATGGGAATTGTTTTCATCATGATTTCCGCGCCATCAGGAATTTCACGCATTGCATTATGGCTTCGGATGGCAAGGGAACGGGCTTTTTCTTGCCAAGGAAGTGCGGGATCAGGAAGTTCAATCTGGGATGAGATGTAGCTTGCCAAACCTTGGAGCAAATCTTGTTTGTTTTTGAAATGCCAATAAATTGCGGGAGCTTGGACGTTCATCGCTTCGGCTACTTTACGCATCGACAAATTTTGAATACCATTTTTCTGTAAAACTTCTAAGGAGGCGAGAATAATTTTTTTCTTTCGTTAGATTTCTTTTTTTGCGCACTAAAAATACTCCTTTAGACTGATTTTATTTTTAGGATAATCGGGATATAATTTAACGGTGTTAAATTAAGGGGATGAACCGTGCTATTTCTATTATACACGGTTGCAATCAAGAAGGGTGAGGAAAATGGCAAAAACAGAAACGAAAATTGTTCCAGTATTGATAGCGCTCATGCTTGGAATCTTTGTTTCTTCTCTTGACAACACGATTGTTGCAGCGAGTATGGGTACAATCGTAGGGGATTTAGGGGGACTTGATAAGTATGTTTGGATTACATCAGCATACTTAGTGGCGGAAATGGCAGGAATGCCGATTTTTGGAAAATTATCGGATATGTATGGACGGAAGCGGTTTTATGTGTTCGGAATTATATTATTTTTAATTGGCTCGATTCTTTGTGGAACAGCGGAGACGATGACGCAACTGGCGATTTACCGAGCGATTCAAGGGATTGGCGGTAGTGCGTTGATGCCGATAGCGTTCACGATTATTTGGGACGTATTGCCGCTAGAAAAAAGAGCGAGTGTCGGCGGTTGGTTCGGTGCTGTATTTGGACTTTCAAGCGTTGTTGGACCGCTACTTGGCGCGTTTATTACGGATAACATTAGCTGGCACTGGATTTTCTATATTAACGTGCCGATTGGAATTGTGGCTTTGTTTTTAATTAGTATTTTTTATAAAGAGTCACCGAAACATAATAAAGCCAAAATTGATTGGTTAGGCGCATTCTTCCTTGTTGGTGGGACGGTTGCTTTGATGTTTGGGTTAGAGCTTGGTGGCCAGACGTATGCATGGGATTCTGTGCAAATTTTGGGTCTGTTTACTTTGTTTGTAGTCGCAATGATTGTGCTGATTTTTGTGGAGCGTCGCGCGTCAGATCCGATTTTACCATTTTATTTGTTTAAGCGGAATGTGTACTTGGGTACGGTGCTGACGGGGATGCTGTATGGTGGTGTATTCATGGTGGCAACGATTTATATTCCGCTGTATGTGCAAGGTGTTGATGGTGGAACAGCGACGAATTCAGGCTTATTGCTTTTGCCGATGATGGTTGGTACGAGTGTGATGGCTGCTGTTTCGGGGAACTTGGCGAACCGCTTTAGTTTTCGCTCGATTATGATTTATGCGGGGATTTTGACGTTTGTTACAACGATTTTGTTTGGGACGTTGACTCCAGATACGCCGCGTTATATGTTAACGATTTACATGGTTATGCTAGGTGTTGGGATTGGTCCATCGTTCTCGATTCTGGGGACGGCAAGCTTGTATAAAATCAATCCGAGTGAGCGGGGAACAGCGAGTGCTACGAACAACTTTATTCGCTCATTTGGGATGACAGTTGGGATTACGATTTATGGCGTAGTGCAGCGCAATCTGTTTGCCAACGGGGTACCGGACATGTTTCAACATATGGATAGTCGCGCGATTTTATCACCAGAACTACGCGCCAAAATTCCAGTAGAAATTTTGGATAAAGTGACCGAAGTTTTGTGTAGCTCGATTGCACAGACGTTCTTGTGGACGCTTATACCATTAAGTGTGGCATTTGTGACGATGCTCTTGATGGGCAAGGCAAAGATGTCGGATTTAAAAGAGTAATTTAATAGTATGGTAAATAGCTAAAGACCGCGAAATCCTGATTTTTTGGGATTTCGTGGTTTTTGATTTGAAAATAGTGTTTTTCGGGTATAATGGATAGTATATTGGGAAAAAAGAGGTGTTTAGAGATGCAGAGATATCAGGAAGAGGCAGATAAGGTACTAGAAGAGTTAGAAACTTCTGCAAAAACTGGATTGACAACAGCGGAAGTTGCAAAACGCTTGGAACGAGATGGTTATAATGAATTGAAAGACAAGTTGCGGGATCCGTTGTGGAAACTATTTTTGGAAACCTTTAAGGACCCGATGGTGATAGTGTTGCTTGCCGCAGCGCTCGTGCAGATTTTGATTGGCGAGGTTGTGGAGTCGTTGATTATTTTTGCAGTACTGATTCTGAACTCGGTGATTAGCGTGGTGCAGACACGCAAGGCGGAGGGGTCGCTTGATGCGCTTAGAGAAATGTCGGCGCCTGAGGCTAAGGTAATCAGGAATGGAGAGAAGTTGACAATTGCGGCGCGGGAACTCGTTGTCGGTGATATTGTTTTGCTGGATGCTGGGGATTTTGTACCGGCGGACGGGCGGATTTTTGAAAGCGGTTCGCTTAAAGTGGACGAGGGGATGTTAACAGGGGAATCAGAAGCGGTTGAGAAGCATGTCCGCACGATTTCGGGTGAGGTGGCACTTGGGGATCGGAAAAACATGGTCTTTAGTGGTGCTTTGGCGGTTTACGGGCGCGGGGCTTTTGTTGTAACTGATACAGGTGGCGATACGGAAATTGGAAAAATTGCTGGTTTGCTTGAGAGTGCAGAGGCAAAACAGACACCGTTGCAGCAAAAATTGGAGAGCTTTAGTAAGAAGCTAGGTATCGGGATTTTGCTGCTTTGTATTTTAATTTTCGCGATTGAAGCTGGTCGTGTTTGGTTTGGCGATGGAAGTGGCGATATGACGAAAGCAATTTTGAATGCGTTTATGTTTGCGGTGGCGGTGGCTGTTGCAGCGATTCCGGAGGCGTTATCATCGATCGTAACGATTGTGTTATCTGTTGGGACAAATAAGATGGCAAAACGGCACGCGATTATTCGGAAACTACCAGCGGTTGAGACGCTTGGTTCGACAAGTGTTATTTGTACAGATAAAACGGGGACGTTGACGCAGAATAAGATGACGGTAGTGGATTATTATTTGCCGGACGGGACGCAAGAAGTTTTTCCAGATACTCCGGATACGTGGTCGGAAGGGGAGCGACGACTGATTCATATCGCGGTGCTTTGTAATGACTCGAACATCAATGAGGACGGGCTTGAACTCGGGGACCCAACAGAGGTTGCCTTGATTGCTTTTAGTAATAAGAATAATAAGGACTATAACGAAGTTAGGGAGCGTTATTTACGCGAGGCTGAAATTCCGTTTGATTCGGAGCGGAAGTTGATGTCGACGGTGCATACATTTGATGGGCAAAAAGCGATGCTGACAAAAGGTGGGCCGGATGTCGTGTTTGCGCGCTGTAGTCAGGTATTTTTGGATGGCAAGGAGCAGCCGCTGACGGAGGAGTTGAAGGCAAGCTTGATGCAAGCGAACGAGGACTTTTCGAATCAGGCGTTGCGGGTCTTGGCGTATGCATATAAACGCTTGGACGGTTCGCAGGTAGATGTTGATTTGGATGATGAACATGACTTGGTGCTCGTTGGTTTGACGGCGATGATTGACCCGCCACGTGAGGCGGTTTATGCGGCAATTGAGGAGTCGAAAAAAGCTGGGATTCGTACGGTCATGATTACCGGGGATCACAAGACGACGGCGCAAGCGATTGGACGCGATATTGGCTTGATGAATTCGGATGACATTGCATTAACCGGTCAGGAACTGGATGCATTAACGGAAGAAGAACTTGATGCAAAACTGGAGCATATTTCTGTTTATGCACGGGTATCGCCTGAAAATAAAATTCGTATCGTGAAGGCTTGGCAGAAAAAAGGCAAGGTTACTTCGATGACGGGGGATGGTGTGAATGATGCACCGGCCTTGAAACAAGCTGATATTGGTGTGGCAATGGGAAGTGGAACCGATGTTGCTAAAGATGCTTCAGCGATGGTTCTGACGGATGATAATTTTGTTTCGATTGTGAGCGCGGTGGAAGTTGGCCGTACAGTTTTTGATAATATTAAAAAGGCAATTGCGTACTTATTTGCAGGGAATTTAGGTGCGATTATTGCGATTCTTTTTGCCTTAGTATTTGACTGGATTAATCCATTTACAGCGCTACAACTTCTATTTATCAACTTGGTGAATGATTCCTTACCGGCGATTGCACTGGGAATGGAAAAAGCAGAGCCAGATGTTATGGAGCGCAAGCCACGGGATATTAAAGAAGGTATTTTTGCTGGTGGAACGATGCAAGCGGTTGTGACTCGGGGTGTGTTGATTGGGGTCGCGGTTATCATTTCGCAATATATCGGGTTGCAGTATTCACCTGAGATTAGTGTTGCGATGGCATTTACGACATTGATTTTAGCTCGTACATTGCAAACATTCGCAGCGCGCTCGAATAAACAAACAGCATTTGAAGCAGGATTTTTCAGTAATAAATATGTGATTTACGCGGTCTTAGTATGTTTTGTACTTTACGGTATCACGATACTTCCGGGTGCGCGTGAAGTTTTCTCAATTCCAGAATCATTTGGCTTAAATGAGTGGGGAATAGCAGCAGGTCTCGCTCTTGGCGCCGTAATTTTGATGGAACTTGGCAAATTGGTGAGTCGAATGGGACAGAAAAAATAACGCCAAGTAAAAAGGTACGCCGCTACCCCTTATGGATAGAGCGTACCTTTTTGTTGGGTACTAATTCAGCTTTATTTATTAAGCCAAGCGTTCATGCCACCAACGACATTTTCACATTGGTAACCGCGTGCACTTAAGTATTCGCATGCTTGCATAGAGCGATTTCCAGAATAGCAAATAATGCTGTAAATCGTATTTGGATTTAGTTCTTCGATGAAATTTGGCAGGCCGATTAGCGGGATATTGCGGACACCTTCAATATGAATGGCATTAAAATCGGCTGTATCCCGCACATCGATAATGTTTTCAGCAGAACGATTCTCTAGTTCTTCCACAGAAATAAGATTAAAACTCATAGTCAAAAACCCCTCTCGAATAAGCTTATTTTAAAGGATAACGGGCTTGGAATACAACTTCTCTGCTTAGGTGGGTGTGCTATTGCAAGTAAGTCATGAGGTAAATGACAATCCCGATGTGTAGGACAACCGAAATAGGAATGCTACATGTAAATTTTAGCTTGTGTGTTTTGTGATGAAAAAGATGCATACTGATCCAAGAGCCAATACCACCACCGAGAAATGCAAAAAATAAAAGCGTGAGCTCGGGGATACGCCATTGGTGTTTCATGGCTTTTCTTTTATCGATGCCCATTGACGCAAAACCGATGCTATTGATAGCTATATAGTAGATGACTAGTAATTTGACAAACATGATTTTCCTCCTCATTTTCCTGGGAAAAGCAACCGGTTAAATGTGTTAATTTTTGGTTGATAAGTTGTAATTATAACATACTGGAGTAAGAAAGGGGCTTAGAGATGATTCGAGATTATGTTTCATATGTGGGGATGACAATTGCGCGCCCAGTAAAAACGAGTATGCAGGCTAGTAAAGAGAAGGGGTATTTTGGTTTGCTTCACGTACTTTTGTTCGTGATGGGGCTTTCGATGCAATATAGCTGGAATATGAAGGGACTAATAGTGAATTCTTTGCAGGAGTATCCCATTATCCAAAAGATAATTACTGCGATTTTCGTTTCGTCAGGTCAAGTTTTTATTTACATGCTGATTTTGATGTTATTGAATATTACTGTTGCTTGGGCTGCGATTCGATATGTGATGGGCATTAAAGAAGTGACATTTATGAAGAGCGCTGCGGGTATTGGTGGCATGATTACTTTTCCGCTCGTTGTTTTAATTATTTCAATTACGATGACGTTGCTTGGTTCAGTGCTATTTTCTATATTGCTTTGTTTTGTCGCCTTATTATTTTTGCCATTTGCCATTATGTATTTTATTATTGGTCACTATGAAGAGTCGCGCGTAGACGTTTATTGGATCAGTCTTTTGGTGTTCTTGTTGGTGGCAGTGATTACGTTTGCCGGTATTTATCTGCTGATTCAAGTGTTTATGTCCAATGTGCATGATGTTACGGAGCAGGTTCAACAGCTTATTATAGAGCGCTGGCATCATTTCCGAGAGAAATTACCTATTTAAAGATTGCAAAACTATCTGAATTAACATACAATACTAACATAAACCATAACTAGGAGGATTTATACATGACAAAAGAAATTATTCACACAGATCAAGCACCAAAAGCGCTGGGACCATATTCTCAAGCAGTGAAAGTAAATGGCTTTATTTATGCATCAGGACAGTTGGGGATTGATCCAGCAACCGGTGAAATGGTAGCTGGCGTTGAAGCACAAACGAAGCAAGCATTCGCAAATATTAAAGCGGTATTAGAAGCTGGGGGCTCAAGTCTCGGCAAAATCGTCAAAACAACGGTATTATTCAAGGATTTGGCTAATTTTGTTGCGGTCAATGAGATATACGCATCATTTTTTGAAGGGGATTACCCGGCACGTAGCGCTTTTCAAGTTGCGAAATTGCCGAATGATGCGGATATTGAAATCGAAGTAATCGCGGAAGCATAGGGTGAAAGGCTGAACCTAGTAAAATAGGTTCGGTTTTTTTAAATTCAGGATTGGAGTGGAGATTATGGGAAAAGCACCATTTAGAGCAGATCAAGTTGGCAGTATTTTGAGAACAGAAGCCATTAAACAGGCGAGGTTAGATAGGGCGACGGGCAAGATTGGGGCCGAAGAATTACGCGCGATAGAAGACGCTGAAATTCGAACAATCGTGGCAAAGCAGAAAGAAGCTGGACTAAAAGCTGTGACGGATGGCGAATTCCGCCGCGCCTGGTGGCATTTTGATTTCCTAGAAGGTTTGGATGGTGTAGAAGGTTACGACGCGCAAGATGGTATTCAGTTCGCTAATGTTCAAACAAAGACACATTCTGTCAAAATTGTAGCACCAATTAAGTTCGGTAATCATCCAATGATTGCAGATTATCAATTTTTACATAGCATTGCGGGAGAGGATGCTGTTGCAAAAATGACGATTCCGAGCCCGGCGATGTTGCATTATCGAGGGGATATGGAATACGCGCCGTATTTGGCGGACAACGCATTGTTTATTCAAGATTTGGCGAATGCGTATAAGCAGGCGATTCAGGCTTTTTATGATGCGGGTTGTCGTTACTTACAGTTAGACGATACATCATGGAGCTATTTATGTTCTGATGAGCAGCGAGAAGTTGTTCGTGCACGTGGCTTTGATCCAGATACATTGCAAGAGACGTATAAAAATCTAATCAATGAAGCAATCTCCCAAAAACCGGCTGATATGGTGATTACGATGCACATTTGCCGTGGCAATTTCCGCTCGACATGGATTGCTTCAGGGGGTTATGAGCCAGTGGCCCAAACGCTATTTGGCGGTCTGAATATCGATGGTTTCTTCCTAGAGTACGACAATGATCGTTCTGGTGATTTCGCTCCATTGCGCTACGTAAAGCGTCCCGATTTGAAAATAATTCTTGGCCTTGTCACATCTAAAAATGGCACGCTGGAAAACCCAGAAGCGATTAAAGCAAGAATTAAAGAAGCGTCTGAATTTGTGCCGCTATCTCAACTTTGCCTAAGTCCACAATGCGGTTTTGCCTCGACAGAAGAAGGAAACATACTCACAGAAGATGAACAATGGGCGAAGCTGGCGCATGTTGTAGCCATTGCTAAAGACGTATGGGGCAATTGAAGCCTAACAAAATTTTAAAAATGATTAAAAAACCTTGGAATAGTGCTATTATTCCGAGGTTTTCTCATGATGTCCATTTAACCTTATCTGAATTGGGTATTTTCAATAAGGTTACATTATGATAAAATCGAGAAAGTGTTATGTTTGTACTGCATCAAAAGTAAAGGAACATTTTATATACATACTTGCAAAATGGGGAGGAAAAAATGAAAAAAACGAAAATACTATTTTTACTGCTATCATTCATGGCGGTATTCGCAATGGTCGCAGGTAGCTTTGTGCCAAATGCACAAGCAGCAGAGCAGAAAGTATATGAAATCGGAACGGATGAAACATTTGCCCCGTTTGAATTTCAGAATGAAAAAGGCGAGCTAGTTGGAATCGATATGGATATCCTAAAAGCTATCGCCAAAGATCAAGATTTTCAATATAATGTAAAGCCACTAGGTTTTAATGCGGCAGTTCAAGCACTTACAAGTAATCAAGTGGATGGCGTTATCGCAGGTATGAGTATCACGGATGAACGCAAACAAAAATTTGATTTCTCTGATCCTTATTTTGAGTCTGGCATCGTTATGGCCATCAAAAAAGGTGACGATTCGATTAAATCTTACGAAGACCTACGCGGCAAAAAGGTTGCTGTCAAAACGGGCACAGAAGGCTACGCTTTTGCAGATGCTAATAAAGAAAAATATGGCTACACACTCGTACCTTTCGATGATTCTGCAAGCATGTATGCAGATGTTAGAACAGGTAATTCTGCTGCTTGTTTCGATGACTACCCTGTGCTTGCTTATGGCGTGAAACAAGGGAATGGTCTTGATATTGTCACAGAAAAAGAAAAAGGAAATTCTTACGGTTTTGCGGTGAATAAAGGTAAAAACCAAGAGTTACTTAAGAAATTCAATGCTGGTTTGACAAATATCAAAGCAAGCGGAGAGTACCAAGAAATTTTGGACCGCTATATTGGTAGCGATGTAAAACCCCAATCATTCTGGGATTTGCTCATTGAAAGCCTACCAGCATTACTTCTAGGCCTCTGGTACACAATTAAATTAACGCTTATTTCTCTTGTTTTCGCAGCTGCCTTAGGTCTCTTGTTTGGATTCTTAAAAGTAAGTCGCAGTAAAGTGTTACGCGGTATTGCAACAGTTTACGTTGATATTTTCCGCGGTATTCCATTAATCGTTTTAGCTTTCTTCATCTATTTTGGTATTCCTGAAGCAATGGGCTTTAAAATGGATGCCACCGTTGCAGCAGTGATTACGCTAAGTTTAAATGCAGGAGCTTACATTACCGAAATTATTCGTGGCGGAATCCAAGCTATCGATAAAGGTCAAATGGAAGCAGGTCGCTCACTCGGCCTACCATACGGCAAAACGATGATTAAAATTATTCTCCCTCAGGCGATTCGCGTCATGATTCCGTCGTTCATCAATCAGTTTGTCATTACGTTGAAAGATACGTCAATCATGAGTGTTATCGGTCTTGTTGAGCTTACGCAATCTGGTAAAATTATCATCGCTCGTACATTCGAATCATCGACTATTTGGCTGATTGTCGCAATCATGTACTTGATTGTCATCACCGCCTTAACGAAACTATCGAACTGGATGGAACGGAGGGTAAATAATGACTAAACTAAAAGTAACCGATTTAAAGAAGAGCTTTGGTACGAATGAAGTTTTAAAAGGAATCAATCTGGAAGTGGCAGAAGGCGAAGTAGTTTGTGTCATCGGTCCATCTGGATCTGGTAAAAGTACATTTTTGCGTTGTATGAATAAGCTTGAAGAAATAACAGCAGGCGATGTGATTGTTGACGACTACCAAATTACAGACAAAAAAACGGATATTAATAAAGTCCGCGAAAACATTGGCATGGTATTTCAGCATTTCAACCTTTTCCCGCATATGTCTGTTTTGAAAAATATCATGCTTGCTCCAACTGAACTTGGCAAGCAGTCCAAAGAAGACGCACGAAAAAATGCGCTTGCGCTTTTGCAACGCGTTGGGCTAGCAGATAAAGCTGATGCCTTACCGAGCCAACTTTCTGGTGGACAAAAACAACGTGTGGCGATTGCACGAGCACTTGCGATGAATCCAGATATCATGCTTTTTGACGAACCGACATCCGCACTCGATCCAGAAATGGTCGGTGAAGTTCTAGGGGTTATGAAGGATTTGGCGAAAGAAGGCATGACGATGATGGTTGTCACACATGAGATGGGCTTCGCAAAAGAAGTCGGTGATCGGGTGATTTTTATGGACGGCGGTTATATCGTGGAAGAAGGCACACCAGAGCAAGTATTTGACGCGCCAAAACACGAACGTACGATTAGTTTTTTAGAAAAAGTATTGTAATTCCAATAAACCATGTTGCCTAGCTAGTGCGACATGGTTTTTGAAATACGGGTTGTTTTTTGATATGATGCAGTCTAAGAGAAGGGAAGCGACAGGATGAAACAGATTCTAGTAGTAGATGACGATCGGCACATTCGCCAACTGATAGGGCATTGTCTTCGCGCAGAGGGGTTCCATGTCTTAGAAGCAAGTGACGGAGCTGAGGCCGAAGCGATTGTTGATAACCAACACGTACATTTGGCTGTCATTGATATTATGATGCCGAAAATGGATGGCTTCGAACTATGTCAAAAAATGCATCAAAGCTATCCGGAAATCCCGGTTATTATGTTGACTGCCAAAGATGCGCTTGCGGATAAAGCACGGGGGTTTGAAGTTGGGACAGATGACTATATCACCAAGCCATTTGAGCCTCAGGAACTGATTTTCCGAATTCGGGCATTGCTACGCCGATCCAATCAATCAAGCGAACCAAAAATTAGAATTGGCAATATTACGATTGACCAAAAAAGTTATGGGATTACAGTAGGTCAACGCGAAATCATGATACCAGTAAAAGAGTTCGAGTTACTTTACCAATTGGCAAGTTATCCAGGCCGTATTTTTACACGAGAAGAATTAATCGAGCGGATTTGGCAACGTGATTATGATGGCAGCGACCGCACGATAGATGTACATATCAAACGTTTGCGAGACCACTTTGATGAGCATCAAAACGGTATAAAAATTACAACCGTGCGTGGCGTTGGCTATAAACTGGAGGAAACGATATGAGAACGCTCTATATCCGTATTGTCGTCACGATGCTCGTTGTTATTCTTACCAGTAGCCTACTTGGGTTCCTCTTTGCTAATATTTACTATCAAGTAAAATTAAAGCCATTTAACGATGAAAAAGTAACTGAAATGGCTCGCGGAATCCAATCTTTTTATCAAGAAAATGAAACTGTCTCACTAGATAGTTACCTTCAAAGTGTCGGTGCATTGGGCTACGAATTATTCTTAACAGATGGTAAAATGGAGTCCAACTATTTCGGTGGCGAATTCAGGAAAAATGAGTTGCCAGAAAAAACAGTGCAACAAGTGCTGACTGGTGAAACTTATCACGGTATTGATACATTCGAAACAGGGTTCTTCATCACAGGATTTTTTGATAACGATGTGCGCAATACAATTGGTGTGCCAATAAAAACGGACGGAGAAACGAAGGCACTTTTTCTAAGGCAAGATCCAGAAAAGCAATTTGGAGAGTTGCGCATTTTTTTTCGCGATGATTCTTACATTTACATCGATTATTAGTATTCTACTCGTGCTTATTAGTGGTAGGTACATAGTGAGCCCAATTATAAAATTGACTAATGCGACTAAGAAAATTCGTAAAGGGAACTATGATGTAGCATTACAAGTTCGACGCAAGGATGAAATAGGTCAGTTGGCAGCATCTTTCTCCAAAATGGCTAGTGAACTTGAGAAATCAGAGGCTGCGCGTCAAGAATTTGTGGCGAATGTTTCGCACGAATTACAATCACCGCTCACATCCATGCAGGGTTTTGCGACATTATTACGCTCAGAAACATTGACAGAAAAAGAACAGGCGGAATATTTAGCCGTTTTATCAGAAGAAACAATGCGCTTATCTTCCTTGACGAAGCAGCTATTAACGCTTGCATCACTAGATCAAGAGGCAACATTACGAAAAAAAGAAACGTTCCAACTAGAAGCGCAGTGGCGTCAATTATTACAGATGACAGAATGGAGCTGGCGTGAAAAAGAGCTGACAATGGATGTTGAACTTGAGGATGTAATTTACACTGGAGATGCAGAACTCCTCTATCAAGTTTGGTCGAATTTATTGACGAACGCGATGAAATTCACACCAAAAGGCGGGATTATTAAGATTCATTTGTATGAAAAAGCCAATGAAGTCGTCGTGGAAGTAGCTGATAATGGTATTGGAATAAGCGATAAAGATAAAGCGCACATTTTCAGTCGATTCTACAAAGCTGATCAAAGCCGGTTACGTGAAGAAGGTTCTATTGGTCTCGGTCTTTCCATCAGTAAAAAAATTATCGACCTGCATAATGGAACCATCTGTGTCGAAAGTAAGCTAGGACAAGGCACGACATTTACCGTCACCTTGCCAAGAATTAATTTGTAAAATCTGATTCACATTCTGTTTACAAAGCTCCGTTAAACTAAGCGTAAGATCTTAGGAGGAGTTGAACAGAATGTTTTTGGCATTAAGAGAATTGAAACACGCAAAATTACGCTACTTTTTAATCAGTTTAATCATGGTATTGATTGCTTGGTTGGTTTTATTTGTTACTGGCTTAGCAAACGGTCTTGCAAATGACAATGGAGCCGCGATTTCCTCAAGTCCAGCAACCTATTTTGTGTTGCAGAAAGACTCGGATAACCGCTTAACCCGCTCAAATTTAACCACATCCGAAACGCAAGAAATTGCAAAACAACTACGCAAAAAGGAGAGCGGCAATCTTGGTGTGCAAATGGGAACGATTACGCCACCAAAAAAAGACAAGAAAACGGATATCACTTATTTTGGTATGGATAAAGATAGTTTTATGAAACCAACTATAACAGAGGGAACGGCACCGAAAACGAAAAATGAAGTAATAGCCGATATTTCACTCAAGGAATCAGGGTATACACTAAACAGCAATCTAAAAGACAGTGCTACCGGTCAGCAGTTTAAGATAACAGGCTTCACAAAAAACAATACGTTTAGTCATGCGCCTGTTATTTTCGTGGGCTGGGATGCTTGGAGTCTCATTCACCAAACGAATCAGTCCGCACAAGGCGAATATACTGCTGTTGCACTCGATGTTTCCGAAAGTAAGGCCGAAAGTTTGACACTAGGAAAACTAGAACTTGCATCCAGCAAAGAAGTTCTCCAAGGTATACCAGGTTATTCTGAAGAACAAGGCTCGCTACTGATGATGATTGCTTTCTTGTTTGTTATCGCAGCTTTCGTCCTCGCGGCATTTTTCTATGTTATTACCATCCAAAAAATTAACCAATTTGGTGTGCTAAAAGCAGTGGGGGCAGGAACCGCCTATCTTGGAAGGAGTATTATCAGCCAAGTTCTATTTTTATCGGTTATCAGTTTGGCAATTGGCAATGGTTTAACATTCGGGCTTGCTGCCATTTTACCTGCTAGTATGCCATTTACACTTGAGCCTGTTCTCGCAGTTGGTTGTTCAGTACTCTTTCTCATCGTCGCGGTGGCTGGCTCGATGTTATCACTATATCGTGTGGTTAAAGTAGATGCACTAGAAGCAATCGGGAGGGCAGTCTAATGACATTAAGCATGAAAAATATCTCAAAAAGTTATCAAGATGGAGATCAAATAGTAGAAGTTTTGAAGAATGTATCTTTAGAAGTCGTGCAGGGAGAATTCGTAGCTATTGTTGGTCCATCAGGCTCAGGAAAAAGTACTTTTTTATCCATTGCGGGTGCTTTACTATCACCAACTACTGGGGAAATAGAGATAGGTGGTACCGAGCTAAGTGGACTTTCTGGTAAAGCGTTGACAAAGATTCGCCTTGATAAAGTTGGATTCATCTTCCAAGGGGCTAATCTTATTCCTTATCTACACATTCGTGACCAGTTGCTACTCATTGCTGAATTGGCCGGAAATCGTGGTGGTCAAGCGAGACAAAAAGCGGATAGACTGCTTAAGGAACTAGGTTTAAACTCGCGAGCACGTAATTATCCAGAGAGTTTATCAGGTGGTGAAAAACAACGCGTCGCAATTGCAAGAGCACTTATGAACAATCCGGATATTATTTTGGCAGACGAACCGACCGCGAGTTTAGATGCGAGTCGCGGACATAAAGTTGTGCAGATGATTGCTGAAGAAGTGAAACGGAATAACAAGGCGGCTATTATGGTTACGCATGATGAACGTGTATTAGATTTAGTAGATCGTGTGGTAAGAATAGAGGATGGCTATCTAAAATAAGCAGGTACAAAAAATACAAGCATTCTTTTCCAACAGCGGAATAAGATTGCTTGTATTTCTTTTGGTTTACTTTTTCTTGTTTTGTTTTTGTTCTTTGTGTTCGCAAATCGATTGTTGCAAAAACACTTCTATGAATTGTCGGATCTGCCCCACCCTCACGGACATGCTTCATTCGTGTTTTCTTTGCCTTTGATATTGCCATGTAAATCACTCCTTATTTAATGTCTCTAAATTATACCAGAATTTCGCCACACAGTCTTTCTTTGCATGTAATATTCGGTTTTAAACCGTTTACAGGGAGCAAATATAAAAAATAATTCGTAAATACCAGAATTTTTTTTGAAAAGGGGTATTTTTGTTAACGTTTTTGTGTTAAAGTGAACCTATAGAGAAAATACAAACGGGATAGTTTTTGAAAAGGCGATTGGAGTGATACCATTTGCAAGAAAATAAAGATGTATTAAACAAGGTAATCCAACAATTAGAGAAGAAAGGTATTTTTGTAGAGAAGACTAAGTCGAGAAATGACATTTGGCGAAATCTGCAAAAGAACAATTTGAACATTGTAAAATTAGGCATACACTAAACTACATAATCTTTTTAGCGCTGGTATCTATGATGCCAGCGTTTTTCTAAAAAGAATTACGCTCATGGGATGTTGTCATCAATTAGTAACTAATATTTGAATCAATTGACACATACATTTGGTCGCAAGTGTTGTATGATGAACATATAGATGTGTGAAAGAGGTGAATGAGGCAATGAAAAAAGAGTCTTTGAAACAACAGACGATTTATGTACATATAGATAATGTAATAAATAATGTTGTAACAAGCGGAATTACTTTTTGCGATTTTATGAATGGTGTTATGTCGCCACCCCAAAATATTTTATTGTTAAAACACCAGTTTCCAGATGCATCTTTCAATGCGCATACATCTTTTCACTATAGCGAAGTTAGTGATTTGTCAGAACTGAAAAAAGCACCTGTCTCACAATATGGTGATTTTTGCTGGGTGGATTTTGAAGAAATTGATTTAGTGAATCAGCTTACAGCGCAGGAAGTCGCAGAATTGCTTTATTTGGCGCATACAGGGAGACATTTGCGTTCTCCATTCTACTATAAATTGCAAAACGATTTTATCTACTTAACGAAAGATGATGGGCGCTATAATAAGGTTTATTATCGTAATTTAGATCAATTTTATCATGTGCTTGGCTATGCAATTTGGAAAAATATGATGCAGATGACAGCAGAGAAAATCATATTACCTTTCATGAAGCGGAAAAAAATTGCAGACATACCCACAGACTTATTGAAGAAATTCGCCAAGTATTTTCGAGAAGGGGCTTGTATTTCTTTTGATGATGCTGTGAAAACTCGGAATCAGATTGAGGTGCCTATTGGGTTGAATCTGAAAGACGATATGCAAGAGTTACTACGTTCGAACGATTTAATCGAGTATGGGCATGTGGTAGCGCATTTAATCTATGATGTGAAGCAAAATGAATGGTCTGTGATTGATGGTTAATCGAGCTTTTTAAGAAATCATGAAATAAAAAGGTTGTATTTCATGATTTTTTTGATATAATAAAACTAATGAATGTTAGTTAGGCGGTGATTACATGTCTGGACAACGATTGAAAGATGCTGCATTGCCGCTTTTTGCGGAACAGGGCTATGAAGGAACGGCGTTGTCAGAAATTGCAAAGGCGGTCGGGATTAAAACGCCATCGATTTATGCGCATTTTGCCTCGAAGGAAGCGTTGTTTTTAGAGATTTATCGTGATGTGATGCGGCATGAATTGTTGATGCTGCAGGAGGTTGTACAGGAAAAGCATGCTACAATGGAAGCTGAATTGCGAGCCTTCTTTTATAAAGTAACCGACTTTGGCGTGAATTCTCAGGTAAAACGGTTTTTCCAACGTGCTATCTTTTTCCCACCCCAGTCACTTGCGAAACAGATGCGCGAGGAAATGATGACATATGAAGCAATGACATCGAAATCCATTGGTGAAATTTTGGGCAAGAAGTTGGGTTCTGCACAGAAAGAGAAGTGGGTTTTCTTATTCTATTGCTTACTAGATGGTTTAAGCTTGGAGCACGAAATATACAGTCAAGAGGATTTTGCAAAGCGTCGTGACGCAGCGTGGGAATCATTGGCCGCGTTATTATAGGAAGAATGAGAGAGGATGACCTTTCGGAATACGAGCTTTACCGTATTTTAAACCAATTTGGGACAGCCCAGTATTTAGGAGGAAAAAGTGATGGCATGGTTTTATTTAGTGCTCGCTGGATTGTCTGAAATTGTTTGGGCGTTCGGCTTGAAGGAAGCACACGGATTTAGTAGATTAGGATGGAGTTTGTTAACCATTGCGTTTTTGATTGTTAGTTTCTATTTGTTCGCTCGGGCGATGCGCAAGATTCCAATTGGAACGGCGTATGCGGTCTTCACTGGTATTGGAGCAGCTGGAACGGCAATTATTGGAATGGTATTCTTAAACGAATCAGCAAATCTTTGGAAGATTATTTCGCTGATTGTATTGATTTTGGGGATTATTGGATTGAAGTTGGTTGATGGTGGCGCGAAGTCGGATGAAAAGGCTGGTGACGCATGATGGCTTGGATTTTTCTGTTGGTTGCCGGTCTTTGCGAAATGGCTTTTGTTGTGATGATGAAGCTTTCAGAAGGGTTTAAAAATCTAAAATACTCTATTTTGACAATCGTGTTTATGGCGGCGAGTTTTTTCTTGCTTTCCCTTGCTTTAAAGACGATTCCAATTGGCACAGGTTACGCGATTTGGACAGGGATCGGTGCGGTTGGCTCGGTCGTGATGGGGATGGTGCTTTTTAAAGAGAAGAAAAGCGCGTTGAAACTTTTGTTTATAACGCTTATTATCGCAGGCGTTATCGGTTTAAAATTAACTAGCGGGCTTTAAAAGCTATTGAGGTTATTCGAATAAAGGGAGTTACAGTTCCAATATACATGAGAGCAAGGTGAACCTGTAATTGTTTTCGTTAAAGCTTCTGTTTTTTTCAATCTCCAGCTTTTCCTATACCAAAGAATTGTGGTCACTTTTATGGTTAAGCAAGATATCAGAGATTTAAAAATGAAAAGATGACAATAATACAATACTAAAAGATGAGGCATTGAGAGATTTTTTTCAGTGCTTTTTCTGTTATTCTTTTGAAAACGTGTTAAAATAGATTGTATTGATTTGGAGAGTAAAATGGAGGTTATCATGAAAACAAAATTAGTAGTTTTATATGGTGGGAAGTCGGCGGAGCATGAGATTTCTTTGCAAACGGCTTTTTCTGTAATAAATGCACTTGAATTCGATAAATTTGAAGTCAAACCGATTTACATAACGAACGAGGGTGACTGGGTACAAGGCCCGAACTTGTCTGGAAAATTGGATTTTGTGGAGCAATTGCGTTTTGAGCAAATGGACGGATTTAGGCTCGCGGATTCGCAGGATGTAAAATCGTATGGATTGGCTGTTAGTCCGGCATCTTTGCGTGAGGAAGGTGATTTGGAACAGTTGGTTGTGTTCCCATTATTGCATGGTCCAAACGGGGAAGACGGTACGGTGCAAGGACTGTTGGAAGTGCTAAATCTTCCTTATGTTGGGGCTGGGGTTCTGGCTTCAGCGGCGGCAATGGATAAAATTGTGATGAAGATGGTGTTCGCTGATGCGGGCATTCCGCAAGTTCCTGCTGTGGCGGTTCGTGCAATTGAATGGCAGGAAACACAGGACGCAATTGTTGCAAAAATTGAGGCGGAACTTGATTATCCAGTGTTTGTGAAACCGGCGAATCTTGGTTCCAGTGTCGGTATTAGCAAGGCAACGGATCGGGTAACATTGATTGAGGCAATGGATGAGGCGCTTCGTTATGATCGGCGAATTGTTGTGGAGCAAGGTGTTGTCGCTCGTGAAGTAGAGATTGCAGTTCTTGGTAATGATACACCAGCTTGTTCTGTTCCGGGTGAAATTATTCCAAAAGGTGCGGAAGCGGCTTTCTATGATTATCGAGCGAAATACCAAGATAACGATACCGTGATGGCGATTCCAGCGGAGCTTGATGCATCGGTTTATGAACAGTTGGTAGATTACTCGAAGCGTGCTTTTCTTGGGCTAGCTGGCAGTGGGCTTGTGCGCGCGGATTTTTTCGTGACGGCAGATAATCAGATTTTCTTGAATGAAGTGAACACGATGCCAGGGTTTACACCGTACAGCATGTATCCGCTACTTTGGCAGGAGAGTGGCTTGCCATACTCGGAGCTGATTGTGAAGTTGGTGGAACTTGCCAAAGAACGATATGAGGCAAAAAATAACTTGAAATATACACTAGAGGATTAATCGAGTTAGAAAAGCAGTGCCAAATGCGGGCTGCTTTTTTCTCGAGATTTTAGGAGGATTAGATTTGAAAAAGACGATGGCAGAAATTGCAGAAATGATTCAGGTTTTAAATAGTGTGGATGCTTGGCGTGACATCGAATTGACAGGTGTTTGCTTTGATACACGCCAAATTAAAACGGGAGATTTGTTCGTTCCTTTTGTTGGCGAATCGCGTGATGGGCATGCGTTTGTTACAGATGCATATGATGCAGGAGCAAGTGCTGCTTTATGGCAAAAAGATGTACCGAATCCTCCAGCAGGCGTGCCAATTTTGATGGTTGAAGATACATTAACGGCGTTGCAAAACCTGGCAAAAGCCTATTTGCAAGAAGTAAATCCAATAACGATTGCAATTACAGGAAGCAATGGGAAGACAACGACAAAAGATATCATGGCCGCAATTGCTACTTCGAAATACCGTGTACACAAAACGGGCGGGAATTTTAACAATCATATCGGTTTGCCGTATACGATTCTTAGTATGCCAGCGGATACTGAAGTTGCAGTGCTTGAGATGGGAATGAATCACCGCCATGAGATTGAAGTTTTGACGAAAATTGTCATGCCTGATATTGCGATAATTACGAATGTCGGTGAGGCACACTTAGAGCATCTAGGATCCAGAGCAGAAATCGCCAAGGCGAAAATGGAGATTGCGGTCGGCCTGAGCGCAGCGAGCTTGCTCATTTATCCAAGTGATGAGGAACTTCTAAAGCCTCTAATTACAACCGATTATCGTGTCGCTACTTTTGGTAAAAGCGGAGATTTGCGTCCTGAAATGATGCGAACCGAAATGGAAGGTACATCTTTCACGACGAATATCGAGCCAGATGTGGAAATTTTCGTACCGATTGTCGGTGAGCATAACGTATTTAATACCATGGCCGCGATGTTAGCAGCAAAAGAACTTGAGATTTCGGCAAGTGATGTAAAGAAAGCATTGGCGAATATGGAGCGTTCAACTAGCCGTTTAGAATGGCTTGTTGGGGAGAAAGGCAGCGATATTCTGAACGATGCCTACAATTCTAGCCCAACCGCACTGATGGCTGTATTAAAAACATTTATGCATTTGGAAGCCCCAACTAAGAAAAAATTTGTTGTGGTTGCGGACATGCTAGAACTTGGCGCAGATGCAGACGCATTCCATTCTAAAGCAGGAAAAACAATTGAAAAAGGAAGCATTGACAAAGTGTTCGCTTATGGTGATCATATCAAAGCCTTCGCACAAGCAGCATCTGAGCAAATCGGTCAGGAAAACGTGTTCTATTTTGAGACAAAAGAAGCATTAAAAACCATGCTATTATCACAAGTGACCGGTGATGAATATATCATGGTTAAAGGTTCCTACGGCATGGGGCTAAAAGATATTGTGGAAGCATTAACTGGGGATATAAAATAGACATATAAAAGTGGTCTGGAGATTAGGTGGAAATCTGATTTTCAGACTTTTATCGGAGTAATAGAAAAATTATAAGACATACTAAGAGCAGTATTTTTAGGAGCTATTTAATCATGACGCTTGTCTATAAATATACTTTTCATTTTGTTGTAAGTTAATTTTTAATTACTTAATTTGTTTCACCACTCCAATGTATGCGCATACTTGAAAGTAAACCATAAATATAACGTTTAAATCAAGTTTAATCATTGAAAATACAAGGAATTCGTGTTATGATGGTTTGTGGAAGTTAATTAGGTTTTTACGATAGGCCTACATTATTATTAGAGGGCTTTTTTATTTTTTGCGTAAGAGACTGTGGACAGAATCGATTGCTTGTCGGCATTGATGACTGAACCCAGCCTCCATTATGTCGTGAATCATATGCTTGGTTTATCCAAGCTTTTCTATTGCAGAAAAATGAAAAATGTGAGCGTTAAGATGTTATCCAGAACAATTTGCTTGCATTAACCAGATGAATTAAAACGATGAGTAAAGATGATGAAGATGAGAAAGTGCTCTCCCAAAAAAACTTATTTTTAAAGGAGAAATGACATTGACAAAGTTTTCGGAGTTCGGTTTAGATCCGCTAATTGTTAAATCAGTAAACAGAATGGGATTTGAGGAAGCTACCCCAATCCAAGAAAAAACAATTCCACTAGGTCTTTTAGGTAAAGATATTATTGGACAAGCACAAACAGGTACAGGTAAGACGGCAGCATTTGGTTTGCCGCTTATCAACAAAATTGACCCTAAAAAATCAGGTGTACAATCGCTAATTATCGCGCCAACACGTGAGCTTGCGATTCAAGTTTCAGAAGAGCTTTATCGCTTAGCTTCTGACAAACGCCTTCACGTTTTGGCAGTATACGGTGGTTCTGACATCAGCCGTCAAATCCGTTCATTGAAGAAAAATCCACAAATCGTTGTTGGTACACCAGGACGTATCCTAGATCACATCAATCGTAAAACGTTGCGTTTAGAAAACGTGGAAACATTAGTATTGGATGAAGCGGATGAAATGCTAAATATGGGATTCATCGATGATATCGAGTCGATCCTAAAAACAGTTCCAGATAAACGTCAAACTTTGCTATTCTCAGCAACAATGCCAAAACCAATCCAACGCATCGCAGAACGCTTCATGAAAGATCCTGAATTGGTAAAAGTAAAAGCGAAAGAAATGACGGCTCTATTAATTGAACAATTCTTTGTAAAAGTAAATGAAAGAGAGAAATTTGATGTTCTTTCTAGACTTTTAGACGTACAAGCACCAGAACTTGCAATCGTATTTGGACGTACAAAACGCCGTGTTGACGAAGTATCTCGCGCACTTGACATGCGTGGTTATGTTGCAGAAGGCATTCACGGTGATTTGACCCAAGCGAAACGTATGAGCGTATTGCGCAAGTTTAAAGAAGGAAAAATCGATATCCTTGTTGCAACAGACGTGGCGGCGCGTGGACTAGATATTTCTGGTGTAACACATGTTTATAACTTCGATATTCCACAAGATCCAGAGTCATACGTTCACCGTGTTGGACGTACTGGTCGTGCAGGTAAAGAAGGTATGGCAGTAACATTCGTGTCCCCACGTGAAATGGGTTACCTAAAAATCGTGGAAGATACAACGAAAAAAACGCATGACACCACTTCAACCGCCAACTTGGGATGAAGCATTCGAAGGTCAATTGCGTGTAGCTACTGGAAAAAATTAGTGAGATTGTTCGTGAAGACAGCCTAGCTGATTATAAAGTAGTGGCAACGAAATTATTAGAAGAGTATGATGCAACAGACATCGCAGCAGCAATGTTGAAACTGTTATCAAAAGAACCAGATCAAACACCAGTTCACATTTCCGAAGAACGTCCATTACCTCATCGCGGAGGAAAAGGTGGCGGCAAAGGTAAAGGTGGCGGTTATCGCGGAGGCAATAAAGGTGGTTACCGTGGTGGAGATCGTAAAGGCGGAGGCGGCGGTTATCGTGGCAAAGGCGGCTCTGGCTCTGGAAACGGTGGCGGACGTCGTTACAGCAATGATCGTAAATCTGGCTCTGGTGGCGGACACAAAGGCGGAAATTCTAAATAATAAATGAAGCAGAACTCCGGACTAGTTGATATCAGCTAATTCGGAGTTTTTTTTAACCATATCATATCCATCAATTATAAATAAAGCTTAGTATCACGTATTAGCACTCGACTTAATACTGATACTAAGCTTTTCTCCGTTAAACATCCATTTTTCGGCTCGCCATCCAACGAATCATTTCTGGATCTGTGTGAGAGAAAAATTGACTTTCTCCCTCGTTTAATTCCGCAATCTTTTGCTTATCTGCTTCCGTTAATTCAAAATCAAAGACATCCAAGTTTTCTGACATCCGCTCTGGCTTAACTGATTTCGCTAAAACAATGACATCTTGTTCTATTAGCCAGCGGGTAATTACTTGTGCGACCGACTTATTATATTTCGCGCCGATTGCAACGAGTATGGCGTTGTGGAAGATATCATTTTTCCCCTCTGCAAACGGTGCCCAAGCTTCAGGCATGATTCCTTCTGCTTTTAGAGCTGCAATATTTTTTGTTTGTTGCTGAAATGGATTGATCTCGATTTGATTCACTTGTGGGGTCATATCATTGAACTCTGCTAAGTCTACGGCACGGTCTACTGCAAAATTGGAAATCCCAATCGCGCGAACTTTTCCTTGCTTTTGTAGGGTTTGCATCGCGCGCCAAGCTCCGTAAACATCGCTGTAAGGTTGGTGAATAAGCAGTAAATCAATGTAATCTAAGCCAAGGCGTTGTAATGAGCGCTCGAATGAGGAAAGGGCACCGTCATAGCTAACATTTTCGACCCAAATTTTTGTGGTAATAAACAATTCCTCGCGCGCAACACCGGATTTAGCGATGCCGCGACCAACAGCCTCTTCGTTCATGTAGCTTTGTGCGGTATCAATATGGCGGTAACCAGCTTTAATTGCTTCAATCACAGCAGTTTCAGCTTGCTGAGCATCGGTAATTTGAAAGGTTCCGAATCCTAAAATGGGTACTTCGACGCCATTATTTAATGTAACAGTTTGCATAAATAAGTCCTCCTAGATTTTATTAGTTATTCTAGTTTTAACTATAAACCTTGAAGTTAAGTCCAATGCAAGTTATTTTATTTCCCATAATTTTTCAATGTTTTCAGTATTCATTTCGCCAGTTTTAAATTTTGCAATATGTTCATCGTAAGTTTCGATTTTATAGACGAGTAAATCGCGTACTTGTTGCATTTCGGCTAGTTTATCGTCCAGCTCTTTCAACTGATCTCGTAAAACTTGTTTTTGAGCTTTCTCTACATTTTGTGTTTCGCGTAATTGAGCTAATGTCGCAAATTCAATGAGCGACTCGACAGATAATCCAGCTTTGCGCAAATTCTTCACGAGATAAATCCAGTTTAAATCACGGGTGGAGTAGTCACGGTAACCACTGGAATTACGGTGTACTGGCGGGATAACACCAACTCTTTCATAGTAACGCAACGTATCTACGGTCAAGCTAAATATTTCAGCCGCTTGTTTAATATTCATTGTTACTCACCTCCATATTGTATTATAAACCTTGGAGTTAAGACTAATGCAAGAAAGAGCTCGAGTGACAAATAAAATATTACTTTGAAAATAAAAAAACAGGAAGCTTGTATAAAACCACTCTAAAAAATGTCATGCACCCCTGAAGTTAGATTTTTTAACTCTAACTTTAGGGGTGCATGACAAATGGAGTATACATGATTCCTGTTTTTTATTTTCTAGCCTCTTCCTTCAGTTAAATCGTTTTTTCATGCAATGTTGTCACTGGAAATCGTTTGTTTTTTCGAATCGTTAATGTCATAATAAGCAAAGCATTAAATAATACAATCAATCCAACTAAAACCCAAGCGCTAGTAGCAAAGAGGCTGTTTCCAAGCCCTGATGAGATTGCTTGACGGAAGCCGTAAACAGAATGCGTCATTGGTAGGAATGGATTAAGCGCGTTGAAAAATCCGTCTGTTAATGGCATTGGGAAGGTTCCGCCACTTGCTCCAAGTTGCAAGACAAGGATAACCATCGCAATGAAGCGGCCTGGATTTCCAAATGCTGTTGCAAGTAACATAACGAGGAACATGAATGTGAGCGACGTCAAAATAGAGATTAAGAAGAAGTCTCCCATATGGGCCACTTCAAGGCCGAGCGCTAACATCACGAAATCAAGAATTAATGCTTGTAAAATCGCTGCTACAAAGCCTATAGAGAATTTACTTGCCCACCATGATACACCTGATGTTGGTGTCATCGATGGGCGGCGGATTGGGAAGATGAAGTTGAATACCAATGCGCCAACGTAAAGGCCAAGCGATAGAACGTAAGGTGCTAAGCCGTGACCATAGTTTGGTACGTTACTTAGTTTTTCTGCAGTGAGGTCGGTTGGTTGGGCAATCATATCATATGTTTTTGATGATGGATTGATTTGGCTGACCTGTGTGGCGCCATCTTTTAATTTGGTTGCAAGTTCGCTTGTGCCATCATTTAGTTTTACAAGATTGGAGGCGATGGTTGCTGATCCAGTAGCGAGTTTACTTGAGCCATCACTTACTTGTGTTGCACCACTTGCTAGTGTATTCGTGCCGTTCACTAGTTCTGGTAAGCCACCAGCTAAGGTATTCGTACCATTTGCGAGTGCGGAAGAACCTGCGAGTAAAGCTTGGTTGTTTTCGGTTAATTGTGTAGCGCCGTTATTGGCTTGACTGACGCCGTTAGCTACAGTGTCTACGCCTGTTGTATAAGTTTGTAAGCCACTATTTAGTGTGCTAGATCCGTCTGCAAGTCGCGATACACCACCGACAAGAGCTGGGACGCTATTCGTGAGTGCAGATGTTCCAGAGGCTAATTGGTTACTCCCTATTAGTGCGGAATCAAGTCCTGCTTTTAGGGCAGCTGATCCATCTAAAATACCATTGTTCGGAGCAACGAATGCACTACGGATTGTGTCGTAACCTTGGATGGCTTTGATGGCAACTGGAATACCAACCGATGATTTACTATTTAATTCCGATACGCCAGCTTTCAGTGCACTTATATTTCCTGCAACTGGTTGTAATTTATTTTGTAAAATATTTGCAGTACTAGAGAGGTTCGCGCCAAGTTTTTGGGCAATCGCGATTTGTTCACCGGCTTGTTTCGTTAATTCTGTGCTGAGCGCGTCTATAATTTCTTTTTGCTGTGCGGGTGCCAAGTTTTGGAATGCGTTCGTACTAGCAACAGCTGTTGTTGTGTTTTTACCATTATTTTGTACGGACTTGCCTAAATCTGAAATCGCTATTTCCATCGTTTCCATGTTTGTTTGTAATGTTTTCATGGAAGCGCTCAAATCGTTACTTGCTTGTAGTGAGCTATTGATTGTACTGATGCCGTCTTTCATGGCGTTTAATCCGGATGTGAGCTCTTGGACGTTGGATGCAGTCGGTAGTCCGTTTGCTAGCTTGTTAAGTCCAGCGTCTAGTTTTGCGCTCCCTGCGTGTAATTTTTGTAAACCACTGTTTAAGGATTGTTGCCCGTTATTTAATTCTGGGACTTTTGCAGCTAATGTTTCGGTATTTTCGTTTAGCGTGCCAAGGCCTATAGCTAACTTGTCACTTCCAGCAAGTAGGGCGGGGGAGTTCGCGCTTAACTGTGCGGTTCCACCTTGCAATTTACCGAGGCCTGATTGGATTTGGGATACACCTGTAGTATATTGGCCAAGTGAACTATTTAATTTGTTAGCGCCGGCATCTAGCTTATTCACGCCATCTGCTACCGTTGTACCTAGTGCGACGCTGATTTTGTTTGCACCATCTGCTAGTTTCGGCGTGCTTGCGGCTAATTCGTTCAGTTTAGAAGTCAGTGTTTTGCTACCGTCTTTCAACTGCACCGCGCCGCTATCGATTTCTTTAGAACCATCAGCGGCTGTTTCAAAACCATCACCAACCTTAGCTATTTGTGAAAAAATCGCCTTAGCATAGCTTTCTGTGACTTTTTTCGAAATTTTGGCGTTGACGGCTGATGCGCCTTGACCTGTAACCACTTCCCCGATATAGTTCTGTGCAGGGTTGATTTCATAAGAAAGATTCATTTTTTTAGGTGTTGCATCAAGAACGGTTGAGGCATTTTTGGAAAAATCCTTAGGAATCGTAATTACCATGTAATATTTTCCGTCTTTCAAGCCTTTGTTGGCGGTTTCGGCGTCTGTGAAATTCCAGCCTAAATCGTTATTTTTCTTCAGTTCTTTGACAAGTTCATTCCCGACGTCTAGCTGCTGTCCTTCATAATTGGCGGTTTGATCTTCATTGACAACCGCAACAGGAAGCTCACTCGTCTTGCCATAAGGATCCCAAACGGATTTTAGAAAAACACCGCCATATAAAATAGGGATAAACATGATAACGATTGTTGAAACGAGCAGGATTTTGTTATTTAACAGTCGTTTCCATTCTTGTTTTAACATATTCATAAAACTCACTCTTTCTCCTTTTGATTGCTTAGATTCATTGTGTTCCAATTAAGTACTGGTATTTCGGATTGTTCCATCGTGCGTTTCAGTAAGTCTGCGGCTGTTTGCTTAGATAAGTAGTCGCGAATGAGGTCGCTTACGCCGTTAAAAAACGTCTTGTAACACTGCTTCCCCTTTAGAAGTGTGTTTGCCATCGCGAAAAACTTTGTTGATTAGGCCTGTGTCTGGATAAATGGAGATAGGGCCTTCCATGGATTCGACGACTTCCAATAGTGTGATTTCTTCTGGACTTTTCGCCAATGAAAAACCGCCGTTGTTGCCTGGTACAGAGCGGATAATATTCTGGACGACAAGTTTACGCATGATTTTCTTTAAGTAAGAAGGTGAAACTTGTAAATGCTCGCTGATTGTGTCAGATGCTAGTGGATTGTGATTATCTTGGGTCGACAGCAGGACAATGATACAGATTGCTTGCTCTACGCCTTTTGTTAATTTCATATTTCTATTCACCTCATTTTCATTGTGGATATAATTTGTCGCTTATTAAAATTCATTATGGACAAATAAAGTCTATAATTGAATTTACACCCATTTGCGAAAAAAAGCAAGTATTTTTTATAAGATACCGCTTACTTACGAAAAAAAATGAAATGACCTTGATGTGGCGATGGTTTTAGGGTAACATAGATGAGAAAACGTAGTTCGAAACCATCCTACGTAAAAAAACTAAGGGGAGCTTATTTAGAATGAAAATAAAAACGTTAACAGTCAATGCGATTGTTGCGGCGCTTTATGTTGTCGTAACTTTAGTTGTTGCGCCTTTTGGCTTTACGAATATTCAATTTCGTTTGTCGGAGATGTTCAATCATTTAATCGTATTTGATAAGAAGTACTTTTTTGGAATTGTCGTGGGGGTTTTGATTGCGAATTTCTTCTCACCACTTGGTTGGTATGACTTGGTTTTTGGCGTAGGACAGTCTGCAATTTCACTAGTTATCGTGATCTTGCTTAGCCGCTATATTGCGAATGTGAAAGTAAGAATGGTTTTAACAACGCTCGTTTTCTCGGTAACAATGTGTATCATTGCTTGGGAATTGGCGCTCGTTTTTGGATTACCATTTTTGTATACGTGGTTAACACTGGCTATCAGCGAATTCATAGTTCTAGCAGTCGGCGCACCGATTATGTATTATATTAACAGTCGCATCGATTTCAAAAAAATTATCAATTAGAATGTAAAGAAGCATGATGACGAGTCGTTTCAACGCGACTAGTATCATGCTTTTTTTTATGATCCGTTTAATTTGTGTATGAACCACTGTTTTTGCTCTTCGATGAGGTTAGAGAACGGATCGCTTACTTCTTCGACGGTTGTTGCTTCTATATAGTTCGTTTTTAACTTGCTGGCTGTGTCTTTTACATCTGGTTGTGTGAGTAAGATGCTGACGCCTAACGCGATTAAGAAACATAAGGCTCCGAATCCAATTTTCTTTTTCAATGTAGGTATCCCTCCAGTAATAGTTAAGTTCTATACTACAGGATAATTGTGAGATGGAAATGAAAATAGGCGGAAAGTTTTCTAAGAATGCGCTCTTCTTGATGGAGAAAGAGCTGTATCTGTAATTTTTGGCATAACTTTATGCTTGGATTTCGGCATTGTTTTAATTGTGGTGGGGTAAGATCTGCTGATACCAGATTTTGTTGTGACGGTCAAAATAAGGTGATTCGTCTCTGCAAGTCGATTAATGGTCAGCTCTTGATCTTGCGTGTAATTAGTTGTTTTGATATGGATGCTACTACTACGAATGCTCACTTTCGCATCTTCGGCAGTGGTGAACATAAGTGTAGCGGTATTTCCATTCACTAAAATATATGGATTTGCTGCTGTATAATTGTCAATTTCGAACATATCGATAAAATCATCGGCGCTCTTATGGGAAGTAGTGGGACTCGTTGTTGCGGCGCTGACTGGAAGATGTACGCTTGTCGAAAAGAATAAAATGAACAATAGGAATTTGTAAAATCGTTTTTTCATACTTACTGCCACCTTTCCTATTTGTTCATTATAAAGCTAATAAATGAACAAACTATGAACGAGAAATGTCGAGTCTAAGAAGTTTTCGTTGGAATTAAGTATACACAAAATCAAAGAATAAGGGCATAAATATGCTTGTAGTTTGTTCAAAATAGCAGAGGATAAAGCTTTATTTTTCAGGGGTTTTCAAGTATCATTAAAAGAAAAAGGGAGGGTGTTTTATGGAGCTTGGGAATTTAGCACAGAAATTACCAGAGAAGATTAAAACAGTATGGCGTCAAGGTTATGCCATTGCGATTTTGATATTTTTGATTGCGTCAATTGGAGCAGCGATACTATTTTATTTTATTGATGTTTCGGTGTGGTGGAGTGCGATTGGTTTTGCATTCACGATTGGCTATTTTATTTTGACTTTTTTTTGTGATTGTACCTTTTCGCTGGGCTAGGTGGAGTTACCAAATTCGACATGACGAGATTGAGATTCAACATGGGATTATTTTTAGAAGTCGAGTTTTGATTCCGATGATTCGAGTGCAGCACGTAGAGACAGACCAGGGGCCACTGCTTAGGAAGCAAAAATTGGTGAGTGTTTCCATTTCAACAGCAGCAACGGTTCATACGATTGAGGCGGTTCGTGCAGAGGAATCAGATGCGCTTAGGCACCATATTTTAGAGCTTGTAAAGGTGGCGAAGGAAGATGTATGAAGATAGACGTCTGCATCCGATTGCGCTTATAAAAGAACTAATTGTTAGTGTGAGACAGAGCATTATTCCGATTGCTGTTGTTGCTTTTACAGTGTTTCGGAATCTAAGCGGTGAGGGGATTTTATCGTGGTGGATGTATCCATTACTTGTTTTGGCATTGATTATTTTGCTTCTTGCACCTGCACTTATTAAGTATTTTACATACCGTTATCGCATGGATGACAAGGGGATTCGCGTGAAGTATGGCTTATTTTTCAAGAAAAACATTTTCATTCCGTATGAGCGTATTCAGACTGTGCAGCAGAAACAGTGGTTTTTCTATATGCCATTTCATGTTGTCCAAATTTTAATTGAAACAGCTGGCGGTGGGAAAGCAGAAGCGGATTTGAGCGCGGTCCCTGTGAGTGTTGCACAGGAGTTGAAAGATTTGCGCGCAGGGAAGGTAGCTGAATTGGTGGAGGAAGAGCAACTTGAAACAGAAGAAATTCCTGTAGTTCAGGATAAGGACGAGAAGCCATTTTCGACATTTCAGCTAGAGGTGAAGGAACTATTATTAATGGCTGTGACGTCTGGTGGTGTGTTTGGGGTTTTTCTGATTATCCTTGCACTTAGTCAGCAATTTCGCGACGTAATTCCAACAGATTTTGTGGAAGAGCAATTTGATACGATTGTGCGATATGGTGCGGTTGTTCTTGTTATCATTGGACTTGTCGTACTGCTAATTCTTTGGGGGATTGCGATTGTTACAACGCTATTTAAGTATTTCCAGTTCAAATTGATGAAATTTGAAGATCACCTTGTCATTGAAAAAGGATTATTGCAGCGAGAGCATACTTCAATTGCCTTTGAACGAATTCAATCGATTAAATTAGTGGAATCGCCACTTCGCCAAATGTTGAAATTGGCATCGGTGCGTGTTGTGACGGCAGGTAGTTCAGGCGATAACGAACATTCTGGTGATATTCTCATTTTGCCAATTGTAAAAAAAAGCGAAGGCATTAGAGATTTTGCCTCAGTTTTTAGAGGATTACGAGTTTCCTGTTGAACACTTAGAGCGAGCGCCTAAGACAAGTTTGCGACGTTTTTTATTTATTAACGTGATTTGGACGATACCGGTTATTTTGCTCGTTAGCATACTATTGTTCCCATGGGGGCTATTCAGTTTAGTGTTACTACCTCTTTTTGCATGGAAGGCTTATGCAGCATATCGCGCAACTGGTTTTTGCACAACAGAAACGGAGCTTGTGATACAGGGACGACCATTTATTTCTAAACAGACGAATTTCATGCTGAAACGTCGGGTTCAGTCCGTGAACTACGCGCAAAGTATTTGGATGAAAAAAGGCAATGTTGTACATTTTTCGGTACTTTTAAAGTCAGGTCAAACGCATTTGAATGCTGGCGTTCATTATATCGCTGTGCAGGATGCGAATCAGCTTTATTACTGGTATCAGCCATCAAAATAAGTAAGCTTTATTCAGAAAGAAGGAACCTATTATGAAAAAAGTCATCATTATTGGCGGCGGGCTCACCGGGTTATCCGCGGCGTATTATTTGAACAAACAAGTAGATCAAGAAACCGTGGATTGGCAAATATTTGAGTCAGACAAGCAGTTTGGTGGGAAATTTAATACGATTCATCGCGACGGTTTTATTATTGAGAAGGGACCAGATTCTTTTTTAGCGCGTAAGCCGGCGGGATTGGAACTTGTTGAGGAGCTGGGATTAACAGATCAGTTGATTACGAATGCTACGGGGAAATCGTATATTTATCATGATGCAGCACTCCATCCCATACCAGAAGGTTCTGTAATGGGAATTCCAACTGATATTCGCGCGCTTTTGGAAAGTGATTTGTTAACGCAAGCTGGGAAAATAAGAGCGTTAGAAGAATTGATGTTAGATGGGAATGTGACAGACGCGGACCAGTCGATAGGAGACTTTTTTGAGTATCGTTTTGGAAAAGAGATGGTAATTCGTTTAATTGAGCCATTACTTGCTGGTATTTATGCAGGAAACATTTATGAAATGAGCCTGCGAGCTACTTTTCCGCAGTTTGAGAAGGTGGCGAAGGAACACCGGAGTTTGATGTACGGACTCAAAAGCCATCGACCAGAAATGATGAATACAACGGGGACAGCGAAGACGATTGGTGCTTTTCGAACGCTTAATGGTGGATTATCAACCTTGACCGATGCACTAGTTGACGCTCTTCCAGTAGAGCGACTACATGCTAACACGAAAGTCAAGGCGATTGAAAATACAACGGTCGTCTTGGAGAGTGGAGAGCGTATTATTGCGGATGCGATTATTATTGCTGCGACGCACGATGTTGTGTTGCAATTACTAGACGTCCCTGCAGTGGAGCCGCTTGCGGACCAGCCAATGACGAGTTTGGCAACGATTTCGCTTGCTTTTGAGAAAGATGCGGTTCCAGAGATTCCAGAGGGGACTGGGTTTCTGGTGGCGAGAACAAGTGATTACAATATCACGGCCTGTACGTGGGTGCATGAGAAATGGCCGCATATGGTACCTGATGGAAAAATTTTACTTCGCGGTTTCCTTGGAAAGGCAGGACAAATCGGGTTGCTTGACCAAACGGATGAGGAAATGGCAACTAAAGTGCAGGCGGATTTGAAAGAGATGATTGGACTTCAAGGCGAGCCATTATTTTATGAGGTGAGTCGTATGAAAGAAGCAATGCCGCAATACACGGTGGGGCACCAAGAACGACTAGCAATGGTAGAGGGAAATTTGAAGCATAGCCACCCAACTATTTTTCTGGCAGGAATGTCTTATCGAGGGGTGGGAATTCCTGATTGCATTCAAGCTGGGAAAGCAGCCGCTGATGAGGCAGGCCAGCTTTTGGAGCTGATGAAACAATGATTAAAGGTATCGGATTAGACATGATAGATTTAGATCGAGTGGAGAAGGTGTTGACGCATAATCCGCGTTTTGTAGAACGAATTTTGACGGAAGACGAGCAGAAACTACTTGGCAGGTATAGTGGTGTGCGCAAAGTAGAGTTTTTAGCAGGACGTTTTTCTGCCAAGGAAGCTTATGCAAAAGCGAACGGTACAGGATTTGGAAAAGAGCTTAGTTTTACGGATGTTGAAATTTTGACATTGCCAAATGGACGACCGATTTTGACGAAGCCGAAGCGATTGGATGAACAGGTTTTTGTTAGCATTACCCATACGGAAAGGAGTGCCGCGGCGCAAGTCATTATTGAAGAGGTAGATCGGGGGCGGAAAGAATGGCAGTAACGGGATGGCATCGTCCGACTTGGGTGGAGATAGATTGTGCGGCGATCCAGGCTAATATTCAGAATGAGCAAGCGCATTTACCGGACGACGTAGCTTTATTTGCTGTTGTCAAAGCGGACGCATACGGTCATGGAATGCTGGAAGTTGCAAAAACAGCAAAAAAGGCTGGTGCAAAAGGTTTTTGTGTTGCAATTTTAGATGAGGCATTAGCTTTGCGAGAAGCTGGATTCGATGATTTTATTTTGGTGATGGGTGCAGTTCCTCAATCGTTTGCTAGGCTTGCAGCGGAGAAACAGATTGCTTTGACAGTGTTTGATTTAGACTGGCTGACGGGGTTAGAATTGTTACCAGTAAATCTAGATGTTCACGTGAAAGTAGATACTGGTATGGGGCGATTGGGATTGCGTTCTATGGAAGCTGTTCGCGAGATAGAGGCGGAAATCGTTAAACGTGAAGATGTGACGTTAGATGGTATCTTTACACATTTTGCAACCGCAGATCAGTTGGAGACATCTTACTTTGAGAAGCAGTTAGCCTGTTTTCGTGAGGTAGTAGCTTCGATGGTGACGCGTCCAACATGGGTACATTGCGCGAACAGTGCTACGGCGTTATTGCACGATCAAGTTGATTTTGATGCTGTGCGGTTTGGGATATCGATGTACGGTTTAACGCCGTCACCTGAAATCATACCAGTGCTACCATTTGAATTGCGACCAGCTTTATCGTGGTATACAGAAATGGTACAAGTGAAGGAGTTATTTCCAGGAGATTGTGTTAGCTATGGTGCGACTTATGAGGCGAATGAACGCGAATGGGTGGCGACGCTTCCTGTTGGTTATGCAGATGGGTTTATTCGTGCTTATTCAGGGTTTGAAGTATCGGTGGACGGTGTTTTGATGCCGGTTATTGGTCGTGTTTGTATGGATCAATGCATCATTAAATTACCGCATAAATATTCTGTTGGGACAAAAGTGACGTTAATTGGTAGTCCGAACTCTGCAGACGTTGCGGCGAGACATTTAAATACGATTAATTATGAGGTCACTTGCCTTATTTCTGAGCGTGTTCCAAAAAAATACATCTGATTGAGGTATTTTACGTGCATAGTTTTTGATTAGGAATTATAATGAGAAAGTACACAACATATTTCCTAACTCTTAGGTATTCAGTCTAGCATGCATAATAGGGAATCAGGTCTAATAGCGTATTTTTTGGAAAAAACACTCCGAAAAGCCTTTCAATCGCGCGTCTATAGTGTTACGATATATATGTTATAGAGTAATACACAGCTGGGGGTGTGACGCGTGTTAGAAAAGACAGACACGACAGAAATCTGGGTAGAAATGACGCAGCAGGTATTGGACGACTTAGATGAGGCTCGGGCAAAAGAAAAAATGGGGCGGAGTGAAATAATTATGGAAGCAACACAACAGTTTTTACGTCAAAGAAAAGCACGCGAATTACGTGACGAAATGGAACGTGGGTATACCGAAATGGCTTCTATCAATTTCTCGATCGCATGTGAATGTACGCATGTAGAATCGGAAGCCGAGGATAAAAATTTACAAGTTTTAGGAGGATGAATGTGCCGATGGTGAAGCGTGGGGATGTTTACTACGCGGACCTATCTCCTGTTGTAGGTAGTGAACAAGGAGGGATACGGCCTGTTCTCATCATTCAAAACGATATTGGCAATCGGTTTAGTCCTACTGTCATCGTGGCGGCAATTACGGCAAAGATTTCTAAAGCCAAATTGCCGACCCACGTTGAGGCAGCTCGGAAACATGGCTTTGATCGTGACTCTGTTATTTTATTAGAACAGGTTAGAACGATTGATAAACAACGCTTGACGGACAAGATTACGCATCTGGACGACAGCTTGATGAATCAAGTAAACAAAGCGTTAGAAATTAGTATGGGCTTAGTAGATTTCTAAAATTGCGAATATTTGTGAGTAGTAAAGCTGATGTGTCTTCTACATAATTGATGATTAAGAATGGCTTTACTAGATGGAAGAGGTTGTACGTGAAGGTTTCGCGAAGATTTAAAGGGAACAAAAGAGAATTACATATTTGATGATACTTGAGTTTAGAATATAATGTCTGGCTTTTAGTACCGGACATGAGAGAAGCTTCTTAGGCTGTGGCAAACCCCATTTTGCTCCCCCCTTGCTTTTCTTATGTCTCTTTTTTTTAGAAAGATTAGACTAGGTTTCAAGCGAATGAGAAAGGTTGGAAAGATAAATATGTATAGAGATTTTGCGAATTTTATCCATACGAACAAAGATGTGTTGCTAAACAAGTGGATGGAACAGATGAAGGAACAGGCAGATCCAGCGATTCTACTGGTGACGAGCGATGTTCTATATGAGGATACAAGTCGCGAGTTTTTAGATTTGATTGTCGCGAATGTTTTGGGAACAAAAGATGGTTCCTTTAATGAGAAACTAGATGGTTTTTCAAGAAAAGTGGTACATCTTAATTGGTCGGTACATTTTGTAACGGCTGGTCTGCGAACATTTGGACTTTTAGTTTACAGCGAGATGAAGCGACAAGGATTATTTAATGAGAAAAAAGAGAATTTGGATGAGGATATTTACTATCATTTTGAGAACTGGTTATCCTCCATGTACAATGTGGTTGTGAATGCTTATGCAGAATCTTGGGAGAAGACAGTTTCTATTCAAAAAACGGCATTACAAGAGCTGTCCGCACCGTTATTACCGATTTTTGATGGAATTTCGGTGATGCCACTTATTGGAACGATTGACACGGAGCGTGCGAGATTGATTATGGAGAATTTGCTAATTGGTGTCGTGAAGCATCGTTCGGATGTGGTGTTAATTGATATTACGGGGGTTCCGATTGTAGATACAATGGTGGCGCATCACATTATTCAGGCTAGTGACGCGGTCAGATTGGTGGGATGCCAAGCGATGCTCGTTGGAATTAGGCCAGAGATTGCGCAGACGATAGTTAATTTAGGGATAGAATTAGATCAAGTTATCACGACGAGTACAATGAAAAAAGGCATGGGGAAGGCGCTCGCGATGACAAATAGAGAGATTGTAGAAAAAGAGGAGTGAGAGAATGGGAATTCCGATTTTGAAATTGGGCGAATGTCTATTAATTTCCATCCAGAGTGAGCTCGATGACCACACGGCGGTAGAATTTCAGGAGGATTTGCTTGCTAAGATTCATGAAACGTCTGCAAGGGGCGTTGTGATTGATATTACATCGATTGATTTCATTGACTCTTTCATTGCTAAAATTTTAGGCGATGTTGTCAGCATGTCTCGATTGATGGGAGCGACGGTAGTTGTGACGGGAATCCAGCCAGCTGTGGCGATTACGTTGATTGAACTCGGTATTACATTTGAAGGTGTCCTCTCCGCGATGGATCTAGAAAGCGGTCTGGAAAAATTAAAACAGGAATTGGGGGAATAGAGATGGAATTCCAATCCTGTGTCAAGATTATCAATGAGTGGGACATTGTCGCCGCTCGCCAGTTAGGAAGAAAAGTATCGAAGGAAATCGGTTTTGGTACGGTGGATCAAGCGCGTATTACAACGGCGATTAGCGAACTTGCCCGAAATATTTTTCTCTATGCGGGAACTGGAGAGATATGTATTGAGAAGATGGTAGAAGCAGGAAAAGATGGGCTAAAAATTGTTGCGAAAGACAAAGGCCCAGGAATACGAGATGTAAGGCAAGTGATGCAGGATGGTTACACCACATCAGGTGGCCTTGGTGCCGGTTTGCCGGGTGTAAAACGATTGATGGATACATTTGATTTAGTATCTAGCGTGGAAGAAGGGCAACAAGGAACCATTATTACAACACAAAAGTGGGTCCGCTAGGGGAGGACGACGCTAAATGGAAGATAGACAGGTCAGGGAGTTTAAAGAGAAATACCGCGACATTATGTTGAAATATTTAGAACATCAAGATGAAGAAATATTGTATTCGTGCGAAAAATTGACACGAGAGGCAATGGAAAGTCATGTATCACCCGAAGAGGTAGTGAATCTGCATCGTTCTATTTTAGAAGAATATGATGCAGATTTGCCAGAGTTTGTTTCTTCTTCATTTGATGTCCTGCTAGAAATGATGGTTGGTTACGGAATGGCTCACATGGAGCACCTTAGTTTACGGACAGAGCAGATAGCACTTCGTCGCGAGATTGCGCAAGCGGAAGATATGCAAAAAACGATGATGAAATCGGATATTCCGATGGTGGACGGGCTTGAGGTAGGTGCGGTAAGTGTACCGATGCGCCAGATGAGCGGCGATTTTTATAGTTTCACCAATGAGGGCGATAGTAAAATTAGCGTGACACTCGCAGATGTGATTGGTAAAGGGATTCCCGCAGCATTTAGTATGTCGATGCTGAAATACGCGGCGGATAACTATGGAGGAGATGCAAAGACTCCAAGTGAGATGTTGCAAAACTTGAATGTGGTTGCTGAAACGAATATTGCGGACAATATGTTTATTACGATGTTTTATGGCTTGTATGACACGAAGCGCCACTTATTTGAATTTGCATCGGCTGGTCATGAAGTTGGGCTATACTATAGTGCCAAAACACAACGCTTTACTGATTTGTATGCGCGAGGTTTGCCGCTTGGTATCGATTCAAGTGCTACGTATCGCGCTTTTGAGAAGGAAGTGGAGCTTGGGGATATGATTTTTATTATGTCGGATGGTGTGACAGAAACGCGGACTGCTGAAGGCTTTATTGAGCGCGAGGATTTGATTGCCGTTTTCAAGAAACGGATTGATTTGCCGCCTCAAGGTTTGGTTAAGGGGGTGTATGATCATTTGTGTAAAATGCAGGAATATGAGTTGCGCGACGATTTTACACTAATTTGTTTGAAACGTGTTTAAAGAAACGATATTTAGGGTAGGTAATTTGGATACACAAAAATGGGCGAGGTGAAGTGATGAATATCAAAGTAGAGATCAGAGAAAATGATAGTAATCATGCGAAAGTAGTTGTGGGTGGCGAGATTGATGCGTATACGGCGCCAAAATTAAAAGAGGCTTTGAGCGAATTTTTAAATCAAGAGAATTTTAGGTTACAGATTGATTTAGCCGAAGTGAGCTATATGGACAGCACGGGTTTAGGTGTTTTTGTTGGTCTATTTAAGAACTTGCGTGCAAAGAAAAGTGAATTAGAATTAATTGGTTTGTCAAATCGTATTTATCGTTTATTTGAGATTACTGGTTTGACTGATATTATTGAAATCAAAAATGTAGAGGGTGAAATGAATGGCAACAATGCATGACACGATTGAGCTAAAAATTCCGGCAAAACCTGAGTTCGTAAGTTTAGGACGATTAGCAGTATCTGGTGTCGCAAGCCGAATTGGTTTTTCTTTTGAAGCGATTGAGGATTTAAAAATTGCGATTAGTGAAGCGATTACGAACGCTGTAAAACATGCTTTTAGCGAAGAGGATAGTGGTGAAATTCAGATTACTTTCTCCATTTATGAAGATAAGTTAGAGGTGCGTGTCACGGATGAAGGCAAAAGCTTTGATCTGGAGAAGCGCAAGGCAGAAATTGGTCCATATGAAGAAGAAAGCGATGCGGATATGTTGCGTGTTGGAGGCTTAGGTTTATTTTTAATTGAGACGCTGATGGATGATGTTGAATTGCATTATGAAGATGGAGTCTCGGTAGTCATGACTAAATATATAGAGGAAAAGCAGGTGGAGGGGAATGCCAAAATTATCTCGACCTGAGGAACTGGCGGCAAGAGAGGAAGCCCGTGAAAAAGCCAAAGAGAAAGTGTACAAATGGATTAGTGATTACCAAGAAACCGGCGATGAGGAAGCACAGTATGAGCTTGTTGTTCACTATAAAAATTTGGTGGAATCCATTGCTCGCAAGTATTCTCAAGGTAAATCATTTCATGAAGATTTAGTGCAAGTTGGAAATATTGGATTGCTCGGTGCGATTCGCAGATATGATGCAACGTTTGGCAAAAGTTTCGAAGCGTTTGCGGTACCAACGATTGTCGGAGAAATCAAGCGCTTTTTACGAGATAAAACTTGGAGTGTTCACGTACCACGCAGAATCAAGGAGCTTGGCCCTAAGATTAAAAATGCGGTTGAAGAATTGACGCGGGAACTGCAACGTTCGCCGCAAATTAGCGATATTGCTGATTATATCGGTGCAACGGAAGAGGAAATTTTAGAAGCGATGGAAATGGGTAAAAGTTATCAGGCTCTATCTGTGGATCATTCGATTGAGGCGGATTCAGATGGAAGCACGATTACGCTTTTGGATGTTGTCGGTGGCGAAGATGATGGTTTTGAGCGAGTGAATCAACGGATGCTACTTGAGAAGGTACTACCAGCGCTTGATGAGCGGGAGCAGAAAATTTTGCAATACACGTTCATTGAGAATCGTAGTCAAAAAGAGACGGGGGATTTGCTGGATATTTCGCAAATGCACGTTTCACGGATTCAGCGTCAGGCAATTAAGAAATTGCGTGCGGCACTGCAAGATGAGGATTTAGATTAGATGAATGCGATGTGGCAGTCAGATGTCGACACGGAAGTTTATATTTTTCAACGTGCTAAACATTTACAGCAGCATTGTGGAGATCAAATTTTTATAGAAGAAAGTGCATCAGGAATTCTCTGTGCGTTGGTGGATGGTCTCGGCAGCGGAAAAGAGGCTGAGAAAGCCGCTAAAGCTGTGACAGAGGCAATTGATGCGAACAGCTCATTAAAGTCATTAGCAGACATTGTCGCGCGCTCAAACGAAGCAGTAGCGGGTTTAAGAGGTGCGGCAATTGCAGTATGGCGAGCAGACTGGGCGAAACAAAAACTGACGTATTGTGGCATTGGGAATATCCGATTTTATATGTTAGGAGAAGACGACAAATTAGTCTACCCAATCTCATCGACAGGTTTTTTATCAGGAAGAAAGCAAAAAATACGGACACAAGAATTCAGCTATCGTCCAGGCTCTACCTTCCTAATGCACTCTGATGGTCTAACGCTAGCGGGGGTTAAGAAACACCTTCATGCGAGAGGATCAATAGAAACGATAGGACACAATATTGAGAGTAACGTAGCGGACGTACCAGAAGACGATGTGACCTTTTTGGTTGGGAGAATGAAAAGCTGAAGAAGCCCGTTAGGCTTGAAAAAATTTGTTAGAGGGCGTAGTAAAAGTCCTCCTTTGACTTTTATGGAGACCACGAAAATTTCGAGGGCCTGGCTTCTGAAGCTGGATCACATGAAAAGCTGAAACGGCCCGTTCAGCTCCGACAAAAACTGGAGCGGCCGCAAGAAAAAGCCGCTCTTGCTTTTTATGGAGGGCGTGAAGTTTTCGAGGAGTTGGCTAAGAAGAAGGCAGTTTCATTACATTCAACTGCATATTGAGGTTCTAAAAAAGCAAACTACGCTTTTCAAGAACCACAACAAAGCTGGATCCGGAGGTGCTTCACGTGATGCAGTACATGGATTACATGCTCACTCCGTTCTCATGCATATTGAGGCTCTCATGAGTACTGCTTCTTATTTGATTCTAGTTACTTCCTGTTCTGCGCTTAAGAGCCACTGACGGATTACATGCTCACTCCGTTCTCATGCATATTGAAGCTCTCATGAGTACTGCTTCTTATTTGATTCTAGTTACTTCCTGTTCTGCGCTTAAGAGCCACTGGTGGATTACATGCTCGCTTTGCTCTCCTGCATATTGAGACTCTAATTCAGCACACTTCGCTTCTTAAGAGTCTCAACAATATCTAAAAGGATTTATCTGCGAAGTAAGGTGGATAGATCCTTGTTTCATTTTGCTGTGATATTAGAACCTACCTCATGTATTCTATGGTACAATGACAAGAGATGAAATTATGGAGGCAAAGATAAACATGGAAGAAATTTTAAAATTAGTACATACATCACTACCATACCGCCCGAATCAAATCAATGCGGTTATAAACCTACTTAATGAAGGAAATACCGTGCCGTTTATTGCGCGTTATCGGAAAGAAATGACTGGTAGCTTGGACGAGGTCGAAATTCGTAATATCGAAGAACGCTATGCTTATGTGGAAAAGCTAAAACAGCGTAAAGAAGAAATTTTGCGATTGATTGAAGAACAAGGCAAGCTTACAGAAGATTTAGCGACAGCGATTGAAAAAGCAGAGAAACACCAAGCGCTGGAGGATTTATATCGCCCATATAAACAAAAAAAACGCACCAAAGCAACGATTGCAAAAGAAAAGGGATTGGAGCCATTCGCGACATGGTTACTCACATTTCCACAATCAGGTGACGTGATGGCAGAGGCAGCGAACTATATTTCTGCCGAGCATGAAGTGGCAACGACGGAGGATGTCTTGCTAGGCGCACATGAAATTATAGCAGAGGTCATTTCGGATGAACCAACTTACCGAAAATGGATTCGCGAATTCACTCGAAAATTTGGTATGATGCAATCGGTTGGGAAAAAAGTAGAGCTAGACGAAAAATCCGTTTACGAGATGTATTATGAGTACCAAGAAATTATTGGGAAAGTAGCAAGTCACCGTGTTTTGGCATTTAACAGAGGCGAAAAAGAGGATATTCTGCGTGTTGGAGTTGTAGTTGATTCAGCTAAAATTATCGAGTACTTGCGCAAACAGGTGATTAAGAAGGCTGGTTCTATTTCAGAAATCTATGTCATTACCGCGATTGAAGATGCATACAAACGCTTTATTGGGCCTGCTATCGAGCGCGAAATAAGAGCTGAATTAACCGAGGTTGCGGAAGAACAAGCGATTCATATTTTTGCGGAAAATTTGCGGAAATTACTTTTACAACCGCCGCTAAAAGGAAAGATAATTTTAGGACTTGATCCAGCATATCGTTCGGGTTGTAAGCTTGCTTTGCTTGATAAAACTGGGAAAGTGCTCACCATTGATGTGATTTATCCGCATCCGCCCCAAAATAAAAAAGCCGACGCAAAGCAAAAAGTATTACAACTAATGAAGACATACTGTGTCGAGGTGGTAGCGATTGGGAATGGTACGGCATCACGTGAGTCCGAGCAATTTATTGCAGAGTTAATTAAAGAAGAAAAGCTTGACGCCTATTATTGCATTGTAAACGAGGCGGGAGCTAGTGTCTATTCCGCAAGTGATATCGCACGTGAAGAGTTTCCAGATTTCCAAGTTGAACAACGAAGCGCCGTATCAATCGGTCGCCGTTTACAAGATCCACTTGCCGAACTTGTAAAAATTGATCCGAAATCTGTCGGGGTTGGCCAATATCAACATGATGTAGCGCAGAAACAGCTCAACGACACGCTAACATTCGTCGTGGAAACAGCGGTAAACCAAGTGGGAGTCAATGTGAACACGGCCTCAGCATCACTTTTACAATATGTCGCTGGGCTCAATAAGACGGTTGCTGGGAACATTCGCAAATACCGCGAGGAAAACGGGCCATTCGCATCACGCAAAGAGCTTAAAAAAGTACCACGCCTAGGTGCTAAATCATATGAACAAAGCATCGGATTCTTGCGTATTTTAGAAGGCAAGCATCCACTTGACGCGACAGCAATCCATCCAGAAAGCTACGAAATAGCAGAAAAAATTGTGATTTCAGCTGGATTCAAACTGACAGATCTTGGCTCACAAGAACTTAAAAGAGCATTGGCCCAATTTAGCTTGGCAGAAATGGCCGCAGAACTTGAAGTCGGAAAAGAGACGCTTCAAGATATTGTAGATTCACTTGTAGCGCCAGGACGTGACTTGCGTGATGAGCTCGATGCACCGCTTTTGAAGCAAGATGTTATTTCAATGGAAGATTTGAAAAGCGGAATGGAACTCCAAGGAACAGTGCGCAATGTTGTTGATTTCGGAGCTTTTGTTGATATCGGTGTAAAACAAGACGGTCTTGTGCATATTTCGAAGCTAAGTAAATCTTTTGTTAGCAAGCCGATGGACGTTGTTTCGGTAGGTGATATTGTAACTGTTTGGGTGGATGATGTTGATCAGAAAAAAGGGCGGATTTCGCTAACGATGCTAAGCCCTGATCAAGGGAAGTAAGCAAATGATGACAGAACAAGAGTTGCAACGACATATGGAGAGCGTGTCGTTGCAATTTTTCCAGAAACGATTTCGACATCAAGCCCATTTTAATTCGCGCCTACGAACGACTGGCGGGCGTTATTTGCTAAAAAGCCATGTTATCGAGATGAACCCGCGCTATCTTGAGAATTTTGGTTTGGAATATTTTATCGGGATTATGAAGCATGAGTTGTGCCATTACCATCTCCATCTTGAAGGAAAAGGCTACCAGCATCGTGATGCCGATTTTCGAGAACTCCTCGCCAAAGTTGATGCTCCGCGTTTTTGTCAGGCGATTCCGACTGCGCAAAAAATGCATTGCTACGTCTGTTTATCGTGCCAAACCGAGTTTTTACGCAAGCGCCGTTTTGATGTAAAGAAGTATCGTTGCGGTCGCTGTAATGGCCGATTAGCTTACATGGAAGAAAAAATTGTGAGTAGCTGAAAATGTTTTGCTGAAAATAGTCAGATAAAGCTTGATTTTTTTAGCGTACCTGCTTATAATGTAAAGAGTCAGCAGAAACAAAATGATGCTATTCCACAGTAGCTCAGTTGGTAGAGCAATCGGCTGTTAACCGATCGGTCGCAAGTTCGAGTCTTGCCTGTGGAGTTCTTTTTATGCGTATACTAAGCTGGCAATGTTATATGGGGAAGTACTCAAGTGGCTGAAGAGGTGCCCCTGCTAAGGGTATAGGTCGTTAACGCGGCGCGAGGGTTCAAATCCCTCCTTCTCCGCCATATAATACACATTCAAAACGATGCTGAAGTGTCGTTTTTTTTACGTCCAAAAAAGCTTCTTACTCTTACAAAGTGACATTATTGTAACTTGGCACAACTGGATTCTATGATAACTAGACTACCTGTCCCAAAATTAAAGCCAGATTTTCATCTAGTCTATCAAAGGCGAGGCGAAGATTTGGCTTTTTAAGATGGTTATCTTAGCTTTGTATCCTATTCTAGTGGCTCAAACAAAAAAAGCAGAAGACAAAAATCTTCTACTCGTAAAATCAATCTATAAAAAATTCAAACTTAGTCCATGGTTCCATGTAATCCAATAAGAAAATTTCCTCATCTCGAATCCGACCAACCACATTAGTCTTTCCTCGATTTTCCATATCTTTTAGAGCAATTTGTAATTCCCCTTTGTACTGCCCATATAACTCGTTCTCAATTAAAATATCACCGCGTCTGATGTTTGGTGTGAACGTTGGCTTGAATGCTTCGTCACGGTACTTCACGCGAGATTGTGTAGAACGGATGAAGTAATCAGACACATCACCACGATAAAAATGAGGCTCTTCTGTCACAATTTTGCGCTCGAGCGGTGTAATTGTATCGTGAAGCTGTATGTTCAAGCCAAATTTCTCTGCGCGGAGTACGGCGCTAAGTTTTGCGATTTCAGCCTCAGATGCGTAGGCATTGGCCACAATAATGTCATCGATGAGTTTTGTTGCGAGAAGATGCTTCGCCTGCGTATCAATCGGCAAACCACGGTGCATCTCAAGTGTGCATAAACCTTCTGTGACTGGCCAAGGACCGTATGTCGCGTCGTTGGAATGGACAAATGCTGCCGTACGAATCTGAAAACTTCGGAAGCGCTCGCTACACTTCACAAAATAATCATAAGAAAGTCCAGCGTAGCGATGTGGATAAAAATTATGAGATCCAATTAAATTTTCTCGGTTCGGCTGAAAATCGATAATATTATTCAAATAATTGGTGTCATTACTCATGTTGATTTCAATTTTGAGACCGTATGGATTGAATGTCATTGCAGCTTCCTCACTACCGGTAAAGCCCATATCTAATCGAATCCCATAAGCACCAAGCTCGTGGAAAAAAGATAAATCATCATAGGAAATATGAAGCGCTTCGAAAATCCGTGGTGAAATATCAACCAAAACTTCCAGACCAAGCGCATTCGCATGGCTAATCGTCTCTTTAAACTCGCGCAAAATCTTTTCTTTATCGCCACTCACTGATAATAAACAAGTGAAAACGCGCGTAAAACCATACTTATGCGCTAAATCGATGTACGCCTTATCTTTTTCAGGTGTCGAATGCTCGGGATAAATCGAAATACCAAGTTTATGCATGAGCGGTACCTTCTTCCTTATATTTTAGTGGCGGGTAGGTGACGTTTCCAAGGATGACATGATCGCGTGCACCGGTCGCCTTAGGAACGTTCGATGGTCGACCGTGCAATGTTTCATAAGCTAATAATCCGAATGCGACGGCCTCTTTTGCATCTGAAGAATAACCGATATCTTCCTGCGTCAAAACTGCGCAACGTCCTTCTAAAAGTTCTGCTAAATAGCGTAGCAATGTCTTGTTATAACTGCCACCACCGCTAACAATCACTTCATCAATTGCCATTTTTTGAAAAAACGAATTGTTCGTAATTCGAAACAATGGTTTTGGCAGTGAACATTGTTAATGTCGCAATTAGATCTTTTGGTGCCAAATGTCCGTATGTAAGCAGCAGCTCATCGGTATATTCCTTCCCGAAAAGTTCGCGCCCAGTCGATTTTGGAATCGCAGCCGTGATAAATGGATCTTCCATACAGTAGGCGAGCAACTCCTCGTTTACAACACCTTGAGCCGCTGTTTCACCGCCATCATCATAGCCATGCCCAAATAAGCGCAACATCAAGTCATCGATAATCATATTTCCAGGCCCTGTATCAAACGCAAAAACTTGATTAATCGTCGCATTTTTCGGCATTACTGTCACATTTCCGATACCACCGACATTTTGCAAAAGTCGATTTTTATGAGCGTCACGATAGAGTAGTAGTTCTGTGAATGGCACGAGCGGCGCACCTTGACCACCAGCAGCCATATCCATCGTACGGAAATTTGATACAACGGTTGTTCCTGTGCTATACGCAATTACAGCTGGTTCGCCGATTTGTAATGTCGAAGCAGCAAAATTCCCTATCTGTTCGGGCTGGTGAAAAATCGTTTGGCCATGTGAGCCAATCACGCCAAGTTCTGATGCCGCAATGCCATTTTTACTACAAATCATTTTTACACTTTCCGCAAAAAGCACGCCTAATTTGAAATTTAAACTACAAATAAGCTGTGAATCGGATTCCTCGATACTCAAACTTTTGCGAATTTCTGCTACGATTCCAGGTTGAAAGGGTACGGTTTTAAAATCAATTAGTTTTGTGGATAAGTTGCCATTCTTTTCTTGGATATCAAGTAAAGCCACGTCCACGCCATCAAGTGATGTGCCAGACATTAACCCAACAACATACATATTATTACCTCCTTATTTTAGCTAACATACATTAAAAAGTAACAGCTTGCCGTACATACTAACGTAACGATTGCTGTAAAAATGGATGCCTGTTTTTTTGATTTATAAAAGCCATGTTTCGCAAGTAGGATATAAGAGAGTGCTGCGCTACTGGCAAGGCTCGTAAGTAGGAACAGACCGAAAGCCCTTGAAACACCAAGGCTTGTAAGTATTGGTAAGAAAATAAGATTGGCTAGGATCGTGATAGTGAAAAAGATGACAGCGCTTTTGTAATTGAATTTAATCCATTTGCTATTCGTTTCCATATGAAAACCTCCCTTTTTGAATAAAGAGGGACAATAAAGCTAACTGTCCCTCTTTGTGTTCTTTGTTAAGCTAAATTCGGTTCATTACTATGCGTTTCTTTATTTTCCTCTGTCTGTGCTTTTTCTTCCTCCAATAGCTTCTGATCATACATTTTGAAGAATGGGATGTAAATGACAAATGATATGGCTATATTGACGAGGACAAGAACGATAGCTCGCCAGTCGCCACCTGTTGAAAGATAGGCGCCAATTGGAGCAGGTAAAGTCCAAGGTGCCATGACATAGGTTGGGGAAATGAAACCAAGTGTTGTTGCAAAATAAGAAATAGTCGTTGTTATGAGTGGGATGAAGATAAATGGAATAATTAACATAGGATTTAGTACAATTGGTGTCCCAAAAATAACAGGCTCATTGATATTGAAAATACTCGGAACTAGTGTCGTTTTGCCGAGCGCTTTCAAATAACTAGATTTAGAAAAGAACAGCATTGCAAGTACTAAACCGAGTGTTGCGCCAGAACCGCCAATCCAAACAAACCACTGGAAGAAAGTTTCTGGTGCTACGTGAGGAATGGGACTACCAGCAGCTACAGCCTCAGCATTGGCACCTAAATACTTTTCCCAAAGAGGCCTTGCAACTGCTCCAATAACGGAAATCCCGTGAATACCGAAAGACCAGAAGAAACCAATTAAAAATACAGGTAAGAGGACACCGAATAAGGTATCACCGGCTTTTACAATAGGTGAAACTGCTTGATCGACTAGTGAATGGACATCGATACCGAGTACAACCGTGATTAATGTCATAAATACAACAACAAAAGCAACAGGTATAAGTGCTTCAAAAGATCTTGCTACACTAGGTGGGACTTGTTCCGGCATCTTGATTGTGATATTTCGTGTTTTACAGAATCGCATAATTTCAACAGAAAAAATGGAAACAATCATGGCCATAAATAATCCATGCCCGCCGAGATTAGCCATTGGTAGGACAAAGCCGACTTTATCAAGTGCGATTGGTGTCAAGGTAAGCAAGAACGAAGCAACAGCAATTTGCCCACCAGATAGCGGATCAAGCTTGTAACTTTTCGCTAAATTGTAACCAATTCCAAAAGTGATATACAGGGACATAATAAACATCGTCATCCTATAAGGAATTAAAATTTCGAAGGCGTGCGCCTGGGCCCATTGATAGAGTGCGGTACTCTCAGGAACCGGTGGAAATGCAACAATCAAGAACATACTACCGACAATGATAAACGGTAGTGACGAAACAACCCCATCCCGAATCGCGCGCAGATGCCGTTGTTCAGACAGCTTTGCCATGGGCATCGACAAATATTTTTCTAAAAAATTCATAAATGTTTGCATAATGACTCTCCCTTTTTGTTTGATAAGTATAGTTATGTATCGTCTCGCTGTTAGACTAGGGTAACCCCTCCTTTTTTTGTTATGGTAATTTACTTCTCAACGTGTATTCTAGTTCATTTGAAATAAAATGTCAACGTTTACAAAATTGAATTAAAAATTTATTTCAAACAATTTGAAACATGAAATAGATTGATACGAGCGGGATAGAGCGCTTTTTTTTAGTATGTATAATTGTGATATATAATTAATTTTTCTAAAAAAATAAGTTGAAATCAATCTTTGAAGATGATATATTGAACCCGTAATCGTCATCTGGAAAATATTATAAATTTGACGATATAAAAAAGGGGGATGAAAAATGAAAAAATGGGCATCAATGTTAGTCATACTTGTATTAAGTGTATCGGCTTTTTCCTTGACGGTACAAGCGGAAGAGGGGACGCAAGGACTTACAAAGTTTATAAAAAAAGCAGACGGGACATACGGTTATGATGCAAATACACCGGTTTTCTATTACAATGGTTCCAGCGAGCAAGTCCAAATTCCAACGACATACACGCAAGATAAGGAGCAGTTTAAGAGTTCCTGGGTTGCAACAATTGCCAATCTGAACTTTGCAAAAGTAGGATCAGAATCGGCTTTTCGGGCACAATATGACACGGTATTGGACGACTTTGAATCTTGGAATATGAATGCGGTTATTTTTCAAGTTCGGCCACTCCTTGACGCGTTCTATCCATCGAAAATCAATCCGTGGTCGGAGTTTATTGCAAATGGTGTACAGGGTGCAAATCCTGGATATGATCCGCTTGCGATTATGGTGGAGGAAACGCACAAACGGGGGATGGAATATCATGCTTGGTTTAATCCATATCGTGTGACGAATACGAAGTTGACAACACAGAGCGTTTTGACAAAAATCGGTGCAACCAAAGAGGAAGCGCTTGCAATGACGATTCCAGAACAGATTGCAGCATGGCATAAGGCTGGACTTTTAGCTGATACGAATTATGCTGTTTTGCATCCTGAAAATGTTTTGCGTTTTGATGAGAAATTATTCCTTAATCCGGGTATTCCGGAAGTGCAAGATCATGTAGCAGCAACGATTGAAGAAGTCGTGACGAATTATGATGTGGACGCGATTCATTTTGATGATTATTTCTACCCATATCGCATTACGGTAGACGGTAAGAATGTGCTTTTTGGGGATAAGGGGGAAGATGCGGAAACATTCGCGAAATACGGTATTCCAGCGGGCTATCCGAATACAAAAGCGGGCATCGATGACTGGCGTCGCGATAATATTACAACGCTTATTGATAAGGTGAAACATGCGATCGATACGAGCAACCAAGCGAAGAAAACTGCCGTCCAATTTGGAATTAGCCCATTTGGTATTTGGGAACACAAGGCAAATAATCCGCTCGGTTCCAACACACCGACGGGATCTTCGCAGTCTTATTCACAAAGTATTTTTGCTGATACGTATCAGTGGATTAAAGACGAGAAAGTAGATTATATGGTGCCACAAATTTATTGGAGTTTTGACCAAGCAGCGGCTCCATATGGGGATTTGGCAAGGTGGTGGAATAAGGCTGCAGAAGGAACACACGTGCAAATTTACGTTGGGCATGCGAATTATAAACATGTAGGAAACGGTGGCTTTGATGCCGCATGGATGAACCCAGCCGAAATTCCGAATCAGATGCGCTTTAACCAGTTACTAAATCAAGTTTCTGGGAGCGTCCTGTTCAGTTATAACGATATTAAAAAGAGCAATATCGCGAGCATCCCAGACGCACAAAAGCCAGCTAACCAAGCAAAAAATGACTCGATTGATCTTTTAAAAGAAACCTATTTTGCAACCACCTCATTGACACCGAGTAAGCCGTGGCTAGCGCATCAGGCCATTGCCGCACCACTTCAAGTCAAGCAAACCGCGGATACACTCACGTGGTCAGACACAGCTACTAATTCTGCGCGTTACTATGTCGTGTATAAAGGGGCAGGAACAGCAGAGGAAATCATCGCCAACCCAGCCAATATCGTTACAAAAATTTGGAGCGGAGATGGGTTAGAATTCAGCTATCCAATTAGTGAGACTGGCACGTATGTAGTGACTGCACTGGACGCAGCAAGCAACGAATCAGCACCAATTATTGCCCAAATTCCAGGCGCTGATGTAACTGTTTTATATCAAGATGAAAACGGTGGAGAAATCGCACCATCTGAAACTTTACAAGGGAATATCGGTGAAAATTTTGCAGCGGAAATCAAAGTGATTGCGGGATATACGAAAAAAGACGCACAAGTAACTGGAACGTTCACAGATCAAGCCCAGACAGTTGTTGTGAGCTACACGAAAGACCCAGAGGAAGTCGTCTTACCAACAGAACCGGATCCAGAACCGACACCAAAGCCCGAGCCAAAACCAACACCGGATCCAGCACCAAAGCCTGATGGAACCATCGTTATTCCACCAGAAAAAGAGATTGTACCACAACAACCAGAAAAAGCGCCAAGCCTTGAAAAAGTAGCGCCAAAATCAGAACCTAGCAAAGAAAAAGGATTGCTACCAACAACCGGTGATAAGTCGACGGATTTAGCTATCGTCTTGGGACTAGTACTTAGCATGACAGGTGTGCTAGTATTACTTCGTTGGAAAAGAAGGCAAGTTTAAGAAGTGAGAAAAGAGTCTCTGTTTACATAGACAGGGACTTTTTTTTAGAAATTTGGAAATAGGTATTGCATGATTTGAGGAGTATGCTATAATGAGAAAGTTGGCTTGAGAGCTAGCAATAACGGCCCGTTGGTCAAGCGGTTAAGACACCGCCCTTTCACGGCGGTAACACGGGTTCGAATCCCGTACGGGTCATAGCGATAATTTGTGTATACGTGGGGTAATCTTCCCTGAAAAACTGGCGGAATACAAAGGCTTTCGCTCGAATTGTGTAATCATAGGTTGGTTATGAATAAATATTCATGTTTTTTGAAATTATTATTGACATGTTTGGGAAGCAATAATATAATATTAGTTAGTGTTAATAGAGCGGTCGTGGCGGAATGGCAGACGCGCTAGGTTGAGGG
>NZ_AODK01000045.1 GCF_000525975.1 Listeria rocourtiae FSL F6-920
TCTTTCAATTGTGCTACGATTTGTTCGCTCATCAAAATATCTTTTACTGATGGAAAAGTACTTACCATTTCTCTTTTTTGCAAATCATAAAGTGACCAATTTAGTTCCATAGTAGTTCCCCCCATAAAAAATACCCTTTTTTCTAGTGTACCAGAAAAAACGTTTTGGAACGATTAAAAGCTTAGGAAAGTGGTGAAAATATCTTTTTATCGAAAAGTTTCTGCAATGTTTCAGTATGCCAAGGTCTACCGAAAACACGTTTACTGACAAAATATTGCGCACGCTCGACTTGACCTTCCTCATTCTCAGCTTCCATCGATAATTTATGTACAAAGCGTTTTTTATCAAGTCTGATAGCTCGGATTTTGTCTTTCGGTAGGAAGAACATTTGTGTTTCGGATTTGCTGACGATGGAGAAGGAGAAAGTGATTAGGCCAACTTCCGTAAACACGAGTACGAGACTGTGCCTTGTTCGCATTGATGGTCCAGCATACATGAGCCTTTGATAGCTTGTCACCATGCCATTATCGGCTAAATATTGATTTACTTCTGTCTCAATTTGGTCTTTCATTGTCATTTGTGACTCACCTCGTTTTTATTTTACCATATAATTAAAAAGCTGGGCGCGATGAAATTGCCCAGCTTGGTTGTTATATTAATTTTTCTGCTTGCAAAGCTATATTTTCTGCGGTTAGTCCATAAAATTCTTGGAGATATGGCATCAAACCAACCTGCCCAAATTGCTCACGTACACCGACACGATACATTGGAACTGGACAGTTTTCGCCGAGAAATTCTGCTACAGCGCTACCAAGTCCACCATTGACATTGTGATTTTCTGCGGTAATGACACGACCTGTTTTTTGAACAGATTGAAAAAGCGTCGCGCCATCCAGTGGTTTGATAGAGAACATATCAATGACTTCTGCAGAAATTCCCGCTGTTTTTAGAATTTCTGCTGCTTTCAAGCTTTCTGCAACCATAATTCCTATAGCGCAAATCGTGATATCTGTACCTTCTTGCAAAATTTTAGCCTTTTCAAAAGTCGTATTTTCATCGTAGAGCTGTGTTGCATTTTTGCGGATAGTCCTTATATAATGCAAACCACCCTTTTTGTAAGCATTCTCGAGAAGCCAACTGAATTGAATCGCATCGCTTGCTTCGTAAACATTGGCGTTCGGTACTTCACGCATTAACCCAATATCTTCAAAAGTCATGTGCGTGCCGCCATTATGTTCCGCAGAAACCCCCGCATCCGAGCCCACAATCACCGCGGATAGTTGTGCGTAGCCTAAAGATACAAATACTTGATCAAAAGCACGGCGGGTCACGAACTGGCCAAACGAATGAACAAATGGTTTGCGACCAATCACGCTAAGCCCCGCTGCGATGCCCATCATGTTCGCTTCCATAATTCCAACGTTGACATATTGTCCTGGTAATTCCACTTTAAGCTTCTCAGTCGACATTGCGCTACTCAAATCAGCTTCCAGTGCAATCACATTCGGATCTTCCGCTGCCAATTTTCGAACCGTATTCGCGTAAACTTGGCGCATCTCAATTTGGTCTTTTTCAAGTATGAGCGTCATTGTGCCACCCCTTCCAAATCATTTTCTAACATTAAAATAGCATCCTCAATTGCTTGCTTATCCGCATCATTAGGACGCAAATGATGATTGTCTGCCTTCTCCTCAATATGCGTCACGCCCTGACCTTTCACCGTATCTAACACAATCGCATACGGTTTTCCAGAACTCCTTTTTGCCATCTGAATTGCCTCATCAATCGCCTGAGTCGAACCACCATCAACCTTCAACGCTTCGAATCCAAACGCAGTCATCTTCGCCTCCAAATCAAGCGGGTCAATAATATCCGCCGTCAAACCATCCAATTGCTTCTTGTTATCGTCAATGAACACAATCATCCGGTCTAAGCGATGATGCCCAATAAACTGAAATGCCTCCCAACACTGCCCCTCATTCAGCTCGCCGTCCCCGACAATCGCATACGTATAATTCTTGCGTCCAGCCAACACATTGCCAAATGCAATACCAGCAGCCACCGAAATTCCCTGACCAAGAGATCCCGTCGTCATCTCCACGCCCGGCGTTAAGTTTCGATCAGGATGTGACGGCAAACGCGTGCCATTTTGATTCAGCGTATACAATTCCTGTTCCGCAAAAAAGCCCTTCAAAAACAGCGTTGCGTAAAGCGCTGGTCCACCGTGCCCCTTCGACAAAACAAAATAATCCCGATTCAAATCACCCGTTTTATCCAAGTCAACCGTTAAATGTTTTCCATAAATCACCGCCAGCGCCTCTACAATCGATAAACTTCCGCCAAAATGTCCAAATCCGAGTGCCTGCAATTCCTTCAACGTATAAAGTCGTATTTGTTTCGCCGCCACATTCAAATTTTCAGACAACATCAAGCTTCCTCCTCTATCGCTTTACTTTTTTTCCGCTTCATACTAAGACCAAACATCACAGCTAAAATTACAATCAGACTCACAACAATTGCAATCGTTCCACCGTGATTCGCGAGCACGCCGAAGAAAATCCCACTTACGCCAAAATCAGTATCCGAGAAAGTCGAGTTCGCAAAACCAAGATTTCCAAGCACTGGCATCAAGAAAACAGGTAAGAAACTAATCAAAATTCCATTCACAAATGCTCCGATAATCGCGCCACGAACGCCTCCTGTTGCATTTCCAAATACACCAGCCGCTGCTCCTGTAAAGAAATGTGGCACAACACCTGGCAAAATAATCACGCCTCCGGTGAACGTCATAATCACCATACTCACAATCCCACCGATAAAACTCGAGAAGAACCCAATCAATACAGCATTAGGTGCATATGGATAAATAATTGGCACATCAAGCGCAGGTTTTGCATTCGGCACTAAACGCTCCGAAATCCCTTTAAATGCCGGCACAATCTCCGCCAACACCAACCGTACCCCAGACAAAATAATAAACACACCAGCCGCAAAAGTCCCAGCTTGAATCATCGCAAACACAAGATAATTTGTGCCATCGCTCAAGTTAGACTCCACATAACTAGGCCCAGCAAACAACGCCACGACTACATAAATCACCATCATCGTCAGCGCAATACTCACCGTGCTGTCTCTCAAAAATCCTAACCCCTTCGGAAAATTAATTTTCTCCGTTGATTTCGGATTTTTACCAGCAACAGCCTTACCAACGAGTCCACTCACCGCGTAACCGACTGCACTAAAATGCCCTAGCGCTACGTTATCATTCCCCGTCAGAATACGCATAAATGGCTGCACAATCGCCGGAGATAGCGACATGATAATCCCCAGCGCCACAGCTCCCGCAATAATCAATGGCACAGACGTAAAGCCTGCCACCGTCATAATAACCGCCAACATACACGCCATATAAAGCGTGTGATGCCCCGTCAAAAAGATATATTTAAACTTCGTAAAACGAGCAATCAAAATGTTAACCATCATCCCGAAAAACATAATCAGCGCTGTATTTGTACCGTAATCTGTCAAAGCAATTGCCACGATTGCCTCATTATTTGGCACAACCCCTGTCACATGAAAAGCTGCCTTAAACATCTCACCAAACGGCGCAAGTGCTGCCGATAAAATCCCAGCCCCTGCTGAAATCACGAGGAAACCAACAAACGTTTTCGTAGTCCCTTTTAACGTATCCGATAATTTTTTTCGTTGCGCAATCAAGCCAATTAATGCAATTAGCGCCACCAAAATCGCCGGCTGACTCAAAATATCCACTAATACTTTTAGAAAGTCATTCATATCTCTTACCCCTCCCAGTTTTTAAATCAAGCCTTTGTCCTGAACGACTGCCGTTACCTTCTCACGTAGCTCATCCATGTCAATAATGCTCTCCAATACAATTACTTCACCAAGCGATTCGCCGCCTTCTGCAATATCCTTTGCCAAGAAAAACACATCCGCGCTATCCGGAGTTGCCGAACTCAAATCCGAATGTGCGACCTCTATGCCCGTCACACCTAACTCCGTCAACACCTGATTAATATTCATCTCCACCATAAAACTTGTACCAAGACCTGATCCACAAACCGCTAAAATTCTCATGCTTGTTCCTCCCCTTCTACTAATAACCTTGTAATTTCATCTACTGATTCCGCCTGTTTCAACTTCTCCAAAGCTGCATCATTCGTCAAAAAATTTCATCAGTTGCGACAAAGCCTTCAAATGCGCCTCATTATCCACAGCTGCGAGACAAATAAAAATATCAATCGCAGGCCCTGATGCATCCATTAAATGCACTGGTTTGCGCGCCCGCAAGAAAGACATACCAATCTGATTCACACCTTTTTCAGGTCGCGCATGCGGAATTGCAATCCCTTTTCCGATATGAATGTATGTCCCCAGCTCCTCAACTGTTTCAATCATTGCATCTACATAACTCGTTTTTACACGATTCGCCGTCACAAGTGGTGTTGCCGCAAGTCGAATCGCTTCTTTCCAATCCAGTTCCTCATCCGTAAACTGAATCATATCCTTCGTTAATAATTCAGATAGCATTGGCGCGTATCCCCTCTCTCTTGACACTTTTCCATAAATTTTATTAAAAATGGCATCATATAATTTCTGTTCATCCTCAATCACCGCGTGCCGTTCGATGATTTCCAGTAACGCATCTACAGAAATATGGCGGTGGTCAATCGTTGGGAAATCTGCTGCAACCGCTTGAATTAAGTAGTTCTTTTCCAGTGATGTAAGCAGCGGTTGCACTAAGTACACCGGTTTGCGCGTTGGTACATATACCGTTGAAAAAATCATATCGTATCCCGACTCCGGAATATTCCCCACGTCCGCCATCGCAAAGCGCAATTCCGGAAACAGCTGGCGCAACTGCGATTTAAGCATCAGCGACGTACTAATCCCATTCGGACAAACCAATAACGCCTCGAACTCCCGCGGTGCCTCCACTTTCCTTTCAAAATACCCACCAAAATGAATCGTAAAATAACCAATCTCCGCCTCATTCACCGTTTTTCCAGTCATTTTTGCGAGCGGTGACAACGCCTGCTTCACAAACGCGAACAATTCCGAATGTGCTGATTTAATTTGTTCCGTCATCGGTGCAACTAGTGGCAATGAAAACACAATTCGAAAATAAGCCGGAACAAGATGATTATAAAGACTCTGCCGTAACTCGCGCTTATTATCAAGCGTCAGCAATGTCAGCTTCTCAAAAGTTGCAATAATCCGATCTGCTAAATCAAGCAGTATCGCATGCTCACCAATTTCCACCGTATGTTGCGCCCCAATCAATTGTACCGTCACATAAAGTTTCTCCATCAGATATGCCTTCCCAAATAACTGCACCACAAGCGATTCCGTCATCTGATAGACTATCTGTTGTTCAATCAACTCCCGCTCCACCTCTTGAAAAGCGAGCCCTTCATGTTTCCCACGACACCTCAGAAATGTCGCCAAGTAAATCCATTCCCGTTGCCGATCCTGCACCAACTCCACTTGATTTACCTTTTGCCAATCAAGCAAAATCCGTTCTGTGTCATCCAGTCGCGCCCGCAATCCCCAACTCTCCAGCACGAATTTCAGCGCCACCTCACCAAGTGGCAAAACGAGTAGCGCATTCACACAACGTCCAGCAAGTACCCGCTTGCCCCGCTCTGTCCCCACTAAATGGTAGCCAGAAATCCGCGAATAAACGAGCCGAACATCAGCCTCTGCACAGAACCCACGCACCTTTTTAACATCACTCAGCGCCGTATTCCGACTCACATGCAACACCCGCTGATAATGAAAATTCGAAATTTCCTCCTGACGAATAAACGTATACAAATAAAGCAAATACACCCGATCCTGCTCTCCGAGAAAAAGCTCCTCCTGGCGTATAAATAACTCCGATCCCTCTAAATAACTCTTTTTCAGCTTAGGATCAATAATAAAGACTTGATTTCGCACCTCAATTTCCGATTTTCCAACATGCTGCAAAGCCTGATTCATCTTTTCAAAATCATATTGAAACTGCCGCTCCGACAGCCCCATTTTCCGAACAAGCGCCCCGCTCGTCATTTTCTCATACCGAATAATCTGCTCAAAAAGCCGAAATGCACGTTGATCAAACATGGTTGCCTCCTCCTTACTTTTATTTTAAAGCGGTTACATGAAGATAGCTAGGTGATTTGAGTACAAAGTATGTGTGGCGTTTGGTGATTGGATTGGGTTTTTGGTGGGGTATTGTGATTATAGCAGAGGTTCTGGGGGAATGGGGAAAAGCCGAGTTCACGGATTGGTTGTCCGGGAACTCGGCTTTTATTAATAATCTATCCAATTTTGTAGAGAACCATCATCAGGCATTTTTTACAGCAATATCTGAACAACATTGATCAAACGCATTAATAATTATGTCCACTTCTTCTTTTACAGCAATTTGATTTAGCCAGCCTTCCGGTATTTCGTCCATTTTAAAATACATCCCAGCCAAAGAACCCGTTATGGATGCTACTGTATCCGTGTCAGCACCCAAATTCACCGATTTGATAATTGCATCTCTAAATGTACTGGAATTACCAAAACTCCATATGGCTGCTTCTAGTGTATGCACCACATATCCGCCAGATAGAATTTCCGAACGCTCAATATTGAAGAAATCATCACTAAATATCCTTTCAAAATGTACTATTTCTCGAATGTATGGATGATTTTCACGATAATTTTCTTGAAATGCTTGATAAATATCTTGTAACGACTTTTGTAAAGAATGATCATGATAAAGCCCTAGTAGTAGTTCTATACAAATAATCGACCCTACAATGGCACGAGGATGGGCGTGTGTAATTTCTGTATATGCTTTAATAACTCCTACTCTCTTTATGAAGTCAGGTTCAGTGTATAGCAAAAAAAACGAGCGGAGATATTCTCATAATAGCCCCATTACCATTATCCATTTCAGAAGTACCACCACACTCATGTGGCGAAACCCCTCTCCGATACTTCATAATCGACTCCACCGTTGTATTCCCAATATCAAACATTTTACCATAAGGCGTACAATAGCCAGACTCACCATATGCTACAAATTTATCCATCAATTCTTTTGTTGTACCATTTTCTAAAATATTTTTTATTAAACAGAGTGTCAGCGAGGTATCATCTGACCAAGTGCCCGGAGGTTGGTTATATGTCCCATATCCTGTCATATCATTCACAAAGAAAGTATCTCGTCTCATAAATTCCACCGGTACACCAATCGCATCTCCAATAATTCCTCCATACAGAGTTGGCCGCAAGCGCTTACTTATGTTCAATCTTAAAAACATCTCGTCCCATCTATTTTTCGGCTCGTTACTTTGCATTTTATACTCCTACCTTTCTTTAGAAAGTTTAATTTATCCAACTTAATTACCTACCTTCAAAATACCATCAATATAAAATTTTTGTCGCCATACTAAACGCGCGTATTCCCTTCACTACTGGAATAATATCCAACAACGCAAACTCTCCTCGTGTCGCGCGCTCTGTTCCGTCCATTTCGCGTCCAGTCATCTTTTTTATTATTTTACTAAAAAGAAAAACTGTGTAAACAATGAGGCTAGAATTCATTATTTACACAGCTCATTTTATACTCCCGTCATCAAATTAAGCTTCCGACTGCTAACTTGTTGTACCTGATCCATTAGAAAGTAATTTTTCCTTACTTTTATGTGTCCTCCATATCCGCATATCTTACAGGCTGCTCAACTAATCTCATGTCCATAAAAATACTTCGATTCCATTTTCCAATTATTCTTGGAAAGTTCATTCACATAGCTAGTGACAGAATTCAAACTATCTTGATTCATTTAGACTTTCTCAAATAATCTACCAAAATTGAAGTTGTATCCTTTCTTTCAAAAAGCTTTCTATCTTGTAATACTTCTTCAATTTTTTCTCCGTTCTGGGTTAGGGCTTCATTAATTAATATGATAGCATTCATTATATATTTACCAGATTCCTCCTCATCCAAAAGTGCCTTTTCAATAACTTGACTGTTAGTATTCGCATTTTTATTTATCCTTAAGTCAATCTGATTATCTTTACATAGAATATATTTTAACACCATAATAATATGCCATCTCGCCCTGATATACTTTTTCTTATTGTTTTGAACAAATCTCTCTACCTTATACCAAGCCAAACCACTAACATAGTATACATTTAAGAATGAAAGATCACTTTCTTCATCGAAAAGCATACCCCTTGTCTTTTTCTCCACTTTTCCATATTGTCCGGATACTTCATGTGGCAAATCTAAAAATAGAGCTGACGTTGCCTTAATCTGAGAAGGAATTGTAATAATCTTAGTTTTTTGTATGCTCTCATCTCTATACTGCTCTGTTCTACGTTCATAATATAAATCAAATTCTTTTGCTTTTCTTTTTATAGTATAATATTCTTCCAAAGCTTTTTGTATAGGCGATAAAGCAGCCAACTGCTCTGGCTTTAAAGCAGTCTGACTGTTTGTTGCTCTTATTATTGAGTTTTTAGTTTCTTCATCATTGGTGGCAATAAACCTAGCAGGAATATAGATATCCTCATCAAGATTAATTTTATCGAGAACCTCAAAAATAACGTTGCTGGTTTGACACCCATTTACAATTTGATAATTTATTAAAGTCAGTTCTTCCGAATTTAAGTTAACTTCATCGCTAATTATTGTAATTCCATTATTCAAGACCCCAAATAAATGCTTTGAATCTCCTACTAGTTGTTCCTTCATCGTATGGTTTACTTCAACTTTTTCTTTTGCTCCTAAGTAATATCTAATATTATCATCAAAAATACCTTTTCGTAAAATCCGCTTCCCAGAAACTTCATCTGTCAAGATATTAACAAAATCAGCTAATTTTATTAGACCAAAATAACCATTTTTAATCTTTTTAGTAGGATCTTTTGGATAAGCTACAGGAGATTTTGTCATATTAATTGAAATTTCTAAATCTGAATTAGCCTTATTTTGCAAGTCCATTATTTGTTTTACACCCAAAAATTGAGGACTAGATATTTTGCTAAATAAATTCAAATCATCTAAACCAAGAAGATTTTGTTCTACAGTAGCTTTCATATGTATATCATTTAGATTAATATCTTTTGGAGCCAGACTTGCAAAAACAAGATTCAGTTCTGGTCTTTTTTTAAATTTAGATACTTTTGTATATATATACTTTGCAACTTCCCAAAACACTTCCAATTCATTAATTTCGCATTTTTCAAAATTAAAAAATCTGCGAACTCCTGAGAAAAAATCATTAACTTCTTGGCGATTAAATTTTTGAGTAGTTTTTGACTGTGTAAAAAAGAAGTTAACTTCAAATTTTTTAAGATCTTCAATGATATCATCCACATCTTCAATACTTGTTACAAGCTTATCAGCAACGAAAATAGCTACCCCATCAATTCCAAATGCACTTCCAGTATCCATATCTTCATATAATGCATTGGGATCATTTCCGTATATATTTAAAACCAAGTCATTAATATATTGTTCAAATAAAGAATGTTGGTCTCTAGATTCTTTTGCGCTAATTTCATATTTATGAGAAAAACCCTCCAAGTAGGATAATATAATTGGATGGGTTATATGCGTAGCATTTGACATAAAATCATCTCCCTTTATCTACTAGTTTCACAAAATACTTGAGCCGAAAATAAAGAACTCCGACTCGCTTTCATTAATATATTCAATTAGAGAAGAGCTCAAAAAACAATTCGATGCTCTTCTCAATTACCATATTAATAATAAGTCATAACTTTAGTTCATCGTCTACTTTGACAACTATCTTTTACTGTTAACTTCTTTTAAATATTTATGTCTACTCTCTCATTGAATAGGCCCCATAAATTCAGTGATAACCATTATATGTTCTTTAAGCTTAACTTTTTTTTAAGTTATCTACTTTTTCAGGTCCACCTAACCCCAAAAGCGGTGTATATCCAAAACACTCTTCTTGCTTTAATGAACCATACTTTTCTATGGCCGAAAAATACTGAATGGAGTCTAATTCTTCATTTACAAACTCTTCATCTTCTAAGTCTGAGAAAAAATATTTAAAAGATATACCCTTTAATTTACTTTTTCTATACTTAATCAACATCAAGAACTTATTTTCTTCCCAAGTTATAATGTCACCTAAGCCCGTTGTAAATATTGGTATGGCTACATCTTTTCTGAAATATGATGCTTCAAGTATTCCCTTATAATCATTTGGGTTTACAACCCTTATATAATTATTTAAAAAGCTGCCAAATCCATATGTTTTCCATATATCTATTATTTCTTTAGGAAGAATATTTTCATATGCCATAACAAGCTCCTGACCAACAGGCTCAACCACTTTGAAGTCTGCAAAAATATTGCTCATTATCCCTCACTCCTTTGAATCTCAATGTGTTAATTTAACATTTAGGTAGGTGTTCTTCAACTGATTTGGTGTCATATGCTTGGCCATTTCACTAATCTGCTCATCCACCATGTCTATTCTGTATCTCCACTGGCTTCCTATCGATGAGTTAATGCGCCTATCTCCCATACCGCCAATTATATCAGCTTTTCCGCCTGCTATCTGATCTGGGTTATGCAGTGCAGCTTGTGTATCTAGCCATTCATTGGTTTGTTGCTTAGCTTCCTTTGCAGAATATCCAGCATCTCTTAACTCATCATATTTTTCTATATATGCCTGCTCCCTTGCTACTTGCTGAGCTGCATTACCTTCCAAAGCTCTTCCATCTTCTATATATCGTTCTCTATTTGCTAAGTACTCCTCAACCGTCAATTCATTCATGCCATGTTCTTGATCTTTCAGCTGCCTTACAAATTCTTCTGCATCATGATTTGTATTTCTATTAAAACTAACTTCTATTTCATTTAATCGCGGTACGTCATCAATATGCTCTGCTGACTCCCTAGCTACTCTTCCGGTAGTAGAAACAGCTTCATCCCCACCACCAAACATCCCTTTCGCCACATTCTCAAATCGATGTGTATTCTCTGCAACTCCAGGGGCAATGTGTACTGTGCCAATGTGCGTAGCAACAACTCGTGATTTCGCAATGCTTTTAAATGTTGTTGCGGTTTCATCCGTTAACTTTCCAGCCTGGATGGCACCATTTCTTAGCTGTGTCTTGGCCGCACTTTTAGCACTACTAGCCACATCACTAATCACCCTCGGCACATTCCTTATTCGCTCGGCACTCTCACGCAACGCTTGTCTTCCCATCGCGTCCACATGCGATAATCCCTGCTGTGCAGTCTGTCTCAACGTCAACTTACTACCAACTTGCGTGGCATCTAACGCTAGTCCTCCAGCTTTAGTCGCCGTACTAAACGCTCGGATTCCCTTCACGCCCGGAATTATATCCAGCAACGCAAACGCCCCTCGAGTCGCGCGCTCTGTCCCGTCCATTTCGCGTCCAGTCATCCAGTCTTTTCCGGTCGCGGCGCTACTCAATTCTAGTGTACCATACGCGATGCCAAGTGCCAAACCTGCGGGTGGACACACTATACTTACCCCGATAATCACAATTGTCGCTCCGATATCACGCCATAATTCGAGATTCTGCTGGCCATCCCGAATCGAATCATACTCAAACGCACGCGAACTCGACACCGCAGATTGGTATTGCTCATATGTAAACTCCTGATCTGGATTCTGTTTACTATACTCCGCAAATTGGGCTTTTAGATTGTCTGCAAAAAAAGTTATCCCCTGCCATGATGTCGCTTAACTTAATCTTATCTTTTGGCACGGTAGTCGTTGTTGCGCCGTAACCACCGTAATCGTATCCACCTGTTGTTATAATCGTCGTTGCGCCAATTGTATTTTTCGTTTCATAATCGTCAATCGACAAATTTTCCATCTTCTCGACAAACTTATCAATGTCTTTGTAAAATGGTTCATCAATGACTCGCTCTACCATATTTCCCGCATCGCCTGCATAATCATGAAGTACTTTTATTTTCTCGAACAAGGTTTGATACTTACTTTCCATGTCCGTGAAAGAAAAGGAAATCACGCCATCTTGATCACCTTTGCGAATATCATTTTGCGCATCTTCAAAATTGGTGTTGATTTTCTTCAATTGATCGATAACACCTTTTCCCCAGACACCTAGACCAACAAGTGTTCCCAAGGCATTTTTGGACTTATCCCATTCACTTTCTTTATATTTCACATCCATCTTCTACGCCTCCCTCTACTCTGGCAAGTCTAGTTTTTCAAAGAATTCTTGCCCCAGCGACTCGTCTTGTTCTCTCATCACATTGATTGTATGTGCAACCAAATTCGCTATTTGTGCATAGTTATCGTACAAATCCATCGCCTTTTTATTCGCTTTCTCGTAAACTTCCAGTGCCTTCTTCGCTTTGCCCTCTTCATAAAACGTGATGGAGGCAATGGACGCTGTTAATTTCCCCAATTTCTCAAGCTCATTATTAATTTTTTGAATCTTATTATAAATCGTTGAAATCTCGTCCACGCTAATCGATATATCCGCGGTACCGCCACCAGCACCTGCTCCGTCCATTGCGACGTTAGCCATGTTGCGCCACCTCCTTGTAAGGGAATTCCATTTCATCAAATACGAGTTTCATCAACCAATATTGGCTTGCTTGTTGGTATTGCTGACGCGCAACATCCAGGGATACAAGCTTGTCGCCATACAGGAAAAATAGCCAATTTTGATAAAAGTTTGGTTCTGTTATTTCAGCTGGAAATTTGTCCAAATGGAAAACTTCAAAATTGAAAACTGGTTCGCTGAGTTCCATCGCCTTGATTTCATTTTTTTCTTGGTTCGTCAGTTCGGCGGTTAGGAATGATTTTTCATCTTCGGTCGGCTCACGTGCGATTAATGGGAAGCCGTCATATAAGAGTTTTAATGCGTGTGCTTTGGATAAGACGAGTAATCTGTAGTATTTGTTTTTCTCGGCTTCGATGATGAGGACGACTTCTTCGGTGTTGTCTTCTTGAAATGAGAACATGATATTGTTACAACGTACGTATTTCTTGCTTCGATGGTACGCGGATAGTTTGTTAATAACGAAGGCACCGCTTTTAGTAATAACGCCTTCTGGGGTTAGGATTTCTTTTGCGATGAGTTGTTGTTGGGCATATGCCATTGGATCGTCATCGCGTAGGATAAACACTTCTTTACCCGGAAAGCCGAATAAAACTTGGCCATCCGTTGCGGCAAGCAAGAGATACATTTCTTCGAGGCTAAAATAGTCATTGGGATTTATCATAGTTCTTTAACTTCCCGAACTTTGGATTTGATGTGTTTTTCTGAATTTTATAAATAAAAAAATAAAACCAGTACCAATTTCTCCTGTCAAAGAGAAACGGTACTGGTTTGACTATTTAATGTTTAAAATCCTTATTTACTTTGCTCAACAATTAATTCTAAACGAGGATAAGGAATATCTTTACTTTGCTCCCGGACTGTTTCCTGAAACTTAAGTTCATCCTCATTTATATATCCTTTAAAATAAATATCTTGAATATCTTCCCCATTAAAAAAATAGGCAAGCTGATTTGTATGTCCATCAGGGTATAAACAAGCCCCATATTCAAAGTAACCTATAACTCCACTATTATTATATAATGGCAAGCGGCTCGTTACTAAAACTAGCTTGTCTCCATTTTTTAATTTAACTACTGAACCTAAAGGTAATAGCTCTTCCATCATCATTCTCCATTCTTAATAACTAATTTATTTTTTTTTATATAGTGTATATATCTTTCTGCGTTTAAATGGTCTTTGGAGGGCAAAAATAGTTGTAGGTAACATCCAAAATAATGTAGTAGCAAAAAATAAAAGCGCCTCACCGTTAGAAGTATACAATATAAAGGTACTAACAAGTGCTAATAAAATTGTCCAAACACCTGTCATCATATTTTTTTTAAACTGTTTTTCTCCCTCTTTAAAACAAGCAGCAGTCTCCTCTTCTGATATATTTTTGTTATAAGTACTCTTCTTAGAGAAGTGATCAATTACTGTGATAATAATGAAACTAACAGCTACTCCACTTAAAATACTTAAAAGCGTCAGATGAAAAATAGTCATTTTTATAATCACTGATTTTAATAACGCATATAAAATAACTCCCACTGTTCCTGAAATAAGAGTCAAAATAGTACTTTTAGATGAGTAACTCCCTTCTACAAGTCTTTTGTCCTCCACATTATAAAAATAATTCTTGTTCTCTTCCTTATGATAAAAAACCGGAATCCAAGGTGATTTCATTATTTCATTCCTTTCTTAACCAAACAGACTACCTAGCCCATTCATAAACCCAGAGGCAGCATTACCAATAGTATCTCCAACACTCTTAACAACATCTTTCGCGCCTTTGATAATTTCATCCTTTTTATCGTAGACTTTATCAAATAAATAGTTCCCAACTGCTGTAATTCCAACACCGACTACAAAACCTAATGCAGCGCCTACTAAAGTTCCAACTACGGGAATAGGGATAGCTGTACCGATAACCCCGCCTATAGCTGCACCTGCCTCCCCTCCTGCAAGTCCAATTCCTACATGGACCACAGATTTAATGACAGCATCTCCTACATTTTCTCCACTCACTATCTGAGTCACACCGTCAATCACACCTCCAATAACTGGAAGACCAAATTTACCAAATTTAGAAATAGTATTCCCTGCCTTAATTATAGAAGTGGTTACAGCTGATGTGTTCGGATTTACCATTACAAAATTACCTGATCCACCAGGTCCCATTTTACCTGTTAGAGCTGTTAGGAAGAAACCAAAACTCTGCACTGCTTTACCGCTTGATTCTACTGTGGTTGAAAATAAGTCTTGTGGTAAACTATCCTTAATGGATTGAGGGATTTCACCTACATCATTCATAAAATAATCAATAATATCTTGCGGTGGTTCAATTTCAGGATTATTTTGTGCAAATTTAAATAAAGCTATCTTTTCTTCTTCCGATAAATTAGGTAGTTTCTTTTGTATACTTTCTATAAATTGAGTGTTCTTATTTTCAACTTGTCGACTTATAATGCTTGTCCACGCTAAATCCTTTTGTGCTGGAATAGTAAACGAACCTGTTGTTGGATTAAAGCCTGTTTTTGTTTGTGATAATCCTTGTTTTACCGCCTGCTGTAAAACAGAAATTTCCTCAAAGATAGTGGGTGAGCTTGCATGAAAATCCATTAACTTCCGTAGCTTCTCTTCTAACTCTTTCTTAATATTATTGTACAGGCCAATCATTGTCGCATTTGCTGATAGTTGAAAAAACTTAACAATATCTGGTGTACTTGAAGATTGTAATTGCCTCCTAATATCCTCTGCTTGCGTAATTAAATCGTCTGTCTGTCTAATTTTTTCTTCTAATTCTGATTGTTTTAAATCCCCGCTATCTACTCGAGAAATATATTCTTCTGGAAATTTTTTAACTGCTTGTTCGACTGCCTCTGATAATAAAATACCCCCTTGAGCTAAAGGATACAAGACCGCAGTAAAAAAAGCTTTTGCAGAATCATACGCTTGCCCTGTTAGAAATGGACTATTCATAGCAAATTCATTGATTGCTTTTTGTAGTTGCTCATATCCTATTATTTGTTGTTTCGCTAGGTTGCTAACACTTGCGGCTTGCCCTTGTGACTCAGATACATACATATCAACACTCATCTGTTTCCGCCCCTTTTGTTAAAGTAAGCTTTCTTTTTTCAAACACAACATCATCTATCTGTCTCTGTATATTTCTCTTGCTCTGTCCCAATTCTCGTTCATTTTCTTCTAAGTGTTCCATTATTTTTCTAGATTCACGTAAAAATTCATCTCTAACAGATTCAAAATAGAAGCGATTATCATTTTTATGAAAAGCATAACCTACGTTATCCAAAAAATGCGTTGCCCTATGAAAATGCCCCTCATAGGACTCCTTCACTCGTTGTATTTGCTTCGTACCTTTTTCCAAACTCACCTCTTTTTCCAATAGTTCGCGTTCTTCTAAATGTAAATCATCCCATGTTACCATTAGAATACCTCCCCAATAGACTGTTCTAGGCCTTGCCCCGCTTTTTTATCAACCGCTTCAAAGCTTGATGCCACGCTTTGAATATTTGAAGAAGCTGTTGCAACAGCGCTAGCAATTTGTTGTGCTACTTCTTGCGCCATTTTAATAGAATCACCGGCGGACTTGTTACCGGCAACTGTCGTTTGGCTATCTGTTGTAATAGAGACCGATGAAATAAGACTATCTGTGGCATTTTTTTAAAGCTGTTGCTTTCAAACTAGCGCCGTCTAAATCACTTTGTAACTTTGACATATATAGAACCTCCTCACATAATAGCGTATTTGATTCTACCTCACTCAAGCATACCTCTTATTAATTTTTCCTTCTCTACTCCTCTCCAGTTTCCTTCAAAGAGATTGTTGGTTCATAATATACTTTATTTGCATCTTGTAGTGGGTAATAATATTAAAAAGGCTACGAAGGCTTAATTATTTTTTACACTTTTTCCTACACATTAAGCCCTCATAGTTTCTCCGGACTATTTCTTAACCATTATTCTAATCTCACCATTTTTTCTCCATATTTGTTACTGTATCAATCGTTGAATCCCTCCTTATTTCGCTTGTTTCACAACTTTGATTTTCTCTGCTATGCCGTTCTGGATATAATATGCTTCAAATGGTAGTAAGTTCGGTTCTTTGTAGTTTTTATTGCTGACATCGATAACATTTTGATCACCGATTTTACATAGCGCAATTCCGTTTTTCTGTTTCTTAATCGCACCACTAACTTTGTCATAGCCTCGTCCCATCGTACTTGTGTTGCCTGCGATAATGAAGTAAATGCCAAATCTTGGCCCGTTTTCAAGCAAATTAACAAAATCCGTTTCGAGATCACTGCTGATGCCGTTCACGATTAGGTCAAGGTCGGCAATTGCGACAAGAACTGGACGGGCATCTTTCAGGAACTCGGTAGTCGTTGTTAGGCCGCCGCTTTCTTTTTGAACTGCTGCAAAGCCGTCCTGACGACTTTCTAATAAACCGTGAAGTTCTTTAAAGATCGTCGTGATTGTTTCGGTATCATTGCCGTATGCATTAACGTTTGGTTTGTATGCTGCGAAACGAAGCATCGGGTTATCGGTTAAAATGATATCAATTTGCGGATTGACCACCATAACATCGAGCAGTGTTACCATCGTGGATTCAATCAATTCGGCGCGATCGCTCATCACGAGTGTATTTTGATTTTCTTTGTAGTGTAGTGGGATTGGTTCGACGTTTTCAAAATCAACGGCAAACGGCAATTGGCCAGCTGCGAGCATGTTTTGCGTTGATTTCCATGATACGAAATCTTGGAATGGTAGCACTTCTGGCACCATTGGAATTGGGAGTGGGCGTTCGCCTGTCCACGCGGCAGACATTTCTTTCGCTTCTTGCTGGATGGCACTAATGATTTGTAACGTGTCCTCCCCTTTATTTGGCAACGCCGTTTGGAACACAGCGATGTCATCATGTTTCACTAAACCACGACCTGGTAATTCCTCGCTCGTTAAGTCCGTGCGGCCAATGATGCTTCTTGCGTCGGATGCTTCGATTAAATAAAGCGGGATTTGTGTTTTAATATTAGAAAGTAATGGCGTGCGCATCGCATTTTGTTGACCAGCACTGATGACAAGGTTAATTCCGACACCAGCACCTTCACGCGCAATCTGTGTCATAATCTTCTCGAATCCTTCTTGGAACGGCGATTCTTTGACTGGATCGAAATTATCAATAATAATCACGACATTCGGCAAAATTTCTCCGCTCGCTTGTTCGTACATTTCGAGATTGGCAACACCAAACTGACTTAATTTACGTTTACGTATTTTTAACTCGCGATCAAAGCGACGAACGAATTTGCTGACTTTCTCCTCTTCATCAAGCATAATCGTATCAGCAACATGTGGTAACTCGCGCAACGGCAAGAGGCCATTTGTTCCGAAATCAAGCAAATACATGTGCAAGTGCTCTGGATTATGCGCGCGTGCCAAGTCCATCGTCACAGTTTGCAAGAATGTCGATTTCCCATAACCAGGGCTTGAATACACTGCAATATGCCCATCTTTTGATAAATTAACTTCAACTGGACGCTGGTCTTGCATTTCTGGAATATCCATGAAACCAATAATCGGTGCAAGTTCAGATTTCCCTTTTTGCCATGCTTCTTTGTAATCAATCGGATTTAGTTCTGGCAAGAAAATCATATCCTCAAGCGGCGGCAACCACGGACGCGGCAACATCGCAATGTTCGCTTCCTCCGTGTACGCATGAATATAGTCAATTACCGCATCAAGCTCTGATGGCACTTTCGAAATATCTTCTTTATCGCCCAAACCACTCAAATCTTCCGTCAAAATTTCGTACTGGCCGAGATCGTTAATCGCGTAAATCGTTGTATCCACTTGCTCCTGATCGTCTTTATCTGGTACGTAATCCGCTCCACTCCAAGCACTTTGGAACAATTCATAAATTTCGTTATTCCCGACTTGTAAATACGAACGTCCAGGTAACGTAATTTCTGCTGCATCTGGCGTTTTCAAAATTTCATTGGAATCTGACGCGTTTTGTACTTTCAGCGCCAGTTTGAATTTTGAGTTAGACCAGATTTGATCATCGACAACGCCGCTTGGTTTTTGTGTCGCCAAAATTAAATGGATACCAAGTGAACGCCCGATACGCGCTGTTGAAACGAGTTCTTTCATGAATTCCGGTTGCTCACTTTTTAGTTCGGCAAACTCATCGGAAATCAGGAATAAATGTGGCATCGCCTCTGATGCTTCACCTAGTTTATATAATTTTTGATATTGATTAATATGATTAACATCATGCTCGCCAAATAAACGTTGACGCTTTTGTAACTCGGCTTTAATCGAGGCTAGCGCACGCATACTTTGTGCGCCATCCAAGTTCGTAATCGTGCCGAGCAAATGTGGTAAATTTTTAAATAGATTCGCCATACCTCCACCCTTGTAATCGATTAGCAAGAAGGCGACTTCATACGGATGGAAGTTCACAGCAAGCGAGATAATGTACGATTGGATAATTTCCGATTTACCAGAACCCGTCGTACCCGCGACCAAACCATGTGGCCCATGTGCTTTTTCATGTAAGTTCAGATTGACAATATCATCTTTTCCACGCAAACCAAGCGGAACTGCCAAACTCTTATACGTCTCGTTTTTCTCCCAACGCGCGCTAATTCCAAGCTCTTCTACGCGATCGACACCGTACATCTCTAAAAATGTCACAGATTCCGGAATCGAATTTTTCAGGTTCTGCAAATGATTAAGTGGCGCCAATGCACGGCTAACACTCTCTTTATCAAAGTCAGCTGGGAAATGGTCCAACGTAAAGCTACGATTCACAAGCTCGCCCTGCTCCAAAATCACATTCCCATTCTTCGCATCCCGAATGTCGATAACCGTCTTCACGTGCTCTGGCAAACTCTGCATCACGTCCTGCACGAACACAAGCGAAACCCCATATTCACTAGGATCCTCATTGAAAAATTCCATGACTGTGTGATCCATCATCAATTTCTCATCCGTTACAAGCACCACATAGTGCGGCGAAAAATACATCTGTTCCGATTTATTGCCCTTTTCCTCCAAAGTCATCTTGCGCTCTTTCAAAATTTGGTACAATGAGTTCAAAACTTGGTCCCGCGAACGTTCGTGGTACACAAAACCACGCACATTAATATCACGTAAACTCGCATGTGGCAACCAACGCATCCAGTCCCACTGCTCCTTTTCCTCTTCCGGAAAAATAGTAATAAACTGTAAGTCATAATAACTATGGAAAAGCGATGTCTGCATTACCATCAATTGTAACTGCTCAATCACAAGCGCGCGATGCCCAATATAACCAACCGGACCATTCATTAAATCCGTCCCCATTGGCACATCTTTCACCGAATAATACTGCGATTTCAAATCCTTTGCGCTCTCAATCAGTTCATCTTTATCTTGCGTGAATTCCTCCTCTTGGAACTCTATATTAAATGACGTATTCTCCTCGCCAGTACCAACCCGATACTGCAAAAAGTCATGATGAAACATCGTCTTCTCATAGATTCGTGAATCCACCGACAGCGCCATATCACGAATTTCCGTCACTGTTGGAAAATGGTAATGTAGCGAATGCGCCTGTTCCTCCGCTGCAGCGTGAAGTTCCGATGTCTTATCTTTCAAATAACGACGATAACTCGCGTCACGTTCTTTCATATCCGCCTTATATTTTTTGCGATTTTTAAAATACGTTGTAATCGAGAAAATAAGTATTGCACCAGTCATACCCAATGTCATCAAGACAAAGATAGGATTTGGTCGCACAATCATCATCACAATCGACATCGCAATCATAATGAGTGGCGGAACCAAAATCTTCATTATTTCCTCACTCGGTTTTGAAGGCTTAGCAGACGGTTTTGCAATCGTCAAATTATTCTCCGGCGCACGATAAATAATCCGCGGCGACCGATGATAATCCGGATAATCGGCACTAAAAGCATTGTCAGGCGCAACAAGCTGTGCAAGCGTTGCATGAACCCGGCCATCTCCAGCGATAATCTCGATATCCTCCTTACCAATCCGAATCGTCACCCCATCAAAATAAAGCTGATCTCCAGCCGTTAACATGCATTCCGACTCCACACGATAATAGTTATGGTAAACAATCCCGCCGTACACGTTCAATTTAAACGTAGCACCAAGCTCCTCACGAATAAACAGCAAATCCGTCGTTGTTCCCTTGATGATTACATCATTAAAATCTTTCTCACCAAATGTAATCGAATATTTCGTTGTCGTATCAAAAACCTGAGACGCCACATCTTCTGTCAAATAAAACTGGATTTTCTCACCATCAGATGTCTCCAAATTCAGGCGCTCATTCAGCCCAAGCGGTAAATCCCCTAAAAACCATTGCTTCTCGTCCTCATTCCAGCTTACCTGTAATGAATCCACCAAATTCTCATACGTCACAGTGTGATCCAAATCCCCACCAATCGTCACTTCTTTTTTACGATCTAGTTGGCATTTATGTAGCTGGTCACCGTAACTAATCGTCAGTAGTTGTTTCCCCATCTTATTCTACCTCCGATACTGCTTTTGCCTTGTCTTGCTCTTTTTGGTTCGCTTCTTGTTTCGCCATGTCCTCTTTCGTCTTTGCTTCGTCCTCTTTTATCTTCTTAATTTTTTCGTTGAGTGCTTCTTGTTTATCATTTCTAGTAGCTGCCGCCATATCCGTATCTAAATCCAATTGCTCAATCTGTCTCGCTAAATTGTATATCTGCAAATCATTGTCTTTCATTGTAAGTGCAATGTCATTGGCCTTAGTCAACTCAGCTTGACCATCATAAATCCAGTACAACAAGTATTCCTCCGGTGATTTCAATGTTATTTTCTGTGCTACCGTCTTTTTCTGCACATCACTCAATTTCGCGCTCTGTACATACGATTTCGCCAATTCATATTTGCTCGCTTGTGGTAACTTCTCCGGGTCCACCTCACGCAACGTTTCCGTCACTTTTCCATAATCATCCGCAAGAAACGCCTCATTCGCACTGAGTAATGTCTCCTGAAACGGCACTTTTACAAACGCAAAATAAGCAACCGGAGCAGCTAAAACAAGCGTTGCAATAATGAAACCAATTGTCAGCCCCTTAAACAGCCGATAATTTTTCCGCTGCACCATTGTCATTTTCCGATTCACAGCTGCTGTTTCCTTCGTGTAGCTATCCGTTAAAATCGCCTCAATTGCCGCCAAATCTTTAGCTTCAATAATGCTCCGATCAAAATTCGTCCCTTTCGCATTATCCAGCGACCCTGAAATTAGCTCATCAAACGAATACTTTTTCGAAAATAACGCTACAATCAAGCACTTATATTGCTTCAAAAATTTCTCTTCTGTCATCGTATACGGTGGCAACACATCGCGAATCCCGCGATACACCAAATATGGCATCTGATTCACATCAAAAACCATGTTCTCTGGGTGCAAGAAAAACGTGAATCGTGTCTTCAATAGCTCTGAAAAACGCGCCACATTACCGATTGCTCGTAACTTCTCATTTCGTTCCAATTGATATAACGCATCCCATGTCGTTTTTCCGGCCGTATCGAATTGGAAAGACAACGCATCCCCTTTGTCCTCCACTGTCGCAGGTACAAAAAATGTCGAATTTTCCTTCAACAAAGCCAGTTGCCGCATGTCTTTCACTTTTGTTTGTGATTTCGAAAATTCAACGCCCCAAGCCGTCCCATCTATCTGCAAATTATATTCCATCGCATCTACCATTATCTTTTTCGTTATCATTTCTCTCAAAACTCCCTTTTATAAAATTTCAATGATGTCCCCGTCCGTAATCTGAAAATCCGTCAACTTATCATCGTCCGTCAATAATAATTCCTTATTCGCCACTTTAATCGCGCAATGCGACATATTTGGCTGCGACAGCTTCAATGTCTCCACCAAATTCAGCAACAACGCTTTGACCGGCTGGTGCTTCGGGATGCGCAAATCATGCACCCGTCCGCCCCATTTTGTAAAATTTATTGTCACGTTAATATGCGTATCTTGTGCCATCTCTATCTTCCTCTCTTTACTCCCAAACTTTGCGAACAACCATATAAAGCATCGCGCCAACAGCTAAAACAATTCCTGACAAAACCCACCAGATCGTTTTACTCGATTTTTCCGTCTCCTCTTGCCCGAGTGTATTCGCATCTTTTGATTTTGCTGTCGCATCTTGCTCCGTAAACAAAGCTGCTTTCATCAACTGCACCGAATTATCTTTCTGCGATTCACCCGTAAACAGCGCGGCCTTCGTATCGTCCATTTCTTTCTTTTCCTGTGCTTTTATTTCCGCAGCATTTTTCTCAGCTTCCGGCGTGAACAAGGTAATCCCCAATTTTTCAAGCTCGGTTTGTTCCGTATCCATTTCCGCATCTTTCTCTTCATCCGTTTTCGTCGCTCGCTCAAGCTGCATTTCCATTTTTCCATTATCTCCAAGATAGGATTCTTCATCACCTGCTGCTAGAACACTAACAGGAATGAATACTATCGTTCCCACCAAAACAGTGACAAGCACAGAAATCATTCTTTTTTTACACATCATCATCATTTCCTCCTGCTTGTTTACTTCGATGCCAAACGAATAAATTCACAACTATTCCAAGAACTGCAACACCAATTAAACTATACATAATCACAAGCCAATCATCCGTTCGACTCACAAATCCATTTAATAAGTTCTCAATATATTGCAATGGGGAGAGCGAACGAATCGTTGCTAACATAGAATCTTGGTCAATTTTAAGACCCACCGCTTCTGTTAAGAACAAGTATGCAGCTAAAATAGCGAGTAACAAGAACATCCCTATCATGCGTAATTGGCGTAACAAGTATGTTGCAACTAACACGAAAACCAACACAATCAAAATAATAATCCCCATCCAAGATACGAAAATAACGCCTTTCATTTCTAGGAAATAAGCCGAGATTGCACCGATAATCGCACCCTCAATCAGCCCGATTCCAACAGTCATTAACGTTATCGGGGTATTCTGATACGCAAGCGCCATCTCTTCCTCAAAATCATCTTCTTGCTTCCGTTTTCGCTCCTGCGCCGCAATCACATATCCAGTAAATAACGCCACAATAAAGCAAACTAACACAATCAAATAGGGCGTGAATGTATCGCCAGCTGCAATCGTTTCTCCTTTTACTTTCTCTACTGGGCTACTTAAAAAACTATATAATTTCTCATTTGGGCGGTCACCAACGCGACTATTCCCCATCATCGACGCAAAATTGGTAGCAAAATCCTGATCCGTTACTAATTTATTCGCCATATTAGCCGACAATTGCTGTGCTTGTGTTACAATTCCTAAACCGCTATTTTGAATATTTTTAGCTTGCTGATCAATCGCATCAAATGTTTTGTATACATTATCAGCTGCATTCAAGTTTGTCTTAGAGGAATCTGCTAGCGATTTACTTTGCGAAAGCAATCCACTAAATTCGCTCCCTAAGGATAACATTGCAGACTTTTCATCATTGCTATTCGTGATAACAATGCCGCCTTTATCCAACAGCTCCAAGCTCGCTTTGCGCCATGCCTCGACATTTTTGAGGGTTTCTGCAACGCTTGCATTCATTGTCGCTGCCTGTGTCGTTGTATCATTCAAACGCTCCGTTAATATATTCGCATTTTCTTTCGTAATCCCTGTACGCGTTTGAGATTCAGCTACTTGTTGTTGAAATGTTTCTAAATCTCGATGAATAAAACTTGTGACATTATCTGTAATCAGAGTCACCATCATCGCAATTCTGTCTTCAATATTGAACTGATAGTAATACGAATTCTTTTTTCCAGCAGCATATTCCGTCAATGACTTCCCATCTAAATCTAGAGGTGTAACCTTCGCATCGATACCATAATAGGCCTTGAAAAGTGCTGATAATTTGTAATACGGTTTAACATATGCTGCCACATCATCTGCTAGAATCGTTGTGTTCTTCTCGATTGCAGCAATAGTGTCATGCACAGACTTAATCGCTTCATCTCGTTCTTCCGCTGTAATAATGAACTCAGGCCCAAGCTCAATCTTTACCTCTTTAATTACACCTGGTTCCATTGTAGGTGGGATCGGTGGATCGGATTCTGGGTCACCTGGATTTGTCTCTATGTCCCCTTCCTCAATATTTCTCATTTCAAGACTAATTGGGGCAAACAAATCAAAGGAAGGATCTTCCCTACTTGTAAGAGCGTCTGCCTTGATGTAAAGTTTGACCGACAACTTCAAATCAAGCGATGTAGCACTTGGGTTTGATACATCTGGATTTGTTTCACTTGGATCCATTTCAATCGACCATTCTTGAGTGTCCTCATCGTAAGTAATTCGCTTATCTATATAGCTACCATCAGCTTTCGTAAGCCATACTGCGCTGTCAGCTTGACCATCAGGCATTGTAAATCCAGCTGGCAAATTAAAAACTAATTTTTGCGTATTTCCCTCTGTTTGTGACTTTTCAATTTGAAAATCTTGATTAAAATCATAGATGTAGTATTCATTGTTTGGTCCCCATGTAGTAAGGGCCTCAATCTTCTCTTGCTTTAATTGTTCCAGCGCATTTTCGACAGCCTCATACTTTGGAAATGCCTTTGATTTGCTTAACAAGCCTTCAGACCAATCGCCTGAATTAGAGCTAATGTATCTTCTGGCTATTTCAATGACATTGCGCAATTCTTTATAAACCGCTCTTTCTTCTGCCGTCGCATCATCCTTCAACAGATAAGAATCATAATTGGGCACCTCTTTTAGTAACGCTTGTATCTCATTATTAAATCGATTATTTAACGTCTTGTCTGTAAGTTCGTCTAATGTAATCGTCCGATTTCCCTCATTTGAGATATATTTCTGTAAATCACTTTCCACACTGCCACGTAAGCTCTCTCCCATCTTTGTCGTGACTTCCGTGTTTATCATGGTAACCTGCTCATTCACTGCATCCAAATATCGCTGTACACTGTCCACCTGTACCGATAATGTCCGCTCCTCTTCCATCTTCTGAAACTGTTTAAAAATCGCATCATTAGCATTTTTCAGATTAGAAAGTTGCTCCGATACATCCGCGGTTGACATTGCGGTATCATTATTTGACATTTGTTCAGCAAACGATTTCGAAACAAGCGCATTCGCCTCTTGATTCTTCGCAAGTTTCTCCAAAGATTGGAAATAAGTCTCATTCACCTTCGTACCTTCCGCAAGACCTGTTCCAAAACCTTTTAAAATATCCTGTAATCCTTTAAAACTATCTTTAGACATGCCAGTATAATCCTGCACTGTTTTAAATTGTTGCGTATAATTAGACAACGGTGAATTAACGTTCGTATTGTATACAGAACCATACGTTTCTTCTTTATCGACCAACTTCTTGATGCTATCTTGCGCACCGTGAAGATTTGTAAGAATGCTGGCAAAATAAACATCAATAATTTCTTTATTAAAATCTTCTAACACCTTTGCAGCAGCGCGTTCAGCCTCAGCTGTTACATCTTTATTACCAGTCTCACTAATGCGATATGTAATCTTTACTTTCTCTGGATTCTCTGACGTCATCGACATCGCCGCTTCCGAAAAATTGGTCGGAATAAAAATAATCATATCGTACACCCGATTTTTTAAACCATTCTCCGCAAACCCACTAGAAGTCGTTGCCCATTTATGATCTGTTTGTTTTAAAACTTTAGCCGTAAATTTATCACCAAAATCAATTCTTTCACCATCAGCAGTCCGATATCCTGCATCATCATTGACTAGTGCAATCGACATTTTTTTCGTCTCTACACTATCTTCTTTTTTGACAGCATTCTGCTCAAGCGCCAAATAAGACGTTCCAGCAGAAAGAAGCAAAGCCAGTACTAAGAAGGCTAGTACACTCCATTTTATTTTTTTCACACGTATCCACTCCCGTTGCTTTTTATATGTAAGAAGTCTCCCAACTTCGGATTTCCAAATGAATCGTTTAATAAATACTGGAGCTGCCGAAAAGCTCCAGTATTTGATTTTTTAGTTCAAGCCGAAATTGCGCGATAGGTTCGCATCGTTTTCTTCCACTGCATTTGCTGTTTTTGCTAATTGTTGTTCGATTTGGTGCATCAAGTTTGAGAAATCCGTTACTTTCGGTTTCAATTGCGAGAATTGATCATCAAACTTACGGAATGCTTCCCCTTCCCACTCACTGCGCAATTGTTCTTGCAACTGTTCTAACTCTCTTAATATTTGTTCGATGTCCTGTCCTTTGCGGCCGTATGTTTTTGAACGATCGCGTAGCTCCGCGGGACTCATTCTAATTTGTCCTGACATTGTTCCATCTCCTTTTCAAATCAAATGAAAAGGACCGTACATCATGCTGTACGGTCCAAATTAGCAACTGCACAAAGATGCGATATGTATACTTCATGCAATCCCAAATGATAACGCTTTAGTTTAAGCCAAAATTGCGCGATAGGTTCGCATCGTTTTCTTCCACTGCGTTTGCTGTTTTCGCTAATTGTTGTTCGATTTGGTGCATCAAGTTTGAGAAATCCATTACTTTCGGTTTCAATTGCGAGAATTGATCATCAAACTTACGGAATGCTTCCCCTTCCCACTCACTGCGTAATTGTTCTTGCAACTGTTCTAACTCTCTTAATATTTGTTCGATGTCCTGTCCTTTGCGGCCGTATGTTTTTGAACGATCGCGTAGCTCCGCGGGGCTCATTCTAATTTGTCCTGACATGCCATTCAACTCCTTTTTATTTTTTTAGGTCTTGAGATACATAATAGCCTACTGGGCTATATTGCCATTATAGCAAAAAAGAACCAACGTTTGTTGATTGCAAATGTGAAATTTTTGTGAACAATTTCATTTATTTACCTAGAAAAGTTATATACAGTTGAAATTTATATTATTTTTAAAGCAAATAATAAAGAAATAAAATTAATAACTATTTATTCCCTCAATAATCCTATATCATCCAAAGCAATATAAGTAAGATCGAGTTAGTATTACCCCACTCCTTTTATACTATACAATTTCCATATTAATTGTATTTATTTGTTATCACTGCTACTATTAAGCTTGGAGGTGCATTTATGGAGATTAGAAAATGGAACAAATGTGATGCAATACCTTATGAGCTCTTGCTTTTAGCAGATCCAGATAGGTCTGCAATAGATTGCTATTTCTTGCAATCAGACGTATTCTTACTCTTAGAAAGAGAAAGCATATACGGTGTCATTTGTATACAAAACGGAGAAGATTCCTCAGAGATTGTAAATATCTCAGTTTCACCATCTTATCAAGGACAAGGTTATGGAAAAAAACTGATACAACAAGCATTGACACATGCTTTATGGCTACACAAATCTACTTTAATTGTTAAAACTGCTAATTCGAGTATCCAAGCCCTGGCATTTTATCAAAAAAATGGTTTTCGGATGGTTGCCATCATTCCAGACTATTTTACGAAAAACTATGCATATCCCATTTTTGAGAATGGTATTCGTGCTCAAGATCAAATTGTGCTAGCATATTTTTTAAATAACTAGTTATTTTGGAATTATTTTCTTCATATTACCTTTATAATCTGTTTTTTTTTAACAAATTCATTAAACTGTAACATATCGTACTATATTTTATGTGTGAAAGTATAATTTATGACTTTTTTTATTTTGAAAAATCTTTATAATAAGAAGTAAGACCAATCGTTATAGAGAAGGGGAATTTAAATTATGTATGTTGCTGACTTAGTAAAGAATTTTAATGGAGAAAAATTAATTGAAAAAATTACAGAGATGAATATTCCACACAAAACGGCAAGTTTCAAAAAGAATGAGCTCATTGTGGAAGAAGGCAAAATAGATTCCCATTTCTACATAGTAGATTCTGGACTTATTTCTTTTAGCATGACAAACTCGGATAAGCTGCAAGTAATCACACGTTTTTTTAAATAGTAATACTTGGTTTGGGAGCGCAAATTTCTTATTGGACTCTCCTTTTCAATTTAACGTAACTGCTTTGAGAGATTCAAAGATTCGTATTTATAACCGCAATGATATTCTTCGCCTTTTCCAAACAGACTCTGATGGGTTCTGGTTCTTGTATTTTGATGGTTATAATCAAGTTCATGAACGTAATGCCTTAATTGAAATTGCCCACCATGACCCACGTCGCCGCCTTATATCTGCCTTACTTTATATTGCTAATACGGTGGGAATTAAGACAGATGATGGCATTAGCTTTCCACGTGGAATTACACAAAACCATCTAGCGCTTGTTTCTCAAGTACCTAGAACTCGTGCTAACGTAGAACTTCAAAAACTAAGAGAGCAAGGGATTATTCGATTAAAGCCAAAACCAACCGTCATTTTAGACATATTGAAGCTTCGTGAACAACTAGAAATACATCGCACGCCTCGCACAAATGACTAATTAGCTATAAAAATAGAGTGAAAGCTAAAACTGAGCAATTCAGTCATAGCTTTCACTCTATTTTTGATTAGCAAGCCATTCTTTTATTTGCTTCTCATCATCCAAATCACCACGATAACGATCCGTTTCCAAACCACGTGTGTAATAAATAAGCGTTGGAACTACTCGAACACCCATTTGCTCGATAATCATCGTATAGTTCTTATCCGCCTCTCGAGCCTTATCCGTATTATAATAGAAAGCTTGACGATTAGTTGCCCTAAGCGCGCTTTCGAGCTTCGCTTTAAAAGGTTCACAATCAGGGCAAGTCGGCCGCCCAACATAAACATACCCCGTCTTCTTATCCGCAAAAATCTCTTTCATTTGATGATTTGTGATATCCCGCATTGGCTGTTCATTCGCCTCCGCCTTCGTATCTGCCAAATTCTTCGTATGCGTATCCACAATCAACTGTATTCCCACGATAAAAAGCGCCAAAGCCACGATTGTAAGCAAAATAATCTTATATTTTTTCATAAAAGTCCCCCCTAAACACAAAAACGAGCAAAATGCCCGTTTTTTTTAATGCCTTTATCTCTGAATTTAGGAATCTAGAACTAACTACAAATCAGACTTACCGCCGAACCTCGGGGGAGTGAGAAGTGCTTAGATCCTAGGCCACCGAAGCAGAGCGTACATTTGTACGAGAGCATCGGAGCACAGGCTTAACGACGGAGATGAGTGCTTCTCACTCCCCCGGAAGACCCATTTCGGAGATGACAACACTCGCGATACTATCACAAAAACGTTCTGTGTCCTCAGCAGATGCTGCTTCTACCATGACGCGAACAAGCGGTTCTGTCCCAGAAGGACGTACCAGCACACGACCATTTCCATTCATTTCTGCTTCTACCGCTGAAATAGCTGCGTGAACTTTTGCATTTTCTGTTACACCATTTTTATCAGTTACGCGGATATTTACTAATTTCTGCGGGAAAGTTTGCATTTCTGCTGCCAGCTCGGAAAGTTTCTTCCCAGTTTCTTTCATGACATTCACTAGTTGAATACCGGTCAACAATCCATCTCCAGTCGTAATGTAATCTAAGAATACGATATGCCCAGATTGTTCTCCACCCAAGCTGTAGCTTCCTTCTCGCATCGCTTCTACAACATAGCGGTCACCAACCGCCGTCTGGATAGCTTTTATCTCAAGTTCTTCTAACCCTTTATAGAATCCTAAATTACTCATTACAGTGGAAACGATTGTGTTATTTGTCAAACGACCTTGTGCTTTTAAATATTTTGCGCAGATAAACATGATTTTGTCGCCGTCAACAATCTCGCCATTCTCATCTACAGCAATAACACGGTCACCGTCACCATCAAAGGCTAGACCAACATGCGCCTCTTTTTCTTTTACGAATTCAGCCAGCTTTTCAGGGTGTGTAGAACCAACACCTGCATTAATATTAAGGCCAGTTGGTGATGCCCCCATTGAGCTTGTATCTGCATCTAAATCAGCAAACAAATGCGTCGCAAGTGACGATGTAGCGCCATGTGCGCAATCCAAGGCTACATGTAAGCCTGTGAAATTCCCATCAACGGACTGCTTTAGATATTGTAAATATTTTTGTTTGCCTTCGAAGTAATCGCTAACTGTACCTAACCCTTCATCACTTGGGCGCGGCAACTCATCACTCGTTCCGTCTAGCAACGCTTCAATTTCTAACTCCTGACTATCAGATAGCTTGAAACCATCAGAGCCGAAAAATTTAATTCCATTGTCTTCCACTGGATTATGAGATGCAGAAATCATAACGCTTGCCGCGGCCCCTTGTGCTTTTGTTAAATAGGCAACACCAGGTGTAGAAATAACGCCTAGACGCATTACCTCAATCCCAACCGATACCAAGCCTGCAATAAGTGCTGACTCTAACATCTCTCCGGAAATCCTTGTATCTCTCGCCACTAAAACTTTCGGATGTTCTCCCACATGTTTTGTTAATATATATCCACCAAATCTCCCTAAGCGAAAAGCCAATTCTGGAGATAGCTCTTTATTTGCAATTCCTCTAACACCGTCTGTACCAAAATATTTTCCCATTTTATAACTCGCTCCTTCTTCATTAAAAGGTTGGTTGGTCACACTTATTCCTATGTTTGTTTCTATGTCATATATCTTAATGACCAACATTTGATTTGTGTATCTTCCATTATACCTTTTTTTTATTCTTTTTTACACCTAATCTTATGTAAAAGCCCGATTAATGGCCTGCTTTTTGGTTTTCATCGGGCTAATAAATTAGTTAGACGCTTGATTTGATGCGTCTGCAACTTTCTTCGTGACCTGAATTTCTGCTTTTGACTGCGATAGTGTAAATGTAAATTTAGATGGTAATCCGTGGACAACTAGCGGAATCACATGGGTGCCCTCCTGTAAGTTGGACATACTGGCTATGATGTTGAAATCGTTACGACCTAATGAGTCCATATCTTGTTGTGCGCCACTTATCGTGATGCTAACCTTTCCATTTATCGGATTAACAAATGTGGTATTGAAACTCTCGGAATTAACTAAGCCAACGATACTAATAGGTATGTCGGTAAACTCAGTCGATGTTTGTTTCGCTACATCATCTTTGTCATCTTGTTCACTCTTCTTATCCTCTTCTGGTTGTTTATCTGCCTCGGTGTCTTTATCTGGTGGCGTCACATCTGGACTTTTTTCAGTAGGCTGACCAGCGCCCCCACTTGCTCCATCAGAACTCTGGTCACTCTGCTTTTTTCCAGTTGTAATTTTCACCTTCACAGAGGTCGGAGTTATAGATGTTGCACCAGTTGGAACTGGAACCGAGACCTCAAGTGTTTTATCGGTAGTTATTTGTGTCACATCAATCGGTATCGTGATTTGTTCTATCTTATTCGTAACTGATTCAGGAGCAATGACCGTTACCTTTTCATCCTCAGATGTAATACTCGTAATCGTCACTGTCTTGTCTGCTGGATTGCCGCTTTGCTGAAAACGCAATGGGACAGTTTTGCCTATTTTCGAAACTGGGACCGCAACTTCTACTTCACCTGGATTGATTTCAACGTCTAGTTTGTTTAAATTCGCATCAAAAGCACTGATTGTAGCTCTCGTTGTAAAATCACTTTTCTGGTCTTTTTCATCGGAGACAGTAGCTTTCACATAAGCAATTTGATCTAAAATTTCTTGGGAAGCTGTAATTGCAACTCTCCTCGGATCCGTTTTAGACGTTCCTGCTTCATATCCGTCTGCAATAACTGATTTATTTAATTCGACTTCAACTGCGTATTTTTTCGTCACTTTTTCTGCCAACGCTACTTTGGCGGTTGGCGGGTTAACCGTAGCTTTCAAACGATCCGATAAACCTTTTACTTTAATTTTGACACTTTGAGTTCCTATTTTTGCATTGGTAAGATCGATGTATGCAATAACGTTAGGCTGTGTCTTTGCAAGTTGTACCAGACCTTTGGGACCACTAATCGTAACATCCACTGTATCTGGCACACCACTCACATTCATATTGTCTTTATCGTAGTACACTTCCACTGGTACATTATTGATAACATCTACATACACGCCATCCGTCACATTCGTTACGCTTGGACTAGTGGCGGTGACAGAGGTGAATAGAATCGCTGCAAAAATAAGTGAAATAATCCGAACTGACCATTTATTTGTTAAAATACGATCCATCATTTATTACCGCCTCCTTTCCATTTACTGAAAATAGACGGTTTCTTTTGCATTGGAACAACAAGCTCATATTCTAAAATTTCATGCAAACGTTCCGGTGTTACTTCACGGAAAAGTTCGCCACCTTTTGTAATTGAGATGCCACCCGTTTCCTCAGACACTACGACGGTTAAACTGTCCGTAACTTCACTAATACCAAGTGCTGCCCGGTGCCTTGTTCCAAGTTCCTTTGAAAGAAATGGACTATCTGAAAGAGGCAAGTAACCTGCTGCTGCTGCAATTTTGTTGTTTTTTATAATCACTGCACCATCGTGTAGCGGTGTATTTGGAATAAAAATATTAATTAGTAGTTGCGAAGAAATATCTGCATCAAGAGGAATTCCAGTCTCAATATAGTCGTCCAAACCCGTTCCTCGCTCGATAGAAATCAAAGCGCCAATTCGACGCTTTCCCATATAACTGACCGATTTCTCGATAGAGTCAATGAGATGTTGCTGCTCCTTCTCTCGCTTCGATCCTGCTTTTGAAATAAAACTACCTCTACCTAAAGTTTCAAGTGCTCGGCGTAATTCTGGCTGAAAGATAATAATAATAGCCAAGAATCCCCATGTTAATACCTGATCGGTAATCCATTCTACTGTTTGAAGTCCTAAAAAACTACTGACGATTTTTACAACCACGATAATAAAAATACCTTTTAATAGTTGTACCGCTTTAGTACCACGAATCAGCATAATTAATTTATAAATAACGAACCACACTACTAAAATATCAATTACATTTGCTAAATAATGCAAAATCGATCCGTCCGGAATGGTCATAAATTCGCCTCCATTTTCAAAAAAGCAAATTGTAATTCATTTGCTGCTTCTGTGTAATATAAGCTATCAAAAATGCTTATACTTGCCATTATATCATCTAATTGCCCTTGACGCACCATAAAAGTATGCTTATCAATATAGCAATATCCTAATAAAATGATGAGATTTTTATTAGGACTACATTTTTGCGTAAATCCAAATCTAAAAAAAAAGAGAGAGGCAACGAAAAAACATCGACCTTATTATTAATCGATGTTTTATACTGCCATGAAACAAGTCCATGAATAAAAATTGAGATAATATTTAAGACGATTCCATCATTCGAACAATCCGTTTGCCAATCATATCAAATCCGGCATTGTTTGGGTGTAAGCCATCTCTTGTGTATAAATCATACGTGTATTTCCCAAGTCCAGACTTTCTAAATAAATCTAAACGTGGCAAACCATATATGTCAGCAACAGCTATGATGCCGTCAGCGATTATTTCATGTTTATCCATATCGCGTGTTTCATTTTGTAACGGAGTAAATAGATATATCTCTGTTTTCGGGTAATTGATCCGAATGTACTCAATAATTGCCCTCAAAGCGCCTAGGCTTGTACTTGTGTCAAAAATAGTATCATTACGTCCACCAACAACTCCCAGCGGTATATTAAAAGCTACATCATTCGTACCCGCTGCAATTGTCACAATATCAAAATCTGTTAAATCATATTTATTTGTGACAATTTGCTCATAAATACTGTCTGTCCTTGTATTCGGTGCAAAAGTAAGATATCCTTCCCCCTCATTTCTTATAGATGCGCCCGCTTGACGCATATACGCTTGGTAACCGCGATATAACACGCCGTCAACCACCTTACCATCATACCATGTGATGCTATCGCCAAATGTTACAACTCGACTTCCATAAAGAAGCTTACTTGAATTAAAATGAGGCAACGAAATCTCATGTTCATAATACTGCTCTGGTTTTGATTCTCGTTGGCTTAGCATATAGCTATCAAGGTTTGCATCGGTTACAACAACACGGACATAACTAGCATCTGTAGGCACGCATTGTGTATACCAATCCGTAGCTACTTCTGTCATCTGCATAAAACCAATATATCTCTTTTGAAAATCGTAATAACAGCCTACTATTTTGGCATTCATTGTTACCCCAATGATTTGTCCTGGCGTCACTTTAATAAATCGGCTTGTATTAACACCTGCCTCCAATGTAGTATTTCCAGTCTCATTTACGAGACCTGTATTTTTATCGACATCTATTTTATCGAATAAATTCGTAATGGTTGCACGAGCCAATTGCTCGCCACCAACCATTGAAATACTTGCTAAAAAATCGTGCAGACCCTCAGTCCCATTCTCAGCTATCCATGTCTCAAGCATCTCCCAATTCTCATTGAGTGCATCACGGTAAGAGCCTCCATGGAGCATATTTATCGGTCTATTTAATTTAATCGTCATTGCCATACCTTCCTTAAATAAATTCTTCTGTATTCAGCATTCCATCATCACTTTTACTGATTCATTTTGCGCAGATGTAGGTTTTAATGTTAATCAAGAGCACTTTTACCAGTCAACACAATTGGAATTAGATGAAAACGCGAATTCATTTGTACATTCAAAGGATATAGACATTGAAAATAGGTTCACATCACAAACTCAGTTTGATTTGTTAACAATTTTACATATTCTCATTATTTGAACAATACTGTAGACACTTCTAGCAATTCTCTTACGGTATAAGAGCGTAAAATAAACCTGCCCAGAAGCACTTTTTTACGAATCTATCTGTTTCGTTTTATGTCTCACATCATATAATTTTTAATCGCAAAGTAATGATTTAAGCAAGTAATAATTATACCGTATTTTCATATATCTGTCAATTAAATAATTCCATTTATTACCACAAAAAAAGAACCCCTTACTCTTATATACATTCTGATTGTTATGGAAGAAATCAGTAAAGGTTTTAAAAGAGAAGCCCAAAAAGAGCTCCTCGATGTACTTATTTATGATAATCATGTTTTTCTAGCTTATCTACTAGTTGAACTGCCTCGCCAAATAAATCCAGTTCCAACGGTGCACCTTCAAGTAGCTCGATACTAACCGTTTTAGAATCTACCGCAATTTCAATCAAGCGATCACGGTAATTAATTTTAAACGCATATTTATCCCACGTTTTTGGCAAGAAAGGCGCAAAGGATAGACGTTCATTGAAGGTACGCATACCTGCAAATCCTTGCACAATTGCAATCCAACTCCCAGCCATCGAAGTGATATGAAGGCCATCTTCTGTATCGTTGTTATAATTGTCCAAATCAAGACGAGCCGTTCTGTTATACAACTCAACTGCCTTATCTTCTCGACCGATTTCAGCTGCCAATACAGTGTGAACAGCTGGCGATAAACTAGATTCATGCACCGTTAATGGTTCGTAAAACTCAAAATTACGCTGCTTTGTCTCGAAATCAAACTCATCACCAAACGTATAGATACCCTGTAGCACGTCTGCTTGTTTAATAAAGCACGACCGCAAAATTTTATCCCATGACCAATTTTGGTTAATTGGCTTATCTGTATCCGTCAATGTATCTGTTGAACGCAATTCTTTATCTAGGAATGTATCATGTTGCACAAATATTTGCCATTTCTCATCATATGGGAAGTACATATTATCAATAATGTCCTGCCAAAAATCAATTTCAGCATCTGTAATTTGTAAAGCTTCTTTTTTTGTTGTTGAAATTTTTGCTAGCGATTCAATCGTATATCGCAGTGTCCACGTAGCAATATAATTCGTATACCAGTTATTGCTAACATTATTATCATATTCATTTGGCCCAGTTACGCCGTGAATCATATATTTATCTAATCGCTCAGACATATGCACCCGGTCAGCCCAAAACCGGCTAATTTCGGTCAACACGTCTATACCTTCATTCTCTAAATAGGAACTGTCGCCCGTGTAGTTCGTATAATTATAAATAGCATGCGCAATAGCACCGTTACGATGGATTTCCTCAAATGTAATCTCCCATTCATTATGGCACTCAATTCCTGTGAATGTAACCATCGGATAAAGCGCACCTTTTAAACCAATTTTACGAGCATTAATCTTAGCACCATCCAGTTGGTCATGGCGATATTGCAACAAATTACGCGATACTTTCTTATCAGCAAGAGACAAATAAAGTGGCAAAGCAAATGCCTCCGTATCCCAATATGTTGCACCACCATATTTTTCACCCGTGAACCCTTTTGGCCCAATATTGAGTCGTGCGTCTTCTCCATAGTACGTTGCAAAAAGCTGAAAAATATTGAAACGTATCCCTTGCTGCGCCCCATCATCACCCGAAATTAAAACATCCGCTTTCTGCCAGCGTTCCAGCCAAGCATTCGCATGCTCTTCACGCAATATTTCATAACTCAAAGCTTCTAAATCCGCTAAAATTTGCTCCGCTTTTGGTGCTAGTTCCTGCTCCTCATAATCACGAGAAGTCACTACAGCCACTCGTTTCTCCATTTTCGCAGTCTCGCCCTTAAGCACTTTAAATCGATATTTATTTTCAACATATAGTTTTTTCGCAACCGCTTCCGATGACTCTTTCAGATTCGTTACACGAGACTCCATTGAGGCCGCAATTGTAAAACGTGGAATATCAAAATTATTTTCGATTGTCTTTGTCACAATAGTTGCCCTATTTTCCTCCGCCTTTTGTGCGACTTCTAGCCAAAATATTTCATCATAATTCGCATCCTCATTCGTCACATTCCCATCGATATACGGTGTGAGAACAACCTCTGCATCAGCATCTAGCGCTGTAACATGATATCGAATCAAGCACAACTCCTGTTTGACAATACTAAGAAAACGCTCCGCCTCAATCAAAAATGCCTTCTCATTCTTTGTCACCTTAAATGAACGGCGCAAAATCCCAGTCTCCATATCAAGCTCCAAATGGAAATCTGTCACCGTGTCTTGAAATAAATCTAGCGTTTCTCCATCTATTTCTACATCAATACCAATAAAATTTAGCGCATTAATCACTTTTCCAAAATAATCAGGGTATCCATTTTTCCACCAACCGACACGCGTTTTATCCGGATACCAAACACCCGCGATATACGTGCCCTGATGCGTATCCCCAGAATAACGCTCCTCAAAATTGCCACGCATACCCATGTAGCCATTTCCAAGTGATGTCAGACTTTCCTGTAAACGTTTGGCATCTTTCTCAACATTTCTAGATTTTAATTTCCATTTATCAATTTCAAATAAGCGTTGAATCATCCTGTCCGTCCCCCCAATTCCAAAATATTATCCGTCTGTCTAAAGCGTGTTTTAATGAAAGTAAATGCAATCATGAGCACCATTCCAAGCGACTGAATTGCCATCATCACTGTAACGTCGAAGTAAATTATCCCCATGACAGATGCAAATAATGTTGGTAATCCTAGAGCGAGTAATGTTAGTGAAACAGCCTCTTTATAGGAGCGAATCTCTGACATCTGATTTCGCTTCGTAAACCAAATAAACAAAGCTGCAAATAATATTAACATTAAACTACTTGCCAAAAGAACCGATCCGAGCATCGCAGACATTGTTAGAAAAACAAACGCCTTATTCTGCACAAACCATTGCCTACTGATCCAAGTTTGCATATCTTCAGCGTTCGTTATACCAGCAAGACTTGTATCACTCGTATACTTTACAGTGAAAGCGTAGCCAGAACTATCCCGAAGTTCCATGCTATTTTTGCCCAAAACTAGCAAATTCTTCACATCTGGCAACTCAAAATTTCCCAAGTTCACCATCGCTAAACCACTACCGGTCTCCATTTTAGTCTCGCTTGGTTCACCCGACAACGTCCCATTTTGCAATTGATAGCTAGCCCTAACATCACTAACAAAAGCATCATCTACCTGTTTCATCATATTTGGCATCAACGACTCCAAATCAAACGACTCCTGCTTCACAAAATGTAGCGAAACCGGAATTAGTAAACAAGCCGTCAAAAACACAAAAATAAAAACTAATTTTCCCCATCCAAACGAAGCCCGACTAGCAAACATTCGTTTGGGCGAACACATTCCCCAGAAATAGCTCATTGGAAATCCACGCTTCATCCTAATCACATCACAATCCATAAATCTTTAATAATCTCAACTTCATCGCCAAACTTCCTAAAAGCTACAACTACTTAATTCCCAGGCAAAGCAAAGTAGCGACATTTTAAAGGACTACAAACTCTTTGCACAGTGAGACTCTATTTCACTTCACATCAAAAACCCACAGCAGAGTGAGCGTTCGTAACTTCTCAGATGATTAACCTTTCGTTCCACCGGCAGTAAGCCCTGATACAAAATTCTTTTGCAAGAAGAAGAACAGTAAACAAATTGGTAAAGCGGCTAAAATAGCACCTGCTGCGAATAAGGCAACTTTTTGCTGTTGAGGATTAGCAATGAAGCTTTGCAAACCGACTGCAATCGTCAAATTTTCTGGCGTACGCAATAGGAATTTGGCAAGTAAGAAGTCACCAAATGGCCCCATGAACGCCCACAAGGCTTGAACTGCAATCATCGGTCGGACTAATGGCAAGATTATCTGACCAAAAATACGAAAATGCCCTGCACCATCAAGTTTCGCAGATTCATCCAAATCTCTAGGCACAGTGTCGAAATAGCCTTTCATCAGCCAAATATTCATCGGAATTCCACCACCGATATAAATCAATGTCAAGAACCAGAACTGATCCAACGCACCTAATAACATCGCCAACACGTAAAATGCTGTTAGCGCAGCCATCGTAGGCACCATTTGAATAATCAAGAAGAAGATTAAACTATTCTTCCGTCCTTTAAAACGGTAACGACTATACGTATATCCCGCAATCGTTACAATCGCTACTTGGAAAAACATTGTTGTAGTTGCAATAATTAATGTGTTCCGATACCAATCCAAATATAAGGTATCATTAAACAACCTCGTAAAATTATTAAGCGTCCAATTATCGCTCCACTCTAACGTAAATGCCGCAATATTTCCTGGTTTAAAAGCAGATGATGCTGTAATTAAAATAGGATATAAAATCACGATAGATAAAGCTAGCAAGAATAAATACGTGAAAAATTTTTGTTAAGAAATTAGTTGTTCGTTGATCCTTTAAAAATGACTTCATCCTACATCATCCCTTCATTACCAAAGGCATTAGTTTTCTTAAACGCAATCATCGACACTGAAATGACAACAATCGATATGAGTAGCGTTACGGCAGCAGCAACAGCATATTGCGGTGATGTCCCCGTTGTCAATTTATAAATCCATGAAATAAGAATATCTGTCGAACCTGCACCTGCGCCAACACTTCCTGGTCCACCTTCATTGAATAGATAAATAATGGAGAAATTATTAAAGTTAAATGTGTACTGCGTAATAAATACAGGTGCTGTTACGAATAAAATCATTGGCATTGTAATCTTACGGAACCGAGAAATAGCACTTGCACCATCAATTTTCGCGGCTTCATATAACTCACCTGGAATAGCTTGTAATACTCCAGTTACCATGACATAAATATATGGGAATCCCAACCAACCTTGAATCGATATTAGCGCTATTTTAGTCCAGAACGGATCCGTTTTCCAAGCAAGCGATGGAATATCAACAAATGGTAAGTGATTTAAAAGCGGGATAACTTGCATGTTGATGGCACCAATACTGTCATTAAACATGTTTGAGAAGCTCATGATGGTAATGAAAGCAGGCACTGCCCACGGAAGCAAGAAAATTACTCCGAAAAGGCGTTTTCCTTTGATAAAACTCTGATTTGCCACAACGGCAGTAAAAACACCAATCACTATTTGCAAAGTTGTAGCACAAATCGTCCAAACAAGCGTCCACGAAAATACACTTAAGAATGTATCACGATATGCGCTTAGGAAGAAAATACTAAAGAAGTTTTTAAATCCTACCCAGTCAATTAAATTAGCAGGTGGAATATGATAAAAATCGTAATTTGTAAAAGCCATAAATAATGTTACTAGTACAGGAAAGATAATAACAAACGTCATAACAAGATATGCTGGCAGCGTGAAAAGATACGGAAAGCCTTTCTCCACCATGTTTTTTAGAATATCGATTGCCTTCGTATTAACTTTCTCACCCAAATTCCATGTCACTGCAACACGTCTCGCATCGAATATATTAATAATATAAAAGCCGATAAAAATGACAGTAACAATCAATTGAAGTGTTCCCTCAATCATCAAGAATAGCGAATGATCCACACCTGGTACAGAACCTAGCGTAATGAGACCAATGAATGCGTTAATACCTACTGCAATAAATTCGATAATGAAAGCAATAAATACAGCGATAAACACTACACCTTTAAAAATTTGCCCATTATAAAATTGACCCAGTCCTGGAATAATCGATAACAGCGTTGCCTTACGAACATTTTTTATTGATTGTTCCTTATCCATCGTGTTATCCCCATTTCTACCTTTTATTTTATGTAAGCTTAGAATGTTTTTCAGAGTGTCAATCGAAGTAGCTGATGACACTCTGAAATCCATCCAAACTCGTTCTTATTTATTTTTGATATTTTTGATCGATGTTATCAGAAATAACTTTTACTGCATCATTGGCAGATTGTTTCGGTGTTTTATTGCCTGAAGCTGCATCAAACATCAAATTCTCCGCTCCAGTCCAAACCTCAGCCATTTCTGGAATGTTTGGCATTGGTTGTGCGTTGGCATATTGCGCAATAACCGCCGTAGTCAGCTCATCTTTCTTAGCAGCTGCAGCGTCACGTGATTCATGATTTGCTGGTACTTCATTAGTCATTTCATATAGTGTATTTTGGTTATCAGTATTAGTTACATAATCCACCCATTTTTGAGCAACCCCTTTATTCTTAGAGTAGTTTGAAATAACCCACCCTTTACCACCAGCGAATGGAGAATATGGTTTTCCATTATCAAGTGTTGGGATTTCTGCCACACCATAGTTTACTTTAGCTTCTTTATAGCTTGCCGCTGACCAAGGGCCACCGATAATCGCGCCTGCTTTACCTTTTACAAATTGATCTTGGATAAAGTCATCTGCACTCTTATTATCTTGCATTCCTTTTGGCCAGTAAGTTTGGAACCATTTCGTTGCATAAGTAATTCCTTCGATAGAACCTGCATTATTTAAACCGATATCTTTTGGATTCGTACCATTATCACCGAATACATAACCGCCATAACCAGCTAATAGTCCATATGAGAAGTAGAAATCAGTCCATTTTGCAAGGAAAGCTGTTGATTTTCCTTTTTCAGTTGCAAAGTTAAAACGTGGGTCTTTTGTTAAAGCTTCTAAGTCTTTAAAAGTAGCCGGAGCTTTGTCTAGTAAATCTTTATTGTAATATAGCACAAGCGTTTCAATAATTGCTGGCGCACCATAAATTTTTATTATCAATTGTCACTTGCTTCACGTCGTTATCATCAAGTTGATCTTTATTTCCTAATTTTACTTCGGCTAAATGTCCTTGTTGACCAAGACTACCGATTCTATCATACGCCGACATCATTACATCAGGCGCTGTACCTGCTGGGCCGTCTAATGGCAATGCTTCTAGTGTCTCGAACATATCTTTTTTAACTACTTTTATTGTCACATCGTTATCTTTTTCAAATTTAGATTTAATTTTGTCTATATATTTTGCATAACCCTCATCCACAGAAACTGTCAATGTTTTCTTACCATCACTTGATCCACTATCTTTCGACGAGCTTCCGCTACCACATGCTGCTAGACTTGCTACGATTACCAAAACCATTGCTAATAAGCTAAACTTTTTGAATGAACTCATTACCTTTTTTTCCTCCTCTTTTGAAAAATTCATGCGCATCCCCTTAAATTGTGTTTTGCGCGCTCCTTCTTCACACCCTAATTTTTATTCTTGGTAAAGCATTGTGAAACAGGTTAACCTCTGACGCTAATTATGGCTTATAACGAAAACGTTTTCAAGATATAATATCGTGTTACCGATAACAAGATTATTGCTATGGCTAGAATAAGGCTGTATGTGCGAATCAGTCTCATTTTTACGCATATACAGCCCGTTTGACTCTAGTTTATGAATTTACCACTTATTATTTTAACCTTCTAAAATGACAAACGATTTTGCCGGAATATCCAGATTTCCAGCGACTTCATTCGTCCAAGCGTTTCGTACCTCTTCCGTGATTGCTACATCTGCTTTTAGAACTGTTCGCGCGACATCGCTTTGATTAAAAATAAATGTCAGACATTTGCCATCTAATGTTCTAGAGAAAGCCACGATATGCTTCTCATCATCAACAATATGCCAATCTAAATTGCCATATGTCAATACTTTTTGATTCGTCTTACGGAACGCAATTAATTTTTTCATAAAGGTCAGCATGTCTTTATCTTGATTGGCTTCATCCCACTCCATACATTTTCGGCACAATGGATCATCTGCACCATCCATGCCGATTTCTGTTCCATAGTAAATACACGGAGATCCGGTGTGTGCAAACATGAAAGCAAGTGCCAATTTTGCCTTCTCTTTATCACCTTCACAACGAGTCAATAACCGCGCCGTATCATGAGAGTCCAACATATTAAACATGACATGATTCACCTGCTCCTGGTAGCGCATCAACTGTTCGCTAATCCCAGAAACCATCTTAGTTGGCTTAATCCGCTCCTCCACAAAATTTTCAATAATGGTTTGCGTGAACGGATAGTTCATTACTGAATCAAACTCATCTCCGAGTAGCCACAGCCATGAATCATGCCAAATTTCGCCAAGAATGTAAATATCTTCTTTTTCGCTACGGACAGCTTTATTAAACTGCTTCCAGAAAGCGTGATCTACTTCATTCGCCACATCCAAACGCCAGCCATCGATATCGAATTCCCGCACCCAATATGTTGCGATATCTAACAAATATTTCTGCACATCTGGATTTGCAGTATTTAATTTCGGCATATGCATAGTATAAGCAAACGTGTCAAAGGAAAGTGTATTCTTTCCTTCCACATTGCCATTTTCGCCCGGTGTCACTGGGAATGAACGGATATGGAACCAATCCACAAATTTCGATTTCTCACCATTTTTAAGTACATCTTGCCATTCTGGAGATTTATCCCCGATATGGTTGAAAACCGCATCCAGCATGATTTTAACGCCACGCTTATGCGCTTCTCGAACCAGTTTACGGAACGTCTCTTTATCACCGAAATGAGGGTCTATTTCAAAATAATTCAGCGTATCGTACTTGTGATTCGTAGATGCCTCAAATACTGGCGTCAAATAAATACCATTAATTCCAAGCTCCACTAAATAGTCTAAATGATTGATAATTCCTTGAATGTCTCCACCAAAAAAGTCATCACGATCAGGGTCTTTGCTCCCCCAAGGCAACACATTTGCTGGTGAAAGCGACGGATTTCCATTATCAAATCGCTCTGGGAAAATCTGATACCAAATCGTTTCTTTCACCCACTCAGGAGCTTTAAAAACCTCTGTATCATGTAAAAATGGAAATTTAAAATAATAATCCATAATAGCGCGATTGGCTGGTGTATTCTCATAGAATCCACGTCCACCATAAAACACATCTTCCCCCGCTGTATCTGTCAACACAAAACCATACTGTAATCTCCGTTGTTCAGGCTTAACTGCAACAAACCAGTAATCATGCTCTTCTGTAGAAGCCACTTTTCGAAGTGCTGTTTCCTCAGATGCCCAGCCAGAATCGGTTTGTAAATAGGGATCTGCTGCAATTAAAACCACTTCTTGGATATCATCCCGCTGACTTCTAATTTTGATATGTAACGTCTGAGAATCATAGCCGTAAGCATACGAACTAAACGGCTGATGATAAATTGCTGCTTTTTCCATAACAAAAAAACCTCCTTATTAATATCTATCTCCAAGTTAGCATGCTTTGAAAACACTTACAATGTTTTTTGGATTGTTATCGATAACAGAATGAAAAGCTGAAGAAGCCCGTTAGGCCCGAAAAAATTTGTTAGGGGGCGTAGTAAAAGTCTTCTTTTGACTTTTATGGAGGCCACGAAAATTTCGAGGGCCTGGCTTCTGAAGCTGGATCTCATGAAAAGCTGAAACGGCCCGTTCAGCTCCGAAAAAAACTGGAGCGACCGTAGTAAAAAGCCGCTCTTGCTTTTTATGGAGGGCGTGAAGTTTTCGAGGAGTTGGCCGTTGAAGCTGGATCCGGAGGCGCTTCACGTGATACAGTACATGGATTACATGCTCACTTCGTTCTCATGCATATTGAGGCTCTAA
>NZ_AODK01000046.1 GCF_000525975.1 Listeria rocourtiae FSL F6-920
GCTAGCATCAGCGAATATATGAGAACATCGGCAATTTCTTCTTTCACGTTCTCCATGTCCCCGCTTAAGACTTCTTCACTTGTTTTCCACTGAAAATTTTCTAGTAATTCTGCAGCTTCTAGCGAAATTGAAATTGATAAGTCTTTCGGATTATGGTATTGTCGCCAATCACGTTCTTCTCTAAAGGCGTTTATTTTTATTAGTATATCCTCCATTACCAGATGCCTCCTTAAAATTAATCATGTAGCGATTGCAATTTTTGTTGTAGTTTCGGATCAGCAGCATATATATACAGACCGTGAATTCCCCGCTTCATCAGTACGTTAATAGAATTTAAGATGATCTGTGCTTTCACTTCCTCTTTTCGTTCAGCGGGAATATCTTTTCTCCCCTTAAATGCTTCTGAATCCTTATAATTGGCCGTAATAATTTCTAATTCCTCTTTTTCAAAATTATAGGACACCGAGGGACCTAAGATAAGTCCTACATAATTCAAATCAAAACCTTGAATCGTATAAATAGAGCCCACCTCGTTAATCGTTTCCTTAGCCTCAGCCCACGTTGTTTTATAGTCACGATTCCATGGAAGCTTAAAATTTGGCTCCTCAATGAAGTAATCTTTATTATCTTTTTTGTGCACGTAATCAAACGTCGATACCAGCCTTGATAGCCCATACTTCTTATTTTTTTGCTGAATTTTCTTATACATTTCACCAGCATCTGAAAAAATTTCAAGTTCGAAGTAATCTTTTTCCCCATTTGTGAGCGATTTGGGTAACGCTAGAACTTTTTTATTCGTAAATGCGTCCATCCAATTCAGAATATCTTCTTCCGCTCGAATCCTAAATTGACTTGTTAGCATGAGTACTTCGCTGTGTATACCACGTTTGACATGCTCAATTAAGCTATCATCCCAGTAACTTTTAAACTTCAGCACTTGCTTTCGATCGTAGACAACAATTGTAATCTTGCTTTGCTTAATGATTTCTTCCAAATGATTATCTTGATTGAAGTTATTATAAGGATCTTTTTGGGAAAGCAACAGATGCGCCTCATCAACAAAGACAATATCCGCAAATGGCTTCTCTGAACTTGCTTTTCTATTAACGAAACTGGTTGGTTTCATGAAATTCTTTTTCTTTAGATTTGGTAATGTTTCAGAGATTTCCTTATATGTTTTCAGCATTTCTTGATGATTTACTAGCAAATAGTTTTCCGTACCGTATAACTTCGATCCTTTGTCCTGTGCAAGGTCTTGAATCGTATTGAAAGTCGAGCTTAATAACACACTTTTTCCAGTGCCAGCATCACCTTCAATAAAGAAAATACTCGGCTTCTCATCATCAATATGCCTTTTGCAATAGTCGATAATTTGATACTTCAAATCCATTTGTTCTGAAGATAATTCTTTATAAGGAGATAGCTTAAAAATGTCCTTATTCCTCAAATCATCTAAAGATTCGCGAACAATTTCATGTGCACGTAGCTCATCCCAAATAACGCTAAAAAAGGTCTGATCGTAATATTCCTTATTGTAATAATCATGCATTTTATTATCCAATGTTTGACTGACATTTTGTAGTTTGTATTTTTTCTCTGCGATGAAAAAGTTAATCAGATTGGTTTCTACATTATAAGTTGCCGATTGATTAAATTTCTCATTACCAATGAAAAGAGCAGTCTCTAGCATTTTTCGGTTTTTATCAGCTAGATGCTGTTTCATTCTTCGTTGCATGTTAATCGTTTGTCCAATATATGCGGATGGCTTCTTTGAATCATTATAAAGAATATAAACGATTGGATAATTATTGAAATATGTCGCATCTATTTCTTGAATTGGTTCTTTTTTTAAATTTTTTTTATTTGGATTAATTTTGAAGTCATATCTATTCCCCTATTATTGTGATGTACTTCTTTTTATTTTCATTATACCAAACAAAGAAATATTATCCTCTTATTACCCCACCTATCTCTAAAACTTTTCTTCTCATACTTTGTAAATTCTCTCACAATAATGCTATAATAACCCCATCCCACCCAAAAAGGAGTTGACCACTCATCCATGTTTAACAAATACAAACCACTGAACCTGTATACTAATTTCGCAGAAGCTGCGGAGCGGTTTCCGCGCCAAGCAATCTACTTCGACGAGACACTAACTGCTTTCCCCGAACTTCAATTGCAAACGACATACGCGGAGTCAAAAGAGGCGCTCATCAAAAAAGCCACACAACTGCAAAAAATCGGTGTCAAAAAAGGGGAGAAAATCATCATTTATAAGTCAGCTAAATTCGACACGTACTTACTTGCTGTTGCTGCTTCTTATCTCGGCGCAGTTCCAATCATGATCTCGGAGCATCTTCCTGCTGAAACAATGGACATTCTCGTTGCGCGACTTGATGATCCTTGGATGGTTTTCGATGGGGATACCGCGGCCAAAGCACAAACATTGAAAAACTTACCTGCCTCGAAACTCATCGCAGTCGAAGATATTCTAGCGACCGCTTTCGACCAACCTTGCGAACAGGAATGCCTTACTCCTGATACGATTTCCTATATGACGCATACTTCTGGAACGACTGGGGTTCCAAAACTTATCGCACATTCCGCCAATTCAATGGGCTGGCGCACGAAATGGCAAAAAAATATTTTGAGTCTCATCCGTAAGCGTGGTCTGGTGGCTTTTCATATTTCACCGGTTCACTCACGCTTCAATATCGGCATTTCGTCACTGATGGCGAAAGGATTCCCGTTGCTCCCTATTGCGAACCCAAGTCGTTCCAACATTTCGAGAGTTCTAAAGGATTATGCGCCAATGGTTCTCGAAACGCATCCGAATCATTTTGTACAATGGGCATCGCTTGCTCGCGAAGAACCGAGCGTTTTTGAAAGTGTGAAGTACTATCATTCCACATTTGATGCGATTAACAAAGAAACGATGGCGACTTTTTTGCGATGCTCGAAGTATCGTTTGCCAGTGTTTTTACAGGTTTATGGGCAGAGTGAATGTGGTCCGATGATCATGCGCTTTCATACAAAATCCACGCTGAAAACGACGAATGCGCGCGCAATGGGTATTGGTATGCCCGGTTTGACGAAAGCTCGGATTGTGAATAAAGATGGAAAGCCTGTACGGACAGGCGTAAGCGGGAATATCCAGATGTTCTCGAAAGGCCGTGCCTTGACGTACTACAAAGAAACACCACGTTTTGAGGAAAATGTATATGGGGCTTGGTGGGATAGCGGTGATTATGGTGTTAAAAGCCGACTTGGAGGCTTGTCTTTGCTTGACCGCCAAGTTGATCTCGTTGATAAAATCGATAGCACACTTGCGATTGAGGATGCCTTGCTTGATGAGCTGACTTTTCTAGATGAAGTCGTGATTATTCGCGGCAAAAATGGTAGCCCACAGCCAATCATAGCCGTGAGCGAGCATGCAGAAATGAATTGGGATTTGTGGTGGAAAAAAGTATCTGATTTGCCACATCTCAACGAACCAATTTTAATGAACTATGAGGAAATGCCACGTACTGCAACGATGAAAATTCAGCGTTTAGAGCTAGAACGTTCCCTTCAAAGCAGCGAAAACTAAATAAAAACTGTAGTCATTGCCCCATTTCAGAGCGTGACTACAGTCCTTTTTATGATCTGCGTTTGTAAATTTGTATCGCCGCAACCCATGCAATAATGAAAATTCCGGCGCACCAAGCGATTGCCGTCCAAACATCGGTCATGTTCACATCGCCAACTAAGAGCGAGCGTACGCTTTCAATAATCGGTGTCATCGGTTGGTTTTCTGCGAAGGCTCGTACTACATTATTCATTGAAGCAGTCGGTGTGAAGGCCGAACTTACAAACAGCAACATCAACACGAAATAACTGAACGTCCCCGCGCCTTCTATCGATTTTGCGAGTAGCCCCGAAATCACCGAAATCCAAGTCATCGCTAATGTGAAAAGTAGCAAAATCAAGATAACTCCGAGCCAACCAACGAATCCTGCTTCTGGTCGGAATCCAATGAGGAACGCTACTAACACAATAAATAGCGTCGAAATGAGATTGAACACAACAGATGTCACAACATGACCCGTTAAAATAGATGATTTGGCAATTGGCATCGAATGGAATCGGTCAATAATTCCTTTTGTCACATCGTTATTGAGGCGAACCGCGGTGTATGTTGTCCCCAATGCAATACATAAAAACATAATTCCCGGCACAACATAATTAATATAAGCTTCAGAACCTGTATCAATCGAACCGCCAAAAACATACACGAACATTAGCATAATCATCAGCGGCATCGCAATCGTTGTTATAATCGTATCTACACTTCTGAAGGCATGGCGCATATTTCTGCCAACCATCACTTTCATATCACTCCAATTGTTTCCCATCATAACCCTTCCTTTCTATAGTTAATAATGGTCAAGAAGACATCCTCAAGTGTCGGCGATTTCTGAGAAAATTCCAAAACCGGAATATTCGCGCTTTCAAGCTCGCTCAAAATGGCCACCATTTGTTTTACCGTACCGTCTATTTTCACAAGAACGGCTTGTATTTCTATTTCAACACTCGGCTCATACGTTTTCAAAACTTCACTTGCCCGCTCTATATCTGCTACATCAGCAAATCGCAACTCCAAATGACCACTTGGTAACATTTTTTTCAGTTCCTCCACCGTACCATCTGCTACAATTTTACCTTCATTTAAAATGGCGATTTGATCTGCTAATTGTTCGGCTTCCTCTAAGTATTGTGTGGTCAAAAATACCGTTGTCCCGCCACCTGCAAGTTCGCGGATAATTTTCCACATCGCCATTCTGCTTTGTGGGTCAAGCCCTGTTGTCGGTTCATCAAGGAAAATAACAGCTGGATTCCCGATTAAACTCATCGCCAAATCCAGTCGGCGTCTCATCCCGCCTGAATACGTAGAAAGTGCTCGATCTGCAGCATCCGTCAAACCAAATCGTTCTAATAACTCATCCGCAATCTTATTGGCATCAGCGAGATGTCGCAGTTTCGCAATTAGTCGCAAATTTTCTCGCCCAGTCAAAATATCATCTACCGCTGCCGATTGTCCTGTCAAGCTAATCGCTGCACGCACATCATTCCCTTGTGTCGCCACATCCGCACCACAAATCTGTGCATCACCACCGTCTGGCTTCAAAAGCGTCGCCAAAATCCGAATCGTGGTCGTTTTCCCCGCGCCATTGGAACCCAACAACGCGAAGATGGAACCTTTTTGCACTGAAAAACTAATTTTCTTCAATACATCGACATTTTTATAAGACTTCTCTAAGTTAGAGACCGAAATTACATTTTCTACCATCATCATACACTCCTTTATACTAAAATAATCCCGCTAAGATCAGCTTTTCGATTCTTTTTCAAGCTTTCGTATGTCGCCAAATCCATCTGCGCACCCGTAAAATCAGCACGCTTCACATAACTACCTTTGAAAGACACATTTTCAAAAATCGCATCACGGAAAGTCGCATCAACCAATCCTGTACTTCTGAAAATCGTACCTCTAAACACTTCACCATCAAAGTTTGATTTTGACAGATCGGAATAACTAAAATCCGTTTGGTCAAATATCGCATTGGCAAAATTCGTCTTGCTTAAAGCCGATTGTTTCAGCTCAGCAAATGTTAAATCCGCACCTTCAAATGATGCATTCGTAAGCTCTGACGCATTGAACTTTGAATTCGCCAAGTTTGCATAACTAAAATCTGCGCCTTTTAGTGTTGCCGTTGAAACATTCACGCCTTGCATGAAAGCACCTTTAAAGCTTGGTAGCCCATCACCTTTTTTAGCATACGTTCCTTTTAGAGAGCCATTATGAAATTCCGCACTTTCAAAAGAGGCTCCCGTTAGATTCACATAATCAAACTTCGTATCAATAAACACCCGATGATCAAAATTAACACCAGCTAAATTAGAATGCTTAAAATTAACACTTCTGAATTCGCCATCATCAAAATAACTATTTCGTAAATCCGAATTACTGAAATTAAAACCTTCCAGCACTTTTCTTCTAATTGTTCCATCATTATTGGCAGCACGTTGCTTCGCTTCTTCAATTTCTTGCCAAGCTGGGTTATCTTCAAGTGACATTTTCCGCTTGACACCAATGCTTTCAATCACTTCTGAAATATCTCCGAGCGAATGAATCGTCAACTCATACGCTTCTTCTTCGTCATATCCTTGCTCTTCCAACTCATCGTACTTCTCCTGCAAATCATGCACAAGTTCTTCTTTCAACTCGCTAATCTCAGTCGTATCTTCATATGCGCTGAACTGCCCATCGATGTACCCAATTAATTTCTCATTCATTTTTGCTAACCTCTTTCCTCATAATAATTGCTCAAGAATTCGTTTTGCTGATTCCCATTGCCGTTTATTTTCTGCGTATAGTTCTTCGCCTTTTTCAGTTAATGTATAATATTTTCGCCGTCCGCCCTTGGTAGCATCATCACCCCAATAAGAAGAAATGTACTCATCCTTCTCCAGACGCTTCAAACTAGAGTACATCGTAGCTTCTTTCAATTCATATTCCCCATCTGAATTAAGATGAATCAATTTCAAAATGTCATATCCATATTTATCTCCACTCATCAATAACTTCAAAATAATCGTATCGGTATGTCCTCTTAGTAAGTCTGAGGAAAGTTTCTTATCAGCCATGTGATCGCCTCCTTGAGTATAATATACACCATATTACTATGACAGTCAAGGTAGTTGATTCGGCATATTACTTTTAAACATCAAAAAACGCACATCAACCAAGATATACGCTCAAAAATGATATGTAACTTCTAAACCAAAATAGTAGGTGACATAGTACCCTATATCAACTCCTACGCCATAAAACTCCTTCAGGATATACATATATTTTCCTGACTTAGACGGCATTTGAAATTGCCACACGCCCGATTCCAACTCTTTCAGTGAAATTTCTGTGACATCTACACCAGATTCAGGAATCATCGTCAGCATCATATCGCTCAAATACGCCGATTCCATGACTCCTAATTTCACTTTCTTTTTCACCGTGATTTGGATTTTTTCATTGTTCTTTACTCTCGCTATTGTTTGGTTGTTCAAAAAGTCTTGCGGTGCCGGATGTTCCGCATCTTTCATTGCACCATTCCACTGAAAATCTGTTCTCACGGTTTTTATTTTCGTACTTGGTGCTGACTTCCGTGTGATTTTTGGTGTTGTTTTTTCTATTTGTCCCTTGATATCTTTATAAAGGCCGCACCCTGAAAGGATTGCCAAGCCTAAAATCAGGACTGCGATTTTTTTTCATTGACTATACCTCATTCTCTTTTTGTAATACGTCTCTGCTCACTTGCTTCTCTCAGCTTGCATGCTTATCACTCCTGTCTCCGAACAAAATAAAAACACATATTCAGCATAACATACGAACATGTGTTTCTATACTATTTTTATGTTAAATCGATAATTACTTTGACGGTTCCTTCGCCTTTAATCGCGACACGGAAGGCTTCTTCAATATCTTTTAATTTGAAAACTTGGGTGACCATCGTCGCAATATCGGTTTTCTCATTTTTGATATGATCGACTACTTTGCGAATATCGGTGTCTGTATAACCACTCGCGCCTTGGATACTCACTTCTTTGGACATTACTTGCGCCAAACTAACGGGCACTTCCTCTTTATACACTGCGATAATCGAAACTTTAGCGCCTGGTTTTATAATTTGCATCACACTTTCGAACAAAATTGGGGCTCCTGCTGCATCAATGAATATGTCTACGTCAGGAACTTGTTGGCCATAAACGTTTATTTCACCAAAATGCTCGCTTAATCCTGTCGCAAAATCTTGTTGCATTGTATTCAGAACGCTCGCGCCGATATGTTTTGCTTTCTGTAATCGCCAATCGTTTATATCCACTACACATACATTCAGGAATCCTTCCGCGATAAGGCTTGCTGCTGCTGAAATACCAATTGGCCCTGCGCCTAACACGACAATTTTGTCAGAGCGTCTTGGGTTTGTCTGGAATGCGCCATGTCTCCCAACGCTCATCGGTTCCATCAACACGGCCGCATCGAGTGAAACAGCTTTGCCCATATCGTATAAATTATAATCCAGAGCCGCGTCTTCAATTAATACATATTCTGAAAAACCTGATGCTTCTAGGGATTTCCGGCGACCTGCTCGTTTTGCAGTGATTGGATTAATGCCAACAATCATGCCCGTCGTAATATGCTTCGAGACAGCCGCCCCAACTTCGACGATTTCACCAACCATCTCATGTCCGAATTCTGCGCCAATGCTTATACCACGTTCGCCAGCCCCGGTTCTCACAATATTTATATCCGTTCCACAAATCCCAGCCCGCAAGTTTCGCACTAAAACATCTTTTTCGCTGATTCGTGGCACTTCTTTATCCTCTATGCGAATACCTTTTTCACCATAATATACTGCTGCTTTCATAAAAATCGCCCTCATTTCTTTATTTTATTTACGAAGTTTTTTATACGTTAAAATGCCGCCTGAAACGGCTAGAACACCAACAATACCGATAATTAGTTTTTTCATAGTTGTCACTTCCCTTGCTTTATTTTGTCTAGCATGTGAAATATGTCCGAGATGGCAATGTAAAGTACGATTGTCCCGACGATAAAAAGCATTATTTGAATTAGCAACATCATGCCAACCTCTTCTTCAAAATCATGTATAAGCCGATAAAAACAGAAAGTGACCCGAATATCAGTCCAGAAATCATATTATAACCAACCACATTACCTTCATACGTAAAAGATAAAAGTGCCGCTTGCGTCATTGCCAGCGAAACTAAAGCCGAGGAAAAATTAGTCAGTTTCACAGCTTCCATGATTAATTTCTTGTCTTTCCGCGCATTCACAATCCCTTGAATCGATAAAACCAGTTCCGTGAAGGTCACCGTAGCAATTATTACCGCGATATGCGGATCATATTTAATCTCCGTGTTCGAGAAAGTCAACACACTGCATAAAAGGATAAACGTTCCACTTGAAAACACAATCATCCAACCGATACTCTGATACGACTTAAGTTGCACTGCCTGTTGCTCCGCTTCACTCATTGGTGCCATAACATGCGTTCTCACAGCCGTATGTTTCGCTAACGCAATCCCAATGTTGAATAAAGCTTGGATGAATAAAATAAAAGAAAGTGAAAAGACACCTAAAATGATTCTGGCAAGCGCTAATATCGCATTAAATGGAACGGCTATCCTTGTAAAATACATGCACCGTGTATATCTATCCCTCACATCGTTATTCCCCTTTTTCTAAGCCTTTACTTTGGTAATAAACTGTTGGCTTTCTTACTCACTTTATACAACTCATCTTCTTTTTGATTCATCAATATCGCAACTTCCGCCGATTTCTTCTGATACAGTTTCTTATAACAAAAATACGGAATAATCCAGCCGATAAAACCTGGCACCGCAAAAATGACAGACAGTAGGATAAGCCCGCTCGTCACTGCAAAAACCGAACCCGCCATGCAAATCGTTCCAATTAAAGCAATGCCGTAAGCAACGGTTTGTGCCATTGTTTTTTTAGACCGCTCCAATTGCTCCATCTCATCAACACACGCATCGAATTGGCGTTGTAACCTTGTTAATTCAGCCTTATTCCGAATTTTACGGTCTCGTTTAAATTTTATTTTTAAACTGGCTAAAGGTTTTATTGGCTTAGCAATGCTGTCCAAATCCCAGCCAAAGTTAGTGTAGCCATCGACAAATAGTGATTCTTGCTCCTGATTAACCGTAATATCTTTATACTCATAGCCAATGAAATCCGCTCTACTGCTCATTTTCCTCTCTCCTTCACTTACTTGATGTACCTATCTTAATCAATAGATGTTTGCGATTTGCATCTAAAATGTTTCTGAAATGTTAATTCGCAAAAAAAAAACAGCCCTGATTCCAATTTCGAATCGAAGACCGCTATTTTTTAGTACCCCGCATTTAATG
>NZ_AODK01000047.1 GCF_000525975.1 Listeria rocourtiae FSL F6-920
ACCGTTGCCTGTGACGGAATCATCATCGAAAGCATAAACAATAAAAAAATCAAATTCGCGCCACGGAACTGAAATTTCGCGAGCACATAAGCTGCAGCCGTACTAATCGCAAGCGCCAATAATACATAAGCTCCCGATACGAGCAACGAGTTAAACAACACTCGATAAATTCCGATATTGTCATTCAAATTCACCAAGTTCGTAATAAATTCCTTACCTGGCAAAAGTGTGATTGGCTTTGAAAACATCTTACTCGAATGATTCGTCGCCCCAATTAACATCCAATAAAACGGAAAAATCGAAATGACCATAAAAATCGCGAGCAACACATATCTACCAATTGTTCTTCCCATCATTCTCTCACTCATTTTTTCTCAGCTCCCGCAAATTTGAATTGGATAAAGGACAGCACAGCAACGATAATCACAACAACATAAGCAACCGCAGATGCGTAATTAAAGTCAAAATACTTAAATCCATTTTGGTAAATATACAAGCCTAGCGTCATCGTCGAATCAGCTGGCCCACCTTTTGTTAAATTAAACGGCTCATCAAATAGTTGCAACGTACCAATTGTCGATAGAATCGCCGTAAAAAGAATCACTGGTTTTAACTGCGGAATCGTAATACTAAAGAATTGACGTATCTTTCCAGCGCCATCCATATCTGCGGCTTCATACGTATCTTCCGGGATATTTTGCAATGCCGCCAAATAAATAACCATATTGTAACCAGTCCAACGCCAAATCATCGCTAAAATAATCGAGACCTTCGACCAACTCGCCGAAGACAACCAAGGTATCGGTCCAATCCCTATGTACGACAACAAATTGTTAATTAAACCTGAATCTTGCAACATAATCGAAAATAGCAAAGAATACGCCACAAGCGAAGTCACCGCTGGCAAATAAAAACCAACTCGAAAAAAACCTTTCCATTTTAGTAACTTATTATTCAGTACCGTTGCCAAAACAAGCCCCAAAAACAGCATAATCGGCACTTGGAAAATAAAAATAATAAAGGTATTTTTCAAAGCTTTCCAAAAGATTTCATCATGCAACAACCGCTCATAATTAGCCAAGCCCGCAAACGACAATTCGCCGCCATCACTCGTCTGAAAACTAAGCACAAGCGACGAAATAATCGGGTATAAAATAAAAACAGCAAATAGCAACACTGATGGCAAAATAAAAATATACGGAAACGCCTTACTTCTACTCATAATTGTTCATTCTCCTATCAGGTAATGAAGAAGAGATCCCCTCCTACCTTTTTTTGTTATCACACTACCCAGATCTTCCGCTAAACCTCGGTGCGGCGACAAATGCTTAAACCTTAGGTAAAGCCGAGCACCGAAGCGGAGCGTACTGATGTACGTAGGCATCGGAGCACAGGCCTTAACGACAGAGATGAGCGTTTGTCGCCGCACCGAATTTACTGTTGAATTCGATTAGCTAGACTCTTCTTCGCAACTTCTAGCGCATCTTTCACATCGCCACCTTCAAGTGCTTTTGACTGCGCTTTGACTGCTTCATCTTTTGCGATAGAGAAATTACCAGTATAATTCGCTGGTTTAATTTCATCCATTTCAGCGGCAAATAACTGCCAAATGTTATCTTGTGTGAAGTAATCACCTGCATTCTTGAACGTTTCTGTTTCATATACTGTGTTCAATGATGGGAACAGCCCACCTTCACTCATTGCCAATTCCTGCACATCATTAGAAGTACTGAAATATTTCAAGAACTTATACGCCTCATCCGATTTCTCGCTTACTGTCGGAATCATAAAATTACTACCACCATTGTTGGCTGCATGACTTCCACCTTTTTCAACAGCTGGAATCGGGAAAACACTCCATTTGCCAGCTAAATCAGGTGCTTGTTGAATCAATGAACCCGAGAACCAAGCCCCTGTTGGAGCCGTCACAACTTCACCATTGGCCAACGCACTCACCCATGGATCCCAACCAGACGTATTTTTTGAAATGCCAGCATCTTTAATTTTTTGAATCATGCCCATCGCTTTTACAGACTCATCCGATGTGAACGCGATATCACCCTTATCGTCAAAATAGAAAGTGCCAAGCGTGTTTAACATAATACGATATTGTCCATCATCATTGTTATAGTCCATACCAATCATATCTTTACCTGTTTTTTGCTTAATAGTTTTACCTGCTGCAATATAGTCATCCCACGTTTGAATCGTGTTAGGATCTACACCAGCTTCTTTGAAAATATCTGTACGATAGAAAACACCTGTTGGACCAGCATCAAACGGGAATCCGTATATTTTATCTTTTTTACTTAAAAGGCTAATTTTATACTCTGGGAATTTATTTTTTTCATCATCAAATCCTTTATCAGACAAGTTCACAAACGCTTTTGGAAAATTTTCTAAGTACCCTTGTACTTGATCATCTTCAATTAGCAAAATGTCTGGTAACCCCTTACCGCCAGCTTGGAGGCCTGTTGTGATTTTTTGGTAGGCATCCGTATTGCTCATTTCAACTACTTTCAACTTAAACCCTTTGTTATCTTTCTCGTATTGCTTCGCGGCTTCCTCCAACGCCTTTACATTCACATTCCAAGCCCAAGCTGTCAATTCCTTCTTGTTCTTGCTATCGCTGTCCGCTGAACTGCCTCCGCAAGCCGCCAAAGCTAGCATTGCCAGCATACTAACTATCAACAAAATCGCAAAACGTTTCTTCATTCCTTACCCCTCCATTTTTGTAATCGCTAACATTTCGTTAGTTTGTGAAAAGCTGTAATGTACTTCTTCAACAGAATAACAAGTTTTTAGTTAAAAGTCAATATTTTTTACTCTTTATTTACTAAAAATAAAAACATACTAAGATGAGTAGGCAAGACCATGGCCGCGGTCTTGCCTACTCATCTTAGTATGTTTAAAATGCTTTATTTAGAACTTTCTCTAATAATCAAATCTGTTTCTAAGATTGTACGTTTTGCAATTTTGCGTCCATTCATGCGCTCGTATAACATATCCATTCTCTCCTCGCCCATGAACTCAGTGTACACTCGAATCGTACTAAGCGCTGGCGAGACATACTGTGACACGCTAATATCGTTAAAGCCAACAATGCTAACACGCTCTGGGACCGCAATATTATGTTCTGCAAGAGCTCGTAAACAACCTATTGCCATCGGATCATTCGCCACGAAAAAGGCAGTCGGTAAGTCATCTCCAAGTTGCTGAATCGCCTGTTTCATCTGCTCATAACCAGAAGGCACATCAAAACGCCCACCAACTACAAACATATTCTGCTTTTCGTATAGTTCCCGCTCCCTCATATAAGCCACATAAGAAACTGAACGAGGATCATTCATATTCCCATCAATTTCACTGCGCTCTTCCGCTCCAATAAAACCGATATTCATATGCCCACCTTGCACAAAATAATCAATCACGTCTCGCGTTGATTGCCTAAAATCGATGACAACCGAATCGTATTTGTTCAGCCGATAGTCCGTGTCTACAAAACAAATATTACTATGAATCGCCTGCAACTGCTCCACTTGTTGCCACGTGAATTTGCCAATCGCCAAAATCCCATCAATGGCCGAGGATGTAATCTTTCCTAGCTCATACAATGTCGAAATCTCAATTCCATGGTCGCGCGCACGATTCTCTGCTCCAATCCGAATCGACATATAATAAATATCATTCAGCTCTTCCTCTTCCGTATTCCACTGTACAATCGCAATTTTACCTACTTTTTTGGTAGATTTCTGCTTATGTTTCGTATAATCCAAACTCTCCGCAATTTCGAAAATTTTACGCCGAGTTTCTTCTGAAGCAGAAAGCGTTTCATCATAATTCAACACACGAGAAACCGTCGCTATCGAAACCCCCGCTATTTTCGCAATATCCGTCATCGTCGCCATTTTATCACCTTTTAAAAGTATTTAATAGCCTTATTATAGAGCTAAAGTAAAAAAAATCGCCAGACAAAACAGTAAAATATCTCACTTTTTTTTATTCATTTTACTAAAAACAGAGCCAAAACTGTAGGTATAATAAAAATCGTCTTACTCATTATTAGAGTGAGACGAAGATTATGCTTTACCCCGATTGGACAAAAGCGTTTGTATTCAAGGGATTTCATAAAGAATTTCCCGTTCTCTTTGTTCATGCTATATTGGAGCTCTGTTCCAAACTCACCAAGTAATTTATTTCAAATGATCTAATTCCTGATACGCTTCCATGTACTTCCCGCTATCAGCTACTTCCGCATGATACAAAGCCTTTAAAGCGAAACTTTTCTCCAAATCGTGCTCTTCCATCAGCTGTTTCAACTTCTGTTGCAATCGCGAATCTTCTCTGACCAATTGCTTCATTTGTGATTTAATATACCTCATTTCTCCACCCCCATTTAAAAAAACGCCTGCAAAAAAGCAAGCGTCCCTCACTCAAATCAAAGCTTCTTAACAAACTCTGATTTTAATTTCATCGGTCCAAAACCATCGATTTTACAATCAATATCGTGATCGCCTTCTACTAAACGAATGTTTTTGACTTTCGTTCCAATTTTGACCACGGATGAACTTCCTTTTACTTTCAAGTCCTTAATCACCGTGATAGAATCGCCATCAGTTAAAATATTTCCATTAGAATCGCGGACAACCTTCGCGTCATCACTTGCTTCAGCCGCGTCAGCAGACCATTCATGACCACATTCTGGACAAATAAATAGACCTCTATCTTCGTACGTGTATTCTGAATTACATTCTGGGCATCTTGGCAAATCTGCCATATTTTAGTTCCTCCATTCAATTTTATACTTCTATTATAGTACATTATCGCGTGGAACTCCATGCCGCGGGGATTTCTTTATTAAGTTATTGGAAAACAGTATCAACTTTGCATCGATTGTTTCACCAGTCTTACTCTCAAATCTGTTTTCGAGCATCGTTATATGTGAAGCCATACTTAATTCTTGTAGATATTCTTTTTATGGGGCATCCATTTTTAGCGCACAAAAAACCGCCGCGGAAAAGGGAGTAACCGCGACGGTCAAAAAAGGGAATCGTGATATCTTAAATTCTAGACGGTTCCTAAAAAGAATTTGATACTACACCTAACAAAGAAAGTAGCGTAGAAGAGCACCGGCGCGCAGGCCTTAACGATAGAGATGAGCGTTTATCGACACGCCGAGTCATGTAGCATAAGCTATACGCACCCCATTTAGATTAATTTTTGTGGTATCGTAGTAATCCTGCAATCATTACTACACCAGTTAAGACGAGCCATTTTGACGGAGCGTTTGTATCACCTGTTGCTGGTAATTTAGAGTGTTCTGTTAACCGCTCTGGCTTCTTATGATTCGGTATCACTATTTGCTCGCTTACTTTCGTTTTTTTTGTTATCTGGTGGCGTTATTTTCTCTGGGATTTCACGATTGGAGAAACTGATTGCTAGTGTTCCTGGCGCACCCACAGCTGTTTTGGCGATCGTGAAATGAATCGGCTTACTGTCGATTTCATATCCCGCTGGTGCCTTTGTTTCCACAAAATAATAGTCTCCAGGTTCCAAATCAGACACCTCTATCTTACCATCATGACTCGATGTTAATTGACTAGTAATCACATTCTCGTCCTGATCCATCAAGTCAAACTCTGCTCCCGCTAACGGTCGATTGTCCATGTCTGTTTTCGTCAATACCACAGCTCCTTGATAATTCACGAATACTCCTAAATCAAGGACTTGCGGTTCTCCATTATTACTTGGCTTGATGTTAAATAGTGTGGGCTGTTCATTCACAAGATACCCTGCTGGTGCCACGACTTCCACTAACTGATAATCTCCCGGCTCAAGGTTTCTTAGAGCGACTGTACCATGTTCATCCGATGTCACCTCTTGTAACCTATTTCCTGCTCCATCTAAAAGCTCAAAAACCGCTCCTTCTAGCGCTTCCCCTGATGCGTCTTGTTTATACAATATCGCCTGGCCTTTATAGTTCACAACTTCGCCAACCTCGACTCTTTCTGGTTTTCCTTGCGCGCTGTTCTTTATTGTAAATGCTTTTGGTGCCGTATTTAAAATATAGCCATTGGGCGCTTTCGTCTCGACAAACGCGTAATCACCTGGCGCTAAATCTGTCACTTCGATTTGTCCATCGCTGTCTGTCACAAGATTATCTTGTACGGTCTCGCCTGATGCGTCAATTACTTTAAATACTGCTCCTGGCAACATGCTCCCATCATCACCCTTTTTCACAAGTAGCGCGCTGCCTTTGTAATTGACAAAAGGATTCACTGTAACATCAGGAATCACACCCGTTGCCTCTTTTTCAATTGTAAACGGAATCGGTTCGCTGTTTGTTATATAACCATTTGGAGCTGCGATTTCGATAAACCGATAATTCGCCGGACTAAGCCCATTAACTTCTAATTTACCGGTAGCATCGCTCGTATAGCTTTCATCCGGACGAATATCAACCCATGAATCACCAACCTGCCATTGCAATTTGAAAATGGCTCCTGCTAAAGCTTCATGTTCTTCATTTTGTTTCATCAGCGTCACTTTATTTGGGCTATTTACCAGCTTTTCGAACACGTTTGCTCTACTGCTTTCTTTAGAAACCGTTACTTTCTTACCGCTTGCAAGCTCTTCTGAAACGCTGTAACCATCTGGCGCTTCGACTTCTTTCAAAATATACGTGCCGTATGGTAAATTACCGAATGTGAGTTTGCCGTTTTCATCAACTGTCCCAGTACGAATGACAAGTTGGTCGTTTTTGTCTCGAAGTTCAAACTTGGCATTTTGAAGTGCTTTATTTTCATCATTAACCTTTTCAAAAGTAATGCTTCCTTTCGTGCCAACTGCTGTACCGCCGCCTTCTGAAACAATGACGTCAATCTCTGTATCATCACCACCAGTTACTTGTTCCTCGTGATTACCCGTGATTTTAACATCATTGGAAACCTTATCTTTGTTACCTGTCATCAAAACCATCGTCCGATATTTTATCACGTATGCCTCGTTTAATTGATTCGCAAAATGAATCTTTAACTCTTGTTGCCCTGTCTCACTATCTGTGGTTAACTCGACTGTATAATCCACGCCTTCTACTAACGCAGTTCGGTCATTTGTTGTGAGTGTTCCATCTGGCTTCACAAGCGTGTCTAAAATAACAATGGAATCCCGATCAATGGATTGGTTTGTAGACGGGCGATCCGTCACAACAACATCATCAACCTGTGACAAACTTGGGTTCACTGTTACTTGCCAATTCACAAATCCATCTGCATCCTGTTCACCTGATTTTATAGCCAATTTTCCACCATGTGTCACCGAAATATCCGCACTAAGCGTATGATCTGGATAATCATTATTCTTGAAAACCGCATCATTTTTATAGTTCTTCGCAACTAACTGTCCTTCCACACTCGTTTGGAAATCCACCAAATACATCGCTGATTCACCATGCGGTAAGTTCACCGTTAACGTATTGTTATTATACTTAGAAGGTTCACTAATCACAAAATCGGACGTATCAGTAATCTCCTGACCTTTAGCAATCGAACCATCTGGATTCACTGTATAATTATAAATCTTCACAGAACCTTTTACGAACTGTTGATTTCCTAAAATTGGATCAATAATTTGTGCATTATCTAAATCTGCACCATCATAGTTAATCCCAATTTCCCACGTAATCAGACGCGTTTTCGCATTATAAGAACCATTTTTAAACCCATTATATTTCGTAGGTTTATTCGGGTCAAACGTTGCATCATCACGACTTTCATGCGAGCCACCATTCTCATCCAACCATGTTGACGAAGCATCATTTTTGAAAATCTTGTCCGAATCTGCCCTATTTATTCGCTGTGTATTAAACCTCGTACTGTACGATATTTTAAACGCATGGCTCGTCTCCTCTTTGTATCCATTCAAAAATTCAATCGTGAATGAGTTAGTCTCATTATCGTACACGAACTCGTAATCCTTGTCCTCAACAAGTTCTTGCTTCGCATCCACATCATAAACCTGCACCGTATCTGGAAGTAAAGTCAAACCATCACTTAATTTATCCGTCAGTTTCCAGTTTTTCATCACATAATGATTTTTGTTCACATCAATATCCCAAGCAACAATCTTATTATCATAATCTACAGCGCCTAATTTTTTCACCAAGTTCTGCTGATACATCGTACCTGTCGACCCACCATGTTGCCCAGTTCCAACATCCACACTATTTGACACATCTATATCCTCGTCAACATTGCCGTCAATACCAGTCTTATATTTCATTTTCACAGCACCGTCTACATCATGCAAGAATCGAATCTCAAAACCTTTCTCTGTCTCCACCAGCTCGTAATCCGTACCAGCAACAAGAAGGGCACCTTGGACTTCCTTCCCATTTTGATCAAACGTCACACTGTACAATCTCGCTGAATCTGCCAGTAACACCATCCGCTCCGAGCCGAACGTATCCGTCAACACCGCATCACTCTGCTCAATATGTTTTTCACCATAATTATATTTAATCGTCCATTCAAAAACTTGCTTACTCGGATCATAGTTTGTCGATGATTTACTCAAAACTTTCCCATAACTCGCATCCACTGTAGCAGAAGCCGTCACATCACTTATGCCCTCACCACTCAGCGTCGCGCGATTTTTAAATTTAACCTTACCACCATCCAGCGGTTTTTTATCTTCCTGAATCGTCGTCTTATAAACAAGTCGATACGCGCCATTAATCGGATTCGTAAAGGCAACATTCCCCTCAGCATCGACCGTATAACCCGTCGTCACTAATTTTTCACTACCCGCAATAACGTTCCCGCGCAAATCCACGTCTACTTGATACACTTGAACCGAATCAAACGTCAAACCATCTGGAAGATCCTCCGTCACACACGCATTTTCAATCGCATCCATTGCCTTGTTAACATCCACATTCCAAATCACATGATCCGGATTCTGAACCTTATCAAAATACCCATTCTTATCAATCGTAGCGCCAACTTTAGGTTTAATCAACACTTCCGTACTTGGCAAATTCTCCTCACCAGGAACCGTTATCGTCGTGTTGCCCGATCCATCAAGCTTACTTTCATCAAAAGCCGCCTCAAAGTGAAGTGTACCGTGTACGTTTGAGCTACCCTTCACAGCATCGGTAAATGTGATCGTTACCGTACCATCTTTGCTCACAACCGCAGTCCCGTATTCTCCTAAGTCAATCGTCATATTTTGCGAAACCTTCACGTTATCTGGCAATTGGAATGTATAATAATCACCCGCATTCACCAGCGCTCCAACATCATCTGGAACTTGCCAATCAAATGCAAAATGAATGCGATCTTCCACCGTAGGCTCCGTCACAACTTCGCCATCCTTGTTCGTATACGTCACGACCATATCTGATAAAATCGACTGATTCTGACTCTCATACCCAAGCGAGGCAAAGATATCCTTCAAATCCCGAGGCTCCTCTTTCAAAATTGGCGCTGTCACCTCTGCCTGCTGCTTCACAACTGGCTTTTGCATCGGCACATCAGGCTTAACAGCTTCCTCTTGTGTCTTGCCAATATCCTTTGAAATCACATGTACTCCATCTGAAAACGTAGCCTTATCTATTTTTCCATCATAAGCACCTTTAATTTGAAAATTAAAAATTGTATTTATTTTAGCTGGGATCGAAAACGAAACGACATTCCCATCCACGACATACTTACCAATCTCTTGGTTGTCCCCATCAAAAATAACGCCATTATCCATTGGGCTCAGCGTTAAATTATCTGAAATCGTTATCTCACCAGTTAGCTCATCCTCCGTATCATTTCTCATCGAACCCATAACTGTAAAATCGTTTGTTCCTTCTTTCACAATGATATTCGTTAATGTAACACCATTTCCCTCTTTTATATCACCCGTTGCCTGTGCCGAAACCACTTGCGGTAAAAACATTTGTAGTATTAAGAGAAGAGATGCTAAAAGACTAAAAATCTTTTTCATCCTAATTCCCCTTCCAATGAATCCAAATCCCCGACTTACACATGACCAAGCAAGCGAACATGTAATTAAAACACGCATGAATAAAAAAGAATTATCATCATTCTTAATAAAGCTAGTCTACTCCTAAACCACCTCAAAAACTAGTGGTATAGTCAAAAATGTGAATATTGTAATGTTTTTTACACTTCAATCCAATAAAGCGTCACAAATCAGGATAAAACGCGTCAAAAAGCCATTTACTATTTGTATTTTCAAGTTGTACACGATTACATTTCAAATTCGCTTTTTCAAATTTGGGTATATGGACTTACAATGTCCATAATGGGCATAAACGCCTTAATATCAGGGCTTACATCCATTTTTTTCAATCTTTAAATTAACAAAAAGGAATAAATGACATATCTACACTTAACAAATCGCTCCAATACATTTATAATAAAACAGAGTAAGCGAAACTCCTAATCAGAAAGAGAGTGGTAATATGGGCCGCAAATGGGCAAATATTAAAGAAAAGAAAGCATCAAAAGACGCAAATAACAGTCGTATTTATGCAAAATTCGGGGTTGAAATCTATGTAGCCGCCAAACAAGGCGATCCAGATCCCCATTCCAACCAAAAATTACGCTTCGTTATCGAACGTGCCAAAACATACAACGTTCCAAAACACATCATTGATCGCGCTATCGAGAAAGCAAAAGGAACAGGCGATGAAAATTATTCCGAGTTACGTTACGAAGGCTTTGGCCCCAATGGTTCGATGGTGATTGTGGATGCCTTAACAAACAATGTAAACCGTACAGCATCAGATGTCCGCGCGGCTTACAGTAAAAATGGCGGTAACATGGGCGTAAGTGGTTCTGTGGCCTACATGTTTGATAACACAGCAATTTTTGGTATCGCTGATAAAGACGCCGACGAATTGTTAGAATCATTGATGGAAGCCGATATTGATGTGCGAGATGTGGTAGATGAAGATGGCCAAGCGATTGTTTATGCTGAACCAGAAGATTTTCACAATGTGCAAGAGGCGTTAAAGGCTATGGGAATTGAAGAGTTCACAGTAGCAGAGATTGAAATGATCGCACAAAATGAAGTGACATTGGATGGCGATGATTTAGTGAAATTCGAGAAAATGCTGGATGCGCTGGAAGATTTAGAAGATGTGCAGAAAGTGTATCATAATGTAGATTTAGGAGAATAATTTTTAAACAATAAGCGCGATGTCTACTACTCGAGACATCGCGCTTATTAATTCGAAATCCACTCAAAAGGAGTTGTTTTTGTTCTGTACTTCATGTAAAATAGAGTCTAACAAGTAAATGTTATGAGTAGTTGGCTAACCTTATCAAACTTGTGTGGTGATGCCTATGATTGATTATACCTCTATTCGATATGAATGGAGGTGATAACGTGGATGTTGGTACGGCAATAGAATTAATGCTCCTTTTTGGAATGTACACCATTGCCTTGTTAACTTACATGAAAAATGATCGAAAAAAATAAACTACTCTTTGGCGTGAACGGCTGTTTAGTAGTTTATCCTTACGAAAATGGCCAATCATTCTTAATATGACCCTGTTAGGAGAGTTATGTTATCAGCATAGCTCTCTTTTCACCATCATTATACCAACTTTTCCTTCTTATTGCAACACTAAAACAAATACCATTCAATTTGACTGCACAAACTAAACTCATTACCCTGCACTTCCAACCCTTTCCGATCGATTTGAATCCAATACTCCACAATTTCCCCATCCATAACTAAATCAAAGACACTAGCAATTTCAATGATTGCTTTCCCAGCCTTACTTCTCTCAGTTTGTCGTCATCTCACATAAACTTTCGCACCATCAGCGAGTAGTTCCTTAATCCGCATCGAAATATTCGCTTACAATCTCTTTTTCACTTTTATCACATAGAGCCTCCTTTCACAAACTGGATTTTAAAGCGATTATAGCATATACTTGCGAATAGGAAATAAACCTAACTATACAAGGAGAGGTTTCAAAATGGAGAAAACGAATAGACAAAAAACATTAGCGCTAATTTCCATCATGCTTGGTGCTTTTATATCTTTACTAGATACAACAATTGTCAACGTTGCACTACCTGATATTACAACAGCACTTCATGCCACTAGTGCATCGATTGAATGGATTATTTCAGGCTACGCACTTGCATTCGGGGTTGTCCTTATTCTGGCTGGACGGCTAGGCGATCGATTCGGTCGAAAAAACATTTATCTTTTTGGGATTTTGCTATTTTTAATTATGAGTATTACGGCCGGATACGCACAGACCGAAAAAAGCTTGATTATTTCCCGGGTAATACAGGGACTTGCCGCTGGATTATTCTTCCCGCAAATAAATGCCGTCATCATGGATTTGTATCACGGTAAGCAACTCGGCAAAATTTTCGGGATACTTGGCTCCGTCATCGGTGTTGCAACGGCGATTGGGCCACTCGCTGGGGGCTTACTTATCGAATTATTTGGACCAGATAATGGTTGGCGTGCGGTATTTTTTATAAACGTTCCGATTGTTCTAATAACCTTCGTTCTGGCTATGCTTTACTTACCAAAACATCAAGCCCCAAAAGAAAAAGTGCGCTTCGACATTCCAGGCGTGTTTGGGTTAACACTCGCTTTGTTGCTATTATTATATCCCGTTATAGCGCGAGGTTCTGCTGGTTTCAGATTGATTGACTATGTATGGATGGCATCCTCAATACCATTCTTTCTATTGCTATACTGGTGGAGCATAAGGCAAGCAAAACGTGGGAATCAGCCGTTAATTTCACCAAACTTGCTTAAAAACCAACCATTTGTATCAGGAATGCTACTTTCGTTAGTTTATTTCGCAGCATTTACGAGTATTTTTTTCGTTCTCTCTGTCACATGGCAAACTGGATTTGAAAAATCCGCGATTTCATCTGGGCTCGCGATTACCCCCTTTGCGATTGGGAGCGTAGTAGCTGCGGCAAATAGTAACCGATTCATTATGAAAATTGGGCGAAGGCTTTTGCATATAGGCGTAGCGCTAGTGATAATAGGATTATCAGCAGTTTCTGTCGTTTTTCATATCCATGACGGCGTATTTTCAGCATGGTGGCTTACTTTACCATTGTTAACAGCAGGACTTGGTAGTGGCTTAATTATTGCACCATTAAATGGTTTTACACTTTCAACTGTAGCTGGACCAGAGCGAGGTGGTGCGAGCGGTATGTTTAATACGGCACAACGTGTTGGTTCTTCGTTCGGGATTGCGATTGTTGGATCGGTATTTTTTAGAACACTTGGCAATACAACAGCAGCGTCAAAAGCACAGGCATTCTCAGACGGGTTGCAGACGAGTATGTATGTTAATATTGCGTTGTTGGTGGTATGTTTTGTGTTGGTTTTTCGATTGCCGAGGAAGATATAATTAAAAAATGGCTCACTCCATCGCGGAAATGAGCCATTTTTTTATAACTCTGTATACTTTTTATTGCTTCCCTTACTGCTTGACACAGGATACTTCAAACAATTCTTATGCAGCTTCTCCTGAATAATCTCCTTAACATCCAAATTCAAATCTGACGCTAGCATCAGCGAATATATGAGAACATCGGCAATTTCTTCTTTCACGTTCTCCATGTCCCCGCTTAAGACTTCTTCACTTGTTTTCCACTGAAAATTTTCTAGTAATTCTGCAGCTTCTAGCGAAATTGAAATTGATAAGTCTTTCGGA
>NZ_AODK01000048.1 GCF_000525975.1 Listeria rocourtiae FSL F6-920
GCCTGATGCTGGTGTTACATGCTTACTTACGAATGTGCCTGATCCTGGTGTGCCGCGGAAGAGGTCAAACTCTGCCCCTGCTAGTCCTTTACTCTCATCATCTTCATCGTATTTGATTAATTCTACGGAGCCTACTGGTGTTGGGATTGCTTTATTCGCAACACTTAACTCCAATGGTACGGTTACTTGCCCTTCGCCAATCGTGAACGTTCTTGGTGTTGGATCTAACTCATAACCTGCTGGTGCTTTTGTTTCCACAAAATAGTAGTTTCCAAATTCTAAGTTGTTTACTTGAATGACGCCTGATGCTGGTGTTACATGCTTACTTACGAGTGTACCTGATCCTGGTGTGCCGCGGAAGAGGTCAAACTCTGCTCCTTCTAGTCCTTTATTTTCATCTGCTTCATCGTGTTTGATAAGTTCTACAGAACCTACTGGGATTTCTAATTTTTCATTGATAATTGGGATTTCTAATTCTTTAATACCTTTTTCATTAAGTTCAAAAGCATATGGCTTATCTAATAATTTATAACCATCTGGCGCTTCTACTTCTTCTAATTCATAATTCCCAAATTTCAAAGTTTCATCATGACTAATTTTACCATCATTACCAGATTCCATGTTCTCTTTAATTAAAGTTCTATTACCATTAGAAATTCGATATAAATCAAATTTAGCTCCAGCTAAGGCATTACCAGAATCATCTTGTTTGACAACCGTAAATCCTGCATTTTCACCTTCTGCTCCACCGGATCCACCTTCTACCCTAATCTTACTCCCAATATCTTCTGTTCTCTCTGTTGATACTACACGGGCGTTATTAGTAAATTCAACTTGATCAGGGTTTGTAATTATAGTATTATAAAAGATTTTTCTTCCCATACCATCATTAATATTGCCCAAATCAACTTCAAATGTCCCGTTCGTAGCATTATAATTGCTAATTTTTTGTTGCCAAGAATTCCCATAAGCGATACCTGTCTTACCGTTTTTATTATAGGCTCTATGCACGCCTACCTCATCTTCCTTCATAAAACCAGCAAACTTCTGTCCTGGCCCCAGTTCATCATACACTTTCACATTATTCATCGACTCGTATAGAACGGGAAAAGCAGGGTTAGGCAACAAATCCGGAATAATAGTTATTTCCCAACGTATCATGTTCTCTGACGGTATATAAGTTCCAGTCTTAATAAACGTATCACCCCACTCAGGTGACTCTGGGTTTGAGCCACCACCGCTTGGTTCTTCTGGCTTAATTGGTACTACCACTTTTCCTCCTGGAAGATCAAATTCAATTTCAATTTCTTCTCCTGGAGTAATATCATCTGAAAATTTAACAAAAAATTCAAAATATCCAGAAACATTTGATTTTCTCTCAGGGTAATCCGTAAATGTGACAACATATTGTTGCCCACCCTGTGTCGTTGCTTGACCAGTCGCAACAAGTTCTCCATTCCTATCCTTAAACTGAAGCTCATTATTTTGCGCTGTTTGAAGCTCCTTAGGAAGTGTAACCTCCATTTTATCGCCTTGATCAACATCTATCGTATTTGGAATACTAAAGGTATATTTAATTTTAAAGGCTTTGTCTGTAGGAATAGATTCAATAGGTTTTCCACTACCATCTGTAAGTTCTACACTATCAATAAATTGGTCGCCCCAATTATATCCCCCTGCTGCTGATGCCATTAACTGCATAGATAACTGATTAATCACCAATATACATAACATCATAACAACAATAACTTTTTTTAGATTTTTCTTCATTCAGTTCCTCCTGATATTTTGAATTTGATAATGTCTGACTGCCTGTCTCAATTACTAGTATATATATAAACCTAATTTGATGATGTAACATATGTTACATGATGCTTTTTTCATTCCATATCTACTCGATACTCCTTTTTATTATCTGCTTCTATACAATATATACCAATCCCCCTACCATTTTTTATTTTTCCTAGAACATGTTATGACCGGACGAGGTATTTTTTTAGCATGGTGGATTGATAAAGCTAAATTAGGATATTTTTCATGATGCTAACACCTCATTACTATATGTGTGTCGATGCTCACTCTCCTTCCTCCCAAAAGAGAATAACATGATTCCTACCGATACTCTGTAACAAATGTTACAGATGTTCAAAATAGACTCTTCTGTGTATTTTAATAGCTAGTCTTCATGATTTTCTGCTAAACACCTGCATATTGATGACGTTTTCAGTCATGTTTTACTCCTATTACTTCTATAATATGTACCTTAATTATTTGTTAAACCTTCTGCAAAAGAGAGATTTATTTATTAAAAATGCGAACAACATATGTTACAATCTCCTCTTCCTATATGTGTTAGTCTAAGACATGTTATTGGGCTACCAGTAATCTTAATAGAAATGGAGAGTGGTATAGAATATGGATTTTTTACATGTTCATGATCTATTAATTAAAAAACCTAACTTATTAATAACACTGCTTGAGATGACAGATCTCGACACGTGGCATCCTGATGTTTGTCAGTTTAAAACATTGAAAAGTTATCAGTCCTTAAATTTAGCGAACTCTGAAAAAATTATTCATGTTACGGAAGGTGTTTTATTACAACAAGTCAATAATGCTGACATCTGTAAAATAAGTGTGAACGCCATTTGGTCGACAAATGATGTCATTTTTCACAATGTTTTCCAACAGAACCAGTATGAATACCTGGCCATAGGAGATGTAGAAGTAGCTATGTTTGATGCACGAATGGTCCTAGACAATCTTTCACAGGAACCTTTTTTCCCAGATTTCTTAATTGATTACAATAGACGACAGCAAGAGGAATTCTTTCACTTCTCTTATATGCTGACAAAAAACATTCGTGATCGTATCTTAGATGTCATGAAACGCTTCTCAAAAAAAACACCCAGATGGTTATATGGTGCCAAAGCGTGTCAATAGTCTACTGCTATCTAAATGTTGCCAAGCAACTCCAGCGACCATAAAAAAAGCTTTACTAGACTTAAAACAACGAAAAAAAGAATTATCAAAAAAAGAACAGCATTTGTTTATTAAAGAGGAAATGACATAATGCGTATGTCAGAAATTATTCTTACATACTTATTCTCTCTGTACTTGTGAATAAGTATGTAAGAGAAGGCTAATTTTAACATTATCATTACATTTTGTTGTATAATAGTTACCGAGAGGTGTACAGATTGCAATCTGCAAGGAGGTAATTATAATGAACTTTATACAGTTTCACAAAGAGTTGTCTCGTATTAATTCTAAGTTTTCAGATTACGCTATTGACCATGCGAGCACTCAAGAGCTTTTCATTGAAGGTCCTGGCTTATTCCAAGTTGATTTGGAGAAGTATGCATTTTTAATGTATGAAGGTTCTGTCCTTAAATATCATATCTCGCCGTTTGGCAAAATGCTTTACGATAATTTCTATACAAGTAAGTGTATTATTGGCTTGTTACCTAACATTTTTTATTTTGATGATTATTTCGAATATACAACACTGACTAATGTACGCGGTTTAAAAATTCCTTTATCTATTCTAGACTCTTATCCTGAAAATTTTTAAAAAATGAACTTTTTTTTCAAAAATATTCAACGTGAGTTGTTCTGGAAAGATAGTGCCGCGAGACTATTAGGACTAAATTTGAAAGAAAAAATCTATTATATTCTCTCGATTATTCACAGTTTCCGCGAAATCCATCCGACATGGAACAATACGTTTAGCATTCCTAAATATATCACACATGAAATTTTAGCGAACGTGGCGAATGTTAGCCGAACTCGTGTGTCTTACGTCATGTCAGAATTGCAGAAAGAAAACATTATTACGTATAGCAAAGAAGGCAAGATTGTTATTCTCGATATTGATTTTTTACATGATTCTTGTGGTTACTAGTTAGTTTCTCAGCTAACAATAGATCCTATAGCTTTGTTATCCTGTTTACCATCGCTTCGATTGCGCAACGGTAAACAGGATAATAGAGCTTTTTCGTTTAGAGTTTGAGTATACCTTTCATCAAATACGCTCGTTTTATTTCATATAATTCACAAAACTATTCCTTTATTAATGCAGAGATCCAGCTATTTCAAAACCAACCATTTCTTTTAATGCACAGCTATCTAAAATGGTAATTGGCTTAGGTGTTAATTTAATAAGCCCTTCTTCTTCAAATTGAGATAGCATCTTCGTTGTATACTCTCGCGTTATTTGACAGTAGCTAGCCAAATCATAGTGACAAATCTCTTTTGGTAAATAGCCGTCTGGCTGGCCTTTTTTTTTTTAGATTCCAAGTGCAGTAAAGATGCCGCTACTTTTTCTTTCGCCCGCAAAAGATTGAGCTTGCCATAATAATTAGCGGATTGGGTCAAATTTTCAATGAATTTTAGTAAAATCGAGGTTCCCCACCCTGATTTATCAATAACATTCAATACGAAATAGCGGTCGATAAAATAAACGGTTGTTTCAGAGATCGTTTCCAATATATATTTGTTATTTTCCTTAGATAGCAATGTTGCAAAACCAATAAATTCTCCATCCCCAGAAAATGAAACTGTCGTTTCTTTCTCATTATGACGTGCCACAATCTTAGCAAGTCCTTTTTCTATATAAATAAAAGAACGATCATCCATCACCATAGAATCAATAACTGTTTTAACTGGAAATAATTCCTTATTAGCATGCTTTTCAAATGATTCATTAGAGAAAAGCAATATCCTTAAAAAATCCTCGTCAATGTCAACGCCTAATGTTTGTAAAATGGTAAGCCCTCCTTTTAATTTTACTCAACTTTTGTCTTTCTTTCTCTCTTAGACTTTGTTACAGTAATGGAGTTTGCTCAGATTCCCCCTTTCTATACACACTCATTTGCCTTTCATGCTCATACTATGCGTTTTCTATTCTACTTTCTACTCCATATTTAAGTCTTTTTATAGCTTATCTACACCTATAAAACAAAATAATCTGAATTGTTTTTTTTAAATAATTTTATCATTCTTATATATAATTCTATTCGCCACCTCTAGTTCCTGTACTGCCTTTTTAGCGGTATGTGACGACGTTTGACAACACTTGGAGATTAGTAGGTAATTCACCTTTTTCGGGATATGTTAGTCATTATCTTCTTTTATAGAAAGTAACTTTAGAATATCAACAGCCCTTTTCTGCAAACTTTTGGTAAGCATATGGAGTAATTATAAAATTGCTTTCCTTGGTGCTTAAAATATCCATCAGAAGATCAGGAGAAAAATGGTTGTTCAGAAAACTTTTACAATATAGCATTGAAATTGTAAATAGCTGCCTCAGTACATCCAAAGGCAATATATTCATAGTGAGTAGATTGATAAATAATATTGTGAAAATAATTCTCCGTCCAGATAGCATAAATGGTTCGCCTTCTTTGCTGTATATTATTAACTTGTTGCACTAAATAACCATTTGCAACATGGATCAGACTGCCTATCTAAGACAGATTTAGACTTTTATGATTCTTCAGTATTTTAAATTATTACCAATTTAAACCCTCCTTATTAATATTTGGTAGCTCTAACAAAGGTAGCAACAAGTTTGGTTCTCTGAGCAATAAACTATACACCTCAATAAAATCCGCAGGAAGCCTCCCTTTAATCTGAACTACATTTATTAGCATAATGCATATTTTTTTTTATATTACAGACAAAAATAATAATAATTTATACGGTTAAAAACTCTATTTTGCAAGTTAAAATTCACAAATTTCATTTTAACCTTGAAAACGGCTTTTTATCAGCATTTTATTTTGTGTCTATTTTGTGTCTAAAAATATCTGCTCAAATTCGTAAAATAGAAAGATAATATAATAACAGACTATAGAAAAAACACTTTACGTGATTTCCGCCAAAATTCAGCGTTTGTCGACACGCTGATAATAATAGCCCTCTCCATCGAAAACAAACATTACATGAATACATATTTTAAACTATTCAAACAACAAAAATAGTAGGTAAGGCCATGGCTGTGGTCTTACCTACTCTCTTAGTATACTTTAATTCTTTTAATATTTCTTTCTCTTACTCCATAAAATACTCCCCATGGCAACTAACAATGTGCCAAGAGCAATACCATATGGAGGGTTTGTATCACCCGCACTCGGTAATGTAATATTTGTAATCTTTTAACCTGTTGAGCCAGGTTTGTTGTTTGTTGGTGGGTTACTAGGTGGATTGTTTGGTGGCTCTGGTTTTGTAGATAATGGTGTGAAGTATACGGTCTGAGAAGCATCATCAATATCTTCATGTACAGCTACTTCTTTCCCGTTACGATATAGTTTTTCAAATACGACAACCTCCTTATCTGCCAGTTCACGAGCATTTAGATCAAAATAAACTTCTATGGCGCCATTAGGTTCTTCTGGAGTGAAGGTTGTTTCACCAAGGAGTTCTTTTCCAGCAATTAAATCTGTATAATTCACAATATCCACTACTCGCTTATCTGTGGGCTCTATGTCTTTACTTCCATCCACATCCGTTGCTGTCGTTTTTAGATTGGGTTTCTTAAACTGAACAGTTTGGTTTTCATCATCCAAATCTTCATGACTTGCAATGAGCTGGCCAGATGCATATAGACTTTCAAAAGCCACAACCTCTTGACCCGCAAGACCTTTTGCATTGAATGTGAAAGTAACATCAACATCACCGCTCGTAGTATCTGGTGTGAATATTGTTTCTGCTTCTACGCGTTCGCCATCAACAAGTAATGGTGCTTCTGTTGACTTATTCATTAGAACGCCCTTTACAGTATATTCACGTCCGACAAGTAAATCTTCATAATGAACCGTGTCCACTAATAAAGTGTTTAACGATACAGAAAACCTCCAGAGGCCGTTGTCGGAATAAAGGAATGTGTCCCTTGTGTAAATACAAGCGCTCCAACGACTTTATCCACTAACGTTGCCTCCAAAGTATAGCGCTCACCTAGGTTTAGATCCGTATAAACCACTCGATTGCTAAGCTTAAAATCAGGATGTAGATATAACCCATACTGACCATCCGTCCCTGTTTCAAAAGCAAAAGTTTGACGACTCGGGATGAGGAAAGTAACAGTCTGATCTGCGTCAGTCAGACTTTCATGTGTTGCTACAATATCACTTGTTGCCACGTTACTGTTTCTTCACCAGTTGTTGGAAATGTTGTCGACCCTTGCGTTAATACTGTTTGACCATTTTTCGTCATCAGTTTTGCTTCTAAACGATAGTTTTGCCTGGTGTTAATTGCTCATAGGTCACACGGTCGCTAATAAGTGTCTCCACGTCTGGATATAGCACCTTAGAACTATTACTTTTTACGAGATAAAAATGCCATGGAAGTTAAGGTAAGTAGCGTGCCAATTAATCTCGCAACGCCACTCATTGTATCACCTGTTTGAGGTAATGCTTTCGTAGTTGTTGGACTCGGACTTGCATCATTTTGTTTTTTCACAGTTACTTTTCTCGGAGTTACTTTTACGATTAGCTTTTGTCCGACTTTGATTTCATCACTTGTGAGTTTATTCCATATTTTTAATTGGCGTGTTGTTGTTTCAAATTTTTTAGCAATACTTGGAAGGGTATCACCTTTTTTTACAACATAGATTTGTATTTCGTTATCACCATCTATCATCGTGCTTACTTCCGGCGTTGTTGGTGTCACGACGATTGGATCAGTGTCTGGATTGGGAGTTACCGGTGGATCTGGCGTAACTGGTGGTTTTGGCGTTATTGGTGGATCTGTTGGTGGTGGATTATTGCCGCTACCTTCCCCTTCGCCACCTCCTGAATAGTCGTTAACAGTCGCGTTTCTTATTTGTTCCTCAATGTTTGCACCGCCTATTTTAGCTGTATTTTTATAGCTAAACTGACCGCCAACCATTTTGGTCTGGTAAGTGATGACGACCGAAGTATCTTGAAGATCACCTAGCTCTAAGCGAAAACTACGATTGGCATCAAGCGTCACGTTTTCATTTCTCGAATAGCGTTCATTTTTATCAGCATCGCGGTATTTCAATTTCACAAGTCCTGTAAGTGTCTGCCCAGTGCCCATAATGTCTGTATAGTAAGCATTATCGATATCCACAAGCGCATTATTAAGCGTTACTGTCCAATTAATCAGACTACTATCCTTAGCATCGATTCGCCCCTGCTTAAAAACAACGGTTGGCGTAACCGTTCCACCGCCACCGCTTGTGACTTTGTGAATCATCACGTCAAGCGTTGTGTAATCACCGCCGACAGGAAAAGCAATCGAGTTCGTCTGATCGGTTACGATGTTATCCTTGTTGAAATCGGCGTAAAAAAAACATCGAACCATTAATATCTGTGTGTGTATCAACAAATGTAGTGAATGTCAAAGTTATTTTATTATTAATAGGGTCGACAACGGCCGCTGCTACTGTATTCCCATCATTATCTTTCAATAAAAACGGGGCAAAACTGACATATTCAAGCTGTGCGGGCAGTGGTATCGTCATCGTCTCACCACTATGCACCGCTTGCGTTAAATCCCAATTATAAACGACTTTCACGCGATCATTTTCTTTAAAATTAGTGGAAGCAACACCATTCTTATTTTGTAATTCCACATGTGTAAAAAATTGTGAACCGTAGTCCGTTGCCGCCTTTGCTTCGTATCCCCCTAACCCGAGCAAAACAATACTTATAAGCAACAAGCCCATCAAAAAAATTTTGTTTTTTCATTTTCATCACCCCTCTAGCTAATTCTGGTTTGTTTTTCCCTACTTTGTTTTAAA
>NZ_AODK01000049.1 GCF_000525975.1 Listeria rocourtiae FSL F6-920
CCAGGAGGTTGTGCCATTGGTTCACGTCCGGTTGATTTGCATTTAAAAAGGCTTTGAAGCAATGGGCGCTAATGTAAGAATTGAAAAATGGCTATATTGAAGCGACTGCAAAAAAAAAATTAATAGGTGCCAAAATATATCTTGATTTCCCTAGTGTTGGAGCGACTCAGAATATCATGATGGCCGCGACATTAGCAGAAGGTACAACTGTTATCGAGAACGTAGCAAGAGAACCTGAAATTGTAGATTTAGCAAACTTCTTGAACCAAATGGGTGCGCGTGTTATTGGTGCGGGAACAGAAGTTATTCGTATTGAAGGTGTGAAGGAGCTAACTGCAACAGATCATTCTATTATTCCTGACCGAATCGAAGCGGGTACTTTCATGATTGCAGCCGCTATTACAGAAGGAAATGTACTTATCGAAGACATGGTTCCAGAACATATTAGCTCACTGATTGCTAAATTAGAAGAAATGGGCGTTCAAATTATTGAAGAGAACAATGGGGTACGGGTTATCGGTCCTAAAAATTTAAAGGCTGTGGATGTAAAAACATTGCCACACCCAGGTTTCCCCACAGATATGCAGTCACAAATGATGGTTATCCAAATGCTAAGCACTGGTACGAGTGTTATGACAGAGACTGTTTTCGAAAATAGATTCATGCATGTTGAAGAAATGCGTCGAATGAATGCTGACATGAAAATTGAAGGACATTCTGTGATTATTTCTGGTCCAGCTAAACTTCAAGGTGCCGAGGTTGCAGCAACAGATTTACGTGCAGCAGCTGCCTTAGTTCTTGCAGGACTGGTTGCCGATGGATATACACAAGTAACGGAATTAAAGTATCTTGATAGAGGCTACCATAATTTCCATATTAAACTTAAAGCATTAGGCGCAGATATTGAACGTACACCAAATACCGAGAAAGCTAACTTGAATGTAGCAACCAAATAAATAAAAATGCTAGGTCGTATAATTGGCCTAGTTTTTTTATGTGTAAAAAACTTTCTCGTTTTCCTCTTGATGAAAAGATATATATGTTAAAAGAAGTATGCTATAATGCAAAAGAGGTAGTATGAAGCAATACATAGGAACAATACAGAAAGGGGTCATTATTAATCATGGCAAAAGATGTGGGAATAGATTTAGGTACTGCAAATGTTCTGATTCACGTAAAAGGAAAAGGTATTGTATTGAATGAACCATCTGTTGTAGCAATTAATAACACTACAAATGAAGTTCTGGCAGTGGGCACAGAGGCGAGGAACATGGTAGGAAGAACACCAGGAAATATTACAGCCATTAAACCGATGAAAGATGGTGTAATTGCAGATTTCGATATTGTTCAAGAAATGTTACGTTTTTTCATACAAAAACTAGATTTAAAAGGTTTCTTTTCTAAGCCCAGAATTTTAATTTGTTGCCCAACCAATATCACTTCGGTAGAGCAAAAAGCGATAAGACAAGCCGCTGAGCAAAGTGGTGGTAAACAAGTGTTTATGGAAGAGGAGCCTAAAGTCGCTGCGATAGGTGCGGGTATGGATATTTTCCAACCGAGTGGAAACATGGTTATAGATATTGGTGGTGGCACTACAGATATAGCGGTTTTGTCTATGGGCGATATTGTAACGAGTAAATCAGTAAAGCTCGCAGGAAATCAGCTGGATGGTGATATTCTACAGTATATTAAACGACAGTATAACCTTCTGATAGGTGAAAGAACGTCAGAGGAGTTAAAAATTAATGTAGCTACTGCATCTAGTGGAGCGAGGCATGAATCAATGGACATTCGAGGCCGTGACTTAGTTTCTGGATTACCTAAAACCATAACAGTAACTAGTGAAGAAATTGAATTAGCTTTAAGAGAGTCTGTTCATGTTATTGTGCAAGCTGCAAAACAAGTATTAGAACAAACACCACCAGAGCTTTCAGCAGATATTATTGATCGTGGAGTTATTCTGACTGGTGGTGGGGCGTTGTTACATGGTTTAGATGAGCTCCTAGCTGAAGAATTAAAAGTTCCTGTCTTGCTGGCTGAAAATCCGTTAGATGCCGTTGCGATAGGTACGGGAATATTATTGGAAAATACAGCACGGATTAAGAAAAATAGAATCTAAAACAGTTTGAGGTGGTAGGTTGTCTCTCAGAATTGAGCATGTAGACCAATCAAATTGGTATCATATCATCAACCTTAAGGTGCATCCAAGCCAAGAAAACTTTATTGAGTCAAATGCCTGCTCTGTCGTAGAGTCTCAATACACGGCTGGCTGGTACCCTGTAGGACTCTATTCAAATGACGTTCTAGTGGGTTTTGCAATGTATGGTTGTCATGAACAAGATGCAATTTGGCTAGATCGCTTTATGATTGATAAGAGGTATCAAGGGCATGGGTTAGGCCATCAATTTCTAGTGTATTTGTTAGAGCGTATAAAGATCCAATTTAAAATCAGAAAAATACTGCTAAGCTTTACACCAGAAAACAAATATGCCAGAAGCTTTTATGAAAGGCATGGCTTTTCTAATACAAATGAGGTAGATTTAAAAGGTGAATTAATATTCATGTATCATTGTTCGGAGGTATGAAATGTTAGATATTAGTGAAATTAAAAAAAATATTACCACACCGTTACCCATTCTTGTTGGTAGATAGGGTGATTGAATTAGAGGAAAAGAAAGTAGTTGCTATCAAAAATGTCACTGCAAATGAAGAATTTTTTAATGGGCATTTCCCTCAATATCCAGTTATGCCGGGAGTTCTAATTGTAGAGGCATTGGCCCAAACAAGCGGTATTGCTATGATGCAGGTCGCAAGTAATCAAGGAAAAATTGGCCTTTTTGCAGGTATTGATGGTTGTAGATTTAAACGCCAAGTTGTTCCTGGTGACCAGTTACGCCTAGAGGCTGAAATTCTTCGTTTACGTGGCTCAATTGCTAAGGCGCATGTCAGAGCAACTGTTGAGGACGAGCTAGTCTGTGAAGCCGAGATAATGTTTGCATTAACTGATATAAAATAGTAGGGACCTGCCGCAATATTATATTGCGGTTTTTTTATATGTCGAGATTTCTAAGTTGAGCTTTTAGAATAGCAGGCTTTTGATATAAAATAAAGCATTACAAAAGATGCAGAAACTTTGAATATTGATTTTTGAGCAAGATTCGAGATGCGAATTTCTATTTTGTTCTAAAGTGAAAGATGGTTTTGAGCTTCTTAAAATAATTAAAACTTTTTTTTTGACTATTTTACATGCAGTATAGAAGGGAGTATGCTTGTGTGACTAAATATAGAAAAGAGGAATAGGATATGATTAATCAGGTAACGTTGGTGGGCAGATTGACTGAGGATCCAGAACTGCGCTTTACATCAGAGGAAAAGGGAGTTGTTAATATCACAGTAGCCTTGAATCGATTTGGGAGAGGTGGTAGATCGGATAGTGAAGCAGATTTTATTCCATGTGTAGTTTGGGGAAAACAAGCAGAGAATACCGTTGAGTATTGCCGGAAAGGTACTTTAGTGGGTATAAAAGGTGAATTACAAACGAGAAATTATGTTAATAGAGAGGACAAGAAAGTATACGTAACAGAGGTACTGGTAGATAAAATAAGGTTTTTAAGTAAAAATAAGGAAGAAAATAAAGATGATTTAGAAATGAATGTGAAAGCTAGTAATTGAGTACACATTAATAATTGTAATGTATTGTTATATTAGCGGTATAGAGTCTCAAAAACTGGCAAAAGAAATACTTGTTTTATGAGAAAATAAGAGAATTAGAGTTACTTTTGAAATGTATATATTGTCCAATAATATGTATTGATATAAATTAA
>NZ_AODK01000050.1 GCF_000525975.1 Listeria rocourtiae FSL F6-920
CACAAATCGAGCGAAAGCGTTTGTATTCAGGGGATTTGGTGGAAGCCGGAAGCGGAGCATACGACTGTATGTGAGAACCGGAAGTCCGCCAAATCCCCTGAATGCGAGCGCTTGTCGCCGATTTATTCGGGTTATGTCCCAGACACTCTTTTAAATTACCATACCAATTGCCATGTCACGCCAAATTTATCAGTTACCCATGTTACTTTTTTGAACGGTGGCAACTCAATTGGCCCCATCATCACAGAGCCCTCATCAGAAAATGCTGCAAATAGGCGATCGAATTCTTCCTCTTCTTCGCATTGTACCAAAATCGAAGCTGCCCACGAAAATGGCGTTGCGTACTCAGCTTCCATATCCATTACCATAAACGACTGACCACGAATCTCAAATGTACCATTGAGAAGTTTACCTGTTTCTCCGCGATCAGCTTCACCAATGTATGTTTTACCGAACGTCTTCGCATCTTCGCCAAACAACTCCACGTAGAAGTCCATCGCCGCCTCTGCCTCACCGCTAAACGTTAAAAAAGTGGAAACCAATCTGTTTGTTTTATACATAATCTTCATTCCTCCATTTCACTTATTTATTACATCACGCCGATTAATATCAACAGGAAAAAGATAATCCAGAACACAATATATGTCATCGAAATAATAAATCCGATAATCGGTAAAAAATTGCGTTCACGTTCTCTCGCAATACCTGAAATCGATATAATAAGCGTCAAAACCGCTACACCAAAAATCACAATAAACCAATTGTCCGCTGTCACAAAGCTAATCTCCATTGGCTTCATGAAAATCATAACAATACATAGAATTCCTAGTAAAAATGCCAAAAAGCCTAAGAAAGTTGTTCTTTTTTTGATCGGTACTTCTTCCATGTCATTCATCGTTCTTCATCCCTTTATCCTAATTTTTCACAACACCGCGTTCAACATACTGCATATCATTCGCTGACTCCACCGTGTATTGGCCGTTTTCGTAGCTTATTTTAGTTACGCTCGCATTTTCAATTGGCCCATCGACGCGCGTTGGATCAAGCAAAGAAAGCAAGATATTGATAACCATCCCGTGACAAATCACAAGCACGTTACCTTCTCGTTGTTCGCTACAAATCAAATCCAGCGACTGCAACAATCGCTCGGTAAAAATATCCCAATTCTCCGCCATACCAGTCTCATCCATATCGGCCACCGCATCAATCATCACCCGTGGCGCATCATGCTTATGTACTTCAAAAAATGCCTCCACAGAGTCAAATCCGTGCATTTTACTCACCGTTTCCCACATAAACAAATTATATTCGCCTTCAAATTTGCCAAAGCCAAACTCGCGCAACCCCTTCAACTGATTCACAGGCAACTCAAAACCCGCATGTCGCATCACAATATCAGCTGTTTCAAGCGTCCGTCCACGATCACTCGTATAAAGCGCTTCAAATTTAGTATCCGCAAGTCCCCGTCCCAACTGTTCCGCAACGAGAACACCAGCTTCCGTAAGTGGTGAATCTGCCCAACCTTGTACACGTTCTGTCGTATTCAGCATTGTTTTTCCATGCCTTGTCACAAATAAAGTCACTTTCCCCATTTTAATACTGCACCACCGTTTCTTCAAAAGATACCCTTAGTGTATCAAGCCATCACCCGTTTTGCAATGAAAGAAGGCGCTCTTCTTGCAATAAGAAAAACGCCATATCGCGAAATTAATCCACGCCACGCATATATTTTTTCAATAATGGAGCACAGAAAAATAGTAAAATCGCAAAAGCAACCGCCCCAAATCCAAAAATTCCAAAGTACAAGATTTCTGTTTTTGCATTGAAAAATTGCGTTGTCTGGGCATTGAAGGCCTGTGCCATCGAATCCGACAAGAACCAAACACTCATCGTTTGAGAAGCAAATGCTGCTGGTGCTAGTTTAGTAGTAGCCGATAAGCCCACCGGTGACAGGCACATCTCACCCACGATACAGATAAAAAAAGCTCATCACAAGCCACATTGGACTAACTGCGGTCGTTGTATTCCCTGCTAAAATCCCAGGCAACATCATAATCACGAACGATAAACCTGCAAAAAACAGACCTAACGCGAATTTTCTTGGTGTTCCAGGTTGTCTTTTTCCAATCTTCGTCCAAATCCAAGCAAAAATCGGTGATAAAATAATAATAAACATCGGGTTCAACGATTGGAAAACCCCTGGCGATAATTCAAAACTACCAACGCTAAGATCTGTCCGGTTCGCCGCAAATAAGGCTAATGTTGTTGACCCTTGTTCTTCAATCATCCAAAACATGACCGAAATAAGGAACAGAGGTATGTAAGCTGTCAGTCGCGAACGCTCCTCCTTCGTCGTTTTCTTACTCGTCATCATCACGGTAAAATAAATAAGTGGGATAATAACACCCATAATCGTAACAGTCATAATAACCGTCTGCAATGAAAATTCACCTTGAAGCCATGCCACAATAGCTCCTATCAACACAATTCCCGCTAAAATTCCCAATGATAAACCAGTCATTTTCTTTTTCTCCGAACTTTTCAGCGGATTCGGCACCGTTTTTCCAGCGTCGCGTAAATACATTTTTCCAGTAATAACATATACAATAAGTCCCAGAGCCATTCCGACAGCCGCCACACCGAATCCCGCATGATAACTGCTGGCTGAATCAGATACTTGTGTAACAATAAACGGGGCGATAAAAGCACCCAAGTTAATCCCCATATAAAAAATACTAAATCCCGCATCACGTCTTTGATCCCCTTTTGGATAAAGATCACCAACAACATTTGACACATTTGGTTTCAAAAAGCCTGTTCCAATAATGATAAAGAACATCGACACAAACAAAGCCGTTGCGCCACCAGGAAATGATAAAGCAATATGCCCAACCATAATCAAGATACCACCATAAAAGATCGTTCGACGCGGCCCTAAAATCCGATCCGCCGTCCAGCCTCCAATAACACCAGACATATAAACGAGCGAACCATAAATCGACATAATCGCCGTCGCAGTAGCCTGAGAAAAACCAAGCCCACCATCTACAACCGCCGTATACATGTAAAAGATAAGAATAGCACGCATCCCATAATAAGAAAAACGCTCCCAGAATTCCGTAAAGAACAATGTTGCAAGTCCTCTTGGATGTCCAAAAACGTTTTACCACTACTATCTTGAATTGGCCTAACCATGGCTCCCACTCCCCTATTAAAATATACTCTTAGTAGACGCCAAGCCAAAAACATCGCCCAGCGTCCTAAGAGTACAATAAAAATTAGCTGATATTACAAGGCATTTTTATAAATTTCGCGGCTGACATCAAGCGTTTGATCCCCACGCTCCGAAACTGCCGTCAAACCATGTTTTTCAAGTTGAGAAACGAGCGCATCTACAACTTCCTCGCCAAGATCGTAATCACTGAAGTGCGTTGGAGCGCCTAATGACTCAAAGAACTCACGCGTTTTATCAATGGCCGCTTGAATCTTCTCATCTTCCGTTCCATCCGTAATATGCCAAACACGCTCAGCGTATTGCAATAACTTCGCACCCTTCTGCTCTTTCCGAATCTCCAATAATGAAGGCAATACAATCGCAAGCGTCCGTGCATGGTCAATGTGATACAGCGCCGTAATCTCATGGCCTAAACCGTGGCTCGACCAATCGCCTGGAACCCCTTTATTAAGCGTCCCATTCAGCGCATAAGTCGCCGCCCACATAAAGTTAGCACGCAGATTATAATCCTGTTTTGACTCATCCACCACATCTGGGCCTATCTCAATCAGCGTCTCAAGTAACCCTTCTGCAAAGCGATCCTGCACCATTCCACCAACCGGATACGTCATATATTGCTCCATAATATGCACAAACGAGTCAATCACTCCGTTAGCCAATTGACGCTTCGGCAATGTATACGTCAACTGCGGATCAAGAATCGAAAACTGTGGGAACGTCACTGCGCTACCAAAACCAAGTTTCGCCTTCTTCTCCACGATACTCACAACACCGCCACTATTCATCTCAGAACCCGTCGCAGGAAGTGTCAACACCGTACCAAACGGCAAAGCCTCCTTAATCGGAATCCCTTCACCAACGCCACTACCAAAAATATTAATTGGCTCACTATCAAAAAGCGCGCCGGCCGCAACAAATTTCGTTCCATCAATAACAGAACCACCGCCAACAGCTAGCAAATAATTATAGCCATCTTTTTTTACGAGTTCAATCGCACGTAAAAGGGTAGCATATGTAGGATTTGCTTCAATCCCACCAAACTCACCAAATGTGTGCCCACTAAGCGCCTCACGTACCTTTGCAAGCGTACCAAAACGCTCCACGCTACCGCCACCATAAAGCACAAGTACCTTCTTATCGGTCGGAATCAATGTCGCCAATTCACTAATCCGATCCTTTCCAAACACAATATGCGTTGGGTTATAATAATCAAAATTTGCAATTCCTTTATTCATTGTATAAAGTCCCCGCTTTCTTTTTGCCTTATATTTTGTCACGTATCCATATTATCACAAATACCACTATCTGTAACGATTAGACCACTCTCTTAATAAATACACCTTTTCGCATCATTTTAAACAAAAACAGAAACCCTGAAAAAAGATTCCTGTTCCAAATACTATATCATTTCATACGAGCCAGTTTGCCGCGTCACAACCAATTCCGAACCACCGCCTCCGCCAGTTCGTTTCATTTTACGATGAAAATCACGATGCTGCTTCATCCACACCGTAAACTGCTCCTTCGAGGCCCAGCGCGACACATTCATCACCGTCGACTTTCGCACGCCTTCCTTCAACCAAACCTCATATCCTAAAAAACCCTCAAATTCAGCCATTTCTTCCCGATGATGCGCCACAGATTGCAACATTTTCTCCTTGTTTTCTGTTTCAAACTCAATACTAACTGTTTCAATATGCATAACGCCACCCCTATTTCTCATTGATAATCATTATCAGTAATGTTGTTTCCATTCTAAATGACACCCTTATCAATGTCAATCAATTAACACAGTGTTTTCTATACAAATTTAACAACTTGGGTTAGAATAAGAGAGACGTATCCCACACTAAAGAGATTGGAGTGACCGAAATATGTTGATTAAAAATCTTTGTATTCCTAAAATCAACTTAACGACTGTTACAGAAACCGCAACACTCAAAGAAGCGCTGGACATTTTGGAAGAAGCCGGCTATCGTTGCGTCCCAGTTCTAGATAATAAAGGCGAGAAATTCATCGGGAACATTTATAAAATGCACATTTATCGTCATGCCGCTAACGGAGGCGACTTATCAGATCCTGTAACAAGTCTTATCAAAAATAAAACAAAACATATTTGCATTAATTCTTCTTTTTTCGAAGTATTTTTTACAATTAAAGAGTTGCCATACATCGCGGTCCTCAACGAACAAGACGATTTTTATGGTATTTTAACACATGGCAAATTGCTCGGTGTTTTGCAAGACGCTTGGAATATCGATTCAGGAAGCTACGTTCTGACTATCGCAACTGGCGAAGTCCCTGGTTCTCTAACAAAAATCACAAAAATCATCGATAAACATACCACAATTGCCAGCCTGATCACAATGGATTCCCAAGCGGAAGACTACATCCGCCGCGTTCTCGTAACATTACCAGCTGGCATTACGGAAGAAGAAAAGAACTTGATTGTCGCGCATCTTGAACGTAAAGGTTTGCGCGTAATTGAAGTCGAGCATTTGAAAATGAAGAAATAAAAATAGCGGTGTAAAATCTATAGTTACAGATTTTACACCGCTATTTTTATTTTGGACTATAGTATTTATTAATTTGGAAACTCGAATATGCTAATTTCGTCCTCGCACGATTACTATATACTTGAAAAGATGTTTTTATATACACATTGACGGCATCCTTGGCATAGTATTTTTTAGTCACCATCCAATAATTTGCTGCTTTGTATTTAGATAGTCTTGCCGTCATACTCCCCAGTATGGCTCCTACTACCCCTGTTGCGAAAGCATTTGCGATTCCCCCTCCGACAGTTGCGGTCATCCCTCAAACCAAAGCTATCCTTCCATAATAATCCATTTTATAAGGAGTCACTAATATCTTCTTCTAAGACCATATTATCAGTTACTAGATCACTCTTAAAATCTGTAATTTCAGCATGAACACCAGTTAGGCTTATTGATACCATTAAAGAGACAGTCAATAAAATGCTTAAAAAATTTTTTCATAGGTTTATTCTCTCCTTTTTATGTTATTATTTCATTATATAAACAAAATGATACAGGGATTTTTTAAATTATGAATTGTACAAAAAAACTATATTGTATGCTATTTGTCAAGCTTCTTCTTTTGTCGATTTTTGGTGGTACGTATGCCACTTTTATGGGGCTTCGGCTCGTCTATATTGTGGCCATTTTAGATGATATACTTAGTCACAAAATCAACCGTAAAAATTTCTTTACGAAAACGGGGTTACTTATTTTAGGATTCGTATTCTTATACTTTTTTTTCTAAAACAGGAATCTAGGAGAGTATTTAGAACAACTTTACCTACTCGCCTATTTTCATACTCAAATTATAACATTTATATAAAAAAACATTCAAATGGAGTTGTTTTTTACTGAATAACTCAACTAATGTATTTAAAAATGAAAATTTATTTCCCAATCCTCTTGTATATTCCTTAAACTACATCTATAATTATCTTATTGAGAATAGTTTTCAATTACAGGAGGTTTAAGGATGAAGAAAAGAAAATTAATGGCTCTGCTACTCGTTGTTTTAACATTAGGGTTTGCACTTGCAGCATGTGGCGGTTCTAGTACAAGTGATGAGGCAAAGACGGAAGACAAAGCACGCACACTCACTGATGCACTGGATCGGAAAGTTATCATACCAACAACACCGAAGAAAATTGTGGCCATTCAGAACGCGGGTGAACTTTACGCCCTAGATATCAAGCCACTCGCTACAACAGAATACTATATGGGAATCTATCCAGACTTCCTAAAAGGCGTTGAAAATATCGGTGGAGATAAGCCAAATGTTGAGAAAATCGCTTCCCTAAAACCCGATTTAATCATCATTTCTGACTACCAAAAAGACATGTTGACAAATCTGGAAAAAGTCGCGCCCGTTTATGCAACGAAATTCGGCGTAACACCAGACGAGCAACTTTCTGATATCGCTAATTTAGTCAATGCAAAAGACGCCGAAAAGAGGTACCAAGAAAAATACACAAAAGAATCTAAAGAAGCAAAAGCAACACTCAAAGACGCTGGCATTGAAAATCAAAAAGCTGCCGTCGTTCAATTCTGGGGTAAAGAAATCTATATCCACGATCCAATTGTATTCGATGGACTATATACTGGCGCTGGTTTCACACCAACAGAAGCAGCTAAAAAGAACAAAGAAACAAAAGCTATTTCCTCAGAAGCTATTCCCGACTATGTTAGCGATGCCGATCAACTGTTCATCTTGACACCAGAAGGAAAATCTACCGAAGAGCTCAGCACACTGCTAACGGGAATTTGGAAAGACATCCCAGCAGTCAAATCAAAACACGTATACCTTGTCAACAGTGATGAGTGGAGCAACTATACCGCACCATCAAGAGAATACCAAATGCAAGATGCTATCGACAAAGTAACGAGTAAATAACATACAAAAACAGGACTAGATACGCCTCCCAAAACGTTTCTAATCCTGTTTTTTTTAATTGTTCAAAAGCTGGTAAATTCGATTGTTCACTTTACCAAATGACTTAATGTTATTTTGCACATTTGAAAGTAGCACGACGACCGTTTTCCCGCTATGACTAAAGCTATTCGACACGTTCCATCCGCTCAAAACACCGTGACTATTGTAACTTCCTGGATCTTCGTAGAACCCCATTCCATATCCAGAAGCACTTCCCGCCGTGAACATTTTCTCAAAACTAGCATCATTAATCAACTTTCGGTCCGACAAAGCTCGATCAAATAAGTACATATCCGTCGCAGTCATATACATATCACCACACCCATACAGCTGTGATAAATCCGGCAAATACGGCGTCTTATAAGTTCCATCCTTCTGAATCTTATAGCCAACAGAAGGCTTTTTCTCCTTATCGAAAGTCGTATAAATCCCAGAATGCTTCATACCTGCTGGTTCAAAAATCTTCTTTTGCACATAAGTCATTAGTTTTTCACCGCTTAGTTGCTCCACAATGAAAGCTAGTACGCTATAATTCGAATCATTATAGTCCCATTTTCCAGGCTGACGCTTAATTCCTTGCGCTTCAATATCCTGAATCAATTCTTCTGGTGTAATTTTCTCGTTTTTCTCAGTATGTCCAACAATCCCAGATGTATGATTCAATAAATTCCGTAATGTGATCCGGCTCCCATTCGGGAAATCTGGCAGGTAAGTCGCCACCGAATCATCCACATTCAGTTTGCCGCGCTCTTCTAACTGCAAAATCGCCGTTGCAATAACTGCTTTTTGCGAGGAACCAATATAATAAACTGTATCCGGCGTATTAGCGACATCCGTATCCCGATTCGCCGTTTTATACCCTTTATTTAGTACAATTTTTCCCTCACGGTACACAAGCGCCGTTCCACTAAATCCGATACTTTCCAAATACTCATCAATCACCTTATTATCAGCCACGCTCGCCGTTTCCTTCTCGACTTCCTTTTTCGGAGTCACAGGCTTGGCTGGTGCCTTCTTCACCGGTTCCGAATCCTTCTGCTTGTCCGCATTTTCCAATTCCGCGGGAGTTATCCATTTCACAGCCACAAAAACCACTGCCAATAATATGAAAATTAGCCCGATACCAATGTAAAAATCACGTTTCTTTTTATTGCGCCGTTTGGAGGAGCGGCTCATTTGCTGATTTGCCATGCCTTGCCCTCATTTCCTAGTAAAATTGCTCGCTTCGTCCCCACGAATTTCTTACTAATACATTTGCACAGCTCCCACTCAAAATTCTAGACCATTTATACTCAAATTGCAACTAGGTCACCAAATTATTTTGTATACAACTATTTCGATGTTAGAATGGACTTGCAAGGTTGCATCTAGTTTTGTGACCTATCTATCAGGGTATTGTAGTAAGGTATGCGTTCTAATAGAAAAGAAAGAAGGAGATTAGAATTATGGTACAAATTACAAAAGGTAAATTTGATGGCTTACAGAGACTTTCTAACGATAAAGGAATCATTGCTGCACTAGCAATTGATCAACGTGGCTCCTTAAAAAAAAATGATTCAAGAAGCTAAAGGTTCTGAAAGCGACAAAGATATAGAAGATTTTAAACAAATGGTATCCGAAGAACTCACACCATACGCATCTGCTATTCTGCTGGACCTTCAATATGGTACGCCTGCCATTAAAGCTCGTCACGAGAACTGTGGCTTGCTAACCTCCTATGAAAAAACGGGCTATGATGCCACGACGCCAGGTAAACTTCCTGATTTAATCGCTGACCTATCCGCACTCCGCATCAAAGAAAGTGGTGGCGATGCAGTAAAAATTCTAGTATATTACGATCCAGATGAACCCGCAGAAATCAATGAAATCAAATACGCGTTCCTAGAAAGAATTGGCGCCGAGTGTCGTGAAATAGACATCCCTTTCTTCCTAGAGCCGATTACGTACGATGCAAAAATAACAGACTCAGCCAGCGCCGAATACGCGAAACTGAAACCTGCGAAAGTCAAAGCATCGATTAAAGAATTTTCCAAACCGCGTTATGGCGTGGATGTACTTAAATTAGAGGTTCCAGTGAACTTCAAATATGTAGAAGGCTTTGCGGATGGCGAAATAGTTTATACGAAAGAAGAAGCTGGACGCCATTTCGAAGAGTGTTCTGATCTAAGTCCGCTTCCATTCATTTATTTGAGTGCGGGTGTGACAGCAGAACTTTTCCATAAAACAATTGCCTTCGCGAATGAGCATAAAGTGCAGTACAGCGGCGTGCTTTGCGGTCGTGCAACTTGGAAAGACGGTATCGAAGTTTATGGTAAACAAGGCGACGATGCATTACGCGAGTGGTTGCGCACACAGGGCAAAGAGAACATCACTTCACTTGATGACCTTCTAAACACTGGCGCATCTCCTTGGTGGGCTAAGTACGGCTCCTTTGAAGATGTACACGTTGTTGAAAAATAAAAACAAAAAGGATTGGAATCAATGGATTAATCCCCTGATTCCAATCCTTTTTCTTCTTATCTAATTTTTCGTTAGGATTCATCAAGCGCGTGCTACTCTTGAAAATTGGCCAATACTTGTCTCGCTTCCTCGGTCGATTTTGTATCCATTAATCTGATTCTAAGATCATTGGCACCTGGAAAACCTTTAACATAGACCTTAAAGAATCGATGTAACCCAGCAATGGAACGCGGAACCTGATCAGCAAATTCATCTTGCAAATCTAACTGCAATTCCAGTAATCCAATCAATTCTTGCGCTGTGTGTTCTTTCTTCTCTTTTTCAAATGCAAATGGATTTTTAAAAATGCCTCGCCCAATCATAATGCCATCCACGCCATATTTTTTAGCAAGCTCCAAACCTTTTTCACGATCTGGAATATCTCCATTAATTGTAATCAACGTTTTTGGGGCAACACGATCTCGAATCGCCATAATCTGAGGAATTACTTCCCAATGCGCATCGACCTTACTCATCTCTTTACGCGTGCGCAGATGAACAGATAAATTTGCAATATCTTGCTTCAGTAAATGAGTAATCCAGCTCTCCAATTCCTCCAACGCTTCATAACCAATCCGCGTTTTCACACTAACCGGTATACCGCCGGCCTTGGCTGCTTCAATCAATTCAGCCGCCACTTCTGGCCGTAAAATCAGCCCACTACCTTTGCCACGTCTAGCCACATTCGGAACTGGGCAACCCATATTGATGTCAATACCTTTAAAACCCATTTCAGCCATACCAATGCTCATCTCTCGGAAAAATTCAGGCTTATCCCCCCAAATATGAGCCACAATCGGTTGTTCATCCTCCGTAAAAACTAAACGCCCTCTCACACTCTCGATACCATCAGGATGACAATAGCTATCCGAATTCGTAAACTCAGTAAAAAATACATCAGGGGCTGCTGCTGTTTTCACAACATGGCGAAAAACAACATCCGTCACGTCTTCCATCGGTGCTAATACAAAAAAAGGCTTCGGCAACTCTATCCAAAAATTATCTGCCATCATCTACTCTCCATTCCCTTATGTCATGTTTATCCATTGTAGTCAAAAAAACACTCTCCAATTTCTTGGAAAGTGCCTTTTCGAATGTCGATATATAAAAATATATTAACGTTTTGAGAACTGAGGTGCACGACGCGCGCCTTTTAAGTCCTGGTTTCTTACGTTCTTTCATACGTGGGTCACGAGTTAATAGACCTGCACGTTTTAATGGAGAACGATAATCCGGTGCAACTTGTAGCAATGCACGTGAAATTCCGTGACGGATTGCTCCAGCTTGACCAGTATAACCACCACCGTTTACGTTTACTAAAACATCATAGTTTCCTAGAGTTTCAGTTGCAACTAATGGTTGTTTAATAACTTCGCGAAGAGCCGCGAATGGAATGTAATCTTCCCAATCTCTACCGTTGATAACTACTTTGCCATCGCCTGGTACTAAACGTACACGAGCTACTGAGCTTTTACGACGACCTGTTCCATAATATTGTACTTGAGCCACTATATTTCCCTCCTCTTCTAATTATCCGCGTAATTGATACACTTCTGGTTTTTGTGCTGCATGTTCGTGCTCAGCGCCACCATAAACGTGTAATTTCTTGAAAATTTGACGTCCTAGAGAATTCTTTGGAAGCATTCCTTTGATAGAAAGTTCAAGTAATCTCTCTGGATTATTCGTACGTAGGTCACCCGCTGTACGTGATTTCAAACCGCCTGGATATTGAGAGTGACGGTAGTAAATTTTGTCTGTTGCTTTTTTACCCGTTAGAGCAATTTTACCTGCATTAATAATAATTACGAAGTCCCCTGTATCAACATGAGGAGTAAATTGTGGCTTGATTTTACCACGTAAGATTGAAGCTACTTCACTAGATAAACGGCCAAGCGGAATATCTGTAGCGTCAATAACATACCATTTACGTTCTACTTCGCCTGTTTTTGCCATATAAGTCGTACGCATAATTTTCCCTCCTAGATTTTAAGAAAAATGCGATCTGTAAACTGTTCCATAGCCCACGATCTGCTTTTCGATTTGATTTATTAAAAGTTCCATTGTTTTGTTCAACACAACAACCTTCCGGGGCTTATTGTGGGGCAAACAATACCATAGTCAATAATACAGTTTTTATCATCAAAAGTCAATGCGATTACGTATTTTTTTTCAAAACATTACTGGTAATAAACTTCCCATAAATATAACCCTTGTGGTGGCGCCGTTTTTGCGCCTTGAGTACGGTCTCGTGCTTCCAAATTCGCCTTCACCTGCGCTACTGTCAATCTGCCTTGTCCGACATCGAGTAGCGTCCCAACTAAAATCCGAACCATATTATACAAAAATCCATTTCCCTGAAAAGCAAAAATTAGCGTGTCTTCCTCCTCAATGACGTCAATCGAATAAATCGTCCGAACCTTGTCCTCTCGACTCGAACCAGCCGCACAAAAACTTGTAAAATCATGCTCACCAGTCAAAACATTCGCCGCTTTACGCATCAGTGAAATATCTAATTCATATGGAAAATGGAGCGTAAAATGCCGTGCAAAGGGGTCAAAAAACTCTGATCGCTTCACAAAATAACGATATTCTTTTCCAGTCGTCCCGAAACGCGCGTGAAAATCTGACGCCACTTCCTCTACAGAAACAATGCTAATATCATACGGCGTGAAAGTCTGCAAAGCTTTTCTATATTTGATAGGTGGAATTGCAAGTGGTGAATCAAAATGAATCACTTGGCCTTTTGCATGAACACCCGTATCCGTTCTCCCAGAACCGACTATCTTCACCACTTCACCTTTATGCATCCGCAATAGCGCTTTTTCAATTTCCTCTTGCACTGTCCGACCGTTCGGCTGAATCTGGTAACCAACAAAATTGGTTCCATCATATTGAATTATTGCCTTAAATCGCTTCATTTGTCACACCTCTTCTTATGATCGCAGCCAAACTAACAATGCCGTTACAACCAACATCATCACTAGCAAAAATGTATCTGAAAATCGCCACGCAAGCAGTCTAAATTTCGTTCTGCCTTTCCCGCCACGATAACCACGAGCTTCCATCGCTATCGCCAAATCCTCCGCTCGCTTAAAGGCACTGATAAAAAGCGGCACGAGCAGCGGCACAATCGCTTTCATCCGCTCCTTTAGCGGACCACTCGAAAACTCTACTCCACGAGCCTTTTGTGCCTTCATAATTTTCTCCGTTTCATCCATCAGCGTTGGAATGAATCGAAGCGCAATACTAAGCATCAGTGCTAATTCATGGACAGGAAAGCGCACAAATCGCAATAATGCCAACATACTTTCAATCCCATCCGTCAACTCGATAGGACTCGTTGTAAGCGTCAAAAGTGTCGTCATGAAAATAATTAATACAAACCGCGCAAAAATCATCGCTCCATTCATCAAACCAAGGCTCGTCACATGAACCGGACCCCACTCAAAATACGTCGTCCCACCTTGTGTAAAAAACACTTGCAATAGCAACGTCAAAATAATCAGCCAAAACACCGGTTGTAGCCCTTTAATAAAGAACATAAATGGCACACGCGACGCAAATAGTAAACTCAATACAAATACAAATAATAACGCATATGTAAGCCAGTTATTTGCGAGAAACACGATGATAATAAAATACATCACAGCTGTAATTTTTGCACGAGGATCGAGACGATGTAACCATGATTCGCCGGGAATAAAGCGACCGAGAATCATCTTCTCCATCATTGGCTGGCCACGCCCTTTCCAAGGTGTGGTAGCATTTCTCCCACTAATTCATCAATCGTCAAGCATGTCTTACCAAGCTTCACCGCGAAACGTTCTTCAAAACGCCGTTGAAAATGTACCACATCAGGAACCGATAGCCCTAAATCCGTCAACACATCTGGCTCACTAAAAATTTCTCGAGGTGTCGCGATCTGTTGCACTGTACCAGCTTTCATCAAGATTATTTTTTCTGCATAAGCCGCAGCATCTTCCATGCTATGCGTCACGAGAATCGTCGTCAAGCCCTTTGTCTGATGCAGCGTTGCAAACATTTCCATAATCTCCTTACGCCCATTCGGGTCAAGACCTGCTGTTGGTTCATCGAGCACCAAAACCCGCGGATCCATTGCCAAAACACCAGCAATCGCCACACGGCGCATCTGACCACCAGAAAGTTCAAACGGCGAACGCGTCAAAATTTCCTCCGTCAGTCCAACTTCGACAATCACTTTCCGTGCTCTCGCCTTTGCATCCTCTTCTGACACGCCAAAGTTCAGCGGACCAAAACAAATATCTTTTTCCACCGTCTCTTCAAATAACTGCGCCTCTGGAAACTGAAAAACAATCCCAACGCGCTCACGCAAATCACGCAAGCCTTTTTGCTTCTCGCCTGCCTTAATAACACGGTCACCAAGCGTCACCGTGCCCTCTGTTGGCAATAGCAATGCATTCAAATGTTGCAATAATGTCGATTTCCCAGAGCCCGTATGCCCAATAATTGCTGTATAGCTCCCTGATTCAATTGTCACATTGACATCTTGAAGTGCACGCGTCTCAAAAGGAGAATTTTTCTGATAACAAAAACCTACTTGTTCGAATGTAATGTCCATAACTGCTCCATCAACGCCCCTTCCATCAAGCTCCGATCCGATAGCGCAACACCTGACTGCTCCAATTTTTCCTGTAATGATGTTATAAAAGGCACTCCCAAACCGATTCGTCGCATTTCATCCGCCTGTGCAAAAACCTCTCTTGGCGTTCCTTCCAAATGACGCACACCTTTGTTCATCACAATAACCCGATCCGCCATCACGACCTCATCCAAATCATGCGTAATCGAGATTACCGTAATCGACTCGCGCTCCCGCATCACCCGAATTGTTTCCATCACCTCGGCACGCCCGCGCGGATCAAGCATCGACGTCGCTTCATCCAAAATAATCACGTTCGGCTGTAAAGCAAGAACCCCCGCAATCGCCACACGTTGCTTCTGACCGCCCGAAAGACGCGATGGCTCATGTAACGTATATCGTTGCATTCCAACCTCTTCCAACGCGTTCTCCACACGTTTCACCATCAAATCATGCGGAACTCCGTGATTCTCGAGACCAAACGCCACATCATCCTGTACCGTCGCACCAACAAACTGATTATCCGGATTTTGAAATACCATTCCGACCTGCTTGCGAATCTCCCAAATCGTCTTCTCGCCTAGCTTGAAATGACCAATTTTAACCATTCCCTCCGTTGGAAACAACAGTCCATTCAAAAGTTTCGCAATTGTTGACTTACCTGAGCCATTATGACCAACCAGTGCCAACCACTCGCCCCTTTTCACCGTAAAAGAAACATCCTTAACCGCAAAATCATTCTCGTCCTCATATTTATAACTAACGTGATCTAATTTGACAAAACCATCCGACATCACGTACACCTCACTCTCAAACAATCCTATACCATGCCTATTATAGTACAAAAAAACAGCTCACGCAAAGGAAGGTTCTCCCAAGCAATGACAACTACAAGTCACATCCATTTTCCAACTCCATTGAAAAATGCATCAAACTCGTAGTATATCACTCTTCTAAATATAGTTATAATCCTTTAAGCAAAAACATCCCGAAAAAGCAAACAATACGACTCAAACTGTTCACAATATGTCCATGTACTTCGATTTAGAGAGATGCTATACTTTATCAAAGTAACCAAATTAATAACATTATTCATTGTTACTTGAAGTACTACAAATACAGAAGAAAGGAGAATTTTTGATGCATCCCATGACGAAACAACACGTTATTTATGCAATGGATAAGAACGCAACACCAAGCATGACAGTTGATAACGGTGCAGTTGTAACTATCGAAACATACGACTGCTTTGAAAACCAAATAAGATCCGAATATCAGCCATTCCACCGACTTGATTGGAGTCGAGTGAATCCAGCAACTGGACCTATCTTCATTAAAGACGCAGAACCTGGAGACATACTGGCTGTAACTATAGAGAAAATTCAATTAATTGGCGATGCAACCATGCTAACAGGACCAGAGTTAGGCGTCCTTGGCGATGATCTAACAGAGAATACTATTCGTCGCTTTCCAATTGTAAATGACAAGCTTATTTTTTCAAAAGAAATTGCCATTCCTCTAAACAAAATGATTGGTGTTATCGGCACAGCACCAGCTGGAAACCCCATCTCATGTGGCACGCCAGAAGCACATGGTGGCAATATGGATTGCAAAGAGATTAAAGAAGGTATAACACTATTCCTTCCCGTCAATGTCTCTGGCGCCCTGTTAGCCATTGGTGACGTACATGCCGCAATGGCAGATGGTGAAGTATCCGTTTCAGGCGCAGAAGTATCTAGCCAAATCACGATGCGGCTCCAAGTAGTTAAAGAAAAAAAACTGGCCAACACCAAGTCTAATCAGTGAGGATAAAATTATCACGATTGCTTCAGCACCAACACTTGATGAAGCTAGCAAAATCGCAACAAAAAACATGGTTCAACTTTTGACAGATGCAACTAGAGTAACGACATCCGAAGCCATCATGCTATTATCATTAGCTGGTGACCTACGAATCTGCCAAGTTGTAGATCCAAACAAGACCGTACGTATGGAACTACCACTCCAATATTGGTCTGAAAACCCATTTTTATAACCATCAAACACAATCGAGGAGTCATATCGGTTGTGTTTTTCATACATACACCACCTCCTGCAACTGCTTCCCTAGAAACAGTGCTAAACGCTCTGCCTCAGCCGCAATTCGCTTCCGATCCTTCACCGAAATTCGCCCAAAAGCATAACAAGTAAACCTTATAGTCTCGCCTTTTATAGCATAACGCCATGTTCCGCGAATCTCTCCATCAACCAACACTACTGCCTCGATCTGACCCGCCGCCCGCCAAATCTCTTTCTCATACCTAGTGTCCGCCAGCCATCCTTTATCTGCAAAACTTACAAACAACGGATCAAATTTCCCGAGTAACTTCACCTGTGGCATTACATCACACTTGGCAAAATCCATATGTCCCTCCGGATAATAATAAACCTTCCCATCAACGTCAAACCGATCCAGGCAATCCTCAATCCTGCGAAAAGCATTTATAAAAGCATAATTGGGAAGACCACTCCAATGCTTAAAATCAGCCAAAGTAGCAGGACCATAGCAAGTCAAATACCGGTGTAAAAAACGATCCAGTTCGTACCCATCCAAGTCAGCTAACCATTCCTCAGTCGAAATTCCATCCACCCATTTTCGATGTGCATAAAATTTCGTACTAGGTCTTTCCGGCACAGCATAAATCTGACCCAGCAAAGAAGATTCAATCAAGACTCCACCCCAAGTCATCAATTTTTTTGGCCTGATTTCCCATCAAAACAGCCAACTCCTCCTTTGATACAAAGCGTTGTGACCTTCCAAGCACATCGATTCGGTCCAATAACTCATCCAAATCAAC
>NZ_AODK01000051.1 GCF_000525975.1 Listeria rocourtiae FSL F6-920
ATGCGAAACATAGTGTAGAAGAGCACTGGAAATGTTTACAGGCTCGCTCTGCTCTCCTGCATATTGGGATTGTAACTCGTCTTACTTCGAACAATCCCAACAATGAGTGTTTGTCGACACGCTGGGCCAAACATTGTGTTTGGCTCTTTTTATAGGGAGGGAAGAAAAATGTTAGAGGAAATTATAATGTGGGCCAAAAGGCAAGAACAAGTCCGCGCGCTCGTGCTAGAGGGATCGCTGGCAAAACAGCAAGGCGTAGATGAACTATCAGATTTAGATATAAACGTTTGGTTCAGCGGAGAATTACTATTTGGAAGAACAGTGGAATGGCTGAAAGAAATCGGCGACGTATTGATTGAGACGCAATTACGTATGGATTCGCCAGCCGGAGAAGTAGCGACCCAGCTCGTTATCTTCCAAAATGGTATTAAGGTCGATTTTTCCTTCTGGCCAATCACATTTTTAGAAACCCCATTCCCATACTATGACAAAATGGAAATATTAATAGATAAAGACATGCACACTGAGCAAATAAAACGATGCGTCCAAGAACGATCGAAGCTTCCGATGACAAAACTAATTTTTGATAAAATCGTAAACGAGTTCTGGTTTGAATTACATTACGTCGCCAAGTTCTTAAAACGTGAGGAAATCTGGTTTGTACAGAGTATCCAAGCCGGAATCCGTGAAAACTATCTTTTACCGCTATTAGAAGAACAAGCCCGAATTGCTGGACGAAATACCTCTTTTTCAGGACGAAACATCGAAGCTTGGCTGAATTCGGTACATTTAGAGCGCTTACCATCTATTTTTGCAGGTTACTCACTGGAGGCTAATTGGCAAGCGATGTGGGAAGAAATAGCATTATTTGAAGATATCTCGCACTTTATCAGTACGTACTATCAGTTCGAATTGCCAATAGCTACGATAGAAGGCATGAAAAACTTATTGCGAAAAATACAGGAGGGGTGACTGTGTTCACAAAAGCAGAAATAACGCAGATTAGGCTTCATAAATTAGGCATGGTGGAGTCATTCACAGAACCTATAACATTCATAAGACAAGTAATCGCGCTTCAAACACAGAATCACCAGCCAGCACTCGTGAACTTTTTGCAACATGTAGATATGAGTTGGCTTGAAGTAGAACAATTTTTTGCATCCAATCAAATTATTAAAATATGGGCTAACAGACTGACACTGCACACTTTTTTAGCGGAAGATTGGGAGATGGTATTTCGCGTTTTTGGTACACGGACGAATATTGTGAACCGGCTTTGTCAGAAAGAAGGCATTGACTTAGCATCCTTGTTGATGGAAATAGATGAGTTGGGGCAAAAACGAGCGGTTTTTAGCCGTAAAGAACTAGAAGCAATCATTGGTGAGTATCCCTCACAGGTTATATCATCAATCATCGCACAAGCCACGATAGCAGGGATTTTATATTTATTGCCATCAAGTGATGCGGTAAAAAAATTATAGCCACCGTATGCGACTAGGAAATTATCAAACGTGGACGAGCGAACCCGAAGCAAACTTAGAGGCGCTGATGATGCTAATTCGTCGCTATTTAAAAGGCTACGGACCGGCAACTTGGGAGGATTTCAGGCATTGGAGTGGGTTAAATATTGGTGAAATAAAACCAGCGATAGCAGGTCTTGAAGCAGAGCTTGACACGTTCACGATAGAGAGCCAAACTTACGTGTCACTAAAAGGCGAAAAAAAGGTACCTACTGCGCAAAAGCTATTTTTATCAGGTAAATTCGATCAAGCCGTAATTGCATATAAAGACCCAACATGGCTTATGACAGAAGCCCAGCGAAAATCAGCGTGGACAGTCAACGGTCATTGCTCCGCGATTATTGTAGCAAACAATCAGGCCATCGGATTATGGAAATACGATTGGAAAAAAGATACACTACAATTCACCGTTTCCTATTTTGAAACGCCGTGTTTCGAAGCTGAAATTAAGCAGGAACTCGAACATTTCGCATCACGCCTCGATAAGCAAGCTACAAAAATTCAATATAAAGGTATATAAAAAGAGCAGGTTCACGACCTACTCTTTTTTCTTCATCAAACCAACCGTCACAAATTTAATTCCAGTTACGGTATTTACAGTAGCCATTGCCATCATTAAATATGTCATAATTGTCCAGCCATTCATGTTAACTTGGCTAATTGCAAAATAAACAAACACAACTGCAAGCACTAAATAAATGAGACCTTGCATAGCTAAAGGATTTCTCATGATCCGCCTCCTAGCATAAACTGACCAACCATCGCGAGCACGTTCATCAACATATGCGCTACAATTGGCACAGCAATCCGTTTCGTTTTTGTATAAATATAGCACAGCATAAGCCCAATCACAACGTAGACGAGTAGAAAGGTTAAGTCCATGTGCATCAATCCAAAGAAAACAGAACTAATGACAGCTGCCACATGAATATTCATCCGCGACGCCAAGCCTCCATAAATAATTTTCCGAAAAATAATTTCTTCTAAAATAGGCGCCAAAATTGATGTAAAAACAATCATCAATGGCACTGACCGAGCCAATTCACCGAGCATTTCTGTATTTGGTGAAACCCCAGTAATTCCGAATAATCCCATGATGAAAACCGAAATCGATTGACCGAAAAGTAATGCAATAAAGCCAAGCACAGCATAAGCCACACTTTTTCCAACAGACATCGGTTGGCCTTGTTCAATCTTAGTTGTTCGAGGCGTTTTACGAAGTATCATCCAAATAATAATGAGCGCCACCAAATTACTGAACACACTCCAATAAACCGAGGCATACGTAATAACCTGCCTATCCGACAAGTCTGTTGCCGCCCGCAAAATCCCCATTACAATTGGAGCTCCAATTAATGAAGAAAAGTAAGCTGCAAAATATGTAAGTAGTACATACCAATAACGTTTATTCAAAATAACACGACCTTTCAAATACACACCATGTATCTCATTTTCCTATTGTACTAATTATTAAGGCAACAAGCAACAAGTTGGGTCATCTTTGGATTTAAGTGGCGTACATTTTCTAAGCTAAATGACGTTCACACAGTTAAGAGAATATATAGAAGTGGTTAGCGCGGGTGGTGTTCCTTGTTATGCGGTGTCAAAACTTATAAGTTTTGACACTGTTTTTCATGTGGGGAGTTTTCGTGTTTGTTGAAGTGTCATAACTGAGAGTCGAAAGTTTTAGATGAACCCAATATTAGCAAGGGTTTCTGGTTGAATTATGGGAGATATACGCGACAATGGTTCTCCCATATTGACATATATAAGAAAAAAGAGATTGCTTCATCATGTATAATATGCTACATTTTAGTCTAGCTGTATTGCTAATAGCAACGAGCACAAAACAACAGAAAAGGGGAATAACAAGATGAAAAAGGGACTATCTAGATTACTTTTAGTCATGATTGCAATCACATTAATCGTGTCTACGATTCCAGCATACGAGCCGTATGCGGAACAAGGGGTACCACCAGTGGAAACCACTGTAGAAGGCGCGACAGTACAACCAGAAGTGACAGAAGGGCAGGAACAACAAGATACACAAGTGACACCAGTCGAAGAGGAACAAGCGCCTTCCGTGAAGGTAGACGGGGATTGGAAAGATCCTTACTATGATACAATAAAAAGATCCAGAAGTGTTGCTTTAGAGAAACCAGAAAAAGCAACAATTAAAACCGTGTCGAATGGTGTTGGCACAGGGACAGGTGCGATGAACTTGTCATGGAAAGCGATGCCAGGTGCGACAGGATATAAAGTGATTATCGGTAATGGCTATAACTACGAGTATTTTTCTGTAGGAAATGTGACATCGTGGACGACAAAAGGGAAAGGTATCTTCCCAACGAAAGCAGAACTAGATAAAGGGTTGTATCGTTTCCATACGGATGGAAAAGGTACAGAATTTGCGAATGATCCAACGCAACTCTATGAGAATACCTTTAAAGCAGGGACGACGTGGACATTGCGCGGTCAAAAGAAATATATTGTGCGTGTGTTAGCGACGTATTCGAGTGGTGACGGGCCAACATCCGATATTACAGAAGCCGTGATGCCACCAGAAACGTTACCAGCCAAACCAGAGAAATCGGTGATTAAAACGGTATCGAGTGGTGTAGGAGCAGGTACCGGGCACATGGATATCTCATGGCAAGCGGTAGCTGGTGCGATTGATTATAAAGTAGTCATCAGCAATGGCTACAACTATGAATATTTCAACACAGGAAATGTGACAAATTGGTCTACCAAAGGGAAAGGTATCTTCCCAACACAAGCAGAAATAGCGAATAAACAATATAAGTTCCACCAAGATGGCAAAGGTGTGGAATTTGCAAGTGATCCACGTGCTTTGTACGAGAATGGTTATCAAGCAGGAAGTACATTTGGCTTGCGCGATCAGAAAAAGTACATTGTCCGTATTTTAGCAGTTTACCCATGGGGTGATGGCTCGGCATCTGATATTACAGATTCCTATATGCCAGAAGAAGAGGCTCTCCCGAAGCCAGAGAAATCTGTTATTAAAACTTTATCGAATGGACCCAAAACAGGTACGGGATATCTAGATATATCATGGGAAAGCATGCAAGGTGCGATTGGATATAAGGTTCTTATTAGCAATGGCTATAATTACGAACATTTTTCCTGTGGGAAATGTAACAAATTGGACGACAAAAGGTAAAAATATTTTTCCAACAGAGGAAGAAATCAAAGAAGGAAATTATAAATTCCACCGTGATGGAAAAGGTGGTGAATTTGCCAACAATCCTAGAGACTTATATGAAAATGGATATCAAGCTGGTAGTACATTTGGTTTGAGAGGTCAGGAAAAGTATATTATAAGAGTTGCTGCAATATATCCAGTAGGTGACGGTCCGACATCGGATATTACAGATGCCTATATGCCATTAGAAACATCCAACCCACCGAGAGGGACTGTTTATGCAAACGAAGAAAAAACGAATACAGGCTTTGTAAACGTGAGGTGGGATGTAATCGATGGTGCTGACGGGTATGAAGTGGGTGTCTTTAACGGTGCTTCATATACGTGGTACGATGTGGGTAATAATACATCTTGGACTACACGAGATAAAGGAATTTGGCCAACAGCGGAAGAAATACAAAGTGGGAAGTCAGCACTGCACAAAGATGGCCAAGGGAGCGAACTAGCCAAAGATCCATCGCAGGTATATAAAAATAGTGGGGGCCCATACCCTACTCATACAAATTATTGGTTCCGTGTCAGGTCTTATGTGAATGAAAGTAACAGAGCTAATAGTGCTATTTCAGAGACATTTAGACCGGTCGTTCCTAATGTTGAAGTATCTGTCATGAATTCTCAAAAGAATGTTAACTATGGAGCTGGCTTAATTGTAGGAGGCAAAGCTTTTTACCAAAATGGTCCTGGAAAAGTTGCAGGTTCAAAATGGAAAGTGGATTCTGATGAATATCTTAATCATTATTTTTATGTGGATAAAGAAGCAACAGTTGATGGAAATGTTACTTGGGTACACTTAAAATCAATGGAAGGCGAAGAGATTGGCTGGATAGAAAAAGCCACTGTCTTTGTTTTAAAAACAGATACAGTAGATAAGCTGAAGCAATTTCTTCAGAACAATCCAATCTATGATAGCTATTTCAAAGGTATATTAGAAGATACTGATCTATCCAACGATTTAGATGTATTAATAGCGCAAACGATGGAAGAACTAATAAAATTGGACCAAACTAATGAAGAAGAGCTAGCTAATCAAGAGGAACTAGCAAATCAGCTATTGGAAGAGCCTGCTCTAGATATCCCTGCTGCTCCAGGAACGCAGCCAGTTTTATTTTCCGCAGAATCATCTGTAGCACTTGCGGCTTATTTTAAAGGAATAGAAATTGTAAGAAATCGAGGACATTATAGAACAGCAGAATATATGGAGCATGCAATTAAGCCACCTTTTTCATGGTGGGGTTGGAAGCCAGATAAACATACAACTAAAAATGATAGATTTGCAAGGTCTACGCGTGATGACTTAGGGTTCTTCATAAGAGTCAATCATAAATTTGAACAAGAAATCTTGTCTAAAGGAAAGACGAATGCTAGTGTCAGGTCAAGCTATACCTTTACAGATGGAGAGTTACACTCTGCTTTAAATAAGGTTGAATATACGGCTACATTTAAAAAACGTAAAAATGGGACATACAAAGTGCAAGTTGTAATCAAGGATGTATACGATTTTGCATGGAGTACGAACTACAAGGAGTTTGGTGTTAATTTTGGAAATAACTACTGCGTGTTAGCAACTAAAATGGGAATAATAAAGCCGTATAAAATCGAAGTAATTCATGATATTCAATAAGGGGGGAGAGTATGAGAAAGCGTGTAGCTTTGGCAAGCCTGATGTCTTTTATTCTACTGTTAGGAGGATGTGGACCAGGGGCATCCGATTTTAGGGTAAAGGTAAAGAACGATCTATTCCTATCCCAAATCAACCCACAACAAGTGCTCCTTGTTCATGGTGATGATTCTATCATTATTGATAATAGTTCGAATACGGATGTTTCACGTGGTATCTCTGAATTAGACTGGGATGAGGAATACCTTGTTGCAAAAAGCGAAATAGTGGATGTCGATGTAAGCGATAAAGAGTCTAAGCCATTGTATTGGGTATATGATATAAAAAAGGATAAGTTGGATGGTAAGCTTGATAAAACAAAGTTTGAGAAGTTATTAGTTAACAAAGGAATTACTCTAAAATTAGAGACATTTAAGCAGAGAATTAAGGGTGAAAAGAGGCTATATGACTAAAGAGACGTTATATAAATGGTGCGTTTAGGGGCGTCACCATAGATTTATAAATAGTGAGAAAGAGTACAGTATAATAGTCTGTGCTCTTTTCCTTTTTCAGATGTGTCAAAATATCAGGGACTGTATTTTGACATATGTTGCTTATGTGATACACTATTTTACATAAGTTAGGTGGATTGACGTATTATTAGAGAGTGGAGATAAGTTCAGGGATGAATCAATTTTTGGAATTATGGTCAGAAATATTCTATTTATAATTTTACCATCACATTGAGAAGTTTTGTGCTTAAATACGGCAGGATAAATGAAGGAGTCGGAGATGAGTACAGAAAATGAAGATAGATATAGTAATTTAATGAGATTGGTCTATATTGGGGTTAAATCAGCACAATGGATTATTCCCATTGCGCTTACTGTGGGTATTTTTTGTATAACATATTCTTTTACATTAAAAAATTCAAATTTAGTTTTAGATGAAGAACTAACTGATTTTCAAATGGATAAATGAGAATGTTTTCGTGCTATAGTTAATTTTATACAGGGAAGTGTTCATTTGATGTAAAAAAACAATTAGAAGAATAGCTATCTTCAAGATCATATAAAATAAAAAGAATCTTGAGTCTTAATATTAGGGGGTTAGCTTTAATAATGGATAAAGAAAAAAAATTACAAGTGTTCATTTCATCTACTTATAAAGATCTAATTAATGAGAGGCAAGCTGCTGTTGAAGCAGTGTTGAATGCTGGACACATTCCAGCTGGAATGGAGTTGTTTAAGGCCGGCGATCAAACGCAAAAAGAAATAATCAAAGAATGGATTGAAGAATCAGATGTCTACTTACTAATATTAGGTGCTAGGTACGGGTCAGTGGATTCCGAGTCGAACATTAGTTACACGGAATGGGAATATAATTTAGCTAGAAAATTAGGTATTCCTAGCTTTAGTTTAGTCTTAACAGATGATTACATCGATCAAAAAGTTAAAGATGAAGATTTAAAAGCAGGAGATGTGGAGATAAACATAAGGGAGTTCAAAAAAATTTAAAGCTACTGTTGAATCTCATATGGTTGAATTCATTGATCATAAGCAAGCCATTAAAGGTGCGGTATTAGGTTCACTTAATAATATAATCAGAAGAACTTCTCATTTAAAAGGTTGGATTAGATACGATGATAAATTGGACGAGGAAAAATTTTATGAATTAGTAAAAGAAAACCAAGATTTAAAAAATAAACTTCAAAATAGTAAAGTAACATTAAAAAATCAAACTAAAGATTTGAAACAAGGAAATGATTTTATTGAAATAAAAATCGATTTTAAAATTTATAATAAAGCAACGAAAATAAATCAAAAAGGTAACGAGTATACGAGGTATGAATATGATAAGGATGATTTTTCGAAAGTAGAAATTTCTTTTAATGAAGTAGCGAATGTTTTGTTACCGATATTGATTCAGTATGGGGAACAAGGATTATTAAAAAGTGTTGTAAAAGAGAAGCTATATGATTTTATTATGTCTAAAGCTGGATTTAAACTCATTAGTAACAAATCCTATAGGGAGGATAAAGTATACTTTAATGACAAAAAAAGTTACAAGGCCAATTTTACAATTCTAGAGTTAGATAAAATAATAACTCAATTAAAGTTGTTAAACTTGATTAGTTTTACTCAAGTGATAGATGAGAGCTCTTATGTAGAAAAAATCCATGTCTATGTATGTATTACTGAAATAGGTATAGAAGAATTCCAGAGTTTATTTGCCTATAAAAAAGATGATGGAACAGAGTAATATCAGTATCACATAATGACATTGTGTGATGGTACGGAAAAGGAAAGTTATTTTTCATGAAATTCTAGTCTGGATCACAGCGTCTTTTTTTCTTGAAGATGTAATATGAATATATAAGCTAACAACAAGCAAAATCCATTTTTGACCGTCGCGGTTACTCCCTTTTCCGCGGTGGTTTTTTTGTGCGCTAAAAAATGTCTGATAAGGGTATACCCATGTATAACAATTGTGGAATACGGTATAATCGGAAGCAGAGGTGTTCAGCAAGGGTGCCCGATAATTGCTTTTGAAAAAGAGGTGTAAGCGATGAAAGTCGGGGTGTACATTATGCTGTCCTTTTTTAATTAAATGGCGCGTCTCCAGAAAAAGCATGTAGATGTTTTTTCATATGCCTATAACAAGACTATCTCTGGTTGCCTCGACTACTTCTGCAGACGCTGTGTTTAGCTGATTAATTTTTAAAATGCAATAATCTCTTTAGGTTGAGATCAATGCTTCAGTCAAGCCGCTTATATTCGAATAGATGATGTGTTGCATGTACATAGATTGAGTCAACCTAATTCCACAAAGCGCGTTCTGATGATTCTTATCAGAACACGCTTTTTATCTTATCCAATTTACGCCATTTAAATCTAAAAGTGTCACCAAGGGATACGAGAGCTGAAAATCAGTCCCATTTTTTTAGGTGTAAATACTTGCATTTTCCACATATTTTTTATAATATAAGAAGTGGATTAGCACTCTAATGACAAGAGTGCTAAAAATCATAAACATAGACTTGAGGAGGTTGTTTTAATTGTTAAAACCATTAGGAGATCGCGTTATTATCGAAGTTTTGGAAGCAGAAGAGAAAACGGCAAGTGGTATTGTACTACCAGATTCAGCGCAAGAGAAGCCACAAGAAGGTAAAGTCGTAGCAGTCGGAAGCGGCCGCGTACTTGATAACGGCGATACAGTAGCACTAGAAGTTGCAGAACAAGATCACATTATCTTCTCCAAATACTCAGGCACAGAAGTTACGTATGACGGGAAAGATTACTTGATTGTGAGAGAATCGGATATATTAGCAGTTGTTAAATAAGAAAGCTAAAAGAGCCCGTTAACCTCGAAAAGCGGGGTATGGAACAAATGCTCACGCCGTTCGCACTTGTTATTGAGGGTTCTAAATAGCAAAATAAACTGCTTAAGAAACTCAACATAGGGGGCGCGGTGAAAAACCGAACTGGTTTTTTACGAAGGCACCGAAAATTTCGAGGGGCTGGGCTAAAGGGAAGGCAGTTTCATTGCATTCAACTGCATATCGAGGTTCTAAAACAGCAAAGAACGCTTTTCAAGAACCACAACAAAGCTGGATCCGGAGGCGCTTCACGTGATGCAGTACATGGATTACATGCTCGCTTCGCTCTCATGCATATTGAGGTTCTAAATCAGCATACTACGCTTCTTAAGAACCTCAACAAAACAGAACTAAGGAGGAATCATAAAAATGGCAAAAGATATTAAATTTAGTGAAGATGCACGCCGCGCAATGCTTCGCGGTGTTGATCAATTGGCAAATGCTGTGAAAGTGACTTTGGGACCAAAAGGACGGAATGTCGTATTGGAAAAGAAATTCGGTTCGCCACTTATCACAAATGATGGTGTAACAATCGCAAAAGAAATTGAACTAGAAGATGCTTTTGAAAATATGGGTGCAAAATTAGTATCTGAGGTCGCTAGTAAGACAAATGATGTTGCCGGTGATGGAACAACAACGGCGACTGTTTTAGCGCAAGCGATGATTCAAGAAGGGCTAAAAAACGTTACGGCTGGTGCTAACCCAGTTGGTATTCGTCGCGGAATCGAGAAAGCTGTGGCAACAGCTATTACAGAACTAAAAGCAATCTCAAAACCAATCGAGGGTAAAGAATCAATCGCTCAAGTTGCTGCAATCTCATCAGGTGATGAAGAAGTTGGTCAACTAATCGCAGAAGCAATGGAACGTGTTGGTAATGATGGCGTTATCACGATTGAAGAGTCTAAAGGCTTTGCAACAGAATTGGATGTAGTAGAAGGTATGCAATTTGACCGTGGCTACTCAAGCCCATACATGGTTACTGATCCGGATAAAATGGAGGCTGTTTTAGAAAATCCATATATTCTAATCACTGACAAAAAAAATCAATAACACGCAAGAAATCCTGCCAATTTTAGAGCAAGTGGTTCAGCAAAGTCGTCCACTCCTTATTATCGCAGAAGACGTAGAAGGTGAAGCGCAACAAACGCTTGTGTTAAATAAATTACGTGGTACGTTCAATGTTGTTGCAGTGAAGGCGCCGGGGTTCGGTGATCGTCGTAAAGCAATGCTAGAAGATATTAGTATCCTAACGGGTGGACAAGTTATCACCGAAGAACTAGGCTTAGAGCTGAAAACAACGACAATGGAGCAACTTGGTAACGCGGCTAAAGTAATGGTCACAAAAGAAGCCACAACAATCGTAGAAGGTGCAGGAAATGGTGCCCAAATCTCGACTCGTGTGAACCAATTACGTGCACAAATGGAAGAAACAACATCCGAGTTTGACAAAGAAAAATTACAAGAACGTCTTGCAAAATTAGCAGGTGGTGTTGCGGTCGTTAAAGTTGGGGCAGCGACAGAGACAGAGTTACAAGAGCGTAAGTTACGCATTGAAGACGCGTTGAATTCAACACGTGCAGCTGTTGAAGAAGGTATCGTATCCGGTGGTGGTACAGCTCTTGTCAACGTGTACAACAAAGTAGCAGCTATTGAAGCGGCAGGCGACGAAGCAACAGGTGTGAAAATCGTTCTTCGTTCACTAGAAGAACCAGTTCGCCAAATCGCGCATAACGCAGGCTTAGAAGGCTCCGTTATCGTAGAACGCTTGAAAAACGAAAAAATTGGCGTAGGATTCAACGCAGCCAATGGCAAATGGGTAAACATGATTGAAGCAGGAATTGTTGATCCAACAAAAGTAACCCGTTCTGCATTACAAAACGCATCATCTGTTGCAGCACTTCTTCTTACAACAGAGGCAGTCGTTGCAGATCGTCCAGAAGAAAATGCTGGAGGCGGTGGCGTTCCTGATATGGGAATGGGCGGCATGGGCGGTATGATGTAAGCAACTCATCGCCTACTAAGTCAACAATATAGAAATCTCGAATGAGTATGCATTTTACTTGTTCGGGATTTTTTATTTTGACTGTGAAATATATTCTCACAAGGGTTGAAATTTGATAACATTCTAATTTAGGTTTATAGTGAAAGCGATATAGAGATTAGGAGGGAATGAATGATGACAAAGAAAGTTTTTATCACAGGAGCAAACAAAGGAATTGGTAAGGAGATTGCGTATCAGATGGGGAAGCGTGGCTGGACTATTTTACTAGGAGCACGTGATGAGAGCCGCGGACTTGCAGCGACTGATGAACTTAAATCAAAAGACGTTGACGCGATTTACGTACATATCGATTTGCAAAAACACGAAACGATTTCAGCAGCGGTAAAAACTATTAAATCGCAACATAGAGACCTTACGATGCTGATTAATAATGCGGCAATTCCTGGCGATATGAGAAAACCTGGTTCTGAATTTACAGTAGAAGAGTTAAGAGAAGTTATGGAAACAAATGTTTTCGGCACTTTTGACCTCACGCAACAGCTTTTACCTACACTTGAAGCGAATAAAGGTCGAGTCTTAAATATTACGATACCAATTGGCATGTCTGACTTTTTTAACCCATTCGCGTATAAAACAAGCAAAGCTGCACTTAATGCTATGACACAGAGCTTTGCCCAGAATTTTAAAAATGAAGGAATACCAATTGAAATTTTTGCTATTATGCCTGGTGGAGTAACTACAGACTTGAATGGTAATATGACCGGTGATTTCATGAAGACTGTCCCTGAGGCAGGTAAATTAATCACGGATATTATTTTCGATGGTAAAAACCATAATGGTGAAATTATTAATTTTAATGGTAATACCGCGGATTACAATAATGGTTTATTTTGAGCGCAAGAACTAGCTTAAAAGAACCTGTAAGCAAGGCTGAATTATCTTGTTTACAGGTTCTTCACCTATTACAAACCTTTAATAAAAACTTCCATCGTATCAGCAAGATGACGATGGCCTTTATTATTTAAGTGAATGCCATCTCCAACGCTATACCCGTTTACATCGGGTTTTGACAAATCGAAGGAGTCCAAGTCATAAAGATTCAAATGTTTAATACTATAACGGTGACAAACCTCGATTGCAGCGTTGATATAAGCATAGTCAGGAATGCCTATCTTGTTTACTGGTGGGAAAAATGATTGTTTATACATAGAAATAAAGCCAATTTTTTGACCGGGATATTTTTTGATTAAACCTTTTAAAAGTACATCAAGCGCACCGTAATACGTTTTATTTGTTGTATCGCTTGGCGTACCGAGTGCTTGCCCTTTACCATAGTCATTAATACCTGCAAAAACAGTAATCAGATTAGCACTGCTATCCATCGTTGTATAGCGCTCGCTTATTGGTGCAAAGAGGTTACCAACTGTGGAGCCATTCATGCCATAGTTATTGACTTGCTTGATGTGTAGATCTTCTTGGATGTAATTAAAGTACCTTTTGGTTGCCAGTGTGTTATTCTCTGTCGTCAAGCTGTCCCCCATTGCATTCCAAGTGACTTTTGTCCAATCTGTTGTTTCTGCAGCGCTTACTTTTCCTGTGCTCAAGGTTAAGACAGTTAGGAGCAAAACACTTCCTAGTGCTATTTTCCCCCATGTTTTCTTGTGTTGCATCTGAATCTCTCCTTAAAGTTAGTTTGTCTTAATTGCCGAAAAGACTTTTAAAACTATTTTAATTTAACATAAAAACCACGTTTTAGCAATATTGAACTACTTATAGGTATAAAGGTATAATTGTTTACAATTTTTCTGTTAATTATTAGGAGTTCTAGATTACTGTCATAAAACAAGCTATAATTAGAATAGAGAGGGTGTCTATTCATGTGGTTTACTATTTTACTTATTGCTGTTGTGTGTGCTATCTTATTTTTCTTACCGAGCTTATCGAATAGGAAAAAATCAGCTAATCAGGAACGAGCAATGGCTGATGTTCGAGAACAAATGAAGCAACATAACCATGATTCGCATCTATAATACAAGTATATCTAAAGAAATGAGGCGCTTTATGCAAAAAGATTGGCAAGCACTTTTAATCGAAGAACAGGAAAAGACGTATTTCAAGAATTTACAACAGTTTATTAAAGAGGAATATGCGACAGCAACAATTTATCCACCACGTGAGGCAGTTTATCGTGCACTAGATTTGACGAGTTATGCGGATACGAAGGTGGTCATTTTAGGACAAGATCCTTATCATGGACCAAGTCAAGCGCACGGTTTGAGTTTTTCGGTGGCATCCAGCGAGGCAAAATTCCCGCCCTCTGTTCGTAATATGTTTAAAGAGCTCGATGCGGACTTGGGTATTGCACGAACGAATATTAATTTGACTGACTGGGCGGAGCAAGGCGTGTTGTTGCTAAACACAGTGTTGACGGTACGAGCTGGCAAAGCTGCATCACATCGTAAAAAAGGATGGGAGCCATTCACCGATACCATTATCAGACTACTAAATGAAAAAGAGGATCAGGTGGTTTTTGTGCTTTGGGGGGCAGACGCGAAAAAGAAGTCGGTGTTTATTACAAATCCACAGCATAAAGTGATTACAGCTGTACATCCGAGTCCATTATCAGCTTACAATGGTTTTTTTGGAAGTAAGCCATATAGCCAAATTAACGCTTATTTAGAGGCGGTGGGGAAAACACCAATTTCTTGGTAAAACGAAATTGTCATTTTATTCATACTTATTATGGGATTATTTTTACGTTTTGTGGTATGATTTACGTGATTAGAAGAAGCAATGAAATCCCATGAAGGAGTTGATTAAAATGGCATTATCAGCTGCACGTTTTGAAGAACATGAAGGATTTACTGCGCTTGCTTTTGTTTGGAAAGGCACTTTCGAGGAAGCGTTTCATGGTGAGGTGCATAAAACAATCAAGAGAATACAAAGCTGGGCAGAGTCCCAAGAAAGTCTAAAGCACGATAAGACGTTGCTTGGAATGTCCGTGCATAATTTAGAAGACGGCTTCACGTATTATTCGGCTGTGAAGGCCAACTGGAAGCCAGAAAATGTACCAGATGATATGGAATGGATTGAAATTCCAGCACATACGTACTTTGTGTGTGATCATGTTGCGGGTACAGATATTAATGAAACATATAAAGAAGTCGCAGAACGCATCGCAGCTCGCGATTATCGACCATATATTACAGTAGAGTATCCTGTTTTTGATGAATTACCGTTCAAAATCGAAGTGTATGATAGCGAAATCGATTTGCCGAGAAATCAACAAGGGTTTCATATTATGATTCCGATTGTAAAGCATCTTGGTTAATATATGAAACCAAATAGACGGCTTTTTAGGAAGTTGTTTATTTGGTTTTACATAATACAAAAGTAACCGATTACAAATGCTTGGTTTACCACAAATCAAGGAATGTAAGGCTCTTTTTGGCGTATCATTGTGATATACCAAACATATTCTAGGTGTGGCGAGTCCAAGATCAAATATAAATAAAACAGATATGAGCAGGAAAGAGGGGATTTTTGTGGCTGCATATTTCACACCACAAGAGACAGTAGATGAAACGATTAAAAAAGGAGTAGCGAAGGCCAGTTCTTCCACTTCAGCACTTATTATTTTAGGTTTTTTAGGTGGTGCTTTTATTTCGCTAGGTTTTTTGCTTTATATTCGCGCAGTTGGGACGATGCCACATGAATGGGGAAGTTTTGCGACGTTTATTGGAGCGAGTCTGTTTCCAGTAGGGCTTGTTTGTATTTTGCTAGGTGGTGGCGAATTGATTACAGGGAATATGATGGTTGTTGCACTTGCATGGTTCGATCGCAAAATTTCAATGAAGCAGTTACTACGAAATTGGACAATTGTAACAATAATGAATTTTGTTGGAGCAATTGCAGTTGCCTTTTTCTTTGGCCATTTTGTTGGACTCACAGAAGGCGATTTCCTTGCAAAAACTGTTGCCACTGCTGGTGCGAAGATTAAAGAGCCATTCTGGGTTGCTTTTGTGTCAGGAATTGGTTGTAACTGGTTTGTTAGTATCGCAGTATGGCTTTGCTACGCAGCGAAAGACTTCACAGGCAAAATTATCGGGATCTGGTTTCCTGTTATGGCGTTTGTTGCAATTGGTTTTCAGCACGTTGTCGCCAACATGTTTATTATTCCAGCAGCCATTTTTGCGGGAAGCTATTCATGGGGCCAGTTTATCAATAATATCATTCCAGTATATTTAGGTAATGTGGTCGGTGGCGCAGTGTTTGTATCGCTATTTTACTACTTAGCTTACAAAAAGAAAACCGCACCAAAAGAAAAGGAATTCGAAGCCAAAATTCCAATAGAAGAATGATCAGTTGAATTTTTAAGTATCGTCCTAATAAGCGAGCTGATAAACGGTGGAAGGTTGACGGCTAGAAAAAAAATGCGTTATGATGGAGGCAACAAATGTAAAGGGGTGTCTTTTGAGCCGATGAAAATGTAATCCTATTTTTTAAGAGAATTCGAATAAGCGTGTAATAGATTGGACTTGAGGCCGGTTTATTTGCGGAACGAAATTTTCTAGGATGGGATTGCTATGCTCAAAAAGATGCAGAGCGAATAAAGACAGGTTGTGTGTTGGCGGAATGCTGGCAGGCTTGTTTTCTGACTTCCTATTCTAGAAATAGGAGGTTTTTTTATGTTAGCAATAGAGATAAACAATATAAGAAAAGAGATTGCGGATCGGGTTTTATTTGAAATTCCACATCTGATGGCAAATCGAGGTGAGCGGGTTGGTATTGTTGGTCGGAATGGCCTTGGCAAAACGACTTTGCTTGAGATTATGGCAGGTGTCACGATGCCAGACCAAGGAGTTGTGACGCGAAATGGAACGGCAGGTTATTTGCCGCAAATTTTGCCAGAAGATGCGAAACTTTCTGGTGGTGAAAAAACGAGGAAAGCTGTGCAACGGATTTTGGCGGAACAACCGAATTTGCTTTTTGCGGATGAACCGACATCTAATTTGGATGTTGATAGCGTGAAACATTTGGAGCGCCAGTGGAAGCGGTATGCAGGTACGTTATTTGTTATCTCGCATGATCGGACGTTTTTGGATGCGGTCTGTACGACGATTTGGGAACTGGATCAGGCGCGTATAACGGTTTATCCGGGTAACTATAGTGCCTATGAAGTAGCAAAACAGGCAGAACGTGATAAGGAAGAGGCAGGGTATGAGCAGTACCAGGCTAAAAAGCGGCAATTGGAAGATTCGCAACAATATCATGAGCAGGTGGCGCAAGGACTTCGCAAACCAAATAAGCGCTTTTCATCAAGGCAAATTCGAGCTGCAAAACCTGGAAAAGGCGTGCAAGAAAAGAAGCAGCATAAAACAATCAAGGCTATAGAGCAACGGATAGATCGGCTGGAGAAAGTCGACAAACCTTTTCAGCAAAAGGAGATTAAGATTACGCTTCCTGAACAGAATCAGATTAAGCAAGGAAATACGGTAATTCGTGTTAATGGTTTAAGTGCAACTACCCGACAACGCGTACTCTTTTCGAATGCTAGATTTAGTTTGAAAAGTGGCAAGAAAGTCGCAATCATTGGGAAAAATGCGAGTGGAAAAACAACTTTTTTGCGTCAAATTATAGGCGCGAATGAGGCGGTTAAACTCGGAGACAACGTGAAAATTGCTTATTTTGATCAGCAGCTAAGGCAACTGGATTTGGCAAAGACATTATGGGAGAATATCCAAGCAGTTAGTATTCACGATGACCAGATGAATCGGGATTGCCTTGGTAGTTTGCAATTCGTGGCTGCTGATTTGGCAAAGAACACAACGGTGTTATCTGGTGGGGAGCGTGTGAAGTTGGCTTTAGCAATGATTTTGCTGAGTGATGCGAATGTGCTGATTTTGGATGAGCCGACGAATTATTTGGATATACATGCGATGAAGGCGCTGGAAACGTTGATTAGTGGCTATTCTGGGACAGTTTTATTTGTCTCGCATGACCGAACTTTTGTAAGGAAGGTTGCAACATCATTGTTAGTTTTAGAAGATGCACAGTTGCGGCTGTTTGAGGGGACTTATTCGGACTGGGAAGATGCGAAAAAAAACATTGGAATCGCGGGTTGAGGAAGATAAGTTGCTGCTTGAAATGGAGATGTCAGCGATTGCGGCGAAATTAATGGAACCAAGGTTGACTGCCGCGAAAAGGGAAGTGCTAGAGAAACGTTACCAAGAAGTTGCGGCTAAACGTAAGTAAAGGAATTGCGCAAGGATATGATTTCAATGTACAATAGAGAGGTAGAGTGGCTAAGTTTTTAGGAGAGAGGTAGAAAATATGGGACAGCGAAATGTCCAAGATCGATTAGAGATGAAAACGCTAAAAATGGAGCATCTGAGGCAATTCAATGATTTGTTGCGTTACGTGTTTCAAGTGACGAATCAAGAGCTTCATGAGGTTGGATGGGCAGAGGATGAGATTGAGCAAGCCAAGCGTCCGGTTCTTCGGAAAGCGGATGTAATTGGTTGGTTTGATGGGGATAAATTAATTTCGCAGATGGCTGTTTACCCGATGCATGTGAATATTTTTGGTGAAATATATAAAATGGGTGGTGTGACTGGGGTTGGGACATATCCTGAATATGCGAACTTTGGCTTGATGCACCGTTTGATGCGCGAAAGTTTGAAGGCGATGCGTGAACGTGAACAGACGATTTCGTATCTATATCCTTATTCTGTGCCGTATTATCGTCGTAAGGGCTGGGAGATTATTTCGGATGTGATGACATTTTCGATAAAGGATACGCAGCTTCCAGAGAATGTTCCTGTGAAGGGAATGGTGGAACGGCTTGATATTGAGCATGAGGATGTCCTGAGAACGTACGATCGTTTTGCCAAAAATCAGCATGTAGCGATGATTCGTGATTCGTTGGCTTGGGAAGAATACTGGCGCTGGGAACGAGAAGAAATGATTGCGGCTGTGTATTATGACGAGGCGAATGAGCCTCAAGGATTTATGTATTATTGGATTGCAGATGATATTTTTCATATGAAGGAAATGGTTTACTTGACGCAAGAGGCGCGACATGGATTGTGGAATTTCATTAGTGCCCATTTTTCGATGGTGACACATGTGAAGGGGAAAATGTATACGAATGAGCCGATTGCTTTTCTGATGGAGGATAGCGATATTACGGAGACGATTCATCCGTATTATATGGCGCGGATTGTGGATGTAGAGGGCTTTTTTAAGAAATATCCATTTGCGGAACTGAAAGCTGATTTTCATTTTGTGGTGACAGATAGTTTGCTAGACTGGAATGAAGGCATACTTGCTTTTCATTGGGATGAGAATGGGGAATTTGAAATCATAAAAGAGGCCCGCGGTGAAGCGGTTGAGATTGATATTCAGACTTTAACAACGATGTTTTTTGGCTATAAACGCCCGAAATATTTGCGTAGAAATGGTCGATTAATGGTGAGCGATGCTGTTATGAAGCAGTTGGAAAAAATGATTCCTAATGAGACGCCATATTTTTCGGATTATTTTTAAGTAGTTATGGAGATTGCTGATTTTGGCAATCTTCTTTTTTATAGCCAGAAAACAGCTAAATGACTTAGAATTTGCCTTTTATGTAAAAATAATTTTCTAGTTTCGAGAAAACATACTGGCAATCTGATAGATTTTCAGTATAATAAAAAGAACACAAAAAAATAACTTGAAGAACTATTCACGAAATATTCACATAATAAGGATGGCAAAATAGAGCGCAATTTTTTATGAAAAGAGGAATGATGCATGACAGAGCCACTTGTGAAATGGTCCTACAAAGGGGAAAAGGGACCGAATTTTTGGGGACACATTTGTGATGAGTACGCAATCGCTAATTCAGGAAAGAATCAGTCACCAATTGATATTCATATGGAAAAAGTAATGGAAGTACAAGAGGCCTCGCCGTTAGACCTGGATTACAAGGAAACGAAATACACAGTAAGACGTGTAGAGAACTCGGTACATCTTTTTCCTGAGAGTAAGGAACAAGGTTTGACCTATAATGGGACGAGATATAATCTGGTTGCCTTTCACGGTCATATTCCAAGTGAACACACGCTGAATGAGCATTATTTTTCAATGGAATGGCATTTAGTGCATATGAATGAAGCAGGTGAACGACTTGTTTTGGGCATTTGGATGGAGCAGGAATTAGAAGGTAGTGATTTTGGTGAACTAGCATCAATTTTTCCGGAGGTATTTGCTGATTTCGGTATTGAAAAAGAGCTTTTGCTAGATGTCAGCGGATTTTTACCGGAAAGTAAGGCTTACTTCACGTATCAAGGATCACTTACGACGCCGCCGACATTTGAAGGGGTGACATGGATTGTTCTGAGAGACGCAACAAGCATAGCTGAGGAAGATTTTACAGCTTTTCAAGAAATCATCGAGGACACGAATCGGCCGTTACAAGAGCTGGGGAATAGGCAAATTCATCACAGCGCGTGACGACAAACGTTGTATTTTTAGAGTAAAACACTCAGAATGGGGCTTTGGTTATTTCCAAGGTCCCTTTTATAAAATTTGCGGGAGAAAGGAAATGAATCAGATGTATCAGCGAGCGAGTGATTTTGCAGAACAGGCGCATCAGATGCAGCGTCGTAAAATAACAGGAGAGCCCTATTTTTCACATCCGCGGAATGTGGCTCATTTGTTGCGCGATGCGGGATTTCGTGATGAAGTTGTTGCCGCGGGATTTTTGCATGATGTGGTGGAAGATACACCAGTAACGCTGGACGAGATTCGAGCTGATTTTGGCGATGAAGTTGCAGAACTTGTGGCTTCACATACCGAGGATAAATTGCAGCCTTGGGAGGCACGAAAAAGCCATACAATTGAGGTAGTGCGCACGGGAACACTGGAGCAAAAAGCGATTATTGTCGCGGATAAGCTCGATAATTTACAGTCTGTTAAATACGCGCTTAGTTCTGAAGGAGATAGGGTTTGGGGCTATTTTAAACGTGATTATGAAGCTCAGAAGTGGTATAACGAAAGTATTGTGGGGAATATGTATGAAGGGCTGAGGGAAGATGAAATTCCGAAGTATTTTCAGAAGTATGCAGAGTTGTGTGATTGGGTCTTTAATTGAAAAGCTGAAGAAGCCCGTTAGCCTCGACAGAAATTGTTAGGGGGCGCAGTAAAAACCTTCTTCTGGTTTTTATGGAGGCACCGAAATTTCCGAGAGGCTGGCTTCTGAAGCTGGATCTCATGAAAAGCTGAAACGGCCCGTTCAGCTCCGACAAAAACTGGAGCGGCCGCAGTAAAAAGCCGCTCTTGCTTTTTATGGAGGGCGTGAAGTTTTCGAG
>NZ_AODK01000052.1 GCF_000525975.1 Listeria rocourtiae FSL F6-920
ATACAGTCGTATGCTCCGCTTCCGGCTTCCACCAAATCCCCTGAATACAAACGCTTTCGCTCGATTTGTGTTAAGCAAGATTCACATCCTACTCGAAAAAAAGGATTTGTGATATCTTGCTTATTTTGCATGAAAATGAGTTTTGTCCCGGCCTCAACAATCTAAACAGTTTTTTCTCTAGCAGGGACAACTTGATTATTCCCCCAGTTTTGCTCATATTTCCATCCTGTCAATTCTTCTACTACCTCTTTTGTATGTGAATCAACGGTATCCATTGAACCGCCTTCTTGCAAACGTGTAATTTCATTTAACAAAATTTTATGATTTGCTCTCGTTAATTTAAACTTGGTTGAAATGAGTAAGCCTAGGAGCACGAAAACAATCGTACCAATCCCAAATACGATAATGATCCCATTAACCGCACTACTTGATTGAACAGTTTGCTTAGAAATAAAACCAAAGCTTTCTAAAAAGGCTCCTACTAAAAGAATAGCTACAGATTGCACGAATTTCCGCGTAAATGTCATCACTCCTGCAAATATGCCTTCTCTTCTTTTACCAGTCAGCATCTGGTCAACATCAGCCACAAAGCTATAAATATTCCAAGGTACGTAGAATGTGCCGCTTCGACCAATTCCCATGAGAATAGATACAAGATAAAGCATTAGCAAAACTTGAGCAACAACAAAGTAGTAAATCGCAACGAATCCTAATATCCCACCAATAACTGCTGTTAAAGCAATTTTATACGCAGCTCCGTTTCCAAACTTAATACAGAACCAAGCAAAAATTGGTACAAATATGATTTGCACAACAGCCATTGTACTCAAAAGTTTCGACGCCAATACCGCATCTTGACCAATCGCAAATGTAATGAAAAAAGCAAATGTCGCACCAAAATATCTTGCGCAAGAAAGGCTCCGGTGTACATCAGGACGTGCAGTCGAAATGTCTTCACCCTAAACGTAGAAATCAATTCTTTAAACAGATATCTCATATCACTTCTAAATGAACTCTGCTCCTGCTCGCTCACTACAACAGGCTGCTCCCAAGTGAACTTGTACAAGCAAAACATAATAATCGCGTAAATAATAGAGAAGCAAACACCCATTAATAGGAATGACGTTGGGGAATCATCTCCGTAAATTTGGATTAACACACCTGGTAACCATGAAGCTAAGAAGGTCGCGCCTTGTGAAAATAGTAAACGAACTGTCGTTAGTTTCGAACGTGTATTAAAGTCTCTCGTCATCTCAGCAGGTAATGTTTCGTATGGAACTGTGATTAGTGAGAATACAAACCCAAACATCACGTAAGTAAGTAGATAATACCAATAGCCACCGAATCCGACTGTCCACATGAGTGCATAGGTTAGTGATAACGGCATACCGAGTAAGAAGAAAAATCCTCGTCTACCGAATCGTCTTCCTAATTTCGTTTTATAAAAGTTATCTGTAATGTAGCCCATCAACGGATCAAAAAAAGCATCAACAAAGCGACCAATAGCTACAATCGATGTCGCTTCTACAGGCGTCAAGCCAGCAATATTCGTATAGAAAAAGATTAACCACAAACCAGCGATAGCAAACGCTCCGCCCCCAAATACATCCCCAGCTCCATAGGACAGGACGGTTTTAAAGCCTATTTTAGGATTTTTTGTTCTACTTATCATGCTCGTAACTCCCCTTCATTTTGAATTATTCTTTAGACGCCAGAATATGCTGAAAATCCACCATCAACTGGAATAACAATGCCCGTTATAAACCCAGAAGCTTCCTCACTGGCTAAGAACTCCAATGTCCCTAAAAGTTCCTCTGGCTCCCCAAAACGTTCCAGCGGTGTATGACTAATAATTTTTTCCGCTCGCTCCGTTAGCTTCCCATCCTCAGCGATAAGCAACCTCTCATTTTGTGCTGTTAAGAAGAAACCTGGAGAAATAGCATTGACACGAACACCCATTTTTGACATATAAACTGCTAACCATTTTGTGAAATTGCTGATTGCTGCTTTGGCGCCACTATAAGCAGGAATTTTCGTTAATGGTCTGTCGGCGTTCATGGAAGAAATATTGATGATTGAACAACCAGATTTACCAATCATATCTTTGGCAAAAACTTGTGTCGGTAACAATGTCCCCATATAATTTAAATGAAGTACCGACTCAATACCTGCTTCTTTCAAATCAAAGAATGTATTTAAATCTGGATTACCCAAATCTTCTGCAACAAAATACTCTTTGGAAGTTGTACCATCTGGGTGGTTGCCACCTGCGCCATTAATTAAAATATCGCATGGTCCGAATGTTGCTAGTACTTTTTGATGTGCATCCTCTAGACTCGCTCGTTGCAGAACATCAGCTACTAAACACATCGCTTGTCCACCGTCTAATTGGATTTCTTTGCTTAAAGCCTCCCCCTTTGCCAAATCACGACAGAGAATCACAACTTTTGCTCCGCACGCTGCCATTCGTTTCGAAAAAGAAGCTCCTAAGACACCTGATCCTCCAGTAATAATAACTACTTTATTTTTTAAGTTTGCTCGGCTCATTTTATGCCTCCGTATGTGTCAAGATTTTGGAAATGGAATTATTCTTTTTTTGCACAGCTTCCCATAAACCACCTAGATAAACAGCTCCCAATGCGCGATCATATAATCCATAGCCCGGTTTTCCAGTTTCTCCCCAAATCATTCGGCCGTGGTCTGGACGAATTGGCCCTGAAAAATTAACATCCGCCAGTGCGTTCATAATTTCATACATATCGATAGAGCCATATGCAGACATATGTGCGGATTCATGGAAGTCTTGGTCACCAGTTCTCTTAATATTTCGAGCATGCATAAAATTAATTCGCTGCTTCTTCCCAAAATAGCGAATCATTTCTGGTAAGTCATTTTTTGCACTTGCTCCTAGAGAACCTGTGCAAAAACAAAGTCCATTGTGAGCGCTGTCAATGATATTTAAGAAACGCATCAAATTTTCTTTATTGGTGATAATCCGAGGCAGACCGAAAATCGACCACGGTGGATCATCTGGATGTATCGCCATTTTTACATCTTCTTCTTCGGCAACAGGAATAATTTTTTTTGATAAAGTAAGTTAGATTTTCCCATAGTTGCTCCTCATCTACCGAAGCGTAATGGTTAAACAACACTTCCAATTCTTCTTTACGATAACTTTCATCCCATCCTGGCAAACTCAGCTCGCCTTGAAGTGGGTCCATTTTTTTCGACGATTGCTTTTTCATAGCTCAGACATGTTGATCCGTCCGGTAATTCATGATTTAAGGAAGACCTTGTCCAATCAAATACCGGCATGAAATTGTAACAAATCGTTTGAATGCCGCAACTTGCTAAGTTACGAATCGTTTGTTGGTAATTTTCAATGTATCGCTCTCTTGTAGGCAGACCTAACTTAATATGCTCATGCACTGGCACGCTTTCAATTACCGATAGCACAAGGCCTTTACACTTTATTTGGTTTACTAATTTCTGAATTTTTTCAACAGGCCAAACTTCACCAACTGGCACGTCGTAAATCGCAGACACAATTCCTTTCATACCTGGTATTTGTCTTATATAATCAAGTGAAATTGGATCGCTTTCTCCATACCATCGAAATGACATTTCCATCTTATTATTCGACTCCTATTCTATTGGAAAATAATTTTTCGCGTTATTGTACGAAATATCTTGTACCATTTGACCAATAAACGCGTAATCTCTTGGTACTTCGCCAGCTTCAATCCAGTCGCCAATCAGCTGACAGAGTACCCGCCTGAAATAATCATGTCTCGTATAGGATAGAAAACTTCGTGAATCCGTCAACATACCTACAAATGTACTGATTAATCCAGCTTCTGCTAAGGATGTCATCTGCTGTATCATCCCTGTTTTTTTATCGTTATACCACCAACCAGAGCCAAATTGTATTTTCCCTCTATGTCCGCTTGCTTGAAAATTCCCAATCGTACTGGCTATTAAATCATTATGCACTGGATTTAGTGTGTAGATAATCGTTTTAGGCAAGCAATTCTTCATCTCTAAACTGTTTAGAAGCTGATTCAGTGGCTTGGCTAGTGAAAAATCATTAATCGAGTCAAAACCACTATCCGAGCCTAGTTCATTAAACCTTTTCGTATTATTGTTACGAATCGCCCCAATGTGCCATTGCATCACCCAGCCTAGCTTACTATATTGTTCCGCTAAATATTGCAGTAGGAACGTCTTATATTGCTTTTCTTCTAGCAAATTTAATAGAATGCCATTGCAAGCTTTTGTAAACAACTGGCTCGCCTCTTCCAAAGTAACAGTTTCGCAAAATAGGAATTCGAAGCCGTGATCTGCAACGCGACAACCAGCTTCATGAAAATGGCTGATCCGCCCCTCTAGCGCCTGTAAAAATTCTTGAAACTGCGTTATATTCCCGCCAGATACTTCGCTAAGCTTTGCTACAAACACTCGAAATACCGGGTTGTTAATTTCCAAAGCTCGGTCTGGACGAAATGTTGGTAAGACTTTTACTTCGAACGCTTTGTTAGCGGCAATTTGCTTATGGTATTTTAGCGAATCAACCGGATCATCCGTGGTACAAATCACTTTGACGTGACTTCGATGAATAATACTTTGTGGACGAAGTTCCTCGGACTGTAGCTGCTCTTGACAGTGATTCCATAAAAGCTCCCAGTCGGTCCCCTGAACAACACCGTCAAAATTGAAATAATGCTTTAATTCCATGTGTGACCAGTGATACAACGGGTTCCCCATCGTATGTGGCAATGTTTCAATCCACGCCTGAAACTTCTCCTTGTCACTCGCATTACCTGTAATCAACCTTTCATCAACACCAAAGCTACGCATCGCCCGCCATTTGTAATGGTCGCCTGCTAACCAAATTTGTGTAATATTATCAAACGGTTTGTCTTCCGCAATTTCTTTGGGACTCAGATGACAGTGGTAATCATAAATGGGCATATTTTTCGCGTAGTCATGGTATAAAATTTTAGCGCTATCTGAATTTAATAAGAAATCCTTATTCATAAAATGCATCATGCATCTGCCTCACATTCTGATACTGCAAAGGAAAAACAATTTTCTTGTGATTCCAGTTCTTTTCCATTAATGAGAAGCTTTCTCGTTTCATTCCTCGGTGCATAAAAGTGAATTTGCTCATATGGTAGTTGGTAGGCGCCTGTTTTCGTCACGTGTACATCGATTTGCGTCGCAGTGGTTGTCATTTTCAAATGAATTTTGGTAAATGTCGTATCACCTATGATCGAAACGCCATCATCTTCAAACAGTGTGTACTCACTTTGTCCCTCCATTGCGTGTGGAAACAGTTTTATCCCTCTTGATTCTTTTCTTACCGCAAACGTTACTTGATCATCATTCGTCGGAATCATACTACCAGCTTTTATGAGCAAAGGCGGCTTATCAAAAGGTGCTGGTACAGTAATAGTTTGACCGCCCTCATACCAGTTTTCCTCGTGATAATCGTACCAACCATCGACAAATGCCGGTAAATAAACTTGCCTTGTTGTCGCGCCCTTTTCTACAACAGAGGCAACCAGCATCGCATCACCAAGCATAAAATCATCACTTGGTTCGAATGTCCGCTCGTCCCCACTAAATTCATAGAATACAGGACGGATGACCGGGCGGTAATACGCATGTGCTTCATACAGTGCATTGTATAAATACGGTGTCAACTGGTAGCGAAACTTGATGAGATTTTTTATATCTTCTGCTACTTCTGGATACATCCAAGGCACATTGACCGTTTGATCGGAGTTCCAAGAATGAATGGTGAAACGTGGGTGGAATATCCCATTTTGCACCCAGCGAACGAATAATTCTGGTTCTGGTGCCGGCCCTGCAAAACCGCCAACATCATGACCGATATTATAGATACCAGATAAACTGAGACCTAATCCCATTTTGATATTGTATTTAAGCGCTTTCCATTCAGTATAATTATCGCCTGACCATGTCTGTACGTAGCGTTGCATTCCGGGACAACCAGAACGAGAAATGAGGTACGGTCGTATATTAGGCGCATACTCTTTCTGCGCTTCGTAGGACGCCTTCATCATTAAAAGTGGCTGAATCGCTCGAAGCTTTTCAAAATCAACTATCGTTCCAAAGCCATGACACTTCGCATCTCTAGTCCAAATCTCAAACTCATTATTATCATTCCAAGTCGAATCAATATGTCGGTTTAAAAGTTGTTCGGTGACTTGTTCTTTCCACCATTTAATCGTCTTTTCATTCGTAAAATCTAAGTAGGCACCAGTCTCATCCCAAAATTGAGCTCGCTCTTCTTCCGTTCCTGCCGGGTTTTGGATAAACATGTTCGCATCCGCTAATTCTTTATATTTTGGATGATCCGTCAACAAGCATGGTTTGATATTCGCACAAAGTCGAACACCTTGATCATGGAATTTTTTAAAAAGCTGCTCTGGGTTTGGGAACTTCTCTTTATTCCAATGAAAAACATAGCGCTTATCTTCAATCGATGTATAGCCTGATGATAGTTGGAACGAATCACAAATAATATCGTGTTCTTCACATAACGCAAGAAACTTATGTAACTGTACTTGCGCATCGGGGGCATCTGTATATGACATAGTTGAGCCAGAATATCCGAGGCTCCATTTGGGCGCAAAAATGGTTTGACCTGTTAACCAAGAAATTCGTTCAACGACTTGTTTCATTTCTGGTCCAAGGACAATATAGTAATCTAGGTCACCGTCAATCGCCTGAAAATAACGATACAACCCATGATAATTATCCATTTCATTCCCCATATCAAACACAGATTGCGACATATTGTCATAAAAAATCCCAAAGGAAAGCTTCGTCTCTGGTTGGTACGTCAAATAATAAGGAATATGCTTATAAAGTGGATCTGTCGTTTCCGCATCATAGCCCATTGGATCTAAACTATGCATCCGGTAGCGCCGTCCGTGCCGATTCATTTCTCCACTTTTTTTCTCCTAAACCGTAATATTGCTCCCGACGATCTCGCTCTAAATAATGATATACACCTTCACCCAGCGAACCATCAAAGTTATACGCTTGTGTTGACCGATCTTTAGCAAACTGCACCAACTCACTACTCTGCTCATCACGCGCATACCACGTTATTTGAAAGCCATCCAAACGAATCGCTACTTTCATTTTAGTTGTTTCAATATAAAATCGACTCGCATCTTGCTCTGTTTTATAGGCTGGTAAAGAAAATAAGCTTGTGTCGTGGCGATTTCGCCCAGTAAACGGGATATCTTCCAAGCCTGGTGCAACGAGCCATGTTTTATCTATTTTTGGTTGTTCACCGCTCGTCATAAACACTCGTACGATATCAGTCTCTAAGACGTAGATTCGTGCATATATGTTTGCTTCGTGCAACTTAAATACAAGGCAATTATTTTTCTCCTCTGTTAACTGAAATAAATAACTAGTTTTTATAGACAAATTATTCACACCTTTCTATTGCTTACTCCTGTACTGTGCTAGCCAAAATTTCTTGAAGCTGCTGACCGTACTCCTTAAGACCTGTGACACCATCTTTTCGGTAAATACGTACTAAGTCACTGCCTATACCGACGCAATCTGCTCCTGCTTTAAACCAATCAACGATATTTTTTTCATTCACGCCACCAGTTGGCATTAACTGCACCGTAGGTATAACCGATTTAACCGCTTTCAAAAATGGCGCTCCAACGATATTAGCAGGGAATATTTTCACTAAGCTATTTGGGTATTTTTGTGTAGCTGCGACTTCCTTCATTGACATTGCCCCTGAAAAAACAGGGATTCCCAATGTCTCGCCAGCCTGAGCAACTTCTTCAATCAAATATGGGGAAACAAGGAAATCTGCTCGATGATTAAAGCATTCTGTCGCTTCTTCTTTCGTAGCCACTGTACCGGCACCTACGAGCACATCCGTTTGATATTGATTTTTTAGCAACTCAATAAGTATCGGTGCTTCTGGTACCGTCATCGTAATCTCAATCATTGTAATCCCAACTTCAATCATTGCCATACTAATTTGCTTGGCCTCTTCAAAACTATCTGTCCTAACAACAGCGACAATTTTTTCACGTACTAAACGAGCTTGCACTTCTGACATACTGATTCCCCCTATTTAGTTTGCATCTAGCGATCTACCAATTCTAATTCTCCTAAAACAGCTTGCACTTCTTCATAATACGGTAATCCCTCGTTATCCCCCTTCACACTAACAACCATCGATCCTACTGCATTAGCGAAACGTAACGCCTGTTCAAAAGACCGACCTTTTAATAGCGCTGAAATAAATCCGGCATCAAATCCATCACCCGCACCTACCGTATCGACTACCGCTCTTGGCTTGAACGGTGCCGCATCAAAAATCGTTTGCTGATCCGATCCAACCGCACCTTCTGCACTTCTCTTAATGACGACTTGTTTCACACCGTACTGATGAAACTTTGCTATATAATCATACACAGGCATTTTACCTAGTAACATCTCTGCCTCTTCTTCACCCGCTAACAAAATATCAACATCTGGCAAAATCGATTCAGTAAATGACTTTGCTTCCTCCATCGTCCACATTTTCAGTCGAATGTTTGGATCGAATGAAATAAGTAAACCATTATTTTTTGCTAGTTGAATCGCATGTTGAACGAGCTCCTGATTGCGACGATGAATTGATGGAAACACGCCAGTTACATGAAACACTTTTGCCTCTTTAAAATAAGCGCTTTCAAAATTAGCCTCTGACAAAGCTTCGGTTGGAGAGTTTTCCCGATAGTAGAACGATTTACTCGCACCATCCGTTAACACTTCACGAAAATAAACAGAAGTCGAATAATTATTTACAAATCCTACATGCGTCACGTCAACACCTTCTCCTCTAGCAAAAGAAAAGATATAACGACCAAAATCATCATTCCCCAGTTTACTAATCCAACCTGGTTTCAGACCTAATCTAGCGCATCCAATAGCAAAATTTAATTCTGCGCCACCAGCTTTTCTTTCAAATTGAGGGCAAAAACGTAAAGCTCCTTCCTTCATCGGATACATCGAAATTAACGCATCTCCTAATGTAATAACATCTAAAATAACAAACACCCACTTTTCCATCATTACTAAACCGGTTTATTAAGTGATTCTACCAGATTATATTTGCTAATGCAACACAAATAGAAAAAATTTTTTCATTTTCTTCCCAATTATTCCTTTTCGTAAACACAGCAATTCAATAGCACTTTACTGAAAAACAAAGTATACTAATGAATAGTGAGCAATAGCTAAGAAAGGAGTAGAGGCTATGAAAAAAAAGAGTATTACAATTGAAGACGTAGCAAAAAAAAGCTGGTATTTCAAAGAGCACCGTCTCACAATATTTAAATAAACGATATGAGTATATGAGCCAAGGTACACGTGAAAAAATCGAGCAAATCATTCATGAACTCAATTTCCATCCAAATGAATCTGCCCGCAATTTAAAAAAATAAAAAAAACTACCCTTGTTGGCATTGTGGTGGCCAATATTCGTCATGCTTTCTCAACCGAAATGATTCGAATTATTGAAAATGCGTTGGAGGAACAAGACATATATGTAATTATTTGTAATTCTGATGATAATCCAGAAAAAGAAGAGCATCATATTCGAGCCTTACTTTCTCGTAAAGTGGACGCGCTCATTATTTTTCCAACTGAAACAAACGCAACGATTTATCAGCAAGTAGTGGAAGAAGAAATAACCGTTGTGTTTATTGATCGCATTGTTGAAGGGCTTTGTGTCGATACAATTTTGTTAGATAACCATACAGCAGCCTCACTTGCAGTTTCCAAACTTGTTACTGGTGGTCATCGTAAAATTGCTATGTTTACACTACCAACAAAGTCTGCTATTTCTCCTCGAATTGAACGGATTGAAGGCTATAAGGCTAGCTTAAATGCCTGTGGTATACCTTTTAAAACAGATTTTCTCTACTCGGGTGAACTGCACACTTTGCAAACCGGCTTGACAAAAATGTTCCAATTAAAAGAAAAGCCTAATGCACTTATCGCTGGAAATGATCTTGTTTTACGCGAAATTTTACATTTTTTAAAAGTTCAAAAACTAACAATCCCGACAGATGTGGCTGTCATTGGTATTGATGACGTTTCCTATGCGGATATTTATCAACCAAGCTTAACAACGATTGCACAGCCAACAGAAAAAATGGGGCTAAAGGTGGCTGAAATTATTTTAAACCGCTTAGAAAACAAAGAGAAAAAAGAGGCTGGGGTTTATCGATTCGTACCTGAATTAAAGCAAAGAGACTCTTCTTAAAATGTGCTATAACGCTTGATGCCAATCCTATCCAAATTTTTCTTTTTGTTACTATAACTTCTAATCAAACTTTTATCCAAATATCGTTAGGATTTCATACGACTGCTTTAATATATATAGTGTAAGCAAGGACAGCAATTAGTTTCCCCCCTTTTTCTAATTGTGTTACCCCTTGATAAACTCCTTTTTCTGACCAGCCTCCCCTAGCTGGTCTTTTTTTGTACAAAATTCTATAAATTTGATAGTAGTATCCTTTTACATATTCGTCTTAGTGTAGCACTAATAAGTTTGGACATAATCCATATAAATCAGCGAAGAGATAATATATCATTCTATACATATTTTGAAACATTACATGCGAAAAAACTAGGCACTAGCAAACAATTAGTTATTACTAACTGCTGGCTCATCTCCTAGTTTTCTCTACTTATATAAGTGTTACATATGCTCCAAACGCTCTATTCGGCTTGAAATCGGTGGGTGGGAATCGAACCATCCAGCTTTTTCTTTCGTTTTCTTCTCACCTTTTGATGGTGTTGTGAAGTAAATCGATTCAGAAGCTGCGCTCGGTTGTTTCATCTTTGTGGTATCGCCACTAATTTTACGCAACGCATCAGCCAAACCGGTTGGATTCCTCGTCAATTCGATGGCTGTCGCATCCGCTAAATATTCTCGGTTACGGCTAAGCGCGAATTGAATGGCTGTTGCAATAATCGGTGCTAAAATAACAAAGACCAACGCGACAATGTAAATGATAGCTTGCGCACCGCCACCACCATTGTTATCGTTACTTTTCCGGTTGTTATTTCCACCTGTAATACTACCCCAAAAAAGCATCCGCATCGCCAAATCTGACAAGATCGCAACGACCGCAACAAGAGCAATCGCAATCGTAGACAAACGAATATCGTAATTACGAATATGTGCCACTTCATGCGCGATAACGCCTTCTAGCTCATAACGCTCCAGCTTATTTAACAATCCTCGAGTTACAGCAACCGCACCTTTTTCGGGTGAGATTCCAGTTGCGAATGCGTTTGGGCTAGGGTCTTCCACAATGTATACTTTTGGCATCGGGATTCCCGCAACCATTGCCATACTTTCAACCGTATCCCAAAGTACTGGCTCCTGATCTTTGGATGTGACTTCTTTCGCCCGGTTCATCGTCATAACGACCTTTGAACTTGAAAAAATCATAATCGCGATATAAATAGCTCCTATCACAGCCGCCATGATCAAACCATTCAAATAATTATTGTAGACCAAAATCCCGATAGCGCAACCGACCAACATCACAAAAATGAAGAATCCTAAAACAATGAACACTGTCTTACGTTTATTTGCCGCTATTTGTTCAAATAACATGGCGCATTCTTCCTTTCAGTGTTTTAGAATTGAACTTTTGGAACCACTTTCTCTTCTTCTGGTGTTGCAAGCATATCGCGTTTCGTGAACCCTCCCATTTTGGCAACGATATTAGAAGGAACTGACTCGATTTTTGTGTTGTAAGTCATTACTGTTGTGTTATAAAGCTGGCGTGAATAAGCCACTTTGTTTTCTGTTGTTGCTAGTTCGTGTTGTAGCTCAATAAATGATGTGTTCGCTTTTAAGTCTGGGTACGATTCAGCTAATGCAAATACAGATTTAAGCGCTCCTGTTAGCATATTGTCTGCTTCCATTTGCTCGCCACGGCTGTCTGCTGGAGCTTGTGTCATCATATTACGAGCCTCCACCACTTTTGCAAGCGTTTCTTTCTCGTGCGCTGCGTAACCTTTCACCGTTTCAATTAAATTGGGAATTAAATCGAAGCGTCGTTTCAATTGCACATCAATTTGTGCCCACGTTTCTTCTACTCTGTTGCGATATTTTACAAGGCTGTTATACATGCCAAAGTAAATCAACACAAGTATAACAACAACCGCGATAGCAATAATCCATCCTATCATGTTCATACAACTCCTTTTCACGTTTGTTTTCATTATACCAGCGTTTACAATGAATCACAATCATTCAGTGAACTAGGATGCTCTTGCGTCAAATCATCATTTTTGTGGATTAGACTTTGATGCGTTTTTTTTACCTTGCGCTCTTCTTTCTTCTTGCGCATGAAGTAAAATTCCTCTACAGGATAATCTACTGTCATTTTTACTGTCATCATCGCGTTTGGCGCGCGTTCAATGGGCTCATCATGCTCGTTCCAGAGGTCTTTTACAACTTGTTTAAAACCAACTTCTCCTGGACCATAGAACTCGATTTCTTCGCCTACGCCAAAATTATTTCGTTGTTGCAACGTCGCGATTTTTGTTGCTGAGTCATAATCTAAAACTTGTGCAGCAAATGCGTATTGTGGAATTTTACGCGTTTTACCGAATAATTGCTCGTCTTCCGTCGGCTCTTGATAGAAAAAGCCTGTTGATAATTCGCGTTGTGCAACCTTCCAAAGTTCGGCTTCCCATGCTGGATCAAAAACAAAATTATCAGGATCAGCACAATATGCGTCCACAACTTTCCGGTATACACTAGCCACTGTTGAAACATAATGAATCGACTTCATGCGACCTTCGATTTTGAGGCTATCAACGCCCGCTTCAACCATATCAGGAATAAAGCGAATCATTGAGAGGTCTACTGCACTCATAGAAAAAGGTTCTTCATCCTCATCCACCAAGTTGCGCGGTACGCCATTATCAATTTCAAAAAGATCATATTTCCAACGACAACTCTGCGCACAACCACCACGATTCGCGTCCCGATTCGCCATATGATTGGATAGCGTACAACGCCCCGAATACGAAATACACATCGCACCGTGAATGAACGCTTCCATCTCGACATCCGTATTCTGACCAATTTCCTGAATCTCACGCATGCTTACTTCACGCGCCAAAACCACGCGCTCCAAACCTTGCTGTTTCCAAAATTCAAGCGTCTTGTAATTCGTCGCCGAAGCTTGCGTCGATAAATGAACTGGTAAACCTGGCGCATCCGCAAAACAAATACTAATCAGTGCGGGATCCGATACGATGACCGCATCAATCCCAATGTCACGCAACGTCCGGAAAAATTCACCTGCCCCTTCTGTATCTCCATCATGTGCAACCATATTAGCAGCCACATAGACTTTCGCACCACGCGCATGTGCAAACACAACGCCCTCTTGCATTTCATCATATGAAAAATTTCCAGCACGTGAACGAAGTCCAAAAGCCTGTCCACCAATATATACAGCATCCGCACCGTAGCGAATCGCAATTTTTAATTTTTCTAAGTTACCCGCCGGTGCTAAAACTTCCGGCTTTTTCAAGTTTTTTCTGTCAGTCATTTTTATAGCCTCCTTATTTTACCTCATCTGGCTGTTTCAAAAAGAATCCTGTTCCTAGTACGCGCGTCTCCGGTTGCAATTTTGCTAAACGATTCACAAATGTCTCCGCGATAAAATCACCTGCAACTAGTGCCTCTTTCGCCTGTATGAATAACGTCACAATCGCAACGAAATCTTCACCTGGCAATAAGACACCATCCAGCTTCCAAGTCCTAAGTCCCGCACTATACAAACGCTCCAAGTAAGGCATCAGCGACAAATCCTCCGTTGAAAAAATATGCGTCCCATTCTCATCCTCATAAATCGGTAACTGACTATCCGTATCATTAGGCTCACGCAAATAAAGCCCGCGATCCTTCGACGTATCATCTTGTATCTCCACAATGTTTTGGTAATTTGTTACAAGTTTCCGTTTTGATTGATGAATACACGTTGGACCATATACCTGTACCTCAATCGGCACAGACATCTTTGCCATAATCGCTTCAAGCTCAATCAACGTCAACTCGCGAGCCATAACAGCACCAACTGCTCCCTGCCCTACCCAAAAATTCACTTGCTCTGCGCTCGTCACAAACGTCTGCGCATCATAGATAAACGGCAAATCCAATCCCATTTCATGCAACATAAAAACAACGCCTGGATCGCCTACCGTAATCGCGTCCACTTTTATGTTAGATAATTCACGTAAGTAAGCGGGTAAATCCTTCAAGTGCTCATTATGCATAAGCGCATTCACGGCCACTAAGACCTTTTTCCCTGCTTCGTGCGCTTTGTTAGTTATTTCACTAATTTCGGCAAGCGTCAATGATTGCGGCATCCGCAGTCCAAAACGACTTCCTCCGACGTATAGCGTGTCAACCCCCGCGCCCAACAATAATTCAGCTTGCAAAACCGACTCTGCCGTGGCAATAATATTCATTTTATCTCTCCTTTGATTTTTAAACCTACTTGAATAGATTAACATATATGAAACAAGGCATCAAGATACAAAGAAAGAACCTATCCTCTAGTTAGGATAAGTTCCTATTCGTTCATTATTCCTGCTCCTCTTCCCGTTCTATACGCTCAATCCGTAAGAGCCGCATCATCGGTCGGTAATTCTGACTAACAAGACCTAAAACTTCCACAAAAAACTCGACAACGATAAGCAATACCAAAATGAGTAAGAACGATCCCCAAAATGTTGACATCGTGAAAATGAGCGCGAATAGCGAGAATAGTGCCGAAATAGCATAAATCAGAATCACCGTTTGACGATGTGTAAAACCGAGCTTCATCAAACTGTGATGTAGATGTGACTTATCCGCCATCGCAATCGGCGTCCGGTGTACAATCCGTCTAATAATCGCCAAAATCGTATCGAAAATTGGTACGCCTAAAATCAGAACCGGCACAATCAACGAGATAAATGTGACATTTTTAAAGCCCATTAGCGAAAGAATCGCGATGATGTATCCTAAAAATAAAGCCCCAGTATCACCCATGAAAATTTTAGCGGGGTAGAAATTGTATGGTAAGAAGCCGAGTGTCGAGGCAGCCAGCACCGCAGTAACCATAATAACGAGTGGATCACCCATCACAAAAGCCATGCCCATAATAGTTAGTAGCGCAATTGTCGAAACTCCAGCAGCCAAACCATCTAAACCATCAATCAAGTTAATCGCGTTCGTAATCGCCACAATCCAAATAATCGTTAGCGGAATCGACAAGTAACCAAAGTAAACCTCGCCACCGAAAGGCAGATTGATAAATGTGATGTTAACGCCACCCCAAAATACGATGATGACAGCCGCAAGAATCTGACCAATCATTTTATACCGTGCTTTTAATTCAAAAATATCGTCAAGAATTCCCGTCAACGCAATCACGCTTGCGCCAATCACAAGTGGCCACAAAAGCGTCCTATCAATCGGTAATAGGAACATCCCTATTAGAAATGCGATGAAAATAGCCACACCACCCAAACTTGGAATCGGCACGGTATTAATTCTTCTTTTATCTGGTTTATCTGTAATATCATATTTAAGTACAATTCGTCTCACTACAGGGGTTAAGAGCAGCGAGGCTAAAAAACATATTAAAATAACAGTTAACATAATTCCTCGTGCCTCCTCTATGTAGATATACACACTTCTACAGTATACCTACAATCCTGAAAAAAAACAATGAAAACCCTAGCCTCTATTGTAAGCAGCTAAAGTTAAATAGATTGTACTACTGTCTTTTTTGGTGAAAGAGTTACTTCAGGCTACACAAATTAGTCACTTATCACCTATTTATAAACTAGGTACTCGACTTTTTCTAATCAAAAACTAATGGAATTATCAGTGACTTATTTGTCAGTATGTAGTAAAATAGGTGGTGAGAGAAATTATACTAGAGAGGTTGAGAAGCACATGCGCGCTGAGAAACGCACAGCTACAAAAAAAGAAAAAAACGGACAGGTCTTAAAATTTTTCTATGGTCTATTTTAGGTATATTTTTAGTTTTAGGAGGCTTTGTTGGCTATGCTGTATACCAAACAAAGTCCACAATGGATGATATATATACGCCAGTTGAAGGACGAACGGCAAATCCTGTAAAACTTGATGGGAACAATCCATTCTCTGTTCTCATTCTAGGTGTCGACGAACGTGAAGGTGACGTTGGTCGTTCTGATACAACGATGGTTGCAACTGTAAACGGCACAACGAATAAGGCACAAATGTTAAGTATCCCGCGTGATACCCGTACAGAGATTATTGGACACGACTCCACGAACAAAATCAATGCCGCTTATGCTTATGGTGGTGTGAAGATGGCAGAAGATACGGTGACACACTTTTTAAATGGTATCCCGATTAACTATTACATCAAGATGAACATGGAAGGTCTGAAAGACTTGGTTGACGCTGTTGGCGGTGTTGAGGTTTATAATGATATGGACATCAGCCTAAAAGATAAAGAGTTCAAAAAAGGCACAGTGAAGCTAAACGGTGAAGATGCTTTGGCCTACACACGGATTCGTAAAACCGATGCACGTGGTGACTTCGGTCGTCAAATGCGACAACAACAAGTGATTCAAGCCGTTGTCGAGAAAATTGCAACAACCCAAACATTATGGAAATTCGATGATATCTTATCTGCTGTCGGTAAAAACATGCAAACCGACTTAACAATGACAGATATGACGCGTATCGCTAAGAACTATCTAGGTGCACGTAAAAACGTGGAGAACATGACAGTTGCTGGTGACGGTGGCAAAACGGATGGTATTTGGTATTACAACGTATCTGATGCGGAACGCCAGAAATTACACGATTCTCTAGCGAAAAATTTAGAGATTAAATAAGTAAATAAAGCCAGGGATAAAAAATCTGAGTTTTGATTTTTTATCCCTGGCTTTGGTTTCGTGTCATTAAGTCTTTACCAATTTCAATCACTACCGTCCATTAACTGTAGTAACATCTCTTGAAATGCCAAATGACTCTCTGTTTGCGCGAGTAATTTGATGTTCACCTCCTCTGACAGTACATTAATAAAGCTTTCGAAAAGATCGCCAAATATAGGGCTATCCTTCTCGTTCACTGCAATTAATACAATGATTTGAACGCTTTTTTTATCCCAGGGTACAGCTTTTTTCTCGACTAAAATCGCTACTCCTGTTCGAATTGCTTTCATCGTCATGGAATGTGGAACTGCTACGCCATTGCTAAAAGCAGTAGATGACATACATTCCCGTTCAATGACGTCCTCGACAAAATCAGATGTTGTGAATCCCTGTTTTGTTAGTTGATGCGCTAGAAACTCGATAGTCTGGAACTTGTTTTGTATTGCTTTGTTTTTAAAAAATAAATCTGAATGGAAAAACTGCTCGATGTATCTCGACATCGTTTGCTGCTTTTTAGCCTTTTTTATGTTACTGATTTCTTTGCTAATATTGTGGAGATCACTCGTGGTTAAAAATGGGCGCACATAAACAATGTAATCTGTCGTTTCGCTTGTAATGTAGGTGGTTGTAACGATAAGATCAGGTTTTCGTTTTTTCCAATTACCGTCAATTTCTGTTTCCACCATGATAATCGTTAGCTCTGAACCAAATTTCTGCTCGATTTTTTGGGTAATACACTTGTGGATATCGTAGTATTGCGGGCAAATAATGAGGCAAGTCACTTTCTCATGATGCCCGTTTTCGTATTCGATAAAAGAACCTATATGCAGTGCGATATAAGCTATTTCGTCGTCATTTATCATAATATTTTTTTCTGACGCTATCTCGCTTGCAATGAAAACGGAGATATCATAAAGAAGCGGGTAGGAGGATTTGATTTCCTCACTGAGCGGATTTTTAGCCAAGTGAGTGATGTTTGCGCGATTAATCAGATTATGGACGTGAATGGTAAATTTGACGATGAATCCATCTTTTCTCATATCAATAAAATACATCGTTTTAACTTTCTGTAAAATACGGTCAACCAGCTGAATAATCTCTTTTCCAATATAAATTTCAAGTTCGCCTGATGTCAGAGAATTGTAATTAGCAAGCGTTGTTTTTCCGATAAGTAACAGGGTAAGATAATAGATTTCTGAAAAGGTAAATGGAATATCATATTGAGCAGTTATCTTTTTGGTGATGCTAGTTGTAATGGCGTATTCTTGCATATTCGTAACCCTTTTTTTTCATGTTATTTTTAGTAATACTGTTGTTCTCGCGAATTCGCTGAATGGTAATAGCAAAATGAAGCAGGACATTATCCATCTCATAACCATTAATGAAAAAATTATGGCCCGCTAGTGTATTAGTTATGATACCTTGCAAGTCCTGGATGGCAATATCGCCAAGGATAACTTGAATACTGTGGCGCTGATTAATAGGGTTTTTCGATTCTTCAATAGCAAGGTAACGCATAACTTCGCGTTTTCTTACTTCATCACCTGCTATACTGTACTTATCACCCCTGCTTTGCAAAGTGATTTGGAAATCTTGTAGAAATTGGCGTACATTTTGCATATCAGCGCGCACAGTCGTTTCAGAGAGGAATAATTCATCGCTTAATTCATATATGTCTAACCCCGCGCTTTTCATAATCATCAAGCGGTTAATTAAAAAGTGCAATCGTTCTCTTTTCGTTTCCGGTGCTTGATTTGTTGTAGCGCTGACTTCTTTTTGGTAGGCGGGGATATCTAATTTATATCCCTTGGCACTTGAAAAAATAACTTGCCTACTGTACCGCTCGTTGATTTGTGCAACTTGCTTGCGTATCGTCCGATCCGTGACATCGAGCTTGCTTGCGAGAACTGCCGCTCGTTTATAGTCATTTTGATGTAGTAAGTATTGAATAAGACGGTCTCCTGTTTTTCCTTTCATGTCACTTCCCCTCCTTGTATACAGTAAAAGCCACCTTTTAGTAGGCAGCTTTACTATGATTACAATTTCAATCCGTTTGACGCGATGACTTCTTTATACCAATCGAAACTTTTTTTTTTCTTGATGCGTTTACCTGTTCCTTCACCCATATTATCTAGGTCTACATAAATAAAGCCATAACGTTTCTCCATTTCAGCGGAGGAACAGCTGACAATATCGATAGGCCCCCAAGCACAGTAGGCAAAAATTTCAACGCCATCTCTCATCGCTTCTTGCATTTGCTCAATGTGCGCAGATAGATAGGCAATACGGTAATCATCGTAAATTTTTCCGTTTTCTTCTATTTTATCGTACATACCAAAGCCATTTTCAGCAATCATTAATGGCACTTGATAGCGATCATAGTACTGATTTAGACAATTGTATAAACCGAGTGGATCGATAGACCAGCCCCAAGGATTAGCTTTTAAATTAGGGTTTGGCGTTGTGTCAGCGGGATTCATCGTGTTTTTCTTCGCTGAAATAGTTTGCGAATAGTAGTAAGATAACGCTAAAAAATCCATCGTGTTAGCTTTTAAAAGCACTATATCTTCTGGTAGGATGTTAAGTTTGATATTATTGTCATCAAAATAGCGTGTAATGTATGTTGGGTACTCGCCACGTAGCTGCACATCTGAAAAATAATACTGCATCCGGTTGCGCCTCATCGTCATAATCACATCTTCTGGTTCACAAGAATACGGGTAGGATGTACAATCGGCAAGCATCGTTCCAATTTGGAAGTCTTCACTGATTTCGCGCGCCTTTTCGACAATTTTAGCACTAGCAATGAATTGATTATGAATCGCTTGAAATTTCGCTTGTTCCAGATTTTCCACTTGGTCTGCACAAATCGCCACAGAATTGAAGGACTCATAGTGTACCAAATTAATCTGATTAATCACAATCCAATACTTGACTTTTCCTTGATAACGTCTTAGCAAGACTTCACCATATTTAGCAAATAAATCAATCACATCACGGTTGTGCCATCCGCCGTATTTCAGCGTAATTCCCAGCGGCGTTTCATAATGCAACATCGTAATAATCGGTTCCATACCGAGCCTTAAACACTCATCAAACAATGCATCATAAAATTGTAGCCCCGCCTCGTTCGGTACTTCTTCATTCCCGTTTGGAAAAATTCGCGACCAGTCAATCGATGTTCGAAAATTTTGAAATCCCATTTCAGCAAGTAACGCTAAATCCGCTTTATATGTATGGAAAAAGTCAATACCGTAGCGCTTCGGATAGTATCCGTCCTCATCTAGCATACTTTTTTGTACCTGTTCCAGTGTCATCTCCGATTCATGGCTTACTTTTGTGATGTCCATATCAGGGTTATATCGATGTACATCCGCGACGCTCAGTCCTTTTCCTCCCTCTCTAAAACCGCCTTCGCACTGATTCGCTGCAACTGCGCCACCCCACAATAGTCTATCGGGAAATCCTTTTGTAGTCATTATTTTGCTCCTTCCATAGAAACTAATTTTTTTGAAAAGTGTTACCAAATGGTCTGCAATAAATAGCTCACTTTGGACAGTCATCAATGTATCTTGAGCATGGCTAAACAAGATAGAATAACGAATCTGCTTGCCTTCTGCTTCTTGTTGCAATGTCGATGTTTGCATTTTATGAGCCACCACTACTTCTGTTTTTGCCTCTGCTAGTAAATTTTTGCGATTGATTGTAATCCTCCTGCTCTAACGCTATCAAGGCTTCACTTACATTTTTTCTAGCGTTTCCCGCATGCAAGATAATCGTCATCGATAATTCATTTAGAGAATCCGCAACCCATTCTTTGCTTTCATTCACCATTGTTATAACCTCTTTCTTGTTTATTTTTGTTGCAATTGCTGTTCATTTTGTAGTTCCTGCATGTCGTACGCTTTAAAGAATGGTAAGTAAATCAGATAGGATACCGCGAAAATCACGATTGCTAGAATAATCGAGCGCCAATCTTGTGTTGCCAAATAGGACGAAATGGGATATGGAATGTACCAAAGCATAAATGTCTTCGCTGGAATAGCAACTAAACCTAGTTTTAGCACGACGTACGTCAGCGAAGAAACAACGATTGTCGTTAGCCACATCGGAATCATGAGGAATGGGTTAAATACGACAGGGCCTCCAAACATAAGTGGCTCGTTAATATTGAACAGGGATGGTACAATCGTCGCGCGGCCAATCGCTTTTAAACGATAAGATTTACTTAAAAAAAGCATGATAATGGCCAGAGATAATGTTGTTCCGATACCGCCCATACTTGTAAAAGCATACGCTGTCTCCATCACCGCAACATTTGTTGCCGCCTTGCCTTCTGCCACAAGCCGGGCATTTTCTGCAAGTCCTGATAAGTAAACTGGGTAAATAACAGGCATCATCACCCAACCGCTAATTCCAAATGTGTATAAGAACACAGGAATAAATATCGATAACACATATCCTGGATAGCTTTGTACAATACTTGAAAGCGGGCTAAAAATTTTCAAAATAACGACGAAGAAGTCGATATTCAGTGGAACTGAAATGAGCCAACCGATAAACATCAGTAAAGTGATTGGAATCAGTGAGTCAAACCAAGTCACAACGAAATCGGGAATAACACTATCTTCACTAAAGAAAGATTTTTTTTGAAAATAGGTTCATAACAGCCGCTACGAAAAGGCCCACAACAAGGGATAAAAACATACCTGTCGCGCCAAAACGGCTTAAAATAAACGTGATTTTATCGTCTTCCATGATAACAGGTGAGATTAGCATTAAATAAAGCGCTAGACTTGTAGCCCCTGTGATGATTTTCTTGTTACCATATCCTTTTTTCTCCATAACAAAGTACGGGACGAGGAAAGCAACGAAAAGACCGATTAAGCCAAATGTAAAAGTGTTAATGAGCGATAGGTCTGGCATATTTGAAATAAGCGTCTCAAGCAAAGACAAAATCGTGACGAGCGAACCGACCAAAATAAGGGGTAAAATCGTCATAACAGCTTCTTGTATCGCAGCTACCCAAGGGTTCTTCGTAATTTTATTGGCTACAGGCGTAAACGAGTTGGTCATAAAATTCATCATTTTATCCATTTTGTGTCATGCCTCCTAATCTTCCATTCCAAGAATGAAATCAAGCGCTTTATTACCATCAATCGTGCCATAAATAAGTTTCGGAATCACAGCAACTTTCACGTTTTTCCCAGCAGTTTCCGCGGTAATATCTGCTTCCATATAAGCTAAATGTGGCCCGATAAGCAAAATATCTGTCTTATCGATATACTCATTTAATTGGGACTCACTTTTAGCAAATACAGACATCTCCATCTTACGCTTCTTTGCGGCTTTGCGAATTGCCGCAGCCATAAAACCACTTGATGCACCTGCACCGCATATTAATAAGACATTTTTCATTTGCGTTCCCCCTCTCTTTGTTATGAGTCCAGCTTATCATGTGTTGTAAACGGATACAAAGAGAAAAAGTTCCTATCACTAGGAACTTTAAGTAAGTCAACAGCAAGCATTTGCTTTGTTGAGAGTCTTCAGTATATAACGCTCCAACAAAGCATCGACATCTTGAACGATTAATCTTTGTTCAAGTCTCCGAATACAAATGCTTTTGCTTGATTTGTATAAGATTCACGTCTTACTCACAAAAGGCTCGTGATATCTTACCTACTCTTTTGCGAAAATGCTTTTTCAGCGACCTTTGCATCGCTTACACCTTTCCTTAGAATCGTTTTCTCCATAAGTAAATACCGCTAATGAAACAGAGAATGCCTAAGAATATTTGCCCCATAGATACATTAGAAGCATCCCCTGTTACTGGGAGTCGCGCTCTGGCCGCTGTTTGAACGGCATTATTCCCTGCCTCTCGTAAACTTGTGATGGATATGCTCGTACCTTTTGTGAGGATAGTTGTTGCTACTGGAATAGCTAGTTTTCATGCATCGAAACTTCTTCTAAGAGCGCCTGCTCCCACTTCAACACCTTTTTCATCAAGGTTGTTTCGTTCCTAAAACCTAAATTATGATATAATGATACTAATATTCGTTACAAAAAGGGAGGAAGAATCATGACTCTATTTTCAACACATTTTGTTTCAGAATCGCTACAATTGCGAACATCTCTACAAGTTTTTCTACCTGATCAAATCGATAAAGAAAAACCAATGCGACTACTATATTTATTGCACGGCTTATCAGATGACGACACGGCTTGGCTTACCAATACATCGCTCGTTCGCTATGCCGAAAATCGCAATATCGCCATTGTAATGCCACAAGTTCATCGTAGTTTTTATACAGATATGAAAACAGGGAATCGGTACTGGACTTTTTTGAGTGAGGAATTGCCACGCCTTGTGCATCGCTGGCTTAAATTGCCTACTGAACCTGAAAATACATATGTTGCCGGTCTATCTATGGGTGGTTACGGTGCCTTCAAGTGGGCGCTACACTATCCTGAAAAATTTGCAGGGATGGCCTCGCTCTCCGGTGCGCTTGATATTGTGGCTCTGCGTGAAGCTAGGCCAGAAGGAGAAGCCGAAATGCTAGCGACATTTGGTCCGATTGCATCACATCGTGGCTCCGAAAATGATTTACTCACTTTGATAGATAAAATCACTGGAAAGCTACGCGTTCTACAACTTTGTGGTACAGAAGACTTTTTATATAACAACAACCTTGGATTTAAATCGCGTATGGAGCAGACCGATTTGCTTTATACGTATCAAGAATCACCTGGTGAGCATAATTGGGAATACTGGGATTACGGTATTCAAGTGGTGCTTGATTGGATTGATAAAAAGGAGATTTTGCATGACACATAAACGAAAAAGCGCGAGTATCTTGTTCACAATAAGCGCCATAACCGCGATTGGTTTTATCGTAATGTTAGTCGGAGTGGCGACAAATGCACATTTCACTCAACAGTTCGATACACATTGGATTGATATGATTCGTGTTAATATAACAGCATCTAAAACCGATTTCATTGCTTTTATTACAAATTTCGGTGGGGTCGGAGCTATTGTCATGATGTCCATTACACTTCTACTCATCTTCATCCTTCTAAAGCGCTATACAATCGCTATCTGGTTTGCTAGTGTTGTCTTGTTTGGCGGTGCGCTTTTACCTTGGCTTATAAAACAAATGATTGCCCGCCCGCGCCCTAGTGATATGCTAGTTGCACAAGGCGGCTACAGTTTTCCAAGTGGTCATGCCACTGGTTCCACAGCATTTTACGGGATGATTGCGGCACTTCTTATTATTGTTTGTTCGAAAATTTGGCAGCAGATTCTGGTTGGGCTCGTCGCGTTTCTTATTATTGTGACGATAATGTACACTCGCGTTTATCTCGGCGTTCATTATCCATCTGATGTCACAGCTGGATTCTTACTCGGTAGTACGGTCGTTTTATCTGGTACGGCCCTGTTGTTAATGTACGGTCACAAATGTCACAGCTACCTTATCGCGCATAACTGGAAGGATAACTATCTAAAAAAAATAAATGAGAAAAAAACGATTCTTCGGCTCTCTTTACTTCGAGATACCAAAGAATCGTTTTTATTAGCCACGTTTATTTCTGGCGCTCTGAATCAGATTCCAAATAACCAATATCAGCACCACAACCAATAAAATATTAATCAGTCCTCCAGCGATATGGAAAATGAGGCCCAACACCCAAAAAGCGAGCAGAACAACAATAATTATCCAAATGATACCAAGCATATATACCCCTCCTTGCTTTGTGCCATCTATATCTTTACCACACTTACAAAAGGGCAAACATCCATGTTTTAGAAACTGATGACTATTTTACCTTTAGCGTGGTGCGTTTCACTTAAAGCATGTGCATCATAAACACCTTTTGCAGAGAATGGGAATGTAGCTCCGACAACTGCTTTTACTTTACCAGCCGTCATTAACTCTGCAAAAGCTTGCAATTGTTCCCCACTAGGTGCCAACCAAATGCTTTTCGCAACGACATTTTTTGCTTTTGCCAATTCTTCATCAGGCGCTCCTACAATAGAAATCAAGCGCCCTGTATTATCTTTCAAGACGCGGAAACTATCCTTCTGAATATCCCCGCCCATCGTATCAAAGACAACATCGATATCTGTCAAAACTTCCGCGAAATTCGTTGTCTTATAATCAATCACTTCATCCGCACCAAGCTCTTTCAAGAATGCCGCATTCTTCTTACTTGCCGTCGTAATCACATACGCCCCAGCATTTTTTGCTAGCTGAATCGCAAGTGTACCAACGCCACCCGCACCAGCATGAATCAAAACTTTTTCGCCAGCTTGCAGGTTCGCATGATCAAATAATGCTTGCCATGCGGTCAAACCGGCAAGCGGAATCGATGCTGCCTCATCAAACGATACATTATCTGGAATTTTAGCAAGTAAAGGAGCATCAATTAAGGCGTATTCTGCATACGTTCCAAATCGGGTCGTTTCAGGACGAGCAAAGACTTTATCTCCGATTTTCCAATCCGTCACATCCTCGCCAACCTCTGAAATCACGCCTGCTGCATCCCAACCAAGAATGATTGGAAACGGCCAATCCATCATTTGCTTTAAATACCCTTCGCGGAGCTTCCAATCAATCGGGTTGATTGATGTCGCCTTCATTTCAATAACAACTTGTCCAGCGCCCGCTTTTGGCATCGCAACCTCCACTTCTTTCAATTCCTCTTTACTACCATAATTTTCAATAACAACTGCTTTCATCATCAATTCCTCCTCTAAAATGAACGCGTACTATTCATCAACATCCGTTCTAAAATGTCCGCAAAATTCAATAATTCTTGTTCGGTTAAACCATCTAATAACTGCTTCTGGAAAGCTTTTTTCTGCGCCATCAATTGCGTTAGCCTTGTTTCGCCAAGCTCCGTGAGTCGAATAAAAGTGGCTCGGCGATCTGGTGCACGCTTCTCGCGAATGAGCAAACCGTCTTCTTCCAATTTCCGCAAGTGCCTCGTAATCGCTGCAGCATCCAAATTCAAACTATGTTGTAGCGCTTGTTGATTTTGCTCATGACCACAAGATACTTGATAAAGTAACTCCAACTTGGTCGCGCTCATTTGCAGCTTTGCCTCAAATGTTTGATTCATATTTTTGCATAGCTGGTGCATTTTCGCGAGCAATAGCGCGCGCTCCGAACAACCATCATCCATTACCCTTCCTCCATTCTATTATTACTTGACGTATCAATTGACACATCAACTATCTTACTCTTTTTCATAAAATTGGCAAGCTATCTGCTCGGATGGTATAATTTTCACAAATAAGACTGGGAGTGCAAGACAAATGACTACCGACGACAAGATATTTATTTCACTGATTTCGACGACAGGAAAAGTTTTATTAGCAGAAAGTGGCGAGGGAACTATCATGATTGAAAAGCAACTGCATGAAATTTCCGAACTATTCGGCTATCAATTAAACATTCTATGCTTAAGCGAGTATTTAGAAATAACGGTTTACCACGGTGATGAGCATATTTATCACTCGATTATTCAAGCAACACCAGGAATCGCATCACTATCACGCATATCTGCTGTAAAAACATTACTTTATGACATTAACAGTGGTTTGACACTCGAAAAGGCAAACGAAAAAATCCAAGAAATCGCAACAGCACCTGCTATTTACCCTGCTTGGCTACGCGTTATAGGTACGTCTTTTTTCGCGATGGGATTTGCACCGCTCGTGTTTGCGACATGGACGGAAATTTGGATTAATGGGGTTTTAGGGCTCGTTTCGGGTCTTCTCTGTGTTGTTTTAGAGAAAACGCGATTCGGTATTCTTTTTCCATTGATTGCTTCTTTTACTATTGGAATAATCGCTTTAACCTTTTTCTACGATACCGCGATGAGCTACGGGCCGGTGTTTTTGATAATTCCCGCGCTCTTCATCTGCATTCCCAGAGATACGATGTCGGCTGCTGCTGGTGAAATTTTTTTACGGCAAATTAACTGCTGGATCAGCGCGGTTAATCTCTGCATTTATGTGCTTACTACAGATGGTAATCGGAATTTTGTTGGCGATGGAAATAACGAATGTGACATCTCATGCACTAGACAAAGGTGATATTGCCAACACCTTGAATCCAGTGTTCCTCCTGTTGTTCATCATTGTTTTCTGCTTCGGATTATGTTTAACATTTAACGTTCCAATGTCCTATTTGACACGACTCGCGCTTTTTGCTATCCTGACTTACGGTGTGCAATTCGGCTTCAGTCAGCTCAGTGGTGATTTAATTGGCACTTTTGTTGCAGCGATTGTTGCTGGTGTTTTATCAAATATTTATACCAAATCCCCTTCTCAACCACCGCGTGTTGTCCTTTTTATCAGTAGTTTCTTCATTTTGACAGTTGGCTCAATGGGCATCGAAGGGCTCTCAAGCATTATCGGTGGCTATGTTGTTGAAGGAACACGTGAAGTTATCTCAATGATTATCCTCTTCCCAACCGTGACTATTGGCATAGCAATTGGCTACTTAATTTCGACACAAAAGAAACAAATGCAACAAAAAAAATTAAAAATCCGCTGTTATCAGTCATGGAATGATTATATAATGAAGATAGTTCCACAAAACAAGATAAGAGGAGAGAATTTTAGAAATGAGAAAAGTCATCGGGATATTACTTCTTGGCTCCATTCTACTTTTAGCAGCATGCGGAAGTAATGAAAAAAGTCAAGAAACCACTAACGATACAATGACATTACAATTAGATGAAAAAAAAATAGTAGCTGACAAAAATGATATTTTCACAGTTACAGGAAAAACAATACCCAACGCTTCCGTTAGCATTGGCGACGTCTCGGTGGACGCAGATAAAAAAGGAAAATTCGAGTTAATGCACGTGTACGAAGGTGATAAGTCATACAAAATTGTGGCGAGTAAAAAGGGCTTAGGCGACAAGAGTACTACGATTCATGTCACACAGCCTGTCGCGGTGAAAGACGCACAACAAAAAGCAGAAAATGAAACGAAAGAAAAAGCGCAACAAGAAATAGAAGCGAAAGCCAAACCAAACGCCGCAAAAATCTCATTTGCGATGTTACAGAAAGATCCAGATAAATACGCACGCACTGCCTATTATATAAAAGGACAAGTCGCGGAAGTGATAAATGATGGACCAACTATTTATCTTAAAGTAAATATGACACAAGAATCTGGTACTTGGAAGGATCTTGTGACCGTTATTTATACAGGCACAACAGATGCCCAAAAAGGTGATATCATTGAAGTTTACGGTACCATTTATGGCACGTATGCATATGATGGCCCAAACGGTGCGACAATTACAATGCCGGGGATTACGGCTAGTTTAATTCGGGTTGTAAAATAGATAGCAAAAAATAAACTAATATGAGTAGGTAAAACCACGGCTACGGTCTTACCTACTCATATTAGTATTTTTTTAAATCACCATTAAAAATGAACCATTTAATACATATCATCTTTGACAACCCACTCAAATTGTGTTAACTTGAAGAAGAACACACTAACACAGAAAAGGAGTAAGCATTATGCAAACAAAGAAGCTCTCGAAAATTATTTTAGCTCCACTACTCACTACTGTACTTGTAATCGGACACTTACTTTCACCAATCACTGCGACAGCATACACAATATCAGAACCAGAAGAAACCTCTCTTCCAATCCTGACATTTGAAGAAGCGAAATCTGGGGATACACCTGATGAATTCTTAGTTCTAGATACTTCAAGCTCCCCGATGCTTAGAAATGCTATGCTTGGCTATTCAAAATGGACTTTAACATCCCAAGTTAAGCAAAAAAACAATACATTTATAGCTTGGCATCCTAACTTCAAAGGATATAAATATAATGTTTCATACTATTATTTCAGTTCCTCACAATTTGCTAAAATGTCAGTAAATCTGGGATACGGCCCTATATCTCTAAGCATAAATAAATCTAGTGGCTCAGGAATTGCCATTAAATCCAATCCTAAGAAATGGACTAGGCCAGGAGTATATGGCGATATTTACAAAAATAAGTATAATATTAAAAAGTACAATGGTGCTAATATCTTAACAGGAACTTCAACAAAGTATACCAGTACCGTTAAAAAGCAGTATGTCAAATCCGTAAATAAATAGTTTAGGAGCGCTAATATGAATAAAAAACTAGTAGCATCCATTGTTATTGTATTAGTAGTTGTAGGCATTTCCATATATAGCAATGTTCAGAGTGAAAAAGTTGCATCACTAGTAAGAGTGGACAATGTTAATTTTGTACCAACCAATGAACCAGTAGATGCTACTTCTATAGGGAAACCTATTGGACAAGTCAATAAGAAGATAGCTAGGCAGACAACGCCTACCAGAAATAACGAATCTAACTCACTAAGTGTTGGTACTAAACTCTACGAATTCATAGGGGACAAGCAACCTACTAAGGTTCTCGTGTATGAGGATGATGGCTCCAAATATATTGCCCGTGAGAATATTGTGAATAAGTAAAAAAAGAAACCCTCGAACCTCAAATTCGAGGATTTTGTTGTGCATTCTATTTTTAAAATGCTTACCATCATAATGTAGCAACTATCATAACAATAATCGGTAAAAAAATAAGCACTGCTAAAATAGATAATACTATTTTCCACGTTTTGCTCAAGACTTATTCTCCTTTCAATATTAAATTAGAACGGCTTGGCTGTTACTAAATAGATGACCCTTCCTTTTCAAAATTAGTACTACATATATCTATTTATTTCTTTATACAAAGCTAACTGAGATTTTTAAACTTTATTTTAGCAAATATCAAGGCATTCTGTAAAACAAAAAAATTTGACAGAGCTAGAATCGCCCTGCCAAAAGTTTTTTATAATGGAGCGTAGGGGGTTCGAACCCCTGACCTCTACACTGCCAGCGTAGCGCTCTCCCAGCTGAGCTAACACCCCGTATACCTTGAAAAGAGTTTAGCACAGTGACTTAATGGCTGTCAACCATTTGTGCTTTACATCCTAAAAATTAGCTCCACAAGCAGAGAGAAAAAAGTGACCGCCAAACTTCTATGCTGGCGGCCTCCTTACTACACTAATTTCTTCACAATAGCTAACAATGTTTTAACATCTTCCACCCTTGTCGCGCCTGTTTCTGCATCAACAATTGATGTATACACATGCGGAATAACTTGTTTCACACCGGCATCCAACGCAATTTTCAGGATGGCTTCGAAGTTACCTAAATCAATTCCACCTGTTGGCTCTAACGCAAAATCAGCTTCTGCGCATGCTTTGGCAACGGCACGGAATTCAGGTTCTGTCGCAAGGCCTTTCATCGGAAAATATTTAATGGCATTCCCGCCCATATCTTTGATGAGTGCAATCGCCGCTTCGATTGGTACGATAGCTGTTTCAGTAACACCGGCACTAATGGCTCCTGTTGAAATATTGACATAGCCAACTTTTCCAGTCGGTGAGACGAGACTGTTAATCCAGCCAGGTTTTGCATCAAGGTTGGCACGAGTAACTCCTACCGCTGGGAAAACTTGATTGATATGATTTCCTGCGTACTCTTTTGCAATAGCTGCTACAACACTTGCTTGGCGAGCGTCACCTGCACCGAGTCCCACAGAAACTGCGTCATCGATTTTTGCGCCATATTCGCGCATTGCCGCAACACCGGCTTCAACTGTAGGATAATCTTTTGATAACACGCCAACAACGACATGTCCTTCTGCCGCATCAAAAACTTCCTTGGCATTCTCTACTGAATTCGCTAATACATTTAGTACCACGCGATTTTTATAAAAACGGTCTTGTATTGTACTCATTGAAACACTCTCCTATTTCCTTATTTTATACAATGAAACGCTTGATTTCTGCTGCAATAACCGCTACATCATCTCCTTGAAGAGAACGCGAATCGATATCAAAAAATCCCTGAGTAGCACCGTAATCCCGTGTATAAATAGCAATTGGGCCACTTCGGAGTGCCTGAACTAGTTCTACCGCACTTTTTCCAACTTGTTGTGCATCGATTTGGATACGTGCGCGAAAAATAGGACGCCCAGCCTCATCTTGTACTTCTGTAACAGTGATTCCTGCGTCATTTGCGAGATCCGCTGCTAATTTTTGTACGACTTGCTTTTGTATAGCACTCGTATCAGTCTTATTCCAGTATTCTTCAAGTGCTGCGAGTAAGCCAAACGTGCTTTCTTTGCCGACTTTCATGCTACGACCGATGCCATGAAGCTGTGTTTTTACCCATGACACATATTCTTTGCCACCTGCGACAATACCTGTTGTTGGACCTTCAATTGCTTTGGAGCCACTATATATCGCGAGATCACCAAGTTGGACATATTTTTTGAGATTGTCTTCTGCCGCCGCATCAATTATGAGCGGAATATTATGTGCCAAACTGATTTCACGCATTTCTTCAACTGAAAGCATATTTTTCTGTACAGCATGATGGGATTGAACATATAAAAGTGCCGCTGTTCGTTCATTGATAGCGTCAATCACGTGATTTTTGCGCCCCTCGTTTGCATATCCCACTTCTATACGGCGACCACCACCGAGCGCAATCATCGTCTCAATAGGTGCGCCGTATTGGACATTATGTCCTTTTAGCAAAATAATCTCGTTTGTGGTAATGGCTTCTTGATGCAGCTTCATCGAAATACCAACGCGTCCCTTAGTTACCATCGCAGCGACGGAAAGCGCAATACCGCTCGAGGCCGAATTCACGACGACCGCATCTTCTGATTCCACCATTTCGGCAATACGCGCACCTGCTTTATCGACTAAATCCGCAATTTCAACATAATTTTGCCCGCCTTGTTTCATCGCTTCAAAAACCGTATCACTCGGCGCTGACACACCAAGAATGCTCATTCGGCCACTCGCATTGATAACGCGCTTCAGACCGTATTTTTCGTTTAAATTTGTCATGCTAAAACTCCTTCACTTTTATAGTGGGAAAAAGATTCCTAAAACCATCGCACCGATAATCGCACCACCAGCAATGGGCTTTTTCCAAGCGTAAAAAATCGCTGCTCCAATAATCGAGCCAATCCCAACTGGAATCGAGGCTGTACAAGCGCTTAAAACAATGAGTGGACCTAGAAAGCGACCGGATGTATTGCCCGCTCCCATCATCACATCAGCACCAAATGTTGAGTTTGACTGACCGACTGTAAAATGACGAATTCCAATAATAATCGCACCAACTGCAAGACCTAGCACCGCACCAGTTAAAAGCGATACCGTAAAATTGGTCAGTGGCAAAGTTATCCCTGCACCAAGCAACAAAGCTGGCACTCCAATCCCAATACCTGTCTGAATAGCACCACCAATATCTAATATCCCAACGAGTGAACCTTCCAAAATTCGAGCAAACAAGAAACTCGCGCCAAATGCTGCAGCTGCACCGTAGCCGCCACCTTCCATCCCCGCTTTTAACAAAGCCACAATCGCAACATCATTAAACGCCCCGACATGGTACACATAGTACATATGCGTCCCAGCAAACACGCCTGCTGATAAAATCGCGACAAATAGCATGAAACTCCAATCCGCAAACCAAAAATTCTTTTTATCAATCTCCGTTATATGTTCCATTATACTACACCTCTTGTCCTAATAGTCTGTGAAAGTCAAGCAACCACTCTGGCACTGGTAAATGCATACTCTTAATCAGCTCAATATCAAATCCGCGGAAAAACGCACTCAATGCGAACAAAATAATAACAGATATTAGTAGCGTTCGTGTTAACTTAGTCCAACCACTATCATCAACACCCTTACCAATCAAAATACCGAGCACAACACCTGGAACCGCATTCCCCATAATAATATGCGCTAATCCTCCAAAAATCGTACCCCAAACACCAGCACGTTTACCTGCATCAAGTGCCGCCAACCAAAAAATAACAGGCATAATTGGGTTAATCAAAAGTGTTGCCGCGGGAACAAGTACTTTCTCCGCAATATCTTTTAAAGAACCTGGAATCGCGGCACCCGTTGAATTCAAGAATGCAACAACGAGTACACCGACAATCGCACCCGCAATTGCCATTTTTTTCGGATTATGTAGCGTATCCTCCACGATCCTACCTTTTCGAATAAGCGATGCCGCCGCCCAGTTTGGAATAATCCGATGATCGACATCTTGCGTGAACGCTCCTGTTGAAACGACCGAAGCCCAAGCGTTAAAGAAGAATCCAAGCCCAAATGAGAAATGACTTGCCGCATCGCCCGCACACGCATTTAATTCGCCAAGTGTCCGAAAAGCGCCCATCCCTTGTGTCGTTGGAGCGTGAAACATCCTTGCTGCACCAGCACCAACACCAAAACCGACAAGACCACCGATGATAATCGATTTAAAAATAATAATAAAAATATCCATAGTTAGTACCTATCCTTTCGCAAATTTTTTCACCAGTTTATTTTTCGTATAGTCTTCCGCGTTAAAATTTACTTTTTCAATATGCATCACAGCTAGCTCCAACGCAATCTCCAGCTCCACTTCAAATTCATGGCGAATACGTGGAAATAAGAAAAAGAAAAATGTCTCTTTATAACGCTTTTCCGTTGCCGTTAGTATCGCAACATCACGAGGCTCAATTCGCAAAATCATTGCACTCGGATACTTCGCCATCACTTGCCTCTGCACCTGGCTGAGTGCCGCATTGACCGCATGCTGTTTCGTTTTACCTTTTCCAATAATTCGCACAGTTTCACGTAGATTTTCCTGCATATTATTGCTTCTCCGCTTGCGCTTGAAAAGCTTTGACCAAACGTTCACCAAGCTCTTCCACATCCATAAAACCAAAACCAAGCACCGTTTTGCCGTCTTGAATCGCCGTCACGCCTTCTTCAATGGAACGCATACCATAATGGGCCGGATAACCATACTTCGTCTGTGCCGTCAAAGCCCCAGCACCACCACTACCACAAAAAGAAATGCCAAAATCCGCGTTGTTTTCCTTCATCACGTCACCAAGTCGCATATCCGCGCCCATTCCTGGCACAACAATCGCCTTCGCTCCGGCTTTTTCCGCCCCAGCCGCCACGTTTTGACCTTTTCCTAAACGATCTGCAATCACCACTGTAATTTGATTCATCTTCATTTCCTCCTCTAATTTAGTTTTGCAATCTCAAAATGAGTCGACAACAAATATTTCTCATCTTCATGAATACCTGAAACCATCCCACAAATTCGTGCAGCCAAGTGAAGCGAACCTTCCGAAACCTCATCAAAAAGTGTCTTATCTTCAATCGTTAGCGCCTCGCCTTCTCGACCACGCCGTATCATTGCCGAAATATGTGAAGCAAGACCCAATTCCTGGGCTGACTCGAGCGTAATCCCATCACGCTTCGCCTCCACTTTCGCGGCCTTCATTACCTTTTCAAAAAATATCGCATCACCACTTCTCTCTGAAATCATTTGCCAATCCGCCTCAAAACTCATCCATTCCAAACCACCCGTCCCGATTTAATTGTCATTTTTGGCACGATAACCTTTGCTGTTTCGCGCACCTCACCATTCGAATCTACAAGTGACATTTTTTTATCCACCACATTAAAAACTGTCACATCCGCTATCGTTCCAACTTCAAAAGTTCCCTGTTCATAAAGGCCCAACGCCTTACGCGCTCGACTTGTAACCGTCGCTACAACTTCTTCTAACGGATAGTCTAACTGCAGCAGCTTCGTCATTGTTGTCATTAAACTACCTACTGGCGTTTCTATATTTCGCTCATAAATATCCGTACTCGTTGTAAATGCTGTATCGTATTTCCCTTTAAACTGGCGCAACGTTTCATAACTAAAACTAGCCGATCCATGCCCAATATCAAAAAGAACGCCACGCGCCAAAGCCTCTTTCGCCTCTGCAATCATTTCCCCATCCGCGTCCAATATACCATGCTGCTTCCCGTGAAACGCGTGCGTCACAATATCTCCTTTCCGCAGCAACGGAAAAATATCCGGCAAATACGGAGGCGGGTTCCCAATATGAATCATAATTGGCACATCCAGCGCATCCGCCACTCTCCTGGCATGCTGTAACGGTTTAATATCCTGATCCCGCACAACAGAGCCACTCATCCGCGCCTTCAAACCGACCAAATTTGGTTCCGCCTCAAAAGCCACCTGCGCCTCTTCCACACTCATCAAATCAGCCGGATCAGCAAGCTCTGAAAGCCCATCACAAAGCCCTTTTCGCGCAATATTCAAAAATGCCAGCACCTCCGTATCATGCGTCTCAATAATCGTTTCCCGGAAACGTGCCAAACCATCGCTCCCCGTACTTCCAGCATCCACAATCGTCGTCACGCCTTGCTGCACACCAACGCGATCCGCATCAATCCCGATAACCGCTCCATCCTCATATACATGCACATGCATATCAATGAAGCCTGGTGCCACATACCCCCCACCAGCATCAATCACTGTTGCTACTGAGCAATCAACCTCATCCACAGCAACAAATCGCCCGTCCCGTATACCGATTTCACCCGCTTCCCGCGTCAAATCATCTGGGTCCAACACACGCCCATTGCGAATCAACAACTCCATTCTTTTCACATCCCCTTACTTAAAATAATAGACAATCGCATCCAGTTCTGCTTCCTGAAAATACAGCCCACACTGCTCAAAAACCGCCGTCAAACGTTCTTTCAACTCCCATCGTCCACTATCCTCACTCGCCAATACCAAATCATACTGCTTGTTGAAATAATAACGCTGTACCATCAAAAAGATATGCAATAGCAGCCCATTTTCCAATTTTCGGTCCATTTCATCTGCCAAAACATCCTTAACTTGCTGGTAAGCCTCGAATCCTTTTAAAATAATCTCCTCACTAATCTCCTCGTGGCTACTCTGCCGCACCAAGTCCACCGCTTCGTACGCATCAATCACCGCAGGCACTTCTAACAAAATCCGCGCCACTTCCTGCCTAATCATCTCCAAATCCGCCTTTTTTGGTAAAGCGTCCGTCACAACGACCGGCAAAGTCGATTCAATTGGAAAAACGCTAATAATCAGCTCAATCGCATGCTTCTGGCACATCTCCTCGACCTCCACAATCGAACAATACGCCACCATTTCCACCTGCCCAATCCCAGCCTCAACACGATTCTTAATCAAGCGCGCCACTCCACGCCCCGTCGAACAAACGTAAAGCGTCCGCACCTTTCGCTGGTGCACCTGCTGATTTTCAAGCGACACAAGAAAATGCAACACAATAAAAGAAATAAATGACTCCTGAATAACCTGCTCATTCGAAATGAATTTTTTACAAGCTTCATACACATGCCCAAAAAGCGTCGGATACTGCTGCTTAATTTCCGAGTTCAACGGATTAAACTCGTTCCCAGGTAGCCCGCCCTGACCTAAACGCAACGATAAATGCGCAAACAAATTCGTATACAATTTCTGATCAAGCCCATAATCCACACCTTCGCGCCAAGCCACAAACTCAATCATATCCTCCGTCAATTTGGCAATATCCGTCTCTCGCATCCCACTCGCATAACTACCGACACAATACCGATACTCCGCTCGTAACAACGGAAACTCCTTCTGCAAATACACCCGTTGCATAAAGCCAATAAAACTCCGCCTGATATCTGACTTCTCCGCGCCAATGTCCAGCACCTGATAGCCCTCCATCGCATGCCCCATCTGCAAACGCTTCAGCGAAATCGTCAATCGAATCAAAATAATCATGATATCCAACTGTTGCCAAATCTCCCGTGACTCCTCCTGAAAATAATGCGCCAATGCCGATTCTACCAACTCATACTCCGGTAAAATTCGACTATCAAACATCGGCTGAAAATTCCGTTCCCGGTCTCGCCTCGTAATCCGCGTCGTCATTTTATAAACCTCATAATTATTCATATTACTCACCAACAAGTGCTCCAACAACGACCGCAATCGTCGTTCCTCACCCAAAACTCGGTAACCACTACGCTGTTCTCGCTCAACTCCACATGAAATCGTCCCGCCAACCGCTCAACCTCATTCATATCCGCCAAAATCGTATTCCGACTCACATCAATCTCATCCGCCATCAAAGCCGCCGTCACATAGCCCTCACTAAGAAGCAACATCACCAAAATCCGCCGCACCCTCATGGTCCTACTCGTATACAACTTCAAATGCTCTGCTTGCGACAACTCATGACGCAACTCCATCAACAAACTCGCATCACACTCCAACCAATAACCCTTATTCGGCTGCGAAAACAACGCCACCTGACGCTCCGAAAACCAATCCCGCACCCGCTCCAAATCATATTTTATCGTCCGAATACTAACCCCCATCTGATCCGCCAAATCTCTCGTCCGCACAACCGCCGAAGCGCTAAGCAGCTGATTCACAATTTGCAATTCTCTCCGCCCCAACATAATACCTGCCTCCATCTCATGGACTACACTTTCATTATAGAATTAAACCGCTTACTTTTACAGACAAAAAAGGATGCCCCTGATTAGTGCAATTTACTTCTTACGTTTTATGGTATCAGAAAATCTGGGTGACTGTAAGTATGAAAAATCAAAAAAAGCCTTGCAACCCCAGCATGCTAATTTGCCAAGGTTACAAGTTTTATGGTACTGCTTATGATTTTGCTATATTCCTAAAATTCTTGATATATTGCGCTAGAATTTGACTGGAGGTATTTTTAAATAGGTCTGATATAAATGCGAGTTTATTTTTTTTTGTAATACACCTAGACAAAAAAAGCCTGCGAACCCAGTGTAAAACCAGACTCACAAGCTCATTATACATTCTACATCGATTTCATATTCACATACGTTCACATGAATATTGGGGTTGTCACAATCCAAGATTGAACAACCCCAACAATGCGGCCGAGAGGACTTGAACCTCCACGGGTTTTACCCCACTAGGCCCTCAACCTAGCGCGTCTGCCATTCCGCCACGACCGCTCTATTAACACTAACTAATATTATATTATTGCTTCCCAAACATGTCAATAATAATTTCAAAAAAACATGAATATTTATTCATAACCAACCTATGATTACAC
>NZ_AODK01000053.1 GCF_000525975.1 Listeria rocourtiae FSL F6-920
ATGCTCGCTTTGCTCTCATGTATATTGGGACTGTAACTCATTTTATTTCGAACAGTCCCAACAAAGCGGAGTGTACGACTGTACATGATGACTGAAAGCAGGGAGAGGGTAGTTTCCTCGACCATGCAAGAAGTTAAGCGAAACTGCTCTTGTGTAGCAGAACCGTAGAAAGGGCCACCTATTCGCGATACTCATAGGCATATTGGGACTGTAACTCACTTCATTTCGAACAGTCCCAACAATGCGAGCGCTTGTCGCCGATTTATCTGGGTTATGTCCAACCTCTTTTTCGTATTAAATAATTCGTGTAAAGTGCTTCACTTTGGGGAAAGGGTTATAATAATGGTGGAGGAGCTTTTTCCAATCTTCATAAGCATCTGATGTTCGAAAGCCTTCCGTGTGAGCTTCTAAGGTTTCCCACTGAACGAGTAATAAATATTCCGTTTCATTTTCTAGGCATTGATGTAATTCATGTTGGATATAGCCAGGCATTGAACTAATAATTTCTGACGCAATGGAAAAATCTTTCTCGAATTGACTTTTATCACCTTGTGCGACTTGGAGTAGAGCGCTTTCTAGAATCATGATAACATGCCTCCTTTTTGTTATTGTACAATAAAAATTAGAAGTAGGTGCAAAAAATGAATTTAAACTATTATAATACATTTATCTTGGTCGCAGAAGACAGTATAGCTGATCATGGAGAAATTCCTAATACGAAACGGCAAAATAAAACGGTTGGTGAGATTCAGTTTGAACTTTTAAATGGTCATGATTATAAATATATGCAGGAGGAAGTGCTTTTTGAGACGCATATGTTGCATAAAAATATTCCAGAGGAGGCACGCGAAGCAGAAAGAGAAGCTTTTTTTAGTAAGAGCCAAGCATGTATGCGGACGTCGCCACTTGGTAAGCGATACGGCTGGGGGTTGCATTTTAATCAGGATGGTTATGTGAAATTGGTGGCGGTGGATAATCCGGAATATTTGAAATTAGCGAACCAAAAGGACTTGACGATTACGCGAGCAATGAAATCTAAGCGATAGAGAGGGGTAGTTTTGTAATGATAACGATTGGGCTGACGGGATGGAGCGATCATGAAACATTGTATTCAAGTACGAGCAAACACAAATTAGAGGACTATGCGGGAAATTTTCCGATGGTGGAAGTGGATACGAGCTTTTATGCGATTCCTTCACCGCTTACGACGGAACGATGGGTGGAGAGGACCCCAGAAGAGTTTTCATTTGTCGTGAAGGCTTTTCAAGCGATGACAAGACATAAGGAATGGCAGCAGTATTATGATTCGGAAACAGAGATGTATCGTCGATTTATGGATGCGATTGCGCCGATGAGTGAAAGTGGGAGACTTAAAGCGATTCTATTTCAATTCCCGCCGTATTTTGGTTGTACGAAAGAAAATGTGACTTACTTACGGGCAATTCGTGAAAAAATGGGAGACTTGCCGCTTGCCATCGAATTTCGGAATAAGACTTGGTATACGGAGACGAATACGCCACAAACGCTGGATTTGCTAAAGGATTTGGGTTTTATTCATACGGTTGTTGATGAGCCTCAAGTTGGAAATGGCAGCGTACCAATTGTATTGAGAGCAACGAATGAAGCGATGACTTTAGTGCGTCTGCATGGGAGAAATAGCGCGGGATGGATGAAAGCGAATAGTCCTGAATGGCGCGAAGTTAGGACGCTTTATCGTTATAATGAAGAGGAAATCAATTATTGGGCAGAAAATATTAGACATTTACAAAAACATTCCAAAGAAGTGATTGTGATTTTTAATAATAATTCTGGCGGAGATGCAGCGGATAATGCGAAACAACTTCAAAAAGCATTAAATATTTCCTATGAAGGACTTGCACCCATGCAAATGAATTTATTTGATATATGATTTTTGAGGGGAGATGTATTTCTTCCCTTATTTTGTGTTTTTAAAGTGTGCAATGCTGTAGAAAAATTCCTCATCCCTAGTAAAAACTCTTTTTCACTCTTTTTGAGTAAATTCTTTGATAAAGCTTTCTAATTGTGTTATTATGAAGAGACGAAAGAAAAGGAGAGATAACTATGACGAGAAAAAACAATACACATACCGTTCCTCCGACATTGGACAGAATCATCGTTTCTAATGAATTAGACATTTTGAATAAACTGAGGGAATCACAAGAGGATAAGCAAAATAACCGTATAGTTACATCAAGTATTGGTTGGTCAAAGTTGAGAGTTAATAGTAAGCGGGTTTAGCATATGAGTAGTAATATTCAAATAGAGTGGTCAGATGCTTTTCAGGAAGATGTGGCTTCTATTATTCATTATTTGGATTATCAGTACTGTAGTGTGGAGCAGAAGGATAAATTTTTTGAGAAGCTTATGAAGGTCGAGTCACGATTAACCATTTTTCCAATGATGGGAGTGATTTTACAGGATTCTAAATATTCTCGTGAGTATCGTAAGGTTAGGGTTGGTAAGGCCTATCTAGTGTTTTATGAAGCGCTATTGGATGAGAAAAAAGTGGTGTTGCATCGAATGTTGGCACAAGAGCAGAATTATGATGTATTGATTCGAGAAGAAGCACCAATTTATAACAATGAAAAACAGTAGAGGGTAGGACAAAGATATTTCGACACAAAAATAAGCAAGGTATCACGATTTCCTTTTTTGGGAAAACATGAATCTTGCTTTACACAAATCGAGCGAAAGCGTTTGTATTTAAGGGATTTGGTGGAATGAGGATGGCAAACGTATTCCATTCCTTTGCATATTGTGGTTCTAATTCGCTTTGCTTCAAAGAACCACAACAAAGCGGAGCATACTGGTGTAAGTGATGATTGAAAGCAGGAAGAGAGTCGTATCCCCGACCATGTAAGAAGTTATGCGAAGCGCCAGCGTAGAAGAACCATAGAAAGGAACAGCATCCTTGTTCGAAAATCTGGAAGGACCGCCTATGAGCATTGCTCATAGGCATATTGGTGCTGTAACTCATTTCAAGTCGAACAGTCAGGAAGGATTACATGCTCACTTTATTCTCATGCATATTGGGACTGTAACTCATTTCATGTCGAACAGTCCCAACAATGCGAGCGCTTGTCGCCGATTTATTTGGGTTATGGCCCAGACTCTAGTGTTTTTGTTTACTCTGTAGTGCCAATTAGGAAACTGATTGCTAGAATGATGAGAACGATTGCTGTTATTGCAACGTACAGGTAATCCTTCTCTTTTAAGAATGTGGCAAGGGATACCAAAACGCGTAGTACTGGTGTTAAAATAAGACAGAAAAGCCCGAACATGATAATCGCATACGGCTTGAATTCGCCAATTCCTGTAAAAATAGCTGTCAGTGTTGTTGGATAGGTCGCTCCAGGATAACCGCTTGCTCTGGTGAACAGCAGAAGTAATAGACCGATGAGAATAATGGCAGCGCTAAGTAGAACACCGATACGTAGTAATCCACTAACAACGGCTTCCACACGGTGCATTTCTGCGTCAGTTGTTGACTTATCAACCATTTAGATCCACCCCAATCCTTCTAAAATCATTTGTAATGCTACGTAAATCAAAACAGGAATAAATACGAGACGAATGACTTTACTTTTTAGTCTTTGCATAATTCTTGTGCCGATGGTTGCTCCAATTAGGACACCAATTGCGACAGGGCCAGCAATTATTGGATCGATATCACCGCGGAATAGATACACGGTGGCACTTGCTGCTGCTGTGACACCCATCATTAAATTACTGGTTGCACTAGAAACTTTGAGTGGCATTTTCATGAATACATCTAATGCCATGACTTTAAAAGCACCGCTTCCGATGCCGAGTAGTCCGCTAGCAATCCCAGCTCCGTACATAACGCTAAATCCTGCAGGGACATTTGCGACTTCGTAATCTACTTGTTGACGTAGCGCTTTATCATAATAGGTATCGTGAAGGCGTAGCTTTGTTGCAATTGGGTCAGGTTTCACGTTTGTTGGGAATTCAGAACCGACTTTTTTAATCATAGTAATGGCGGAGTATAGAAGTAGAAGACCAAAAATCATATAGAGTGCTGTGGCAGAAAGGAGTCCACCAACAAATGCTCCGGTGATGGCGCCAAGTGTAGTTGCGATTTCAAGAAACATGCCGACACGCAAATTGGTGATACGATCTTTTATGTAGGCGATAGCTGAGCCGCTACTCGTTGCTATGACGGAAATAATACTGGCCCCAATAGCGTATTTAATATCGATGCCAAATAGAAGTGTAAGCGCTGGTGTGACGATGATTCCGCCACCAAGACCGAGCACAGAGCCCAGCACGCCTGCAAAAATAGCAATAAGCAAAAGCGCAAAAATTTGATAGATGTCCAAGGAATAAGCCCCCTTTATTATATATTGTTCATCATACGCTTTTTTGTGATAATTGAAAAGAGACATAAGGAATAAAAGTAGTTTTGTGACGTGTCAAAAGCAACCATTTAGGCTACAATAGAAAGAGAAGGAAGAAGGGGATGTTATCATGAAACGTTTAACGATTTGGCATACAAATGATATTCATAGTCATCTGGAGAAGTGGCCACGCATCTTTACTTTTTTACGTGAAAAACGATTGGCTATGCAGGGTGATTTATTTTTTGATATTGGCGATTTTATTGATCGGATGCATCCATATACGGAAGGATCGATGGGGCAAGGGAATGTAGCTTTGTTAAACGCTTTGCCGTATGATGCGGTGACAATTGGTAATAATGAGGGTGCGGCACTTGGACATGCGGAATTGGCGCACTTATACGACGATGCAGTTTTTCCAGTGGTTTGTTGTAATGTGTATGAAGATCAGGCGCAGACGGAGCTGGCGCGTTTTGCGAAGGGTCATATTTATATTCAGCAGGAAGGTGTCAAAATTGCGATTATTGGTGCTACGGCTTGCTTTACAGAGTATTATGAGTCATTAGGATGGGGAATTGAAGAGCCAATTCAAGCGATTAAACGCGAGGTTAGTAAGGTTCAGGCAGATGTTACGATTTTACTTAGTCACCTGGGTTTGCCATTAGATGAAAAAATTGCAACGGAAATACCGGAAATTGATCTTATTTTAGGCGGACATACACATCATTTATTGGAACATGGTAAAGAGGTCGATGGTACTTTGCTTGCTGCTGCTGGCCGTTGGGGCGAATATGTAGGAGAAGTGACTTTAGAATTCGATGAAATAGCTGGTAGATTAGTGTCAAAGCAAGCGCGTGTGCATGCGGTCTCGGATTTTCCAGCTCCTGTGGATGAAGAGAACCAGATCAAGGCTTTTCGAGAACAAGGGGAGGCAGAATTGAGTCAAAAAGTGGTTGCACTTCCGCATCAATTAGAGCATAATTGGTTTAAAAGCTCCGAGATTTCAGAATTATTCCATGAGGCTGCTTGTGAGTGGACTGGTGCAGATACATTCTTGACGAATGCTGGTATCTATATGACGGATTTACCGACAGGAATCGTAACAGCATATGATATCCATCAGTTGCTACCCCATCCACTAAACTTTATTGTGCTTTCAATGACGGGTATTGAGTTGGGAGTTTTAATTCAAGAGATTGCCGAAAAAGAGTCGGAATTGCGAGATATACCATTACGAGGCTTTGGTTTTCGGGGAGAGGTTTTTGGAGCGATTTTGACGAAGCGGATGACATTTGATGTAGCATTAAATGTGGCTTTATGGGATGGGGCTGTAATTGAGCCCGATAAAATATACCGTATTGCGACGCACGATACGTTTGTTTATGCGCCATTTTTCCCGATTATTAAACGGGTAGCAGTAAAAGAAGTGTACACGCCGGAATTGTTGCGTGATGTGATGACTTGGAAATTAAAAGAAAAGTACGACGAAGGAGGTCAAATGAAATAATGATTACGATTCAGAATACGACATATGAAATTATTGAAGATAACCGGGAAGCATTTGATGAAGAGGCCTTAACGGATCGGTACAGCGATATTTTAGCGCGCTATGATTATATCGTTGGAGATTGGGGTTACGATCAGTTGCGATTGAAAGGTTTTTTTGACGACGACAATAGAAAAGCAACATATGACACAAAAATTAGTACGTTAAAAGAGTATTTATATGAGTATTGTAATTTTGGATGCAAATATTTTGTGATTAAAAAAGTAGTGAAATAAGCGGAGCAAGGAAAGAGGTAAGTGGTAGTGAAATATGATGGGTATTTAATTGACTTGGATGGAACAATGTATCTTGGAAGTGAACCAATACCAGAGGCGCAGGGCTTTATTGAGAAATTGGATCAGGCGCACATTCCATATTTGTATGTTACGAATAATTCTTCAAAAACACCAGAACAAGTAGCGGCTACTTTGCGAAAATTCGATATTCCAGCGACAACGAATCAAGTTTTTACGACATCGCAAGCGACGGTTCAGTTCATGTTGGAGCAGGTGAATCGCAAGAAGAGGGTTTATTTAATTGGTGAAGAGGGCGTTAGACACGAAATCCAGAAGGCTGGTTTTGAATTGACATCTGAAAATCCTGATTTTGTAGTGATGGGAATTGATCGCGATATTAACTATGAGAAATTGGCAATTGCAACGATGGCAGTTCGAGAGGGTGCGATGTTTATTTCGACAAACGGTGATGCCGCAATCCCGACTGAGCGAGGCTTATTGCCTGGTAATGGTTCTATCACATCTGTTGTGACGATAGCGACGGGTGTGAAACCGATTTTTATCGGAAAACCAGAAGCAATTATAATGGAGCAAGCAATCGCAAAGCTTGGTGTGAAGAAAGAGCGTGTTATCATGGTTGGTGATAACTATGAAACGGACATTTTAGCAGGAATCCGATTTGGTATTGATACGCTGATTGTGCATACTGGTTTTACCTCACCAGAACAGTTAGCAATGAAAGAAGTACAACCGATTCATCGCGTTATGAATTTGTCAGAATGGGAATTATAATAAGACATAAATGAGGGCGGATACTGATTTTTGGTGTCCGTTTTTTTATTAGTAATCGGGAGAGGCACGGAGATATGGCGATATTAAATGATATTTTTATTGTTTTTCTAATTATAATGACGGCTTTTTTATGGCGAGTGAATTTGTAATAAGGGAAGCTGTTAGTGAAGCGCTTGGAATCGAGCTAAATAGTCATGATGTTCATATGCTTTCAGGTTGATTATTATATCAAAAATTTGATTTGGAAACAGAAGATTTTTTAGAGGAGTCCGGATGGCGCTTTACGATGCAAAGCATAAATAAAAATTCAGTTCAGCAAGTCGAAATTATAAGCGCGACTAAAGAAACATCGCAGGAATAAGTTGCGATGTTTCTTTTTGGTTTTATTGTACGATATCATCATGATAGCTGTGTGCCAATCTACTCGCAGCAGCTGCGGCAATCGCGCCTACAATATCATCAAGAAACGTGTGGACCTGTTTACCATCATGTTCATTTAATTTTTCAAGGATACCAGGTTTTACTTTATCAATGTAACCGTAATTCGTGAACCCGATAGAGCCATAAACGTTGACGATAGAGAGTGCTAGAATCTCATCGACGCCATACAAGCCTTCATCAGCACCGATGATGTTTTGAAGCGGTTGGACAAGCTTTCCTTCTTCCGCTAGGACATCTAGTTGAATCCCTGTTAAAATCGCATTTTGAACCTCACGTTTGCGCAAAACACGCTCCACATTCTCACGACAAATATCAAGGCTTAACGCGGAATGGTATTTTTTTTTGTAGGAATAGAACTAAGTCGGCAATATCATCGATGGTAACCCCACGTTCTATGAGCCATTCTCTCGCTTTTTTTTTCTAATTCACTTTTGTTTCTCGACCATTCGTATCTCTCCCAACTTAAACAAAATAGGCATCAGCTTCCTTTTAGAAAACTTGAACAACCTCTTTAAAACCTATTACTCTTTCAGCTAAGGTGAGTTCAATTCCCATTTTTAAAGTCATATCAGAACTAGGGCACGTTTCGCAAGCCCCCAATAAACGAATTTTTACAATGCCATCTGGTGTCACTTCAACAAGTTCATAGTCGCCACCATCTCTAACCAAAAACGGTCTAAATTTCTTAAGAGCAGTATCCACTTCCGCATACATTTCGCTATTCATGGCATTCGACTCCTTCCTAACTGTGAATAATTCTCACTTACACTCCTATTATAACAGCCTTAGCAAAAAAAGAAAGGGATAGTGTTTGGAAGATTAGGAGGCAAGGGAAGTCAATGGAACATGTTGTGGCTAGGTTAATAATAGAGAAAGGAATGAGCATGATAAATCGAGGAGTTACTCAGCATGTCGACAAACGCTCATTGTTGGGCTCGTTGAAGCATGCGAAAGTTGTGAGGTGAAACTAGAGGGCTACTTACTAGGGTACTCGTAGGCATAGTTGTAACGCATTTCATTTGAATCGTCAGGGTAGGATTACATGTTGGAGCTGTGATGCATTTTATTCGAACAGTCGCGGTAGGATTACATGCTCGTTACACTCACATGTATATTGGGACTGTAACTCATTTCATTCGAACAGTCCCAACAAAATGCCCCGTCCCTAAGGCTCAAGAAGGGACGAGGCAAGTTTATATAGTCAGATGGGTAAATCTGACTAAAAAAAAGGGAGTGTTACTTTTATGTTAACCGTGTGGATTAAGCACGGTAACAAACAATGAAACTAGTTCCTTATGCACTGCTTAAACGCACTAAAGTAACTATAGGTAAGTATAATATAGACAGAATAAACTGTCAACAAATACATATCTAAATAATTTTATAATTCAATTAAGAAACCGGTTTACTCGCTTTTGAAGCCCGTATTTTGTAGAATGAAAGAGAGGTGAGCAAGATGGAAAAAGAAGCGAAAATTTTTGTTTATGGATCGTCAAATATCTGTGCTAGTTGTGTTGGATCTCCATCTTCTAAAGAAACGGAGGAGTGGCTCAGAGCAGCGATCGGTCGTAAGTTTCCTGAACAGCCTTTTCAAGTGGAGTATGTTGATATTTTTGCCCCACAAGAAGAAGCGGAGATGAAGCGTATCGCGAAAATGATTGTAGAAGAAGACTACATGTATCCTGTGATTGTGATTGACGGTCGTGTTATAGCAGAAGGGAACCCGCGTCTGAAGGATATTTATGCAATGATGACAGATCGTGGCTATCAACCAGCATAAATTGAATGGGAGGTAATCATGAATCCAATTGTTGAATTTTGTGTAAATAATTTAGCTTCAGGTGCGCAGGAAGCATTTGATAAGCTAGATGCAGATGCGAGTTTAGATGTGATTGAATATGACTGCTTAACGTACTGTGATTTATGCGCTTCTTCTATGTTCGCGCTGGTGGATGGTGAAGTGGTGCGAGGAGAGACACCGGCAGACTTAATTGCTAATATTTATCAGTTTTTAGAGGATAATCCATTTTGACAGAAAAAAAAGCTAATTCCAAAGAGTATGGCGGCTCTTTAGAATTGGCCTTTTTTTACTTAATAAATTTTTCTATCGGCGTATCCCCGTTTTGAAAGGTATAGGTTTGTTTGTATGTCTTGACATTACCAACAATGGTGTTTAGGAAAAGGGCAACATCGGCTCGCGTAATAGTGGTGCGACCCGTTGTGTAATCACTGATATGTGCAGTCGCCGGTTCGTTTGTCAGCAGTACAGGACGAACGATTGTATAATTGAGCTGACTTTTTTGGAGTTCTTTATCAGCGTTTCCTTTAGCTATTAGATAGTCTTTGAGTGATTCAGGACCATTTTCTGGTTTATCAGCCCAAACGGAACTAACCATAATAAAGTGGGAGATGTTATAATGTTCAGCATACTGGACCGCTCTGATTGCTGCATTTTGATCGATAGCAATTGTTTTCTCAGGCCCTGTATGTCCACCAGAGCCAGCAGAGAAAATAACAGTATCGATATTGTTATAGGCTGAACTAAAGTTATCTTCTAAATCGGCAATAATTACTTTTGCACCAAGTTGTTCAAGAGCTGCTCGTTGTTCTTCTTTGCGAATCATAGCTATAACGTTGACACCCGTTTTTTTTTTACTAGTAATGCAACGGTTTGTTTTCCTATTTGGCCATTTGCCCCTATTACTAATACGTTCATCTGAAAACTTCCTTTCTAGGATTAGTTTTGTGAATTTCACGTTCCCAAGCTACTTATTGATTTGTTATATCCATTTTTTGTGAAATGCTCTTGTGTCCGAACTTAACAGCTTTTAGTGCATTAATCAAACATCGAACTTGAATGCATTGGTTGTACTCGAGACTTTGGATCGATATAGTTCATCGCGTTGTTCACAGCTGTAGGTGCCTCTCCAAATCCTGTCGCAATCAGTTTAACCTTACCGTCATACGTACAAATATCACCTGCGGAATAAATACCTGGAATGTTTGTCTCCATTTTGGAATTGACAACAATCGAATTCCGCTCAATATCAAGCCCCCACTCCTTAATAGGACCTAATGAGGACACGAAACCGTAATTCACAATGAAATCATCAATCTCAAGGACTTCCTTTCGATCCCCTTTTACTTCCTCCAAAACAATTTGCGTCATTTTCTCAGAATCACCGATGATATTAGTTGGAATAAATGGGGTTTTAATTGTAATTGATGACTGCTCGAGTTTCTCAACGCTATGTTCATGGGCACGAAAAGCATTGCGACGATGGATGATAGATACTTCTTTTGCAATTGGCTCAAGCATTAAAGCCCAGTCCACTGCGGAATCTCCACCACCACAAACGGCTACACGTCGGCCTGAAAAGCGACTCAAATCATTGATGAAATAATGCAGATTTTTACCTTCATATTGTATCGCATCATCTAGCTCGAGGCGACGAGGCTGGAAGGCACCATTTCCAGCAGTGATAATGATTGCCTTACTGTAATGCGTATCTTGATTTGTACTAATTTCAAATGTGCCATCTGCTTGTTTCTCAACGCTTGCTACGGCTTCTTCTAGACAAATAGTTGGGTCAAAAGGTTTCATTTGTGCAATCAAGTTATTGACTAATTCTTGCGCGCGTACTTTCGGGAAACCTGGAATGTCATAAATATATTTCTCCGGATAAAGGGTAGATAGTTGCCCGCCTAGTTGAGGTAAGCTCTCGATAATTTTTACGTTTGCTTTACGCATGCCAGCATAGAAAGCTGCGAATAATCCTGCTGGGCCTCCACCGATAATCGTTATATCATAAATTTTTGTTTGATCGTCCACCAAAAAACCTCCTAAAATAAATATTCTCACAGTTTTTCATCACAAGACCATTCTACCACAAAACGGATAGAAACAGTATGCCAATAGCTTTGTGGAAATACCAAGTTGTCCAGCTAGATTTTTCATATATTGTGAGCTTCTTCTCTTGAAAAAAAAGACTTGAAAGAGCTATGATATAGGGTGAGGGCTTTTTGCCTTCTTGCTTGAGACGTAGATGTTTAAGCGCAATCTACATAATTGTCATTAGGCTCAGCCCTGATGCAATTTTTTTGTGAGAAAAATACAATGGGAAAGTGGATGTGATACAGATGAGTAAGCCAAAAATCGTCATTCTGGGAGCTGGGTACGGTGGCTTGAAAACGTTGCGTAAGTTGCAACAATTGAATGTTGAAGCAGAATTAGTATTGGTGAACAAAAATGACTATCATCATGAAACAACATGGTTACATGAAGCTGCTGCAGGAACATTAGAAGCAGAACAACTAATGTATCCAATCGCGAAAGTAGTCAACCCAACAAAAACAACCTTCATTCAAGATACTGTGGAGAAAATCAACAAAGACGACAAAACAGTAACATTGACGAACAAAGGGGATATTTCGTACGACTTCTTGCTGATTGCACTTGGATCAGAAGCAGAAACTTTTGGTATCAGCGGTTTGAAAGAATACGCGTACACGATTACTAGCATCGATTCTGTTAAGAAAATTCGAGCTCAAATCGAAGGTAGTTTTGCAAAATGGAAAACAGAACAACGCGATGAACTATTAACAATTGTCGTTGGTGGCGCTGGATTCACGGGTATCGAGTTCTTAGGGGAACTAACAAACCGCATTCCAGAACTTGTGAAAAAATATGACGTGCCTCGTGAAAAAGTCCGCATAGTTTGTATGGAAGCTTCACCAAAAGTGTTGCCACAATTTGATGCAAAACTAGTGGACTATGGCGTTGGCGTTTTAGAAGACCGTGGTGTAGAATTCAACGTTGGAACTCCAGTGAAAGAAGCTACAGCAGACGGTATTAAATATGCAAAAAGTGAAACGGAAGATGTGGAAATCAAAGCAGCAACAGTTATCTGGGCAGCTGGGGTACGCGGAAATAGCGTTATCGAAGCTTCTGGATTTGAAGCTGGACGTGGTCGTGTGAAAGTAAATGACGATTTGACGGTTCCAGGTAACGAAGAAATTTTGATTATTGGGGATTGCTCGTTAATGATTAATCCTGAAAATGATCGTCCATACCCGCCAACAGCGCAAATTGCGATGCAACAAGCAGATATTGCTGCAGCGAACCTTGCTAAGATGGTAAAAGGGTTGACCACAGATTTAGCACCATTCATCTATCATGAAAAAGGTACGGTATGCTCTATCGGAGACAACGATGCGATTGGTGTCGTAATGGGCAGAAGCTTGAAGGGTTACCCAGCATCCGTTATGAAAAAAATAATTGATGACCGTGCGTTATACCAAATTGGTGGAACTGGTGTCATGATGAATAAAGGTAAATTTAAGTTCTATAAGTAAGCTAAAAATAGGAGCGAAAGTCAGTTTTTAAGTATCTGACTTTTGCTCCTATTTTTAATTCCTATAAAAGGCCAAATAGATAATCGACGATAAATCCAATCGCGATACCAGTCAAAGCTCCGAAGAAAACTTCCATCGGTTTATGACCAAGCATTTCTTTCAAATGTTTTTGCTTCTCTTCTTGTCCTGGTTCTGTCAGGCCTTTTGCGTGTTCGACAAATTCATGAAAATCACGAGCTAATTTGTTGAGTGCAACGGCTTGCTCACCGGCTTGACGGCGAACACCGGTAGCATCAAACATTACGATGATACCGAATACGACAGCGATAGCGAAATAAGGAGAATCAATTCCGTATGAAATCGCAAGCGTAGTCATGAGTGCTGTAACGGCTGCGGAATGCGAGCTAGGCATACCTCCTGTGGAAAACATAAGACTCCATTGCATTTTACGATAAACGAGCAAATGGATTGGAACTTTGACAAATTGCGCGAAAAAAATAGCAATGAGTGAAGCAATTAAAGGTACATTGATTAACATGGCGATCTCCTCTTCCTTAGCAAACAGTTATATTAGTATTGTACCACAAGAAATGGGAATGGAAACCTCCTCTGTTCAAAACAGTTTTACGGGTGCATCGTTAGAAATAAACGACTATAATAGAAGGAAGAGATGGGAGGGGACAAGCGTTATGAGTTTAGGTGAATACTTGGAAATGGAATTGATTGAACTAACAAAAGATGTTGCCGTTGTGAAAATGCCAGTTAATGAAAAAACGCGTCAACCATTTGGTTTTTTACATGGCGGGGCTTCTGTGGCACTTGCTGAACAGGTAGCTAGTATTGGTGCCACAGCGCATGTGAGTGCAAATGAAATCGCGTTTGGTCTTGAGATTAATGCAAATCATATTTCATCAGTACGGGATGGCTACGTGCTTGCTACGGCAGAGCCTATCCACATTGGAAGAACAACACAAGTTTGGCACGTCGAAATTCGTAGTGAGGCGGATAATAAGCTTCTATGCGTAAGCCGCTGTACCTTAGCTATTAAAGGAAAATCAGCATAAAAAAATACCATGTCTCCTATCTTTCATGTGAGACATGGCATTTTTTATCTATTCTTTTTTATCTGTATCTTCATTCTCTTCGTCAAGCTCAATAATCTCTTGTTCTGAGTCATCAGATTCAAGCTCAATCAATGTCTCCTCATGTTCACGCGCAACATCTTCTGATTCCTCGCGTTGGATAATTTTTTCATCACGCAATTCCCAGTCGAGTTGATCCTCTAACTCTTCACGCTCCTGACGCGCGCGCTCCAACTGTTCTTGTTTGATAATGACATTTTTTCGCTTCTTAATGTCGTCTTTTTTCACAGAACGTAGTTGGTCACGAATGCGAATCGCCAAGGGTACACCAGTATCGTAAGCAGCACGGTTAATCAAGTGAGAGGCAATCGGCGTTGTTAAGTAAATAAACAAGATTGCAAGTAGAACCCGAGCATTAAAACCTTCTCCAGTATGAAAAAAGTAGCCAACCGTTGCAAAAAGTAGCAAACTTACGCCGAATGTATTGCTGATACCCGCGGCATGCGTTCTGGTGTAAACATCAGGCAGACGAATTACGCCAATCGCTGCTAAAATACTTAGTGAGGCGCCGATAAGAATCATGATCGAAATAATAATCTCAATTATCACGTTCACGTTCAATCACCTTGCCTTTCTCTACAAATTTAGCAAACGAGACAGTGCCGATAAAAGCAAGCAGAGCAATCAAGAGAATAACGTCCAAATAGGCGTTTGTATCAAGTAGCATCGAGAGTAGCGCCACAATAGCAACGAGGTTCATCCCAATCGAATCGAGTGCCACCACTTTATCAGAAGTTGTAGGTCCTTTTAAAATTCGGTATAGGTAAAGGAAAATAGAAGCAGAATACATAAACAAGGCGATAGCTAAGACTGTGGTTATAATAATCAATGGAACACCTCCATAATAGCGCCTTCGTAGGATTTGCGAATAGTCGCGATTTCCTCTTCAATATTCGGAACATGAAGTGAATGCACGTATATTGCTTTGTAATCATCAGAAATATCGATAGAAAGCGTTCCAGGTGTCAGCGTAATTAAAATCGCCAACATTGTCACTTCCCAGTCGGTTTCAAGCGTCGTTTCGTACCGAAAAATTCCTGGACGAATGTTCATATCCTTTTTGAGAACGATGCGTGCTACCATAACAGTTGAAATAATTAAATCCTTAAAGAAGTTAAATAGGAGTTTCACGAGTGCTAAAATTCGCCAAATATAAAAGCGAGAGCCAAGAAAGCGACGCATGAAGAACAGTAGGAAAATCCCAATAATAAAGCCGAGAATGAAAGTTCCTATCGCGAAATCAGACTGCAGGAACATCCACAAACAGGCAAGTATAAGGTTGATAATTAATTGAAACGCCATTTTTGCTTCACTCCCCCAGTACCGCTTTAATATAAATCGATGGATCAACTAATGGATCGACTGCTTTGTCAATAAGTGGATACATACCTTGTGAAAAGATACCATACGCAACGGAAACCGTGAGTAACATCAAGATAGGTACCATCATTTTTCGATATGGAATATCTAGATTGAAGGCTCCTTTTTTCTCACCCCAGAAACCTTTCGAGAAAATTTTGATCATCGAAAGAAGTACGAATAGGCTAGAAAGAAGTACGATAATACCGCCAATATAATGCTGCACTGCAAAAGCTCCTTCCACAATTAACAGCTTGCCAATAAAACCGCTGAGTGGTGGAATACCTGCAAGCCCGAGCGCTCCAATAAAGAAAGTCCAACCAAGTGATGGTTTAACACTCATGAGGCCGCTGAACTTTTTAATGCTCGAAAAGCCGGTAATTGCGATAATAACACCGATGATGAGGAAAAGCGTTCCTTTAATCAACATATCATGAATCAAGTAGAAAATCGCACCAGTCATAGCTTCACGAGTCATGAGCGAGACGCTAAACAGAATCACACCGACTGCGATTAAGATATTATAAATCATAATTGTTTTCATATCGTTATAGCTAATCGCTCCGATGACGCCAAGTACAATCGTAATGAGCGCGAGCGTAGACAATAACGGTAATGCAAAACTAGTTTCATTATAGAAAAATAGTGTATAGACACGAATAATAGCGTAAATCCCAACTTTCGTGAGTAAAGCACCAAATAAAGCAAGAACTGGAATCGGTGGCGCAAAGTAAGAACCTGGTAACCAGAAATACAACGGAAAAATCCCAGCTTTCAGACCAAATACGAACAAGAATAACACTGCAACAACCGTTATCATCCCAGTATTTCCACCATGAATTTCAGAAATTTTTTGTGAGATATCGGCCATGTTAAGCGTACCGACCATTGAGTAAAGCAGAGCAATAGCCATAACGAGAAACGCTGAGCCAATAACGTTTATTAATAGATACTTTACTGTAGCCTTCAATTGTCCCTTCGTTCCGCCTAAAACGAGTAATACGTAAGATGCCATCAACATTACTTCAAAGAAAACAAACAAGTTAAAAATGTCTCCAGTCAAGAACGAGCCGTTCACTCCAACAATCATAAACAAGACAGCCGGATAGTATAAAAATCGTTCCCGCGGCTTCCCAATAGAGTAAAACGAATAAATTAGCGCCCCAAGAAGCACTAAACTCGTCGTTGTTACGAGCAGGATAGCGAACATGTCACCAACAATCGAAATGCCAAAGGGAGCTGGCCAGTTTCCAAGTGTTACGACCAAAATCCCATGTTGATACACATAATAAATTAGGTAGAAGTTAGCTAGAATAAGAATCGCGCTCGTAATAACTGCTAGTACACGTTGTATCATTACTTTTCGCGGTAGTAGCATCAGAAAAATTGCTCCGAAAAACGGAATCAAAATGGGCATTAAAACAAGGTTACTCATCATCTGCTTCATGCCCCCTTGTCTTAGAAACGCTCTCACTATTAAGTTCCTGATAAGCCCTGTAAGCAAGAACAAGGAAGAAAGCAGTCACACCAAAACTAATAACAATCGCCGTCAAAATTAAAGCTTGTGGCAGAGGGTCATTATAAGCAGAAAGCCCAGGAGTATCAAGTAGGGGAGCCTTTCCTTTTTTTTAAACCGCCCATCGTCAAAATAAGCAGGTTAACCCCATGACTTAAAATTGCCGTTCCAAGAATAATACGCAACAAACTTTTGGAAAGAATGAGGTAAGTGGCGGCCATAAACATAAGCCCAATTAAAATCGACATCAACAGTTCCATCTAGTCACTCTCCCCAATCGTCTGAATTATCGTAAGCGTTACACCAACAACGACTAGATAAACACCCAAGTCAAAAATTGTTGCGGTGTGTAGCGATGTATCGCCCAGAATAGGCAAGTCTACGTGACCAAATTTATGCGTTAAAAAAGGATCACCAGTCAAAATACCAATCATGCCAGTGCCAACTGCAAACAATAAGCCAACACCAGTCATCATAATCGTATTTATATTTAACATGCTTCTCACAGTTTGCGAGTCATAAGCAATCAAGGTCAGCGTCACTGCACCAGCCGAAATCAAGCCAGCAACGAATCCACCACCAGGATTGTAATGTCCAGCTAAGAATAAGTGAAGCGAGAACAGGAAAATAATAAAGACAACAACCTTGGTAACATTACGTAGCAATACGTCATTTGTTTTCATTTTTTTCCCTCCCAGCTAAGCGTAATTTTATCATTCCAAAAATACCAATGGATGCGACAGCGAGAACAGCCGTTTCAAATAATGTATCAAAACCACGGAAATCGACTAGAATCACGTTAACAATATTTTTCCCAGCCGCTTTCGTATACGTGTTATCAATATAATACTGCGAAATCGAATCATAGAACGTCGTATCATAAGCTGAAATAGAAATTAAGAAAACGACTAACCCAACACCAATACTAATAAAAGTTTTTACAGAGAACCATCGTGGTTTTTCCTCAATATTACTGAACTGTGGCAAATGGTAGAAAACAAGCAGGTAAAGCACAACTGAAATTGTCTCAATTACGAGCTGTGTTAAAGCAAGGTCTGGTGCCCTAGCTACGATGAAGAAAATACTAATCGTATAGCCCATCGCCCCAAGCAAAATAATGGAGGTAATGCGCGATTTTGAAAATACGATACCGATAAGCGTTACAACTACGACCAAGACTAAAACATAATCCATCATCGTAACACGCGAAATTGCTGAAATATCAAAATTAAGCGCATCCGTCATGAAAATCGTGCCCAACATCAAAATAATAAAAGCCGTCAACATATAGTTTAGATACGTTCGCAACCAACCAGTCATTACCCATAAAGTAAAGCGATACGATCCTTGTTCCATATAATACATTCCATTATCATACGCTTTACCCCAACGGAAAAACGCCGGAACTTTCTCAGAAATAAAAGGTCGCCACCAATTCGTTGTTTTATAAAGAAAAATGCCCAAAATAATTACGCCAGCCGTCATCAGCAATGCCATCGTGAAGCCATGCCAGAAACTGATATGAATCGAGTAACCAGTCCCATAAAGCGAAGGCATGATTGATTTTACTGCAGGTTCAAGCAACGGTTTGGCAAGCAAATTGGGGAAAACGCCTGTAATTACAACAAGTGCAGATAAAATCATCGGCGGTAATAGCAATCCAACTGGTGCCTCATGCGGTTTTTGCGGCAGTAAATGCGGTTTAAGTTTGCCACCGAAAGTCCTGAAGAAAATAATCATGCTATAAACAAATGTAAAAATACTTCCTATCCAAGCAATGATTGGTAATATGACGCCCCACGTCTCTGCCTGAAACAAGTTCAACGATGTCACGTCTATCATACTTTGAAAAAACATTTCCTTACTCAAAAAACCATTAAATGGCGGTAATCCAGCCATTGCGAACGTCCCGATAAAAGCAATCGTCGCTGTAATCGGCATAAGTTGCATCAAACCACCGAGCCGCTTAATATCCCGCGTCCCAGTCTCATGATCCACAATCCCAACCATCATGAACAAACTACCTTTAAAAGTAGCATGGTTAAATAAATGGAAAATTGCAGCTACAATCGCACCAATATAAATGTTGTCATTCCAAGAATCAAAATGAAGTGCCGCAGCTCCGACGCCTAATAGTGTCATAATCAAACCGAGTTGACTAATCGTTGAATAGGCCAAAATCGCCTTCAAATCCGTTTTCTTCGTCGCTGTAATCGAACCCCAGAACAAGGTCACAATCCCGACTAACGAAATTGTCCAAAACCAAGCCCCAGATACCGCGAAAAGAGGTGTAAACCGAGCGACTAAATAAATTCCAGCTTTGACCATCGTTGCTGAATGTAAATATGCACTAACTGGCGTTGGGGCCTCCATCGCGTCAGGCAACCAAATATGAAATGGAACCTGCGCTGATTTTGTGAAAGCACCTAGTAAAATAAAGATCATAGCAGGAATAAATAGTGAACTGTTTTGAACAAGTGCTACCTCTGAAATAATTTCACGCAACGAGAATGATCCCGTAATAAGGTGAAGCAATAAAATCCCGCCAAGAAGCATTAAGCCTCCGAATACAGTAATAAATAATGATTTTCGCGCGCCATAACGCGATCTTTCTCGATGATACCAATATCCAATCAGTAGAAATGAACTAATCGAGGTCATTTCCCAAAATAAATAAAGAACAACTAAATTATCACTCAAAACAACTCCGAGCATAGCCGTCATAAAAATGAACAGGAATGCATAAAAATTGTTTAAACGCTCCTTCTTTTTACCTAAGTAGAAAATAGAGTAAAACGTAACAAGTGACCCAATCCCTGTAATAAGCAGAGCAAATAATAAACTAAGCCCGTCCACAACGACCGTAAAATTAATACCGAGCGATGGAATCCAAGGCATTGTCTGTGTGACAATCCCATCCATTGTTTGCGGAATAAACGTCAAAAAATAGATAAATAAGATGACAGGAATCGGCAAAACAATCCATCCAGTATGCAGTTGCTTGGTCCAACGATAGAAAATGGGAATTAACATAGCCATGATAAATGGCAAGAAAATGGCGAGGTGTAGAAATGACAAAAGTTCTCCCTCCTTGGTGAAAATTAATATCTAAAATATGACGAAACATCACAATTTATTTAGGAAAGCATAGAAGCTTAAAATGAAAACCCGAAGATAAAAAAATAGGCTGTGATTCTGTGCTCGTGGATATGCCTAAGAAATAAGGCATGGAGCACGCGTTGTTTGTCACATTTTTTATTATAGCATACTTAATTACCTGAAAAAAAGGGTAGAATCTTGAGCAACGTGTGAGAAGGGTAATGTTTTTCGAATTCTATAAATATGTAGAAAGGTGAAAAATATAAAAAATTGTTGCTCTCAAAAAAGAACAACAACTTTTTTAATGTATTTTCCAGTTTTGATAATTAGTCCACATTTACATGGCGCTTTCGATCCGATTTCAAGCTAAACCAAAGCAATACAAAGGCAACAACAAACATGAAGCTCGTAAAGACAAAAACATTGCTCATCCCAACAAATCCAGCCATTGTCCCGCCAAGAATCGGACCAATCACATTCCCAAGAAAACGTGCACTCTGGTTATAGCCAAGCATCTCACCCTGCATTTGGCCCGGAGCTGATAAACGAATATAAGCTGTGATACAAGGCACCATCCCACCAATTGCAATTCCGAACAAAAAGCGGAAGAAAATAAACAACCACAAATTTGGAACAAAAGCTTGCGGTAAAACAAAAATTGCCGCCATAATTAGCAATATATTTAAAATTTTTCTCATACCCATACTTATCTCCCAGCTCGCCCCATTTTCGTGTCATAACCAAATTTCCAAAACCAGCCGCCGAAAAAGCAAGCCCAGACAACAACGCTACATTATCAGTATGAGTCAGTTCTCCAACGTAAAGCGCAAGTAAGGGTTGAACACTAAAATTTGCGACTTGAATGAGCAATGAAATAATCATCACCATCATCAAAACTCGCAACTTAAAAATATGTTTCAGCACTTCTCGGCGTGAGTAAGTCACTTTTTTCACGTCCTCCAAATCCGGCTGAACTTCCTTCAAACCAAATGAAACAAGTAAAGCTGCTACAAAAATTGCAACCCCTGTAATAATAAAGGTACTTGAAAAACCGAAAAAATCAGCCAAAGCCCCACCGAGTAGCGGACCAAACAGCATACCAGTTACACCGCCCAATTGCAAAGTCCCCAGCACTTTCCCAGCTTCACTACGATCTGTTTGCCTCGCAATAAAAGCGTTCGAAATTCCAATAAAGCCAGTAACGACCCCCATAAAAATTCGTAAAACCATCATATATGTGACTGAATGAGCATAACCCATAAGAAAAATGCTCACACTCATTCCAAAAGCCGTAAACATCAAAATTTTCTTAAACCCATACTTATCCCCAATTCGTCCCCAAATTGGCGAAAAAATAAAAGCGACTAAAAAAAGTCACACCAAAAATATATCCAGCCCAGCGTTGCACATATGCTTCACTATAATTTCCAAACGTTTCAATATACAACGATAAAAACGGCATAATCATCGTTGTACTGGCCGAAATTAATAAATTCGCGATCATTAAAATGTACAGATTCCGTGTTTTAATTGACATAAAAACCATCTCTATTCCTTATTAGTTTCCAAATATCTATTTCCATTATAGAATAAAGAATGACAGAAACAAAAATAAAACGCTCTAAGAAGAGGAGGCAACATGGTCAAAAAAAATTGTTATTTGGGGCGCGGCTAGTTTATTATGTATATATGTACTCGCTGTATTTGTGAACTTACTCATAATCTGGTTCAAATAAGAGCAGTCAACTAAAGGAAAAAGAGGAGATTTAAAATGACATATTATCCACAATTATCAAAAGAAGTAGCAGAAAACGAAAAATTGGTAGCGATGGAAACAAATCGCGGAACAATAAAATTAAAACTATTTCCAGAAATCGCGCCAAAAGCAGTAGAAAACTTTCTAACACACGCTGAAAATGGCTACTATGAAGGTATCATTTTCCACCGTGTTATTGCAGATTTTATGATTCAAGGTGGCGATCCAGAAGGCGCAGGTTACGGTGGTGAAAGCATTTGGGGAGCACCATTTGAAGATGAATTCTCACCAAAGGCCTTCAATATCCGTGGAGCTTTATCAATGGCAAACGCAGGTCCAGGAACAAACGGTAGCCAATTCTTCATCGTTACAAATAAAAACCTACATCCACAAATGGCTAAACAAATGGAAGGCGCAGGATTCCCGGCTGAGGTAATTGAAGCTTATAGAGCTGGTGGAACACCACATTTAGATGGGCGCCACACAGTATTTGGCCAAGTAGTAGATGGCATGGATGTAGTAGATGAAATCCAATCTGTCAGCGTTGGTGCCCAAGACAAACCAGTTCATGATATAACGATTGAAAAAATTACCATCTTATAAATCAGTGATAATTAATTGATTTGTGTGTGCATAATATGTAACTTTCCCATTTAAACACAAAAAGTTTTTATCAGACTCACGCGCGCCGAGAAACGCTTTGCTCCTAGGCTAAAGCGAGTTCCGAAGCAGCATGTACAAAAGTACATGAGCATCGGAGCAAAGCTTTTAACAACCGAAATGAGCGTTTCACGGATTGCAGAAGCTCAACCTTGTGTAAACGCTGTATTATGAGTATAATGAATATAGTAAAAAGAAAGCTACCCTAAAATCGAAAGGAAAGATTTTTGATGAAAAATATCGTATTAGTATGTGCGGCAGGAATGTCCACAAGTTTATTAGTAACAAAAATGCAAAAAGCAGCAGAAGCAAAAGGGTTAGAAGCAACAATTGCTGCATATTCTATCTCAGAAATCAATGGACTTATTGATACAGCAGATGTAGTATTGCTTGGGCCTCAAGTTCGCTACCAAAAATCAACTGTTGATAAATTAGCTGAACCAACGGGTGTTCCAGTTGACGTTATTGATATGACAGCTTACGGTACGATGAACGGTGAAAAAGTGCTTGATCACGCTTTGAAATTAATGGGTGAATAATAAATAGACAAATCAAAGCCGGAGCTATGGGGTGGTATTTTCCACCTGTAGCTCCGGTTTTTTGTATGCAAAAAAAATAAATAAAAACGGGTGATTTCAGACAAGTCTAGCTCCATAATTTGATATACAATACTATTTGTAGTGATGCATCAAAGTAACTGTGTTATGATGAATTGCTCCTATCTGAAACAGACATCGAGTACGACAAGTTTACCGGCTTGCAAGGAATATTCTAGGGGCATCCATCCGAAACAATATGATGAACGATAAATTTACAGTTTAAAAAGATATGTACAGTATCCGCCTGACGCCTAGACCAGGTAAAGCTATTATATTCGAGATAACCCGGTAACAACGAAACGAGCAGTAACAAAAATAAAAATTCTCATTGCAGCAGGTATGAGAAACCTGTGAAAGCATAAAGAACTATTACCACACAAAAGCGATGCAACTCCAAGGTTGAAGTGCATCGCTTTTCTCATGAATCTTTTATTAAAACACCATCTAGCATTCGGTAAACGTGATGGCATAAATCTAACATTCGTTCATCGTGCGTTACCATAATGACAGCACGCTCTTTGCCTTTTATCTCATCACGAAGCAATTCCACAACTTCCCGCCCTCGAGTAGAATCAAGGCTTGCAGTTGGTTCATCCGCTAAAATTACTGCCGGTTCATTAATTAGCGATCGTGCAATGGCAACCCGTTGCTTTTCTCCACCAGATAAGTCTTTCGGATAAAATTGCAGACGGTCACCAAGACCCAGTTGGGTGAGAAGCACTTCACTTTTTGTTGCTACATCTTGCTTATCTTGTCCAGCCAATTTGCCAATAAACTCGAGTTGCTGTTGAGCTTTCAAATAAGGAACAAGATGTGCTGCTTGGAAAATAAATCCGACTTCTGCTAAACGCAATTCTGTTTGCGCTTTTTTTGAAAGGTTACTGATAATTTTCCCATTAATCGTGATTTCGCCTGAGGTTGGTGTGAGTAACGCGCCGGCCAAAGATAAGAAAGTACTTTTCCCAGAGCCAGAAGGTCCAACAATCGCGATTAATTCTCCAGCATTAGCCTCAAAATTAGTTTCACGCAATGCATGGATTGTCGTGGGACCAGAAGGATAGGTTTTTGTTACATTTTCGAATTTCAAAAGAGCTGTCATTATTGATCGCCTCCCCGAATTGCGTCCAGCGCATCTACTTTAGCAATTTTGATAAGTGATAAAAGGGAACCGATAACTGCTACAGCAAAAAACAACCCGCTGTAAAGCGCCATCGTCAAGCCGGTTAGACGGAATGGCATGGCATCAGGCATAATCATCGAAAGCCCAGCGGTTGCAGCGATACTAATGCCGATGCTCACAACGGAAATCAATAACACTTGCGAAACAACACTTGCCACCAAATAACTTGTCTTTGTCCCCAGTGCTTTCAAAATACCAAACTGGCCTGTTTTTTGCAATGTCATTATATAGAAGAAAGCCGTCAAAATAAAGCCGCCAATGACAATCAAGAAGAAAATCATCATGTTTAGAGTCATTTGTTCTGCTGAATAACCAGGAATTTGACCAAGGAAGTCTTTATGCGTAATAGTTGTTAATTCCTTATTATCGATTGAAATACTTTTATCCGGATTATCTGCAAGAACAGCAATGGTACTCGTTTGTGGAATTTTTTGATGGTAAAGACTCGGATTTATTGCTTGCCAAATCGCCATATTCATGTAGACAATCGGTGCGTGACTATATTTCTGATCCTTTGCAAAACCAATAACCGTCATCTGCTTATTCAAAATATCATCTTCCAACACATCGCCAATCTTCAAATCACCTTCTAGCGATGAGTCCAAAATAACACCGTCTGGTTTCGTCACGCTCATCTGTGATCCTGACGTTACTTTTGGTTCCAAAAAACTACCTGGCGTAATTGCGAAAACGGCCATACTGAATTTCTTCCCATCGTCTGCCCGTTTTAGAGTCTGCATGGATTGACCAAGAACCGCGGCATCTTTCACGTTCTTAACGTCCTTAATCCCCGCCAAGTCTGATTCAGGAAATAACGAACGTTCCACTTTTCCCTGCGCGTCTTTAGCTAAGACGTAATATGGCACATCATTATTTGCAACAGAAGAGGCATTATCATACGCCAATCCATTCGCGAGCCCTGATAGAAACAAGGATAATAATACAATTAAAATCATAATCCCTGTCACTAAAAAATAGCGTAACTTCGAATAAAATAATTCACGAAGTCCTAAAAACATATATTTTTTCAACTCCTCATTTTTTAATTTCCCAAATCAAGTATAACAAACAAATCGTGAAAAGCCGATCAATGAGTTTTCTGCAAACCTTCAATTAAGCAAGCAACGCCTTTTTCCAATGTCTCTCTTGGGCAAGCGATATTCAGACGCACAAATCCCGACCCAGCAACGCCAAAATCAGAACCCATCTGCACACCAACACCAGCATTAATCAAATTTTGATAGATTGTTTTATCATCCAAACCGAGCGCGCGGCAATCTAACCACATTAAATATGTAGCTTCAAGTTTTGTCACACCAACAGTCGGACAATGCTTTTTAACTTCAGCTTCCGTATATTGATAGTTCGCAAAAATATAATCACGTAACTCATCGACCCATTCTGCACCGAACAGGTAAGCAGCTTCCATCCCGACAGCACCGAAAGAATTTAACTCTGGACGTGACGTGTACTTTGCCTCATATTCAAATTTTGCTTGAAAATCAGGATTGGTTGTAATAAAAAACGAAGCCTTCATTCCTGCTAGATTAAACGTCTTTGTTGGTGCCATCAACGTTACAATTTGCGATTGATAGTCAGGAGCAGCGACAGCAAGTGGCAAATGCTTCACATTAGGCATCGTTAAATCTGAATGAATCTCATCCGAAATAATAGGCACCCCGTATTGCTCACAAATTTTCGCCATGCGAGTAAGCTCAGCACGTGACCAGCTACGACAACCGGGATTATGTGGATTGCAAAGGATAAATAACTTCACGTGTTGCACTTTTTCCTCAAAATCAGTCCAATCAATTGTATAAGCGCTATCTTTATATACGAGCGAGGACATCACTACCTTACGCTTCGTCTGCTCAGTCACTAGGAAAAACGGATGGTAAACGGGCGAGTGCATCAAAACCCCATCGCCTTTTTCTGTTAACGAACGAATAGCCATGGATAGAGAGGGAACAACCGCTGCATTTAGAAAAATATTGGCTTCATACACCTTATAATCGTGTCGCGTAGCCAACCAATTAACAATGCTAGGTTTCAATCCTGGAACCGTCATCGAATAACCAAAAATTCCGTGATCTAGCAGCTTTTGGAATGCCTGATGAACAGCATATGGTGGTTTGAAATCCATATCTGCTACCCACATTGGAATAATATCTTCTGTACCAAATAAATGCTTCACATCGTCCCACTTTTCGCTATTAGTACCAATACGCGGGATTACTTCATCAAAAAGACTCATTGTTAAAACCTCCTCAAAATACACTTTCCAGTCCCATTGTATCACAAACCCACATGAAAGAAGACACAAGGTAAATCTAATAATTGTGTATTTTGGAGGGGAGTGATATAATTTGTAATTATTGAAAGTCAGAAAGTAGGTATATATTATGAGTGAGTTTAAAGTCGGCGATATCATTACAGGTAAGGTTGCAGGAATTCAAGGTTACGGCGCATTTGTTGCATTGGATGACAAAACACAAGGATTAGTACACATTTCAGAAATCCATCACGGTTTTGTGAAAGATGTACATGAGTTTTTAGAAGTTGGACAAGAAGTAAAAGTCAAAATTCTAGAAATCAATAATGAAACAAATAAAATTAGCCTATCTATCCGCGCAACAGAAGAAGCGCCAGTAAAAGCAAAACAAGAATCAAGACGTCCACAAAAACAAATGTCATCAGGCCCGGATGAAGGTTTCAATACATTACGCGATAAGCTACAAGAGTGGGTAGACAAAGCAGACAAATAAAACCGAGGAACTTAGGAGACTTCAACTAGGAGTTTCCTAATCATAAGGTTTTCTGTTTTTAATTAACAAACATTTTAGACAACATAGTTAATGAGTGTTTTGTGCGTTTGAATTTTTAGATAATTTTAAATATAAGGTCTTAAGGGAGGTCTGTTCATGAAGAGGGTATTGTTAGTTAAGGGATTTATTTACAATGAAAAAAAGGACGACATTCTGCTCGTGAAGAATCGCGACTTGAAGTGGGCGTTTCCAGGCGGTAGAGTAGAAACTGACCAAACACTAGAGCAAGCACTACTTTCAAAGGTTAAACAACAAACGGGGATTGATTGTGCCATAGATAGCTTACTATATGTAAAAGAACGCAGAACGGCTTGGGAACATGTCTGCTTATTTGTCTATAAGGCCACCGCAACAGGAGATTTTCTTACCATTGAAAAGGATGACAGCGTTTTTCATGCAAGGTGGACCTCAATTCCGCAAGCAGACGATTTACTTCAAGAACAGGACGTAGCAATCAACAAACTTGTTTTAGAACATGGTGTACCGTATATTTTGCCACAAGAAAGTTAAGACACACAATTCTTGCTAAATGGGCTTAGTTGATATAAAGTAAATACTATAAATAGGCACTAAATTTGGAGGGAAAATGATGACTCATATTCAATTTGATTATTCAAACGCATTGAAATTTTTCGAGCAACATGAAATCGACTATTTACAACCAGCTGTCACAGCAGCACACGACGCCTTACATAATGGCACTGGCGCAGGTAACGAATATCTGGGATGGATCAATTTACCTCGTGATTACGACAAAGAAGAATTCGCCCGCATCCAAAAAGCAGCAACAAAAATCAAAGAGGATTCCGAAGTCCTTATCGTTATCGGCATTGGTGGCTCTTATCTTGGTGCCCGCGCGGCAATTGAGACGCTGAACCATGCATTCTACAATGTACTTGATAAAGATAAACGCCAAGCGCCACAAGTATTTTTCGCCGGGAACAGTATTAGTTCAAGTTATCTGCATGACTTAATCGAAGTGATTGATGGTAGAGATTTCTCTGTCAACGTTATTTCTAAATCAGGAACAACGACGGAACCAGCAATCGCATTCCGTATTTTCAAAGAACTTTTAGAAAAAAAATACGGCAAAGAAGAGGCTAAGTCACGTATTTATGCAACAACAGATAAAGCTAAAGGCGCGTTAAAAGAACTATCAAATTCTGAGGGCTACGAAACATTTGTCGTTCCTGATGATGTCGGTGGTCGATTCTCAGTATTAACAGCTGTTGGATTATTACCGATTGCTGCAAGTGGTGTAGATATCGAAGCAATGATGCAAGGCGCTGATGCGGCACGTGCTGATTTTAGTAGCCCAGAATTAGATAAAAATATTGCATATCAATACGCAGCAGCTCGCAATGTTCTTTACCGCAAAGGCAAAGTAACAGAGCTACTTATCAATTACGAGCCAGGCTTGCAATACTTCAATGAATGGTGGAAGCAACTGTTTGGCGAAAGTGAAGGAAAAGATCAAAAAGGAATTTACCCATCCAGCGCTAACTTCTCTACTGATTTACACTCCCTTGGTCAGTATATACAAGAAGGACGCCGCAACATTTTTGAAACAGTTGTTAAAGTATCTAAAGCTCGTCATGAAATCATAATTAATAAAGAAGACAATGATTTGGATGGACTGAATTATTTAGCAGGAGAGACGGTTGACTATGTAAACGATAAAGCTTTCCAAGGCACATTACTTGCTCATACAGATGGCGACGTTCCTAATTTTGTCGTAGAAGTTCCTGCGCTAGATGCCTATTCATTTGGGTATCTCGTGTACTTCTTTGAAATTGCAGTTGGCGTAAGTGGCTATCTAAACGGTGTAAACCCATTTGACCAACCGGGTGTTGAGGCATATAAGGCTAACATGTTTGCACTATTAGGTAAGCCAGGCTATGAAGAAATGAAAGCAGAGCTAGAAAAACGTTTGAGATAACAATACGAATCTGCGTGAAACCTCCAGAAATTAGGAAGTGCCACGCAGATTTCTTGTTTAGTTTAAACTAAGAAAGGAGAAGAAGATGCTTTCCATCGAACGTAAGCAAGCCATTTTAAACTATGTAAAAAACAAAAAAATAGCAAGTGTCAACGAACTGGCTCGCTATTTCAAAGTCCATGAGGTCACAATTCGTCGCGATTTAACAACATTAGAAGAAGAAAAAAAAGCTAAAGAGGACTCACGGTGGCGTTATGATAGAAGAAAAAATCATCTCCGAACCAGAATTTCAAAAGCGAGAAGAAGTTCAATTTGAAGAGAAACAACGTATTGCATCTTATGCAGCATCACTTATTGAGGATGGTGATACAATCATTCTTGATTCTGGAACAACAACCGGCCATATTGCCAGAGCGATCCAAAATTACACGAAGCTTACTGTTATAACAAATGACATCAATGTAGCCACAATTTTGCGCAATTCTGCCATCAAAGTCATTGTTACAGGAGGCGTCTTGTACCCAGAAACCTATATGCTAAACGGAATGATTACGGAAGAAACCCTTCGCAACTTGCATGTACACAAGGCTTTTGTGACGACACCAGCCATCGATTTAGAGAAAGGCCTCATGCACTACGATGAGTACCTAGTACCGGCAAAGGTCCAAATGCTTCATTCCGCAACAGAAGTGTTTTTAGTAACTGATCATACGAAATTTGGAAGAATATCACTATATAAATATGCTGATTTTACTGATATCACAAGTATCATAACAGGAAAAGAATTAGATTCTGCATTAAGAGAAAGCTTTTCAGAAAAAGGTTTACGCATCTATACGACCTAGCTAATATACAATAAAATAAATAAATATAAATAAATTTAAGCAATACTATTGCGTTTATAGAATATACATGGTATTCTAGTAATCGTGCCACTTATACAACAACAAAAAAACGGCTAATAACAAAGGATTTCCAAGATATTTCTTTGGAATTACTTAAAAAAACAAGGTTTAAACTTTTATTCAAAAAAAAAGATAAAAACTGTTGACAAAGATTAGCCCGAATGATAATATAAGTAGGTCGCTGCTAGATTAAAGCGTATGAGAGATTGACCTTTGAAAACTGAACAGAAACAAAGATAAAACCAATAGAGACAGTAATGTTTCTAGGTAAGAATCGCAGGGCGGAAATAGAGAGCTATTTCCAAAAAAACTACTAGTAAAGAAATTTGCTAGCGAAGTCAAT
>NZ_AODK01000054.1 GCF_000525975.1 Listeria rocourtiae FSL F6-920
ATATTCGCGCTCAGTCATGCATATCACCCACATATTCACAAAAAGAAGTCGGCGTCTCACCCAACCGAATCGCCGAAACTGGTAGGTAAGGCGTCAGCCAATCATAAATCACTATCGCCATCCCCTCTGCCGTTGTTCGACAAGGTAACGCGACTGTCTTACGATTCATCTCTTCTAATAACTTTGCAATGCGACATTCATTTTCATTTCCATCAAAATAAGCAAAAGCATGATCTAATTTTGCCGTCACATGCTCCTTCACGACCCGCTTAATATCACCGTAATCCAACACCATCCCAGCTTTTGAACCCGTTGCAATCAAGTCCCCAGTCACTTCCACTTGCAGCGTATACGTATGACCATGCAAATTATGACATTTTCCATCATGCCCATCCAACATGTGCGCCATATCGAACGTAAACTCCTTCGCAATCTTCATCATATCGCACTTCCAGCCTTCTGCGCCAAGTACTCCGTCAAGCCCTTCTCTCGCAACTCACAACTTGGACATTTGCCACATCCGCCGTCCACACCCATATAACACGTATGCGTATGCTCCCGAACATAGTCCAGCCGTCCCAAATCATCCGCCAGCGCCCATGTCTGCGCCTTCGTCAAATACATCAGCGGCGTCTTCACCACAAAAGGATAATCCATCGCCAAATTCAATGTCACATTCATCGATTTCACAAACACATCACGGCAATCAGGATAACCACTAAAGTCCGTTTCACACACACCAATAATAATATCCGTAATGCCCTGCCCCTTTGCATACGTTCCCGCAAGTAACAAGAACAGCGCATTACGCCCATCTACAAACGTATTCGGATACTCCTCCGATTCCCCTTGAGAAATCTCCAGCGACTCATCCATCAACGCATTATTTGTCGTTTGTTTTATAACCGACGTATCAATCACCGTCTGCTTCACATTCAAATCCTGCACAATCCATTTCGCCTTCTCAAGCTCAATCACATGCCGCTGACCATAGAAAAACGTGATAACCTCCACATTCTCTTTGCCATAATCCTGAATCGCCTGAAACAAACAAGTCGTCGAATCCTGCCCACCAGAAAAAATCACTAACGCTTTTTTATTTGTCATTTTCATTTCCTCCTACCGATTATCCACTTTTTCAGGGTACATGTCATGATTCATTAAACGATGCATAGCAACTTTTTCCCAACGCGTGTCAGGCTTGCCATAATTTGCATACGGATCAATTGAAATCCCACCACGTGGCGTGAATTTCCCCCATACTTCAATGTATTTTGGCCCCATGAGCTCGATCAAATCCTTCATTATGATATTGATACAATCCTCATGAAAATCGCCATGGTTTCGAAAACTAAACAAATAAAGCTTCAGTGACTTACTTTCTACCATTTTTTCGCCAGGCACATAAGAAATATAAATCGTCGCAAAGTCAGGCTGTCCAGTCATCGGACAAAGACTTGTAAACTCCGGACAATTAAATTTCACAAAGTAATCATTGTTAGGATGCTTATTCGGAAAAGCCTCCAACACTTCCGGCGCGTAATCCATAGAATACGCCGTCCCCTGATTTCCTAAATGTGTGACACCAGCCAGTTCATCTTGGTTTCTCATATTTACTTTTCACTCCTTAGTTTTTTTTACGTGGGAGATCTCGAACCACGAAAGCTTTAGATTAGTTCCTACACGTAATAAATCGGCTCTCAAGCGCTCGATTTGCGTGAAGCAGATTTTTTCGTCCTACCCAAAGAACAAAAATCAATTCGGCATCACATCGTGTTTGGCAACTCATCTTAGCTTCTTTTAGAAATTAACACAGTTTTTGGGAATAGTCAAAGAAGTATGCGCTAAGATAATGCGTAGCGCACACTTCTTTGTTATATTATTGACCCTGCGAACATACCAGCAACGATTAGCGCCAAACCCAAAGAATAAGTCACGGCTTGGTATAAAACTACTTTTCCCCATTTCCGTTCTGTTGCTAGTTGCACACTCTCCAGTTTGAACGTTGAAAAAGTTGTAAAAGCCCCTAAAAAACCTGTTGTCGCGAGCAAATTCCAATCAAAAGACAATTGCAACTGAATCACGAAGCCCAACACAAATGCTCCCGATAAATTAATAATCAATGTCGCAATCGGAAAATCCCATTCCACACGGCGTTTTATCCAACTCGACAACGCATATCGCGCATTTACCCCAAAGAAAGCACCCATCGCGATGGAAATCACGTCCAACCACATCATAAATCTCCCCCTCTGACTGCTTCTCTTTTGCGCACGAATCGTCGTTCACCAAGTGCAAAACCAATCCAAGCCAACAAATTTCCACCTAAAAAACTAAGCCCTAAATATGTAACTGCAAAAATCACTTCTCCTGACTCGAAAAGCTGTACCACTTCCAAGCTGAACGTTGAAAAAGTTGTATACGCGCCCAGAAAACCAGTTCCAATTGCCAAAACCAGATCCGTATTTAAAATCGTTAATCGGAATAAGTAGGTTGTGCAAAACCCTAGTATCAAGCAGCCACTCCAATTCACCAGTAACGTACCTAAAGGAAAATCAGCTCCCCAGAAAAGCCCCATTCCCAACCCAACAAAATACCGACATAACGCACCCGTCATGCCAGCCACTCCAATCATCAAAAAAACGCTTCATCCGTGAAGCTCACCTCGTTTCTATTCACGCTGATAATACCATGAAACTAGCCCTTAATACAATGTCAAACCTACACTAAAATATATTCCATCCACTACATTAAAAACCTCCCCATGAACGTGTCACAAGGAGGTTCTATATTATTTCATTTGTTTACGAATTCCATTAAACAGTAACAAGCACGCAATGCCTTGGAAAATAAAGAATGCACCAAGTATCAAGCCTACTGTTACTGCAACAATCGCTGAACTAAAGAGCGAGATAATCGCGATTAATGCACCAATAATACCAATAATCATGATGAAAATCCAGCCTTTAGAACCTTTTACCGAGAACGCCATCACGATATTAAGAATCGCCGAAGCAAGTACCCAAATAACGAAAATTAGCACGATAAATTTCTCACCAATATTGTTGTTAATCAAAATAATTAACCCCGCTAAAAATGATAAGGCTCCATCCAAAAGAATCCAATTCGAGATTTTCAAAACTTTACGTCCTTTAAAGTAAGAAATAATCTCATTTAGACCATTTAGTAATAATACAATTCCAATTACGAATGTGAAAGTCGCAAGCGACGTACTTGGATTAAATACAAACCAAAGTCCCAGCCCAATCATTACAAGTCCCATTACTAAAATAAAATACAAATAAAATTTACGCATGATTCCATTCCTCCCCTGATAGTATTTGCAAAACCTTTGCTTTATTACTATACCCTAAGAATCACCGTTAAATCTACTTTTAAGCCAAACATTTTTTTCTAGAAAGCAGAAAAAACCGAGTAGCAAAAAACTACCCGGCTTGATTTTAATTATTTGGTACCTAAGAATGGTCCATATGTGTTGGCAAACGCATTATTATATGAAACACCCGCACTATTCTTACCAGCATCCCAATTCGCAGACCACGTCATAATACCTTTAATTGGAGTTCCTGCGTTTTTCAACATATTGAATGCATCGAAAACGTTCTGCGGATTAACTACATATCCAGTTGCTGCAGCATCATTATTCGCCGGCAAGCCAATAACTAGTTTATCAGCCGGAATTTGTAGATAACCACGCGTACCATGAATTAACGAATCTGCCATATAATAGAGAAACTCTTTTTTCAGAGTATCATTGTTTTGCGCAATCCATTGGTTCGTTTCATCAACCCAAACACCATCGCCACCTTGGTTATAAAATTGAGGCGCGATATAATCATAGTACCCAGTTAGCGACATAATATAACTTTGATATGCTGCACCTGGTTTTAAGTATGGAAACTCTGGAGCCATCGTAATTAAGAAATTTTTACCTTGCGCAGAATAATAGTTTTTCACAATTTTAAGCGCCGCAGGAATCACCGTTTGGTTATTTCCAGCAGTAATCGCCGTTTGCTCTAAATCAATATCCAACCCATCAAAGCCGTATGTCTCCACTTGACGAATAATCTCATTAGCAAACGCTTGCTCATCACCTGTTTGCAATTGAACGTGTCCATCCGCGCCACCAAGTGCTAAAACAACGCTACGTCCTTGTTTATTCAAAGCCCCAACTTGCGCTCGGAATTCACTGTCTGTTAACCCAACTGGTTTAAATGTTGGAATCCGATTCACACCATCACCCTTCATGAAGGAGACCGGAACCACGTTATATGCCGCGTTCACATCTTTTAACGCAATATCAGCTGATGTGCCTTGCTTGTAACCATCCTTACCTGCAGATTTCCAGCTATGCCAATAACCAACCAGAACCTGCTTACCTTGGATGCTAGGCATCGGTGTTGCATCATCAACTGCCGCATGAGCCTGTGTTCCTCCCGTTAAAGAAACCCCAACTGCAACCGCCGCTGTCAAAACTCCGCCTGCTACCCATTTCTTCGTGTTCGTCCAATCTATCATTAGTAAATCCCCCTCATTGTTCACGCTTTCAAATAAGCGTTTTTGCTTTGTCATAATCCGTGACACTAAGCAAATACCCTTGCAATTGAAAGTAAAACCTCGCCAATAATTGGTTTAAACTGTACTAGGTCTATACCAATCTGAAATATTAGATTGATTTGTCAACGCTTCCAAAGATGCCCATTGCACTTAAAAATAAAATTGGGCTATTTTTTGAAATATGTAAAAAGAGCCCCACTGCATCTAACAAGTGCTAGTAGGCAGAGAGGCTCTTTTCAGCTATCTATAATTCTTTCCCGTTTGTCTCAATCACTTTCTTATACCAATAAAAACTATCTTTCGGAATCCGCGTCATCGGTGCATCATCAGAAATATCACGATCCACATACACAAAACCGTAACGCTTTTGATAACCGTTCAACCAGCTCAAAAGATCCGTAAACGACCATGTGCAGTATCCAAGCATATCCACACCGTCATTAATCGCAGCTTGAATAGCGCTCACATGAGAACTCAAATAGTCAATCCGATACGCATCATGAACTTGCCCATCCTCCAACTTATCAAAAGCCCCCAAGCCATTTTCCGTAATCAAAATCGGCAATTGGTAACGGCTATTAATCCGACGAAGTGCAATATGAAGCCCATCAGGATCAATTGTCCAATCCCAGTCAGTTGTTTTAACATGAGGATTCTTCACTTTCTTATACAAACCAGGAATCCCAGTCTCCTCCGCTGTCCCTTTTTTACCAGTTGTATTGAACGTATTACTTTGCCCAACACCATCCAGTGGATTGTGCGCAGCCGTCGCCGATTGATAATAATTTAAGCCCATGAAATCAGGTTTCGCAGACGCGAGCAACTCCATATCCCCAGGCTCAATTGTTGGCGCCAGATCGTTCTCTTCCAAGTAACGCCAAACCGCCTTTGGATAAACGCCCCATGCATAGATATCCATCCAAAAGTAACCATGGAGCTCTTCCGCATTTTCCGCAGCAATCACGTTTTTAGGATCTGTATCAACTGGATAATACGGCGTGTACGCAAAGCTCGGTCCAATTTTACCATCCTTCACAATCTCATGAAACGCATTAATCACACTCGCATTCGCCAAGTTCGCAATATGATTCACCTGATACATCCGTTTATCATCCGTCACTTTCGGTGGATGAAGCGCCATTGAATAGCCAAGTGTCACAAAAATATTCTGCTCATTCAAAGAAATCCAATACTTGACACGGTCACCATAACGTTTAAACAACGCTACCGAATAATTTGTGAAATCCTCCACTACTTGACGTGATTCCCAGCCACCATACTCATCCATTAACGCCTGCGGAATATCCCAATGATAAAGCGTCACAAGTGGCTCAATATTGTATTTCAACAATTCATTAATCAAATCATCATAAAACTGCAAACCAGCCTCATTCACTTCACCTTTACCCGTGGGAAAAATACGACTCCAAGCAATCGAAAAACGGTATGCCTTCAATCCAGCATCCGCCATCAGCTTCACGTCTTCCTTATACCGATGATAATGATCCACTGCCACATCACCATTAGTGCCTTCATATGTCGTACCAGGAATCTTCACAAAGTTATCCCAAACAGAAGGTCCTTTACCATCCGCATCCCACGCACCTTCAATTTGATAGGCTGCTGAGGCAGAACCCCATAAAAAACCTTTCGGAAAAGCCGTATGTTGTTTATGCTCCATCATTAAAACCTCCATTTAGGTAAAATATATTCTTCTCCATTTTAAAGTATATTCTTTTGAATTGATAGCAGTAAGTTACTATTTCCCGGGAAATATTAAAAAACCCGTGCAAAATCACAAACGGGTCTCTCATCTCTATGCCTTAATATCGTCGTATTTTTCAGGTTTGCGCTCAAACTCCGCCTTCGCAAATGGACAAGTTGCAGTAATCTTCTTACCTTCCGCACGCATCGTATCAGCCACTTTCTCCACAAGTTGCGATGCAATTCCTTGACCACGAAGACTCTCATCAACAAAAGTATGATCCAAAATAACAAGCGAATCCCCACTCGGAACCCATGTTACTTCTGCAATCAATTTTCCATTCTCATCTTCTTTGAAAAAACGATTTTCACCTCTAACAAATTCCATCATCATAACCTCCTATTTCATTTGATACTTCAAAGCACCACTTGGACATCGATGTATGACTTCTTGAACTTTTTCAGGCAATGCATTATCAGGAACTATCCACGGTTTTCGACTTGTATCAAATACATCTGGGTCACCCTTCACACATTCCGCTGCGTGTGCACAAATCGCCGTATTAAAATAAACATCGATTTTCTCACCTCGGTACTCACGATAACCCTTCTCTATCCAATCACTCATTAGCCACACCTATCCTTCTAAAACATATTTATTGATTGCATGCGCAACGCCACTTTCTTCATTGGAAAGCGTAATAAAATCAGCCATCGCTTTAATTTTATCAATCGCATTCTCCATTGCGACACCAACACCTGCATACTCAATCATCGTCGAATCATTTTCTTGATCACCAATACACATAACCTCACTCTGGTCAATGCCAAGTTTTTGCGCTAAATTATGCACCGCATTTCCCTTACTCGCATCCAGATTCAGAATCTCTAAAAAGAACGGAGAACTACGAACCAAGTTATATTTTTCACCAAAGCTAGTTGGAATTTTGGCAATTGCTGGCGCTAAAATTTCTTCTTCATCAATGAACATCGCTTTAGAAACCATAATATCTTTAGAAATCTCATCCATTGGCGTGTAAAACAAGGGCGTATTCGTCAAGTAAGACTCATAAACGGTATACTTTCCAATATCACGATTCGGCGTGTACAGATTATTAATGTCATTAAAATGCATATGCAAGCCGAGTTCATGACTCATTTCGTAAATGTCCATAATGTTATCATGATCCAATGTCAAATGAGAAATAACCTCTTTGGTAAACGTATCTTGCACCATCGCACCATTAAATGTAATCACATAGTCACCTTCACGCTTTAGCTCCAAGTCCGACAAATATTGTTGTACACCCGTAATTGGGCGCCCTGTACACAAGACGATTTTGACACCTTTCGCTTTGGCTTTATGAATTGCCATATGAACCTCTGGCGTAATCTCGTGCCTATCATTAAGCAATGTTCCATCTATATCAATCGCTATTAATTTTATCATCTGCCTAAACCCCCTCAACTATCCCCTCAAGATGAGAGGTGTCATTCGCCGTAACTACACGGAATTCGCCTTTTTCATACTCCACAACTGTAACACTAGTATTCAAAATGTGTGGAGTTTCCGTACGATGCGTCTGCAAATCTGCTCCCTGCAAAGCAACAAAAATCAAAACCCGCAACGCCATCCCGTGTGAAACTACCAAAATATTGCCCTCTGGTTGCTCCTCTAAAATCTGCTCCACAGCTAATTTTGTGCGACCCTTCACTTGGTAATAAGTCTCACCCTTGCTAACAGTAGCTCCATACTCTGCCGGATTCTCCAACATCATCGCGTACTCTTCCCCATAATTCTCCGTGATATCCGTAAAAAGCTCACCTTCCCAGATACCAAAACTCATTTCGCGAAGTCCTTGAAGCGTTCTTACCTCTATATCACGATCACCCAGAATGTAACTCGCCGTATCGACTGTGCGCTTACTCGGGCTAGAATAAACAGCCGTAAAGTCCACATCTCGCAGTGCTTCACCAGTTGCAATTGCACCATGAATACCTTCTTCAATAAGCGGTGAATCACCCCAACCCTGCATTCTTCTGGCCAAGTTCCATTCCGTCTTACCGTGCCGTACAAAATAAAAAGTGCGTTTACCCAAAATATTGCCTCCTCCAAATTAGCTATCCACTAAAATTGTACCACTGTTTCGCAGAAAATTAAATGAAGTTTCGCACTTTTAGCCAATTTTCACAGAGTTTAGGCCAAATTTTAGCCTCTAGGTTATCTGTTGCCATTCCAAGCCCATGATTTCCTTGCTCAAACGTATGGACAGAATGTGGAATATTGTGCCGTCTAAGCGCTGCTGCAAAAATAAAACTATTATCAACGGGAACCACTTGATCCTCTTCCGTATGCCATAAAAAAGTGGGTGGTGTATGATTGGTGACGTGCAACTCATTTGATAAGTCAAGAATCTGCTGCTTTGTCGGTGCTTCCCCTAATAAATTATGCAAACTACCTTGATGTGTCAGCGCCCGCATCGTAATAACTGGATACGCCAAAATCAACACATCTGGACGCGTACTATATTGATGCATCCGATCCTCCGCATCAGGTCGCCCTTCGTCAATATGTGTCGCCAAAGTGGAGGCTAAATGACCACCCGCCGAAAAACCAATCGCACCAACCCGATTCGGATCGATCCCCCACTCCTCCGCACGATGTCGCACCATGCGCATCGCCCACTTTGCATCTTCTAAAGGAACTGGATGTTTATACGGTGCAACCCGATAATTCACAATAAACGCTGCAATACCAATACTGTTCAACCACTCCGCAACTGGTTTCCCCTCACGCTCCGTCCGATTTCCATATCCACCACCTTGAAAAATCAACATCGCTGGAACCTCGTGCTTACTAGAAACTAAAAATCGTTCTAAACTAGGACAGTCCTTGTTGGCTATGCCTTCATACCTGATTTCTGTCATATGTTTTCACCGCCTATTATTATGTTATCCCTATCATAATAGATACTGATGCTTTTTACCATTATTATTTATCACTATCAAGCTCCGTCAAATGCGCTTCAATATCCGCCCGACGCCCTTCTAATGCAGGTGGAAGCTCTACATACGTCCCGTGCTCTTTTGCAAAATCCGTCTTAAATCCTGGTCCATCCGTCGCAAGTTCAATCAAAATACCATTTTCCTCTCTAAAATACAGTGAGTGGAAATAATGACGATCCACAAAACCAGAATTCGGATATCCTAAGCCTTGAATGTACGCCACCCATTCACGCAGCTCCGCATCATCCGCAACCCGAAATGCCACATGATGCACACTACCTAGCCCCTCGACAGCATGAGGATCTTTAAAATTAGCCTCTAATTGAACCTCTGCGCCGGAACCACCATCTCCAACTTGGAAAACAGTTACCAAACGCTCGTCATCCTCATATGCGCCAACCCGATGGAATCCAAGAACCTTCGTCAACACTCGATCAGTCTTTTCTTTTTTCAATGTCGAAAATAAAACTGGCCCCAGCCCAGTAATCGCAAACTCCACAGGAACCGGGCTATCTTGCCATGGATTTCCACCCGCAACACCTTTATTCCGCTCATCTGAAATAAGCTGAATCGCCAACCCGTCCACATCCTCAAAGTCCAAAACCTTTCGATCAAATTGTTCATAAACGCCCTCATGTTTCACGTGAAACAATGTTAAACGCTCTTCCCAATAAGCCAATGCTGCATCATTCGGTACACGTAAGCCTATTCGTGCAATCGAATTATACCCTTTACGTCCTCGATTTGCTCTAGGAATTTCAAAAAACGTAACAGTTGTGCCTGGATTCCCAATTTCATCTGCGTAATACAAATGATACGTATACGGATCATCCTGATTCACTGTCTTCTTCACTAATCGCAAGCCCAAAACCTTCGTATAAAAATCAAAATTAGCCCGCGCATTCTCCGTTATAATCGAAATATGATGTATTCCTCTTAATTCCATCCTAATCACTCCTCACTAATCATCTAATTTTTTTAACAAATCAAGTAACAGTTTTTGCTCGTCGCGCGTTAGCTTCCCAAACTGCGCCTGCTGAAATGCCTCTTGTGCGGGCACATTTTCTATATAGCAAGTCTTACCCTGCTCCGTTAAAGCAATATACTTCTCTTTCCCTTGCTTTCTCCGACAAATCAAGCCCTGCTCTTCCAACTTAACAAGCAATTGTGTGATATTTCCTTTGGTGACTACAAGCCGATCCGCCAAAGATTTTTGCGTTCTCTCGCCTTCTAAACCAATCTGAGCAATCACATCAAATTGCGCCATCGAAAGATTTGCTTTTTTAAGATTTTGATTAGTTAATTTAATATTGCGATTATAGAATCTACTGAGTCTAAACCAAAGTAGCAAGCCTAATCTTTGCTCTTTTTTCACCAAGATAATCACCCCTCACAATTAGTTTAGTACTAAACTATAAAAAAGCAAGTTTTTACTCTTGATTGATGATTTCCTCTAAATATAAGATGACCGCCTCCGCGCGTTTCGCATCCCAAACCCCGCACATTGCGCCATACCACATACCATCGAGTGCTACGCTAAGCAAATCCGCACGAACTTCACCAATCTCTGGAGCCATTTTTCCAAGCTCCCGATGATATACATCCTGCCAAACCGCCGTTGCCTCCTCATTTGAAACTAAAACTTCCATCGAAGCCGCATGCACCTTAATCAGTTCAGAATCATTTAATTGCCGCAAGTTCCCCTTCAAAAAAGCATGAACATGGCGCAAAGCATCATCTTCAGATATCTTTTCATACTCCACAGCAATCATTTTTTCATACTCGCCAACAGTGAAGTGCGTTAATGCCATCATTAGATCTTGCTTATTCTTAAAGTGATAGAAGATGGCAGGTTTTGTGATGCCAACTTTCTCAGCAATTTTCGCTAGGCTTAACTGGTGAACCCCATCCTCCTGAATAACCTGTATTGCCGCATCAATCAGTTCCTGTTTCTTCATTTCACATCCTACTTTCCATTGCGTTATTAGCTTAAATGTAACGCAAAAAATATCTTTAATCAAGACAAAAAGAGACTAGCTACAAAAACCGCTAATCTCTTTTCTAACTTACGCTAAATCTTCACCATTCGTCTCAATCACTTTTTTATACCAGAAGAACGAATCTTTACGTGAGCGAGCCAGCGTACCATTTCCTTCATCATCCTGATCCACATAAATGAAACCGTAACGCTTCGACATTTCACTCGTAGACGCACTGATTAAATCAATTGGCCCCCAGCTCGTGTAACCAATCAAATCAACGCCGTCTGCAATCGCTTCTGCCATCTGCTCGATATGCTTGCGCAAATAATCAATACGATACGGATCATGGATCGCACCGTCCGCTTCCACGGTATCATATGCACCCAAACCATTTTCCACAATGAAAAGTGGTACCTGGTAGCGATCATACAATCCATTCAGCGTCACACGCAAGCCTTTTGGATCAATCTGCCAGCCCCAATCAGAACTTTCCAGATATTCATTTTTCACGCCGCCCATGAAATTTCCGCCCGTTTGATCACGATTCGGATCAGCCGAAACAGATAATGTCATGTAATAACTAAACGACAAGTAATCTACAGGATAATTTTTCAGAAGTTCTAAATCGCCATCTTCCATCTTGATTGTAATATCATTTTCTGCAAAATAACGCTTGATAAAACCAGGATAGTAACCGCTCACTTGAACGTCTGTAAAGAACAAATTCATCTGATTTTGGTGCTGAGCAAGCAAGATATCATCTGGATTATTCGTCGCCGGATACGTTTCCATCCGTGCCAACATACAACCAATTTCAAAATCTGGATTAATCTCGTGGCCTAGCTTAACGACCTTCGAGCTCGCAACAAATTGATGGTGCGCCGCTTGATAAGAAACTTCCAGCGGATTCTCCACACGATCCACGACCACGCCACCACCAGTGTACGGGCTAATCGCGATGATATTAATCTCATTAAATGTCAGCCAATACTTCACTTTATCTTTGTAGCGTGTCATTACCGTTTCTGCATAGCGCACATAATGATCGATAACTTCTCGACTCGCCCAACCATTATATTTCTGCGTTAAACCCAGTGGTGTCTCATAATGCGATAACGTCACCAGTGGCTCAATGCCATATTTCAATAACTCATCAATCACATTGTCATAAAATTCTAAGCCAACCTCATTCGGCGTTAAGTCATCACCATTCGGAAAAATACGTGCCCAATTAAACGACAAACGAAACGTCTTGAATCCCATTTCTGCAAACAGCGCGATATCTTCTTTATAACGATGGTAAAAATCGACACCGTCACGCTTTGGGAAACGTGCCTTAGATTTTCCCGCCAAAATCTCCTCAATTTCAGCCGAAGTTACGTCCAGCGCATGCCCGCCACCACGCTCCTCTTTAGGAACAAACTTAACCATATCAGCTGTAGAAAGGCCCTTGCCATCTAAATCAAAACCACCTTCTACCTGATTCGCAGCCGTTGCACCACCCCATAAAAATCCTTCTGGAAATTGCTTTTTGATCTCTACCATTTATCTATTCGCTCCTCTCAATCTTGTTTACATTTTGAGTATACTCCATGTAATGCATTACAGAGCAAGTAATAATTAAGCCGAACTACAAAATATTTTTTACAGTTCGGCTCTTATTTTATGCTAAATCACTACCATTGCTCTCAATTACCTTCTTATACCAATCAAATGATTTCTTCTTAGAACGATCCAGCGTTCCTTTACCTTCATTATCGCGATCCACGTAAATGAAACCATAACGTTTCTTCATCTCACCAGAACCAGCACTGACAAGGTCTATGCAACCCCACGGTGTATAACCAATCAAATCGACACCGTCCTCAATCGCTTCGCCCATTTCGCGAACGTGCTCGCGCATATAATCAATTCTGTAATCATCATTAATCGAGCCATCAGCCTCAACCGTATCCACTGCACCCAAACCATTTTCCACAACGAACAATGGTTTTTGATAACGGTCGTAAATCGCATTCATCGTAATACGCAGTCCAAGCGGATCAATTTGCCACCCCCACTCACTCGCTTCTAGATTCGGGTTACGCAATGTCGCAAAAACATTACCTTCTGTCTCCTTCATCACTTCAGGATCAGCACTTGTTAGGCGCGAAGAATAATAACTAAACGCCACATAATCCACCGTATGATTTTTCAAAACATCTAGATCGCCGTCTTCTATCACTAGATTAATATTGTTTTCCTTGAAGAAACGCTTGCTATAGCTTGGATAGTAACCACGCGCCTGCACATCAATGAAGAAGTAGCCCTCACGATCCGCTTCAAGCGCCCTCCAAACATCTTTCGGATCACATGAGAACGCATACGTCGTACCAGCCGCCAACATGCAACCAACTTGGTTTTCCGGATCAATCTCATGCGCCAATTTCGTTGCCATCGCAGAAGCAACCAACTGATGATGCGCTGCTTGATACTTTACCTCTTCCGGATTCGCTTCACCGTTCACATCAATACCGCCACCAAAAAACGGCAAATGTAAAATCATATTTATCTCGTTAAATGTCATCCAATATTTCACTTGCCCCTTGTAACGTTTAAAAATAACATCGCAGAAATTCAAATAAAAGTCGATACACTTACGATTCTTCCAACCGCCGTACTTCTTGAACAGTTCAACCGGCGTATCAAAATGGTTAATAGTAACAACAGGCTCAATCCCATATTTCGCACACTCCGCAAAAACACGATCGTAAAATTCGAGCCCAGCCTCATTTGGTGTCGCATCATCGCCATTTGGGAAAATCCGTGGCCAGCTAATCGACAAGCGGAACGACTTGAACCCCATTTCCGCAAACAACGCAATATCTTCCTTATAACGATGATAAAAATCAATCGATTCATGACTCGGATAATAATTATAGGTCGTTTCAAGCGCTTTTTTCGGATTCCTTGCCGCTTCCCAACGTCCTTCCTCGACAGATGGCAATAAATCAACAGGCGACAAGCCCTTCCCATCCTCTAAATACGCACCCTCGCACTGATTAGCAGCAACCGCGCCGCCCCATAAAAATCCTTCTGGAAATGGTGATTTTGTCATAATAATTCTCTTCCCTTCTATAATCAAATATTAGTCAATAATTCTGCTGCATCCTTATCCAAAATAACCGTAATCGATGGATGCAATTGTAAAATGGAAGACGGCACATCTTTCGTAATTTCACCAAAAAATGCTTTCTTCACGATTTCAGCCTTATGCTTACCATTGGCAAACATAATAATATTTTTCGCCTGCATCACAGCTTTAGGTCCCATGGTTACATAAAAATCTGGAACCTTCGACGCATCACCGCCAACCTCGCCAAGCAAAATTTCCTTCATTTCAGGCGTTGTTGGGACCGCAACCGTCTCATCATGAACATCTGTTGTATCTGGCAAATTCCCACAAAAGTGACCATCTGCGCCAATACCAAGCAACATTACATCCAGCCCACCATCCGCTTTCAACCTCTCGTCATGCGTCTTATAATTCGTTTCATCCAGCACATGAATCTGCTCAGATGGAATCCCCGCAGGAGTAAAGAAAGATTTCGCCAAATTACTAATCGTCACGCCTGGTTCGCCAGTTCCTTTCAGCGGAATCTCATCGAAATTGTAATAATGCACATTATCAAAATAAGATTTCCCTTTTACCTGTGGAACAAGTTGCTCATACATCCGCAACGGTGTATTCCCAGCTGTAATCGACATGTTTACACGACGATCCTGATACATATAACCCAACAAATGCTGCCCTGCAACCGTACTCATTTCTTCATAAGAATCTGTAATAATAAACTTCAAAATTATTTCCTCCTCTGTATCAAATCTCTATCTAACATTAACTATACACCCTGTAATGCATTACAGAGCAAGCACCAAGTTGAAAATTGTCTCCTGCATAAGTGCCACTGATTGGGAGATGACATACTCAGGTTGCTCTCATGCATACCGTGGCTCTAATTCAACGGGAAGAGCCTCATAAGATCCACAATAATAAACCTACACCAACAACATTACCAACATGCAAAAATATGCATCGGTCTTGCTATCAATCTAGGTTATGCCTGGTCGCACCAGTAACAAGCCATGTTTTGACTCTAAAATTATTCATTTGTCCGGTTCCGCTCTGTTACTCGGTGAATATGGAGCGTCAAATACACTCGTTCATCCTTCGTAAGCGTTGCGTGGTGCGCTGTTTGCAAATACGCATCAATTTTCCCAGTGCATTCAAAGCTCTCCGGATATTTCAACTGCACCTGCTCAAACAAGAAATCATCGCCAGAATCCACAATTTCATTCCGCAAAAGGCGCTGTGCAAAATATTGCAAGTGCGTCACAAATCGTGTGAAATTAAGTGAGGTCTCGTCCAAAACCACATTGAAATGATAGGTCACAATATTCAGCACATCCTGCACCACTTGTGTCATATCAACAGTCGTCTTCATCCCTTGCCCATCTGTCCGCGCGTTCACAATATGAAGTGCGATAAAGCCAGCCTCGTCCTCACCAAGCTGAACCCCCAGTCGCTCCTTAATAATCTCCAGTGCCTTTAAACCAACTCGAAACTCATCCTTATAAAACTTCTTAATTTCCCACAACATCACATTACGAATTAACATGCCCTTCTCATGCCGAGCAATCGCAAAGTTAATATGATCCGTGAGGGTTAAGTATACATTGTCACTAATTTTCGCATCAAAAGTTTCCTTTGCAAAATTCACAATCTCATCCGCAATTTCCAAATGAATCGCCGGAATCTCACCTAGTAAATCCATCAATTTCTCAGACAATTCGTCCGTTTCCAAAACAAAGACCTTCTCAATAACCGCGTCCTCAATAATATCATCCATCTTCTTCTGGAATCCAACACCTTTGCCCATGATAACAAGCTCATGTCCCTGCTCATTCACCGCCAGCGCAACATTATTATTAATCGCTTTAACAATTCTCATAGAAGCCTCCTCGCTTTCATGAACGAAAAAAATACCAAAATCATACGGCATATTCAACACGTATAAAAAAAACGCGCCTCCCCGTCGATGTTGGTAATGCCTGATCGAATCAGTAACAATCCTTTTCTTGAGTCTAAGTATAGCACCTTTTCGAAAGCGCTGTCAACGAGATTTTTCAAATTTATTCAAAGCTCTCCGTCTTACTATATAAATACGCCAATTCCATCATTGTCTTCCTTACAATCTCTTCCATAGCAACAACTTTCAACGCTTCTTCTTTTGAGATAATCCGCCCAATTCGTAACCATTTTTTTGAAATTCCCAAAAGCTCACCAAACCGCGTTGGTTCCTCCAAATAATCTGCCAACCCCACACAATTATCCGGTTCATCCTCATAAGATGTCCAAATTTGGTAGGCCGACACATCAATGTTCAACTCCCGAATCCACTCGGGGACAAACTTCACCCATTTCACATGATCTTCATAACTCGTCACCGAATCCGCGCTTCGATACGCATGCCACTCCAAGTAAATTCGAAAATTATTCTTGTTCAGTAGAATTGCCACCATACTCGCCGAGTCCTGTCGCGATACACCCTTATAAAATGCCCAAAAATGTGAACGAACCTGCCACCCATTCGTCCAACTCTCCACTTTCGGCTTACCAAAACCAAACGTCTCCTGCTGACACAACGCCACAAATTCCTTCCACGCATCCCATCTAACCTTATATTCCGCCTTCACACCCTCAATCAGCGTCGGCGTAAACTCTTTCATTTGACGAAACTGAAAATAATCTCGATCAAAAAGCGCAAAATCTTCCTCGTAAAATCGCATTTTGTAATACTCCTTTATCATGTAGTCGTATGCCCATTATACACTAAATTAATAGCAAAAGGCCTTCCTCCGCGTTCAGAAGAAAACCTTTTTTGCATCGCTCATTTATTTTTTCGGCGCTGCAATAACTTCCACACCACCCATATAACTTTGCAACACTTTCGGAACTGCAACAGAGCCATCAGCCAACTGATAATTCTCCAAAATCGCTGCTACCGTACGGCCAATCGCAAGTCCAGAGCCATTCAATGTATGCACAAATTCAGGCTTAGCATTCGGCTCACGGCGGAAACGAATATTCGCACGACGTGCTTGGAACGCTTCGAAATTACTACAAGAAGAAATCTCGCGATAGCTGTCCCCGCTAGGAATCCACACTTCAATATCATATTTTTTCGCAGCTGTGAAGCCTAAATCTGCCGTACACATGCTGAGTACACGATATGGCAATTCCAGAAGGCGCAGCACTTCCTCCGCATTATCCGTCAAAGCTTCGAGCGCAGCATAAGAATCCTCAGGCCTTACAAACTGAACCATCTCCACCTTATTAAACTGATGCTGACGAATAAGTCCGCGCGTATCACGCCCCGCAGAACCCGCCTCAGAACGGAAACAAGCACTGTAAGCCGTATATTTTTGCGGCAGCTCATCCACGGTCATAATTTGATCACGATGATAGTTCGTCACCGGTACCTCCGCCGTTGGAATCAAGAAATAATCCTCTTTTTCAATCAAGAATGCATCCTCTTCGAATTTCGGCAACTGTCCCGTTCCCGTCATACTGTCGCGATTCACCATATACGGCGGCAACATCTCATCATACCCTTGCTCCGTTGCATGCAAATCCATCATAAAATTAATCAATGCCCGTTCTAAACGCGCACCCAGTTTCTTATAAAAAACAAACCGGCTTCCGGCAACCTTCGCCGCATTCTCAAAATCTAAAATATCTAAATTCGTGCCCAAATCCCAATGCGCTTTCGGTTCAAAATCAAATGTCCGAACCTTACCCCATTTGCGAACCTCCACATTATCATCTTCCGTATCACCAATCGGCGTAGACTCATGCGGAATATTCGGAATTGCCATCAAAATGTTGCGTAACTTCTCATCAATCTCGTTCAATTCAGTATCAAACATCTTAATTCGATCTCCAACCACGCGCATTTCCTCAATTTTCGCATCCGCATCCTGCTTATCACGCTTCAATTGTGCAATCTCCTGAGAAACCTCATTCCGCTGACTCTTAAGCGTCTCCACTTCAATAATCAACGTCCGACGCCGCGTATCGAGCGCACCGAACTTTTCAAACTCCCCAAGTTCTTCGCCACGATGCGATAATTTCGCCTTCACACCTTCAAAATCTTCACGTAATAACTTAACATCCAACATCTTTTTTCCTCCTCACAAAATTATAATCACGATTCTACTTGGTTTGAGGTTGCGAATGTTACAACTCTGCGTAAAACAATTGAAGGATTAACACTCCGCTTTGCTCCGTCTTATATTTGGATTCTTATAAAGCACAATACGGCTTTATAAAAATCCAAACAAAAAGACCCCCAAATCTCTCCCCAAATAAACATTTGGAAAGGGACGGAAGTACCGCGTTGCCACCCTAATTGAGTCCGAGAAATATCCCAAACTCCAGCTCAATTGATATAACGGTTCCCACCGAAGCAGATTACTGACATTTCCTCTACTCACTCCAAGACGGATTCATAAAAGCGTTCCTACTGATTCCCACCAACCACCAGCTCTCTAAAAAGCACAACTTCTACTACTAGCTCTTGTCAACGTTTTAATTCATTATTTAAGAACATTCTACCCCATAACCTCCAATTTAGCAAGCCGAATCAACACGCTGAAATTTTGAGAAACAAACAACTGTTTAAGTAAAGTATCGTTTTTCTACCCTCCCACTCATTTCCAATAAAGTTTGTGAAATCACGAGTCTGCTTATTGGACAAATGCCTACTAGTTTGCTATAAATAGGGGGGACATATAGTCATTGAAATTCCATTTAGGAGTGATATTGTGATTCTGTTAATCGATAATTATGACTCGTTTACATACAATTTATATCAATATTTATTAGAGCTCGGAAAAGAAGTCCGTGTTGTGAAAAATGATCAAATAACGCTGGCCGAAGTTTGTGAAATCAATCCCGAATCGATTGTCATTTCACCTGGACCTGGGACACCTGATGAGGCTGGAGTTAGTTTAGCCATTATCCAGAAATTTAGCGGTAAAATCCCTATTCTTGGCATTTGCCTAGGTCATCAAGCTATCGTTCAAGCATTTGGTGGTGAAATTGTCCGCGCACCCGAACCTGTTCACGGAAAAACTTCTATAATTACAAATGATCAAGAAGGCGTGTTTACAAGCTTAAGCGCGCGTTTTTCTGTAACTAGATACCACTCACTCATAGCCTCAGAATCATATTTTCCAAGCGAGCTCGTCATTACTGCAAAAACTGAAGACGATCTCATTATGGCCGTTCGTCACCGTGAATTTTTAGTCGAAGGGGTTCAATTCCATCCCGAAGCAATTCTTTCCGAGCATGGGCACGAAATCTTAAAAAACTTTGTAAAACTAACGGAACGGAGCTATGAAAATGAAAATGCAGTTCGATTTTAAAGGAAAAACACAATTCTTCTCATCTCCCGAAGCCATTATCCAAACTGACAATCTAGATGATGTGTTAGAACGGATGCAACAAGTCGAGCAGGCTGTAGATCTCGGCTATTACGTCGCTGGCTACATTGGATATGAAGCAGCAGCAGCTTTCAATAAAAATCTCACTACACACTCCGCTGGTAAAATGCCACTATTATGGTTCGGTGTTTTTCGTGAAATGCGCGAGGTCGATCAAATCACGACGCCACTTTCACAACCACCCAAACTAGACTGGCAGCCAACAACCGATTACAGTTCCTATGCGAAGGGCATCCATTTTATTAGAGAGCAAATCGCCGCTGGAAATACATATCAAGCCAATTATACAATCCGACTAGAGAGCCATTTTACGGAAGAAGACGAAAGTTTTTACGAGCAGCTAAAAATAGCACAGCAAGCAGATTATTCAGCCTACTTGTCAACTGGAAGATTTCATATTCTATCCGCCTCACCCGAACTTTTCTTTCATTGGAAAGACGGTATTATCACAACTAAGCCAATGAAGGGCACAGCCAAGCGAGGCATGACTTTAGAAGAAGATTTCAAAGCACGAGATTGGCTTGCTGCCTCCGCTAAAAATCAGGCAGAAAACGTGATGATTGTTGATTTATTGCGCAATGACCTCGGACAAATTGCTAAACCCGGTTCGGTTAAAGTTCCGCGCCTTTTTGATGTGGAGCGCTATCCAACTGTGTGGCAAATGACTTCAACCGTAGTCGCGGAAACTCTTCCAGAAGTGCATTTAACAGCGATTTTTGAAGCCTTATTTCCATGCGGTTCCATTACAGGCGCACCAAAAGTAAAAACAATGCAACTAATCACAAAATCTGAAACCTCCCCCCGCAACGTTTACTGCGGTGCAATTGGCTATGTAACACCTAACAAAGAAGCCATTTTCAATGTTCCCATCCGGACAGTCGTTGTCGATACCGAAGAAAAAACAGCCGAATATGGCGTTGGTGGTGGTATCGTCTGGGACTCACGCAGTGGCGCTGAATATGAGGAAGTCCAAGCAAAAGCTGCTCTTCTGACCACTTACCTACCAAAATTCGAACTCTTAGAAAGTCTTCGCTTAGAGGATGGCACCTATTACCGCACCGACTTACACCTAAAGCGCATTGAAAAAAGTGCTCAATATTTTGGTTTCACGTGGAACACTGACGCCGCAAATGAGGCTCTAGAAAAGTTTGCTCAAGAACATCCCAATGATATTTGGAAAGTTCGTCTGCTCTCAAACAAAAGCGGTGATATCACCATCCAAGGTGCACTTATCATTTCCGATCCGATTACATGGACCGCTCACTTCGCTGACAAATCCATCAATAGCACTGACCCATTTCTATATCATAAAACAACCAACCGCACGATATATGAGAAACGGCGCAGAATTGATTACGACGAGACCCTGTTGTGGAACGAACGCGGCGAAATCACAGAATTTATCAACGGAAACCTAGTAGCAGAGATTGACGGTCAGCTAGTTACACCAAAACAATCATCCGGTCTACTAGCAGGAACCATGCGAGAAACCCTTCTAGCAGAAAACACAATCACAGAACGCATCTTGCACCGAAACGACCTCCTAAAAGCAACCAAAACATGGCTAATCAATAGCGTCCGCGGCTGGGTAAACATTGATTTACACTAATGAAAAAAAGCTTGCCAAACATTCATCAAACTCTCATTTTATTCACAGCAAGTTTTCCTCCCCGACCGTTATTATATACGTATAAGCTAACAACAACGAACTTTCATTCTTTTCCCCCTTTTTGAATGAAAGCTCGAAACTCCCTTTTGACCACCGTGGTTCCTCCCTTTTCCACGGTGGTTTTTTATGCTTTTTCTTAATCTTTACTAATTCCCAACCCAGAAGTAGTCACCATACCTCAGCGAAGCGACAAATAATTAGATGCTAGGCAAAAGCGAGTACCGACACGGAGCGTACGATTTGTACGTGAGTATCGGAACACAGCTTTTAACGACGCAGATGATTGTTTGTCGCTTCGCTGAATGTTGACATATCCGGTCGGAATACATATAATTAATAAAAATAGGTAGAAAAAGGAGGAACATCATGCATTTTACAAAAAAAAGCATTTGCCGCAATATCATTAGTAAGCGTTTTAATTTTAGGGGCTTGCGGAGATAATATAGACACGTCTGACCAAAAAACGTCAGAACAAATCAAATTTTTAGAAACAAGTGAATTGCTTACACTTAATACGACTTCTGAAGAAGATTTCGTCAGCTTTACCGCACAAAATCAAGTGTTTGAAGGGCTTTATACTCTAGATAAGAAGGATAATTTTGTACCTGGCGTTGCGGCAAGTATGCCGATAATCAGCAAAAATCAGACTGAATATACGGTAAAACTAAGAGATAACGCTAAATGGTCAGATGGATCGCGAGTCACTGCGGACGACTTCGTATACGCATGGCGTCGCGCAGTTGACCCAAAAACAGCTCCAAGCTATGCGGCTCTCTTTAAAGATTCTATTAAAAATGCAACTGAAATTCACGAGGGGAAATTACCTGTTTCAGAACTCGGTGTGAGCGCTCCAGATAAAGAGACATTAAAAATCACGCTCAAGAAACCCGTTCCTTACTTCATTTCTCTGCTCTCATTTGAAACTTTTTTCCCACAAAAACAAGCTTTCGTGGAGAAACAGGGTGATAAATATGGAACAGATGCAGCACATACATTGTACAATGGCCCCTTTGTTATGAAAGATTGGGACGGAAATACCGCCAAAAAATGGACATACGCAAAGAACGACAAATATTGGGATAAAAAACAAGTAAATGTCGATAAAATCTCTGTACAGGTCGCTAAAGATATCAATGCAGGGGTTAACCTTTACACAACTAAAGAAGCCGATCGTGCCCCACTTTCCGGAGAATACGCGAAACAATACAAAAACCGTTCCGATTTTCTAACCGAAAAAGATGCACTCATCAGCTATTTGCGCTTAAATCAAAAGCGTAACGGCAAAGCTACACCGCTTGCAAATAACGCCCTGCGCCACGCCTTAAACCTGGCGGTAGATAAGACCGCATTAACGACCGAAATCTTAGGTGATGGTTCTTTCCCAGCAAACGGTTTGCTACCAAAAGACTTTGTACAAAATCCCGAAACAGGCGCCGACTTCCGTGCAGACAGTGGCGACCACCTTACTTTTGACAAAGCGAAGGCTAGCACTTATTTAGCCCAAGCAAAACGAGAGCTTGGAACAGACAAAATCACGCTTGAACTTTTAGGTGATGACCAAGACACAACAAAAACCATTTTTGCCTTCCTAAAAAATCAATTGGAAACAAATTTACCCGGCGTAACGATAAATATTAAAACAATGCCAGCTAAGAGTGCAACTGAACTGACTCGTATTAGCAATTACGATATTTCTCTCGCCGCTTGGATGCCCGATTTTAAAGACCCATGGACATATAGTAGTCTATTCCTATCTGATTATTACAATAATAGTATGAATTATAACAGTCCGACGTATGATAAACTCGTCAAATCCACGGATACGACACTGGCCACCAACTCAATAGCAAGATGGAATGCCTTCGTCTCCTCGGAAAAAGTACTCCTTGACGATGACGCGGCCATTCTACCATTGTATCAACACCAAACAGCCGTATTACAAAACCCAAAAATAACAGGCGTTCAAAAACACGCTTTTGGATCACCATACAGCTACAAATTCATTAAGATGGCAAAAAACTAGACGAACATTCATCAAACTCTCATTTTATTCACAGCAAGTTTTCCTTCCCAACCGTTATTATATACGTATAAGCTAACAACAACGAACTTTCATTCTTTTCCCCCCTTTTTGAATGAAAGTTCGCAACTCCCTTTTTAGCCACCGTGGTTCCTCCCTTTTCCGCGGTGGTTTTTTTTTATGGTTTTTTAAATCTTTAACTAATTCCCAACCTAGAAATAGCCACCATACCCCAGCGATTCAACAAATGTCACTTTACAGAAAAAAAAAGAGGGTCTGGAAAGTAACACTCACCAAACCCCCCTTATTTTTTAGAAATTAACTACACGACCGTAGCCTGCAATATATCTTTTCCAATATCCGCTTGAAATATTATCGTATTTTACGCCATTGTTTTGTGCATTAATCATCTTGCCACTTCCAACATAAATACCAACGTGTGCAATACCACTACCATAATTAAAGAACACCAAATCGCCTTCTTTTAGCTGATTCGCTTTAATTTTAGTTGATGCACTGTATTGTTGCTTCGCTGTACGTGGAATAGCTTTATTGATGGACTGTTTGAAAACATAGCTTGTGTAGCCAGAGCAATCAAATGAAGTTGGGCCAGTTGCACCCCATTTATATTTTTTTTCCCAAATGTTTTTTTGCTTCGGTGTTCAGTGCCGTAAATGACTGCGCTTTGTATGGTGCTAAGCATTTCCCTGATACATAGCCCACCTTACCTTTGTAAGTGATACGATACCAATTATTTTTTGTTTTAGCATTGAATGTAACAGTTGTTCCTGCTTTATAATATCCAATAATTGCATATTTTACGCTATCTCCAGTTCGAATATTGCTCTCCACAGTTGTCGTCATCTTGTAAGTTGTTGCTGCTTCCCCAGACTTTGGTAATATAAAAACACTTACTGCCAGAACGATTACAAGTAACAAAGACATACATTTGGTTCTAGATTTAAACGTCAAAACATGCACTCCCTTTTCCCCATTTGCAACCCATCATACCAGATGCACATTACAGAGAAAATACAATATCGCGACAATCCCTTTAAATCCAAAAGTTATTTTTCATCAAATTCTAATCTAACTCACAGCAAATTTTTTTTCTCAGAAGTTTATTATATATTCATAAGCTAACAACAAGCAATAAATTTTCATACTTTCCCTTAAGAATGAAAATCCCAAACTCCCTTTTTGACCACCGCGGTTACTCCCTTTTCCGCGGTGGTTTTTATTTGTAGTTTTTTTTTAAAGTCTCTAACTAATTCCCAACCTAGAAATACCCGCCATACCTCAGCGTTTGTCGCAACATTTCTTTGCGCTATTCTTCACAAAATATATCTAATTCCTAAAATTTTTTGCTATAAACTTTTGAACAATTGCTTGAAACCGGTTACAAAAGATGTTATATTGGAGCTAATAAATTTTTGAATTACATATCTCCTTTATGGATTGTTACCGTTTGTTCGGGCATAACCTAAATAGATTTGAAGTGGCTTCTTTTTGACGCCTCCTCGAATTCGTTTGGGTTTCTTTTTTTGGGCAATACACCAGTTTTCAACAGTTTTCCTCAACTGTCGAGATAAAATTTTAACAAAAAGGAGCAAAAAAGATGAAAAAGCAGATGTTAAAGATTTTGATGTTGGTTTGTAGTTTGTTGCTAGTGGTTGGTTGTAGTAATACGAGTGCTGATACGAAGGACAAGGATACCACGGCAAAAGATGGAACAGTTATATTTTACGTTGTGAGACACGGAAAAACGATGCTTAACACGACTGATCGTGTGCAAGGTTGGTCTGATGCAGTGTTGACTCCTGCTGGTAAGGAAGTTGTTACAGATGCAGGAAAAGGCTTGAAAGATGTCGAGTTTGGCTCAGCTTATAGCAGTGATAGTGGCCGAGCAATCCAGACGGCTGATCTTATTTTAAAAGAAAATAAGAAATCTGACGGTGTGAAACTAAAGACTGATCCGCGCTTTCGTGAGTTTAATTTTGGCACGTATGAAGGCGATCTAAACCACAACATGTGGACTGATATTGCAAAAAGCCAAGGCAAAACATTGGAGCAATGGCAAAGTGAAGGCGTCTCGCCAAAGGATTTTGCGAACAGCGTAGCCAAGCTGGATAAAGAACGCGTGAAAGACAACGCCAACTGGCCGGCAGAAGATTATGCAACAATTACCGCACGATTACAAGATGGCATTAATGAGGTGGCGAAAAAAGAAAGCAAAAAAGGAGATCACAATGTACTCCTAGTATCCCATGGTCTAAGCATTGGCGCTCTACTTGACAGCATTTCACCAGGTTACAAACTACCAGATGGCGGCTTAAAAAATGCGAGTGTCACAAAAATCGAATACAAAGATGGCAAATTCACAATTGGAGATGTTAACGACTTAAGTTACGTCGAAAACGGCGCGAAAGAAAAATAACACTCAAATAGACTTGGTTCTCACAGTGTAATTACGAGTACCCAGTCTATTTTTTCATTAAATTCTAATCTGTATCACAGCTAAATTTCGCTAACGACCGTTATTATATAGTTATAAGCTAACAAAATAAATTTTTATTCTTTCCCCTGAGAATAAAATCCCAAACTCCCTTTTTGACTATCGCGGTTACTCCCTTTTCCGCGGTGGTTTTTATTTGTGTGATTTTAAAGAATTAACACTCTTTTTTGGTTCTATATATAATTTACAAAAAAACTGAGCTCGGTTTTACGTTGAGCTCAGTTCTATTTATTTAAACCAACCACTTACTCCATCCACGACATAATTCCAAATTCCTGTGAAAAAGTCGCCAATACTGTATAGCATGAGCATAAACCAGTTGGCTTCATCAACATTGTCTTTCGTAACGATGTTGATTGTATCAGTTTTCTTGCCATCTACATAGCCTAAAGTGTCACCATCTTTTAGTTGGACTGCCATGATGCCTACTTTTGTGTCTTTTTTCACCGGTGCATCTATTGTTTTTTCGTCCAACATCACTTTTTCAACTAGTTTTGGTTCTGTTGTTGTTTTTGGAACGACAATCTTCACAGCATCCTTTGTAATTAGGCTAACGTTGTCTTCCTTACCTTTGTTAACCGCGATAGTTTCTTTCACTGCTGTGTCTGCTTTGCGAACTTCCATTACTTTAAAATTATTAAAAGCATGATCAAGCATTTTATTCGTTTCGTTAAAACGCGTTTTATCATGTGCACTCGTTCCACCATTAGCATGCATAACTACTGTGATTACACGCATGCCATCTTGAACAGCAGTCGCCGTGAGGCATTGTCCTGCGTAATCAGTCGTTCCTGTTTTCAATCCGTCCACGCCTTCTCGTGCATAAATCAAACCAGGTAATAGCCAGTTCCAATTCGTCATATCGATTTGATCGCTAGTTCCTTCACGGAATTTCTTTTTCGCGATACTCGATGTTTTCAGAACATCTGGATAGTCTTGAATGATGTGTTGCGCCAATTTTGCCATGCCACGAGCTGTCATTTTATTCTCATCAGTCACGCTTCCAACAGAGAATTTACCTTTTAAATCAGCGTTACTAAGGCCAGTTGCATTGACAAATTTATGTTCTCCAAGCTTTAATTCATCTGCTTTTTTATTCATCATATCAACAAATTTAGCCTCTGATCCAGCCATTTTTTCAGCGACTGCTATAGCAGCACCATTTGCGGAATAAATCGCGATTGCTTGATAGAGTTCTTCAACAGAATACTCTTCTCCACGTCTGAGTGGAACATTCGACAGTGAGCGATCTTGTGAAATCTCATATGCATAATCCGAAATTTTGACTTTATCGTCCCATTTCAACTTACCATTTGCTACAGCTTCCAAGATTAAGTATTCATTCACCATTTTAGTCATCGATGCAATCCCCATTAACTGGTCTGCATTTTTGTTATATAAAATTTTTCCTGTGCCTTCTTCAATTGTAATTGCTGCATTCGCATTGACTGTTGGTGGAGTCACTGCTGCATCCACCGTCATCGGTCCATGTACTAAACTGCTCATTGCCAAGGTTGCCGCTAAAAAGACGACACCTAATTTCGAAAAAATTCTCACCTTACCGCTCCTTCACACTCTTTGGTTTTTATTATTTAACATTCAAGGTCAAGCTCCCTTAGCCACTTGAAAGATACTTTAAAATTGGAGATACCTCATCATTCTATCACGAATTAAATAGCTAGTGTGGAATCTTTAAAAATTATTTAACTATCGGGAGTAAAATGTGGGATGGATGTTCTACGTCATGAAAAACGGTTTGATTCGCAATAACACTCTCAGTCGTATCAATAAAACTAGCTCCAGTATTTGGATTAGCATCGAAACGAGGAAAGTTGCTTGACGAGATCTCAACACGAATAGCGTGCCCTTTTAAAAATACATTACTCGTCGACCATAAATTAATAGTATATTTATGCAACCCATTTTGTACATTATTACCATGTTGTTTAGAAGCACGGATAATTCCCTCTGTAAGGTTATAAGCCGTTCCATCTGGCATGACATCGATTAATTTAGCTGTGAAATCTGTATTTATGGCATCCGTTTTAGCCCATAATACGACTTCCACAGGGCCTGTGACCTCGATTTCTTCGTTAAGGGGCGCTGTTGTGTAGCATAAAATGTCCTCTCTCTGCTCTAAATCACGTTGATCACGTGGTCCATCAGCTTGAATGGCTTTATGGAGCGTTCCACCGCCATGGGATGGGACTGGATTTTCCGGATCATAAGCAAAATGATCACTTTTTTCAGTTGCTTTAGGACGTTTAAAATCCGCGGTGCCATCGCCATCCAACGTATTCGCCCTACCTTCACTATGAAAATATAATGGCGTAAAATTCGTATTTTCTAGTGGCCAATTTTTAGCCCCCTGCCATTTATTAATTCCCATCGTAAAAATTTGAATCGGGGCTGTATGCGGCAATTCCTCACCTTTTAGCCAGTGATTAAACCATTCAAGGTGGCGCGCATGCATGTTAGCCTCTCCCCAAGAATCCGCTGCTGTTCCAAAATTCCGATCTCCAATCATCGAGATAAAATTGCCATGCGTCCATGGGCCAATCACGAGTTTATCCCCTAAGCCTTGGCGGTGACCTCCTAAGAAGTTCGCAATCGTCTTATCTAAGAAGCAATCATACCAACCCCCAATGTGCAATCCAGGTGTTTTTACTCGGTCGTAATTATCTTTTACACTCGTATTTTCCCAATGTGGGTGGTCTAATGGATAATCGAGAATCTCCGTAAAATACGGCATCGCTCCTGTGCTTTTAATTGGTGGCCAAGCATTAATCGGCTTGAATTTATACCATTCTTCCAAATTATCGAGATCCTTTTCCAACTGCCGAAATGCTGCTTCCTGCTCTTTCGAATCCGTAATATGTCGCGCAATTAAATCCGGTAAAATAGATTCAATACTCCATGAAGCCCACGCACCGAGTTCAAGTGCACCATCATGATCATTAAATACATCCGTCATATTATTTTGTGACATCGTTGGAACGATCACTTTTAAGCTCGGTGGTTCTGCCATCGCCGCTAACAATTGCGTATAGCCATAATAAGATAATCCAAACATACCCACTTTTCCATTTGCTTGCGGTAATTTTGCAGCCCATTCTACAGTATCATAGCCATCATTTGCTTCATTTATGTACGGCACAAACTCTCCTTCTGAGCTGAAACGTCCTCGTACATCCTGAACTACAACAATATAACCATTCTCCGCCAATACATCTGGTCGTAAGAAATGTAACCCAAAAATCTTACTATATGGAAGTCTTGTTAGTAAAACTGGAAATTCTCCGTCCGCTTCTGGTCTGTAGACATCTGCGTATAGCGTCACGCCGTCTCTCATTTTTGCAGGGACATCTTTCTCTATCTTAATTTTACAATGTTTCACGTGGAACAGCCTCCTTTTCTATCTATATATTGTTTCGCATTCTGCCTTAAGAGTCAAGAAAAATAGCCGGGACAAACTTCCATGACAAAGTGGAGGGATAATGCTCTACAAATTCGATATAGCAGGCGTTATCTTTTAACAACCCGATAACTCATCCGAATTCATAAAAAATCTTTATTTTTATGCACATGCTTGAAAGCATAATAAATGGTGCAAATGAGTATGACGATTTAGTTTGCCCCGCGAAGTTTTGGATAACCTCAATAAACCATCGACCTACAACTTACTTCTCTATCTCTATATATGATAGAAAAATAGTTATAGGTCGATGGTTTTTCATGATGATTGGTGTTAACAAAGCTAAATGGACATTTATCTCAGACCCTGTCGTCTCTTTTCTTTAAGCGGGCGACGCAGTGAATAAGCTATACGTCAGCGTTGCCGTCTCCATAACCACCAGCCGCTAAGCAACAACCCTCCCCCAAGAAGGAACGGAGTGACCCCTGTATCACCTGCTGCTGGAAGCGTTGACGCAGAAGGCCCCGCTGAAGTAGCTGACACAGCTAGTTGTACAGGCTCTCCTTTCGGTGGAATAGGTAGCATCACAGCTTCCGTCTTATACGGCGCATGGTAATTCCCTGTTAACTTCTCTTCTGGTGCTAAAACATTTCCTAGGTTATCCGTGGGCTGTACTGTGATGGCACCTCCTATTTGTGCCTCATATACAAACGTGACCATTTGCGGTTCGTTCGTGAGATATCCCGTTTGATTCGCCGGCTCTTGCGTTAGGGTATATCCTGAAATAGCCTTAGCTTCCGCCGCATATGGTGCATCCACTTTCCCAGTCAGCTGTTCCGAAGGGGCCACTTCCTTTCCAGTCGTATCCTGATACACCACCGTCACCGGCGCTGCTGTGGCTTTTTCATACACATATGTGACGGTTTGGGTGGCTTCTGTATACGTCCCCTTCGCATTCGCTGGGCTTGTGTCAACGGTAT
>NZ_AODK01000055.1 GCF_000525975.1 Listeria rocourtiae FSL F6-920
TGTATATTGGGACTGTAACTCATTTTATTTCGAACAGTCCCAACAAAGCGGAGTGTACGACTGTACATGATGACTGAAAGCAGGGAGAGGGTAGTTTCCTCGACCATGCAAGAAGTTAAGCGTAGCAAGTATTGCGTAGCAGAACCGTAGAAAGGGCCGCCTATTCGCGATACTCATAGGCATATTGGGACTGTAACTCACTTCATTTCGAACAGTCCCAACAATGCGAGCGCTTGTCGCCGATTTATCTGGGTTATGTCCCAGCCTCCTGAAAATACTTTATTGAACGGTTTGTTTTATGTTTTGAAGTACAAAAGAACCTTCATGTGTATCGCGCACGCCGTCTTCTTTGTCATAAATCACCGAGCCACGAAGAATCGTTGCTACAACTTGTGCGCCGATTGTACGACCAACATAAGGGCTAATTTTATGACGGTATTCCAAGTCCTCTGCAGCAAGTGTATATGGTGCGTTTGGATGAATAAGCGCGAAATCAGCGTCTTTGCCAATCGCGATATGGCCTTTATTCGTTAGCTTATAAAGATCAGCAGGATTGGATGCGATTAATTTTGCAAATTGTGTTAGCTCCATGCCACGCTTTTGAACAGCTTCATCGAACATGATATCAACGTTATTTTGTAGTCCAGAGATGCCACCCCAAGCAGTGAATGCATTTCCGATTTTCATGTCTGGCGGGCAGGGCGAGTGATCCGAAGTAACGAAATCAATTTCGCCTGCGAAAAGCTTCGCCCAAAGACGTTCTTGATTTGCTTTATCACGTAGTGGTGGCGCACATTTCGCAGTTGTACCAATCGTTTCGAATTGCTCTTCGTCAATTGCAAAATAATGCGTACACGATTCGCATGTCACTTTTTGCCCTTCATTACGTGCACGAGTGACTTCTTCTACGCCTTCTGGAGTGCTTAAGTGGCAAATATGAATTTGACAACCAGCGATTTTAGCAAGGTAAATAGCGCGACGAACGGCTTCTACTTCTGTGAAAACAGGGCGTGATGCGACGTAATCTTTTGCCAAGGTTTTACCTTCTGCTTGTGCGACTTTACCCAGCTCATCGCAAATTAACGCATTTTCGGCATGGATAGCCAGAATTTTGTCCATTTTGGCGATTTTTTGCATACCGGCGAAAAATGAATAATCATCTACATTGCGAAAATCATTATCTACACCATCGAAACCACACGTTGCTAGGAAACACTTATAAGCAGCAACACCGTCTTCATTTAGTTCATTTAGACGATCTAAGTTATGCGGAACAAGCCCACCAAAGAGTGCTACATCAACGCTAAGTTTCCCTTTTGCAGCATCAAATTTCAGATTTAGAGATTCGCGGTCAATCGTTGCTGGCAATTGGTTTAGTGGCATTTCGATAAATGATGTCACGCCACCTTTTGCAGCCGCCCTTGTACCAGTTTCATAGCCTTCCCATTCGGTACGGCCGGGCTCAGAAATATGAACGTGCGCGTCAACCATGCCAGGGGAAACAATTAGCCCGCTTGCATCGATGACCTCTTTTGCATCGCCTAAATTAGCACCAATCGCAACGATTTTTCCGTTTGTTACCGCAACGTCTGTAATTACCGCTTCCGTGTCTAAAATTACTTTTCCATTTTTGATAATTAAATCATAACTCATTTCCTTCAACTCCTATGTTTTTAATATGAATTTCTGTATTGTCATCATAAAATGATGGGTTCTTCTTGCGGTGAAGGGAGGCAAATAGGGAATAAGCACCAAAAGCCACGAGTACACCGATGAACCATGAAAGTCTGGAAACTGGCTCCAGAACCGGAATAAACTTACCGCTCAGCGACACAACTACAGCAACGATTGTCACCACGAACGCTAGCGAATTAAAGCCATTTTTGTAATAAGAGAATTGGCCGGGTTCTGTGTAGAGGCTGTCCAAATTGATTTGGCGACGCATGATAATGAAGTAATGCGCTAACATCACACCAATAACCGGACCAAGAATTCCTCCGATAATATCAAGGAATAAGTAGATACTCGCCTGGTTCTCCATCAATTTCCACGGACAAATTAGAACGCTAATAATACTTGCAATCATTACGCCGTGCTTATACGTCAATTTCTTCGGGAAAATAGCAGCAATCTGATAGCCCGCTGGAATAATATTCCCGGTTGCATTTGTTGAAATCGTTGTCATCAAGATAACCAAGACTGCAAAAATGGATGCAAATAAGCTATCCCATTTCTGTACAATATCAAGTACATTCCATGTTTCCGTACCGTAATGAATACTCGCACCTGCTAAGATACAAACGCTCGCAACAGCGAACAGAATATAGGCAACTGCAAGACCTAGCGTTTGGCCAGTTGCTTGTGATTTGAAATTCTTTGCGTTTTGCGTGAAGTCTGAGGCGCTGACAGCAGGAGCCGCCCAAACCGCGACAACAGCATTAATCACGACTAGAAATAGGAAAAGCGAATTTCCGCCAGTTTGAACGTTCGCCGGTACATAATTTACAATATTACCGAATCCCGCCAAATAAATTGCCCAAATTGCCATTCCGCCAAACACGATGTAAATACACGGATTAAGAATCGCGGTAAATTTATTCAAAACACCGCCTCCACCGAATCCGATTGCGACATTAACAGCCCAGAAAAGCAAAAAAGCAATTAAACCGGGAATCGTAATCCCCAAAATACTAATTCCCTCGCCAATCTCCAAGAATCCTGGCCAAATTTTGCCGATTAAAATTAAGAAAGCAAGCGATCCCGCGTAACACTGCAAGCCGAACCACATAATCGCAGCCACACAACCTCTTAAAATACCTGGAAATAAAGCGCCACGAACACCGTAAGAAGCCCGTAAAATCATCGCAAAAGGCACACCATATTTCGATCCAGCAGCGCCGTTTAAAACCATGACTGCGGCAATAATAAAGGCGCTTACAATAATAGCTGCCATGATACTAACCGTTGACAATCCGAGTATCAGGAATCCTCCGACTGCTACATAGTTAGGAACGTTATGTACAGAGCCCATCCACAATGTGAAATAGTTAAACGTACCCCATGTCCGTTTGTTCTCTGTCTTAGGCAGCAAGTCATCGCTATACCCGCGAGACCGATATTTCTCTAGCTGCGCATTATCCACCTGAACCATACTACTTATCCTCCTTTTTATTATAATAAAGCTTAAAAATAAGCCTGAAACCAAAATAAGTTTGTGAAAGAAAGCGCTTAAATTATTTAGTTTTATGAAAACGTTCTCTTTATAAACTTAAATATAGCATGCGGACAAACGTATTTCCTTAGGCGTTTTACATAAACTTTTGAAATGGTTTGTCTGTTTCGAACAATGTGAAGAAAAGTGCAAATGTAAAGGGTAACGGTAGGGAATTGCCACGATAAATGCTAGAATAAGAGGTATAGGAAAAGTTGCTGAAACTAGGAGAGTGAGAATAGTGGCTAATTATATTAACGAGAAACGTCGCCAAATAGACTTTGATCCATATACACTGCCCATCATAGCCTTGCCCGAAGTAATCGCGACCTCTTTTAATCCAATTGGAAAAACGCCAATTATGATTCGTATTGCCGATAAAAATAAAACATTTGCAAAAATAAAAGATCCTGGTAAGTACCAAGGTATTTTGGAGATTCAGTTCAATGATATAAATGAAGAAGATGATTATTGGGGATTAAGCAAGAAGGAATCAGATGAAATGCTCCTTTTCAATAAGAAACATGCAGTAATTATTCATGATTTCGTTGATCAATTTGAGGATATAAGCCAAATCGTTGTGCACTGCAATGCCGGTGTGAGTAGAAGTAGCGCGGTCGCGATGCAACTTGCAGAATACACGAATGACTTAGATACGTACGCCAAATTACGCGAAATCAAGCGTTACTTGCCAAACACGCGCGTTCTAGCAATCATGCGTGGTGAAGAATTTTAAAGCAATTTTTTTGGCAAAATCTGCGCCATAACTATGCCTGTCATGTTATAATGTAAAGAAATGATTGGAGGGGTTTTTCGTGGGACGACAAGCTGATCTGCTGGCGATGCAACCAATCGCGATGCAACTTTTCATTAAAAGCATTCTGACAGACCGATTGGCTCATGGTTATTTGCTGGAAGGTGCGCGTGGTACCGGTAAGAGACGTACTGCTAAATGGCTCTCCCAAACTCGTTTTTGCTTAGAAAAGAGCGATGACGAATTGGCATGTGGCACGTGTAATAATTGTCAGCGAATCGAAAACGATAATCACCCTGACGTTCATTGGCTAGAGCCAGATGGCAACAGTATCAAAATTGATCAAGTACGAGAATTGAAGCAGGAACTGTCCAAGCGCGGCATGGAATCGGATTGTAAAGTTTTGATTATCGACCATGCGGATAAAATGACGGTTCAATCTGCCAATTCTTTGCTTAAATTTATAGAAGAACCAGATGGCGGAATGTTAATTTTATTTCTGACTGCCAATCCACAACAAATCTTACCTACTATTCAATCGCGGTTACAACCAGTGAGCTTTCGTGCTTTGCCGTTTGAAGCCTTTGTCAACGATTTAATAGTACAGGGCGTTTCAGAGCAGAAGGCCCGTGTTTTGGCCAGTGTCGCTGGAAACGCGGAACAAGCTATTATCTGGAATGAAGATGAATGGTTTGCTGATGCTCGCAATGTGACTGTGAAGCTATATGAAGGATTGCATCATCAAGGCGTCGATCCTATTTTGTTAGTCCAAGAAGCATGGATACCTGTTTTTAAAGATAAGACACAATTACATTTAGGCCTTGAGTTGCTACTGTTACTATATCGTGACCGCTTGCACCTGTCGCTAAACGACAACTATTCTCCAATCTGCACGGAACAAGCATCGATATTAAAGCAGGATATATTGCGGAAGTCACTCACAGACACAACCGCCGAAATGGAAATTATCCTTGGAGCCAAGCGAAGACTTGATTCTAACATGAACACCCAACTACTGATGGAGCAACTCGTACTGAAAATTCAAGGGAGGTAATCCAATTGCCAAAAATTGTAGGCGTTCGTTTTAAGGAAGCCGGTAAAATATATTATTTTTCGCCTGAGAAACTGAATATTGTTGAAGGCCAAGGTGTCATCGTCGAAAATGCGCAAGGAATTGAGTTTGGAAAAGCAGTTATAGCACCGCGCGAAGTCGATGAAGAGGATGTTGTTATGCCTCTAAAAAGAGTATTGCGTGTAGCAACAAATGCAGATTATAAATGTGTTGAAGAAAATGCAGCATCATGTCAGCGAGCTTTTTTACTGTGTGATGAGAAAATTCATGAACATAAGATTGATATGAATCTAGTTGACGTTGATTATACATTCGATCGTAACAAAATCATCTTTTACTTTACCGCAGAAGGGCGCGTCGATTTCCGTGAACTCGTGAAAGATTTGGCATCAGTCTTTCGCACGCGAATCGAATTACGCCAAATAGGTGTACGCGATGAAGCAAAATTACTTGGAGGAATCGGTCCATGTGGCCGGATGCTCTGCTGTTCGACTTTTTTAGGTGATTTTGAACCAGTGTCCATCAAGATGGCAAAAGACCAGAACCTGTCGCTCAATCCGACGAAGATTTCTGGACTTTGTGGTCGTTTAATGTGTTGCTTGAAATATGAGAACGATGAATATGAGATGGCGAAGAAAGAGATGCCTGATGTTGGCCAACATGTTGTCACGCCTGATGGTAAGGCGCGTGTGGTCGGTATTAATCTACTCGGCAGAATTATGCAAGTCAGACTACCAGATCAAGACGCGGTCATTGAATACGCATTAGAAGAATTACGTCCCTTCAATGCTTTTTCAAAAGAACCCGCGAAGTCCTGAGGTGAGTCCATATGGATAAAAAAGCACTTTTTGACTCAGTCAGCAATATGGAAGAACAAATTGGCGAGCTGTATCAACAACTTGGTGATCTAAAGCAAAATTTAGGTGACATGCTTGAAGAAAACAACCGCCTAAACTTAGAAAATGAACATTTGCGTCGCCGTTTAGAAGAATTAGACGGTAAGCAACACGTGAGTGCAGTGCCCGTAGACAAAGAGCTCGGCGCAATGGCTCCAGCTCGCAAAGAGGCGATGCGCCAAATGATTGAAGTTGGCGAAGGATATGATAATTTAGTCAAATTGTATAAAGAAGGTTTTCATATTTGTAATGTACACTTTGGAAGCCCGCGCGGAAATGACGAAGATTGTTTATTCTGCATGTCATTATTGAATAAGAAGTAAAACAAGGGACCGAGACAAAATTCATTTTTATAGAAGATAAGCGAGATTCACATCCTTTTTTTCTAATGGGGTGTGAATCTCGCTTGCCGCAAATCGAACGAAGGCGTTTGTATTAGGGGATTTCTTAAAGGGTTAATCGTTCTCATTATTCATGTATATTGGGGCTGTAACTCGTTTTATTCGAGGTGTTGTGGAGGATTGTCTGTGTAGCGGTGTTGTGTCTAATTTGGTGTCGAACAGCCGCTGGTGGATTACATGCTCGCTTTGCTCACATGTATATTGGGGCTGTAACTCACTTTGTTCGAACAGCCCCAACAATCCCCTGATTGTCGCGGTTTATTTGGGTTATGATTCAGGCTCATTTTTAGGGGAGGTTCAGATGTTACTAGGAGACGAACGTTTAGATCATTTATTAGCAGAGAATTTGCGAATTATTCAGAGTCCTTCTGTGTTTTCGTTTTCATTAGATGCTGTATTACTCGCGCGATTTAGCTACATACCATATCAAAAAGGTGGCCGCATCATCGATTTATGTAGCGGTAACGGCATTATTCCGCTTCTGATTAGTTCTCGAACAAAAGTCCCGATTCTTGGTGTAGAAATCCAGGAGCGCCTGGCGGATATGGCACGAAGAAGTATTGCATACAATAGACTGGAGAATCAAATTGAAATTTTGCAACAAGATTTACGTGAAGTAGTGCCGATTCTTGGAAAAGGTAAAAATAGCTTTGTTATCTGTAATCCGCCGTATTTTGCGTTGGAATCAACCAGTATTAAAAATGAAAATGAGCATTTGCGAATCGCGCGCCATGAGGTACATTGTACATTGCACGATACGATTCAAGTCTCCGCAGATTTACTGAAGCAAGGCGGCAAGGCAAGTTTTGTTCATCGTCCGGAGCGTTTGTTGGAGATAGTTGATATTATGCGAAAACATGGCTTAGAACCGAAGCGTGTGCAATTTGTCCATCCGCGTGTCGAGCGAGAAGCGAACACGATTCTAATTGAAGGTATAAAAGGCGCGAAACCTGGTGTGAAATACTTGCCACCAATAATCGTCCAAAATAAGGATGGCGAGTATACAGCGCAGGTGAGGGAGTTGCTGTATGGCAAAGAGTGACACGCATTATTTCTATGTATTGGAATGTAAGGACGGAACTTATTACGGAGGCTATACGACAGATGTGGCGCGCCGTGAAGCAGAACACAACGCTGGAATTCGTTGCAAGTACACACGAAATCGGCGTCCCGTCCGAGTTATTCACTCCGAATGTTTTGAAACAAGATCCGAAGCCACGAAAGCCGAAGCCGCCTTTAAAAAATTGCTACGTAAAGATAAAGATCTCTATTTACAAAAAAATAAAGGTGGTGATATGCGATGAAAAGTCAAAAAAAGTTTTGTCGGAAAAACAGATGCAAAAGGCATACTGTACCTAGTACCAACTCCCATTGGTAACCTAGAGGACATGACGATGCGCGCGATTCGAATTTTGCAAGAAGCCGATTTAATTGCAGCGGAAGACACACGGAACACAATCAAGTTACTTAACCATTTTGATATCCACACCAAAATGGTAAGCTATCACGAACATAACAAAATAACTCGCCAAAATGAGCTAATTGAGAAATTGCAGGCTGGAAGAACGATTGCTGTTGTGAGTGACGCAGGAATGCCATCGATATCCGACCCAGGTTATGAACTTGTAGGTGCTGCTATTGAAGCTGAAATTACCGTCGTACCACTACCAGGCGCAAACGCAGCACTAACAGCCCTTATCGCATCAGGGCTTGCACCACAGCCCTTCTTCTTTTACGGTTTCTTACCTCGGAGCAATAAAGAGCGTGAGGAGGCATTGATTCAGTTGAACCGCCGCGAAGAAACGTGGATTGTCTACGAATCACCACACCGCTTGAAAGATGTTTTAAAAGCAATGAATAAAATACTCGGGAGCACTCGCAAAATCGTATTATGCCGGGAGTTGACTAAGAAATATGAAGAATTTTTTGCGAGGAACGTTGGAGGATGCGCTAGAGTGGACAAAAGAATCCGAAATTCGCGGTGAATTTTGCGTTATAGTGGAAGGAAATGCAGACGTACTAAATGAGGATGAAGAAATATGGTGGATAAAAATATCGATCAAAGAGCATGTCGAAAAAGTCATGTCAGAAGAATCGATGAGCTCAAAAGAAGCTATTAAACAAGTCATGAAAACCCGCCAGCTTCCGAAGCGCGAAGTATATCAGGCATATCATGAATTATAAAAAAAGACCAGCTTTCGAGTTATGAGCTGGTCTTTTTACGCAATAACTGATAAGTATACGATAATCAAAGTTATTGGCACAATAATAAGAATAATACTAATTATTGAGATAATGAACGTTGCTTTCACCAAGGGGTCTGTGCCCAATTTCTGTGATTGCACACTGTAAACCAAGGTCCAAATTGCTAAAATAGTACCGAGCGGAATAAACAGCGAAACTATCGAGAAGATAAACATGAGTGTAGTCTTATTCATCAGAAAACTCCTTATTTGTCAGATAACATCATTGTACCGCATAAAAGAGGAATCTCAAAATTTTGCTCTCGAATAGATGTACTTGCTATAATAATGAGAGCAAGAAAAGGAGGAATTCTAATGACGAATCTACCCAATATCGGCAAACCAGCAACAAATGCACTACGCCAACTGGATATTACAACGTTGGAACAAATTGCAATACATGATGAAAAAAACGCTTTTAAAAAATACATGGCATTGGACCAAAAGCAATCGGTATTTTGAAAGAAGCAATGGCAGGACAGGGCATGCATTTTAAAGAAGTGATGAAAGAAAGCGCTACACATGGCGTGGACTTTGCCGTATTCTGTGATTTTAATTGTGACAATGCCCCTAAAAAACGCATTATCCGAGATTACCTTGTTGCCTCTGCATCAGGCGAAAGAGCAGCACTTGAAAACGTATTAGAAGAATCATTCGTATGGAATGTACCAGGTGAATTCCAAATCAAAGGTCGCGAGGCATTCATTAAAGAACTGCAAGCCAATCTCCAAGAAATAAGCTCCCTTGAAATTCAATCCCTCCTAACACATGGCAAAGAAGGCTCTGCACATGGAACCGTCATTAACAAAAAAGGCAAACACGTTTACTTCTCCGATATCTTCACCTTCAAGAGCAACAAAAAAGACGCCAAAATCTCCGAATTGACTTCGTTTGTGGTGATAGAAGAGTAAGCTAGGATTATGTAGATTCTGCATTTTATTTTGAACAGATTGGGTGAAAGTTTGTATATAAGATCATTAAGGAACGAATACTCACTGTGTTCGTACTCATATTGAGGCTCTAATTCAGCAAAGTACGCTTCATGAGAGCCACAACAACAAAAAAGCATCCTATTTGAGGCTAGCACGCTTTCAAATAGGATACTTTCTTTAGTTGTAGTCTTAGATATCATCGCCGAATTGACGACGGATGTCAGCTACTAATTTCTCAGCACCATCACGGCTAAGTGTCAATTTACCGTCAACAACTTGTTTGTTTTGATCGGAAAATTCACCAGTGATGTCACAAAGGTTGCTAGCTGTATATTTCTTTAGGATAATTTCATCTTCATTGATGTAAATTTCTAAAGCATCTTTAACAGCAACGCCTAGGTTACGACGAATTTCAACTGGGATTACAATACGTCCTAGCTCGTCAATTTTTCTTACCATACCTGTAGATTTCATATTCTTACCTCCTAACTCTGTGGTCTAGTATCTATAATACCAAGAATTTCCTAGAAAAGCTAGACGAAAATATTAATAAATACAAAAAAAAAAGGTTATTCTCTTTAAAAAAGGGTATAAACCTAGTTGGAGCGCTATTTGTAGGTAAAATGTTCTACAATTGCCAATTTTTTTTTTCTTTAGATAAATTATACATTTTCGTAGGTTTGAAAGGAGTTTTTTGATGGATTTATTGGTTGCGTTAATTCCAGCAGTGATGTGGGGGATAATGCCACTTGTTGTTTCTAAAATTGGAGGAAAACCTTATCAGCAAACATTAGGAGTTACATTCGGGGCATTCATTTTTGCGATTGGGATGTATTTTTATTCAACACCGCAATTTACGGGAACCATTTTGTTAGTGAGTTTTGTATCCGGGATTTTCTGGACAGTCGGTCAACTGAATCAATTTCGAGCTTTTACTCATATCGGTGTCTCCAAAGCGATGCCACTGTCAACGGGGATGCAATTGGTTGGAACTTCGTTGTTCGGTGTTTTTGTTTTCCAAGAATGGGGGACCACAGCAAAGTTAGTACTTGGATTTTCAGCATTGGTATTTATTATCGTTGGAATTTCTTTGACGTCCTATCAGCAGCACAAATCAAAGGGAAACAATATGAAGCAAGGAATGGTAGCGTTAATTATTTCTTCGTTGGGCTATGTGGCGTATGTTGTTATCCTAAAAGCATTTAACATTAGTGGCTGGGAGGCAATTCTACCACAGGCAGTTGGGATGGTTATCGCGGCGGTTGCATTTTCCTTTAAAGATCGCAAAACTTTCTTTTTAAAAGAAACATGGCTTAGTATTATCCCAGGTGTTATTTGGAGTATCGGAAATTTGGCGTTACTCATCTCCAACACGGTCATCGGTGTGGCCATAAGTTTTTCATTATCGCAAATGGGCGTCGTGATTTCCACGTTAGGTGGCATTTTATTGTTAGGTGAGAAAAAGACAAAACGCGAACTTATCTTAGTTATTATCGGGATTATACTCGTTGGTGCTGGTGGATTTATGATTGGTCTAACAAAATAAGGAAATCTGGCGGTGTGGAGGTTGCTCTACGCTGTCTTTTTTTTATTTTTATAGCTTGCGGTATTTTGTTTTGAGTAGAAAATGATATAATAGAAGGTAATTGTTAATTTAACACCGGAAAAATGATTTTTCGGCGGAGGAATAGGAGAGGATTAGGTTGCCAAAAGAGAATAATACATTTTATATTACGACTCCGATTTATTATCCAAGTGGAAAAGCTCATATTGGGCACGCGTATACGACAGTTGCAGGAGATGCGATGGCGCGATACAAGCGTTTGCAAGGATTCGATGTCTTTTATTTGACAGGGACGGACGAGCACGGTCAAAAAAATTCAGCAAAAAGCAGAGGAACGAAATATCTCACCGCAAAGCTATGTGGATGATATTGCGACTGGATTCCAAGATTTGTGGAAGAAGCTTGAGATTACAAACACGGATTTTATTCGGACGACAGAACCGCGCCATAAAGAGGGCGTCGCGAAAATTTTCCAAAAGCTACTGGATCAAGGAGATATTTATCTTGGTCAATATGAAGGCTGGTATTCGGTTTCTGATGAAGAATATTTCACGGAGACGCAACTGGAAGAAGTTTATCGCGATGAAAATGGCAAAGTTATTGGTGGAAAAGCACCGAGTGGCAATGAAGTTGAGCTCGTAAAAGAGGAATCGTATTTCTTCCGAATGAGCAAATATGCCGACCGTCTACTCGCTTATTACAATGACAATCCTGAATTTATCCTACCAGAATCACGTAAAAACGAGATGATAAATAATTTTATCAAACCGGGCTTGGAAGATTTAGCAGTTTCTAGAACTACTTTTGATTGGGGTATTAAGGTTCCTGGTGATGCAAAACATGTTGTTTATGTATGGATTGATGCACTTTCTAATTACATAACTGCACTTGGCTACGGTTCGGATGATGAGGTTAATTTTAATAAATACTGGCCGGCAGATGTTCATATTATCGGAAAAGAGATTGTTCGTTTTCACACGATTTATTGGCCGATTATTTTAATGGCGCTTGATCTACCACTACCGAAGAAGATTTTTGGTCACGGTTGGATTCTGATGAAAGACGGAAAAATGTCGAAATCTAAAGGAAATGTTGTCGATCCGTACATGCTGATTGAGCGTTACGGCTTGGATGCACTGCGTTACTACCTACTTCGCGAAGTTCCATTTGGTTCTGATGGCTTATTCACGCCAGAAGATTTCGTAGATCGCGTAAACTACGATTTAGCAAATGATTTAGGTAATCTATTAAATCGGACAGTTGCGATGATAAATAAGTACTTTGACGGTGAAATTCCTGCTTATCAAGGTAATGTAACACCTTTTGATGGCGAATTAGAAGTTTTCAAAGATAATGTTTTGAAAGAATATGAAATAAATATGGAAACAATGCAATTTTCGGTTGTGCTTTCTCAATTATGGACATTTGTAAGTCGTACGAACAAATACATCGACGAAACTGCTCCATGGGTATTAGCAAAAGAAGAAGCGAATCGTGAGGAACTAGCGAGTGTGATGACACATCTAGCTGAGAACTTACGAATCATTGCTGTTATGTTAAAGCCATTCTTAACGCAATGTCCAGAAGGTATTTTCACGCAATTGGGAATTACAGAAGAATCTCTAAAGGACTGGGCATCAATCACAGGATACGGTAAGATTCCAGCAGGTACAAAAGTAGTCGCGAAAGGAACGCCAATCTTCCCACGATTAGATGCAGCGGAAGAAGTTGCCTACATTCAAGAACAAATGAAAGCAACAATTCCCGTGCCAGTAGCAGATGAACCAACTGTTGCAGCGCTTGAAACGCCTGAAATTGGCATTGAAGACTTTGATAAAATCGATTTACGCGTTGGAGAAGTCAAGCAAGTAGAGAAGGTCAAAAAAGCAGACAAACTACTCTGTTTCCAATTGGATCTAGGTGAAGGAAAACTACGTCAAGTTCTCTCAGGTATAGCAGAATTCTATACACCAGAGGAACTCATCGGCAAAAAGGTTATCGTTGTATCGAATTTAAAACCCGTAAAACTACGCGGTCTGATGAGTGAAGGTATGATTCTATCTGGCGAAAAAGATGGTAATTTACAAATAATTGAAGCGAGCAGCGTTCTACCAAACGGTGCAAAAGTAAAATAATCGAAGTAAGGTGGATTTCTAGTTGGAAATCCACCTTTACTTTTAGCTAAAAAACGATTTTCTTCTATAATAATAGTGAACAATTCAGAAACAAAAAATAAATTATGATATTATTATAGAAGAAAGTCGATATTAAACTAATTTAAAATAAAGAAATGAGGAATAAAAATGCTTTTTGACACGCATGTCCACTTGAATGACGATGCATTTAACGAGGATCTAGAGGAAGTTATCGCTCGTGCCAAGGAAAATGATGTTTCGCGAATGGCGGTTGTCGGTTTTAACGAAGAAACAATCAATCGTGCACTGAAGCTTGCTGATAAATATGATTTTATTTACCTCATTGTTGGTTGGCACCCAACAGACGCTATCACTTTTACAGAAGAAAAACTAGAGTGGTTGCGCGAACTATCAAAAAATCCGAAAGTTATCGCATTAGGAGAGATGGGACTCGATTATCATTGGGATACGTCGCCAAAAGAAACTCAGTTTGAAGTCTTCCGTCAACAAATTAGACTAGCAAAAGAGGTAAAGTTACCGATTGTGATTCATAATCGAGAAGCAACCGAAGATGTTGTGCGTATTTTGCAGGAAGAAAAAGCTAGTGAAGTCGGTGGAATTATGCATTGTTTTGGTGAAACTATTGAAGTAATGGAAGCTTGTCTCGCTATGAATTTCTACATCTCATTTGGAGGAACAGTTACCTTTAAAAACGCAAAATTACCAAAAATTGCAGTGGAATCAGTGCCTCTAGACAAGATTTTAATCGAAACTGATGCACCATATCTTGCTCCACATCCAAATCGCGGTAAAAGAAATGAACCTAGTTACGTCAAGATTGTTGCCGAAAAGGTCGCAGAATTAAAAAAAAATGAAATATGAGGAAATCGCCCGCTACACAACAGAAAACGCAAATAGACTTTTTAAATTGACTTGATTTTTGTCATCAAATTGTAATATTAATCGAATTCTGTAACGGAATCTTAAGCAAGCAAAAAATAGAGATTAATGAAACAAGAAAAACCTCGCTCTATTATGCCTACGACTAGAGACTGAGTTTCCTGAAATATAATTGACACATTAGACATAGAATGTAATGAAAAGATTCTATAATGGCTTTATACCAATGATAAATCGATCTTTCTTCATCGAGGCAGCTATTTATGATAATTCGTTGACAGTTCTTTCGTCCCCCGTATATAATCACAACAGAAGTTAGAAAGGGGAGAAATACATGACCATGGAAACTAGCAGTAACGCAAGCCAGAAATCAAAATTGCGTTTACCGATAATGATTGGCGCGTTTGTTATTGTCATAGCATTGGTTTTTTATTTCGTTTTCGAGGGGACTAAAAACGATATCACAATTGTAAAAGCAGGCGAGGTTACAAAAATTAGCACGCATGCAAAAACAGTTGGAGAAGTATTAAATGATGAAGGTGTAAAGATTGGAAAATATGACGAATTGTCCTATTCCCAAAATGCAGCTGTAAAAGACGGCATGAAAATTGCCTACATTCCAGCAAAAGAAGTAACGATTAATGACGAAGGTAAAGAAGCAAGTGTTTGGACAACAAAAGACACAGTTGCTGAAGTACTGAAGGATGAAAATATTACGACACGTCCACAAGATGCTTTAAACGTTTCATTGGATGACAAAGTATCAGCGAACATGGAAGTTAAAATTGACCGCGCTGTAGCCCTAGCAATTCAAAATGGTGCGAAGAAAGAAACAACATGGACAACAAAAGACACAGTTGCAGAGCTATTAGCAGAGAAAAACATTAAGTTAGATGCTCATGACAAGGTATTGCCAGCAAAAGCAGCAAAACTTTCTTCAAATATGACGGTTGTTGTTACATATGTAGACAAAAAAACCGATGAAAAAAAAATCGACAGTAGCTTTCAAAACTGTAGTAAAAGAAGATTCTTCGCTTAAAAAAGGTGAGGAAAAAGTAGTTCAAACAGGGAAAGCAGGCGAGAAAGTAGCCAAGTATGATGTTGTTCTTGAGAATGGGAAAGAGAAACACCGTAAACTCCTTGCAGAACAAGTGGTAGCAAAACCAGAAGATAAAATCGTTGTTCGTGGTACCAAAGAAGAGCCAGTAGTAGCGGCAATCAGCAATAGCCCAGCTCCATCTTCTTCTAAAAAAGCGACAACTTCAAACTCGTCTTCAAAAAACAGTAAGGCATCTGCAGTGAGTAGCAAACCATCATCGGGCGGTAAAACGTTCACGATGGAATCGACAGCTTATTCAGGTGGCGGTACGACAGCTACAGGTATTAACTTAACAGCTAATCCAGGGTTAAAAGTAGTTGCTGTAGATCCAAGCGTGATTCCACTAGGCTCTAGAGTCTATGTGTCAGGTTACGGAGAAGCAATCGCTGGAGACACTGGCGGAGCTATTAAAGGCAATATTGTAGACGTTTATTTTGCAGATGAAAGCCAATGTTACACTTGGGGGCGCCGTCAAGTTACGGTAACCATTTTAGATTAAGTATTTACAAGAAGCAGGATGCATGCCGATACTGGTGTTGCTCCTGCTTCTTTTCTGTCCGCAAAAACAGGTTTTTGCTTTTGCAAATTTTATGGTATGATAGAAACACTGATTAAAAGAGAAGGGACGTTTTGTATGGAGAAGTTAGTAATTCATGAAGTTATTGTTGTGGAAGGGCGAGACGATACAACGGCCATTCACCGCGCAGTGGACGCAGACACAATCGAAACGAATGGTTCAGCGATCTCTGCAATGACTATTGAAAAAATCCGTCATGCAAAAAGAAAAACGTGGCGTGATTATACTAACAGATCCTGATTTTCCTGGTGAAAAAATCCGAAAACAAATCGATGCGGCGGTTCCAGGATGCCATCATGCTTTTGTTAAACGGAGTGATGCATTGCCGAAATACGGTCGTGGTTTGGGAGTTGAACATGCTTCACCTGAAATTATCCGCGAGGCATTGGCGCATTTCCATACAAGTAATGAACGCGTGCAAGAAAGTGAAATCGATTATGAACGGCTCGTACTTCTCGGCTTAATGGGCGGCGCGGGGGCAAAGGCCAAACGACAAAAGTTAGGAGAAATCCTTAAGATAGGCTATACGAATGGCAAACAACTGCAAGCGAGATTGCGAATGTTTGGTATTACAAGTGAACAATTTGAAGCCGCATGGGATAAAGTAGTGCAGGAGGAGACGAATGAGTAAAGATATCGCAACACCAGGCCGTACAAAAGAGATTCTAAAGAAGTATGATTTCTTATTCAAGAAAAGTTTAGGACAGAACTTCCTGATTGATAGTAATATTTTGCGACGAATCACGGAGACGGCGGAGCTGGATAAAGAAACAGACGTTATTGAGATTGGTCCGGGTATCGGTGCCCTTACAGAACATTTGGCGCGTACATCTAAACGTGTATTAGCTTTTGAGATTGATCAGCGTCTTATGTCGATTTTACCAGACACGCTCGCAGCATATGACAATGTGGAAATCGTGAACGAAGATATTTTGAAAGTCGACGTTGGGGCGATGATTACAGAGAAGTTTCCAAGTCGAACACAGCCTGTGAAAGTAGTTGCCAATTTGCCTTATTATGTGACAACGCCGATTATATTGCAATTGCTACATGAAGACTTGCCTGTGTCTAGTATGACATTCATGCTTCAAAAAGAAGTTGCGGATCGGATTTCAGCAAAACCGAGCACAAAAGCTTACGGAAGCCTATCGATTGCAATTCAGTATTACATGGAGGCCGAGCTGTCTTTCATTGTGCCCAAAACGGTATTTATGCCACAACCAAATGTCGATTCAGCGATTATCCATTTGAAACGCCGTGCGCAACCGCCAGCACAAGTCGACAACGAGACCTTCTTCTTCGATATTACGCGTTCAGCATTTGCGCAGCGACGTAAAACATTATGGAATAATTTAGTAAATCGTTTCCCAGAGTTAAAATCGCAAAAAGAAGAATTAGAAGCAGAACTTGCAGCAGTTGGAATTGACGTGAAAAGACGCGGAGAAACGTTTAGTATCCCGGAATTTGCGATATTAAGTAATTTTCTTGACAATTTCATGAGAAAATAACGAAAAATTGATAAAAAAGCAACCATAGTGGTTGACATAGAGGCATTTCGCTGTTAAAATATTTGTTTATTGATTTTTTGCCCTTGTTGTGGTATACTGGAATTTAGTGAGGTGGGGGTACAAAATGTCAAAAACTATTGCAAGCATCAAGCAAAATCTTGAATCCAGACTTGGAACAAGGCTAACTTTGAAAGCGAACGGCGGACGTAAGAAGACAATTGAGCGTTGCGGCGTTTTAGCTGAAACTTATCCAGCTGTTTTTGTTGTTGAATTAGATCAAGACGAGAACAATTTCGAAAGAGTATCCTATAGTTACACGGACATTTTAACAGACACTGTAGAATTAGACTTTACAGATGATGTAAGTAAAGAATTAGCACTTTAATCACTATTATCTCAAAACCAGCCAATTGGCTGGTTTTTTGGTTGGGTTGTTCAAATACAAGGAGTTATCATGCTAGTAAAGGCGTAAAAGATAAATTAATTTTTCGGAGTATGGAAGCGCTCTCTATTATTACGAAACGGTTGGCTGGCCTATCTAACTTAATAGTCGGAACTCTTTTCTAGTTTGGAGTACATATTTAGGCTTGGCTATGGTAGAATAAACAAAGAAGATTTGAGGAAGTGTAACCAAACTTGAAGTCAGGGAGATAACCTATTTTGATTGAGATAGAAGGGTTCCCTAGGAAAGGCTGTAGAGATGATGAAAATAAATGTGAAAGCACCTGCAAAAATTAATTTGTCATTGGACGCGCTATATAAACGACCAGACAATTATCATGAGCTTGAGATGGTGATGACAACGATTGATTTGGCGGATCGTCTGCAGCTAGTATTGCTCGAAAAGGATACTATCAAACTGGATGTTAAGGCGCATTTTATTCCCGACGATAAAAGGAATCTAGTTTATCAGGCAGCAGCGCTTTTAAAGGAAAGGTTTTCGATAAAGCAAGGTGTGGCGATAACGCTTGACAAAAGCATCCCAGTAGCGGCTGGACTTGCGGGCGGTAGCAGTGACGCAGCAGCAGCACTTAAGGGCTTGAACCAAATCTGGGGTTTACAGTTGACGCTTACTGAACTTGCTAACCTTGGCGCAGAATTGGGATCAGACATCCCATTTTGTCTTTATGGAGGCACAGCGCTTGCGACTGGACGTGGTGAGATTATTAAGCCGCTTCCGATGATGCCAAATTGCTGGATTGTATTAGCGAAGCCTTCGATTAGCGTATCGACACCTGGCGTGTACAGAGATTTGCGTGTTGGTGAGGTAGAGCACCCGAATACCGCTGGGATGGTACAGGCGATTCAAGATGGTAGTTTTGAAGGAATTTGTGATAACATTGGGAACGTGTTGGAAACAGTGACGCTTGCCAAACATCCAGAGGTGAAGCGTATTAAAGAGAAGATGTTAGAATTCGGCGCAGATACGGCGTTAATGAGCGGTAGTGGGCCGACAGTGTTTGCACTTGTCAAACAATACTCTAGAGCAAAACGTGTCTATAACGGTTTGCGTGGATTCTGTGAGGAAGTATATCTAGTTAGACCTTGGCAAGAAGAAAAATGATAAAGGAGTCGATGAGTGATGAAAGTGATTTTTAATGCGGATGATTTTGGTTTATCAAAGGGTGTTGTTTACGGAATCTTAGAGGCTTATAAACATGGTGTTGTAAGGTCGACTACGATGCTTGCGAATTCACCTGCGTTTGATTTGGGTGTGGCAATAGCGAAAGAGAATCCTGGGCTTGACATCGGTGCGCATTTAACGCTGACATTCGGCAGTCCGCTTTTAAAAGATGTACCTAGTTTAACCGCGGAATCTGGAAAATTTCTAGCACAAGATGTACTTAGAAGTTCCATCGATAAAATTGACTTTGGTGAAGTTGAGCGTGAATTCACTGCACAAATCGAAAAAATCTTGGCAGCGGGAATCACGATTTCCCATTTTGACACTCATCATTTAATCGAGCCCATCGTTTTACCAGTTTTGCAGAAGTTAGCAAAGAAATATCAAGTCGGATTACGTCGATCTGTACATGATGCAGACTATACTGGTATCCCGACGACAGACCGTTTTTCTGATGAGTTTTATGCGGATGGAATTACAGCGGACGTCGTGAAGCAAGTAGTGAAGAAGTACAAAGATGACACGGAGACATTGGAATTTATGTGTCACCCCGCGTTTATCGATGAAACAATGCTTAGCTTAACGTCCTATACAGACTATCGAATAAAAGAACTTACTTTCCTAACATCGGATGAGGTACGGGAAGCATTAAAAGCGGTTGGAGCCGAAATTGCCAGCTTTAAAGAGGTTATGAAATAAGCGAAATCGAACAATTGGTTATTTTGAAGTGGTGAGTTGTCACTATCTTTTCCTTTTAAAAGCCTTTATAATGAATTTAAATACGTACAAAAAGGGCAAAATAGGTTCTAATGTTTGGAAAAGCTATTTTTTAAAAGAGGAGAAGAAGTACTATGAAAATTCGGCGTAGTGAACGTTTGATAGATATGACGCAGTTTCTGCTGAGCCATCCGCGAAAATTGGTACCGCTGACTTTATTTGCTGAGCGCTATGGTTCTGCCAAATCGTCTATTAGTGAAGATTTGGTGATTATAAAGAAAACCTTTGAAGACAGGGGTATCGGCACACTTGAGACGGTTCCAGGTGCTGCTGGTGGCGTGAAATATATTTCTATTGCAGATAATGCAGATGTGCTGGATTTTGTTCAGACACTTTGTAACCGTATTGCTGAGCCTGATCGTTTGTTACCAGGTGGTTACTTGTATTTATCAGATTTACTAGGCGAGCCAGTGACGCTAAGTCAAATCGGAAAAATCTTAGCAACGAAATTTAATAAGCAAAAAATCGATGCAATTATGACGGTCGCAACGAAAGGAATTCCGATTGCACAAGCAGTGGCAGAGCACTTAAATGTCCCGTTTGTTATTGTTCGTCGTGATAGCAAAGTAACAGAAGGCTCTACGGTAAGCATTAACTATGTGTCTGGGTCTAGCAAGCGTATCGAGAAAATGGAATTATCAAAACGGAGCTTGCCAGAAGGTTCGAATGTAGTAATTGTCGATGATTTCATGAAGGCTGGTGGAACGATTAATGGGATGAAGAACTTATTAGAAGAGTTCAATGCTAAATTAGTCGGCATTGGAGTCTTAGTGGAATCAGAATATGCAGAGGAACGTTTGGTCGATGATTATGTTTCTTTAGTTAAGATTAAGAATGTCGACGTCAAAGAAAAGCAAATTGAAGTAGTGGAAGGTAATTATTTTAACTATCCTAACCAGTAATTATGGACTATGATGAGATTTAGGACTGGTAAAATTAATTCGGCGTGCCAACAAATCACGTGAATATTTAGTTTTATGCCAATCAAGCGAAAGCGTTTGTATTCAGGGAATCCGTCCCACGTTGAATATGAGCGCTTTTTGTCTACTTATCTTTAGAATGTCTATAACAGTTTTGTATGAACCGAATATGAACAAATAAATACGACCTTAGCATGACTGGTTTTCATTTTAACTATGCTACAATAAGAACTTGTAGAAGGGCATGAACAATTTTACAGGGAATATTTATGTTTATGAACTTTTTAAAAGTTTGGTTACCTACATAACAAGGAACTAACAGAAAATCACTTAATTGGAAGGAGCAACACACATGAAGAAATGGGTTAAATGGTTGATTGCTATCGTTATTATCGCAGCAATTGTGGTAGGAGCAGTATTGTTCTTAGGATCTAAATCAGGATCAGATACAACGACGAAGAATCTTGTAACAACGAAAGTGAAACAAGGGGATATGAAAATAAATGCGACGGCAACAGGAGCAATCGTTCCACAAAATCAACAAGCGCCAAATTACGATGAGTTAGAATTGCAAGTGCAAATGGATGAGTTGGATGTGCCTAATGTGAAAAAAGGTCAAATGGCTAAGATTTCTGTTACGGCAGTTCCTGACAAAACATACACAGGCCAGGTGAAGGAAATTGCGGAACAAGGAACTGTTATGAACGGTGTATCCTCTTTCTTAGTAACGATTTCAATTGATGACATAGCTAATTTGAAGTCAGGAATGACAGCGGATGCTTCTATTTTGGTAAATGAAAAGGCAAACGCACTATACGTCCCAATCGAGGCGGTCCAAAAAAATGATGAGGACAAGTATTACGTGTTAGTTCCTAAAAAAGGGAAGAATAACACGACAAAAGAAGTAAAGCAATTTGTAACGACTGGGCTTCACAACGAAGATAACATGGAGATTACGAAAGGTCTAGAAAAGGGCGATGAAGTCATTCTACCAACAAAATCGAATTCATCCCAACAGCCAGGATTTTAATAACTAGACCAAACGAGGAGGTGATCGCATGACGAGTCCACTTATTGATATGAGAAATTTAACGAAAACATATACACTTGGCGGTGAAACATTTAAAGCATTAGACAATGTAACACTCGCCGTTGAAAAAGGCGAATTTTTAGCGATTGTCGGACCTTCTGGCTCTGGTAAGTCAACCTTGATGAACATGATCGGTTGCTTAGATGTGCCGGATTCTGGTAAGTATCATTTAGATGGTGTCGATGTAGAGACGCTAAATGATAATAAACTTTCTACGATTCGTAATAAGAAAATCGGCTTTATTTTTCAACAATTTAACTTATTGACGAAGCTATCAGCGTTAGAGAATGTAGAGTTACCACTGATTTACGGTGGAATGGGCGCCACAAAACGAGAAGAAATTGCGTTAGAGTGCCTTAGTAAAGTTGGACTAACGGATAAAAAAAGGAATTTACCAACGCAATTGTCTGGTGGTCAACAGCAACGTGTCGCCATTGCTCGTGCACTTGCGGCTAATCCACAAATTTTGCTAGCCGATGAACCAACAGGAGCACTTGATTCCAAAACTGGTAAAGAAGTCATGGGAATCTTACAAGAATTGAATCAGGCTGGAAATACTATCGTAATGATTACGCATGATCTTGATATCGCGAATTATGGAACAAGGACAATTCGGATTCAAGACGGTCAACTTTTCAATGAGGGGGTAGCAAAATGATCCGCCAAAGTATGAAGATGGCCTGGAAACAACTAAAAACAAGTAAGATGCGCTCCTTCTTAACGATGTTAGGAATTATTATTGGGGTATCTTCGGTTATTTTATTAGTGTCGCTAGGTAAAGGTGTCACGGATCAAGTCAATAGTCAAATGGGTGATCTTGGTTCGAATTTAGTAACTGTGATGAATACATCGACTAATCCGAATGATAAATTTACGTATGAGGATGTTTTGAAATATAAAAATATTGATGGCGTTAAAAGCGTTTCCCCAGAGCTTTCAGGACAAGTAAAGGCAACGTTTGATTATAAATCTAAAGACCTGAAGCTTATTGGTACAAATGAGCAGTATAAAGATGCCAGAGGGCTTAAGCTTGATAATGGGCGTTTCTTGTTACCAATTGACGTCGAGTACGGGCAAAAAATTGCAGTAATCGGGCCAAATGTAGCAAGCGATTTATTCGGCTTTTCTGACCCAATTGGTGAGTATATCCGCATAAATGGTATGCCTTATAAAATCGTTGGTGTTTTGGAAGAAAAAGGTGCATCAATGATGGGATCCAGTGATGATCAAGTATTTGTTCCATTAACTGCAGCACAACGTATGTTAAAAGATACAAATGTTCGAACGTTTTATGTCGAAACAGAAACAGCAGAAGATGTAGATCGTGTTGTAAATACGTTGGAATCACGCTTATCTATTCATTTTGACTATACTTCAGCTGACTCAGCAAGCGGCGAATCAGCGCCGTATCAAGTTATTAATCAGCAAGAAATCTTAAATGCATTTGATACCATCAGCTCTACTCTTACAACGGCGCTCGGAGCAATCGCAGGCATTTCCCTTGTTGTTGGTGGCATTGGTATTATGAATATCATGCTAGTATCGGTATCAGAACGGACAAGAGAAATCGGTATTCGTAAGGCCTTGGGTGCGAAAAAACGAGACATACTTACGCAGTTCTTAATTGAATCCATCGTTATTAGTGTTGTTGGTGGCTTGATTGGGATTGCAATTGGTGTCTCTGGTGCGCTTGCATTCGGCTCTATTGCAGGCATACCATCAGGCATTACAGCATCAACTATTATTGGTGCTTTCCTATTCTCGATGTTCATTGGTGTTATTTTTGGTCTTACACCAGCTAATAAAGCATCGAAATTACGACCGATTGATGCATTACGATCGGAATAATGCATAAAAAAGAGGATTTATGTGAAAAAATCCTCTTTTTTTGATATTCAGTTACATAAGTACATATCTAAATTTACTTTTAAGATATAAATGATTGAAATTATGTCTTAAAAACGACTGTCACATATTTTTAATCTGTTTGTCATCGTTGTGATAAATATAACGGAAAAAATTACTTTTTT
>NZ_AODK01000056.1 GCF_000525975.1 Listeria rocourtiae FSL F6-920
TCAGTCGAAATTCCATCCACCCATTTTCGATGTGCATAAAAATTTCGTACTAGGTCTTTCCGGCACAGCATAAATCTGACCCAGCAAAGAAGATTCAATCAAGACTCCACCCCAAGTCATCAATTTTTTGGCCTGATTTCCCATCAAAACAGCCAACTCCTCCTTTGATACAAAGCGTTGTGACCTTCCAAGCACATCGATTCGGTCCAATAACTCATCCAAATCAACACCTAATTCCTCACAATGCTTCCTAACCCACGTCCTGCGAGGTGAATAAATAGCATTCAAATTAACCCAATCTTCTGGGACATACAGATGCACAGTCGTCCGTTGTCCCCACAGCTTAATAATCTCATTCTTACTATACTTCTCATCCAACATATTCCTCGACAAACCATTCACACGATGAAACAAACTAATCTCACCAAACTGCTGATACTGTGCCTGAATTCCTATCAAGCTAGCCAGGCAATCCTCGGCAGACTCAAAGCAATTCCCTAATCCCGTATTAGCAATCCGTGTATTCCTAATCCAATTCAAATCCAAAACACCACCTCCAATCAAAACATAAAAAAATAGTCTATAAATCAATTACGATTTCATAGACTATATTACATCAATCGCCTGGCAACGACCTACTCTCACAGGGGGAAGCCCCCTACTACCATCGGCGCTGAGAAACTTAACTTCCGTGTTCGGGATGGGAACGGGTGTGACCTTCTCGCAGTAATCACCAGACATTATTTATATATACTAAGCTTCCAACCAGATTCGAACTGGTGACCTCTTCCTTACCATGGAAGTGCTCTACCTACTGAGCTATGGAAGCACTGACAAAATCAGACTTCTAACACACCTCAAAAATTCTTAATAAACAAAAAGGCTCCACAGGCAAGACTCGAACTTGCGACCGATCGGTTAACAGCCGATTGCTCTACCAACTGAGCTACTGTGGAATAATACATTGCCCGGCGACGACCTACTCTCACAGGGGGAAGCCCCCTACTACCATCGGCGCTGAAAAGCTTAACTTCCGTGTTCGGG
>NZ_AODK01000057.1 GCF_000525975.1 Listeria rocourtiae FSL F6-920
GATTTCACGCATGCGATGGATTCGATGACGGGGAACTTGAATCTTGGGCAACAGATAGGCATGAAGCTGGGACTGGAAACGTCGATGATGCAAATCAAAGAAGAAATCAAGATTTTAGAACGCTATTTAGATTTTGAGCATAGTCACACGAACGTGATGCACGATGTTTTATCGCGGATGTATCAGGTGAAGACGGGGGTGAATGAAATCCTTGCTGGAAAAGTGTTCAATGCGACAACACACACTTATGATTCCAGCAAAATGCAATTAGGTTGGCTTAACCGTCTAGTACCAGAGAAGAAACCAAAGAAAACGTATAACTTTGATGATTACACGAAGACGCTGGAAGGTAGCTATTGGGTCTTAAGTAAAAATGGTATCACGACTCGAGAAACGGCTGAAGCAAGTATTGCTTACAATGACGGTTTAAAAGATGGTACAATTAAGCGCGAAGTGGCAGGGGCAGATATCGATTTTGAAACAGAATACATGCTAGCCGCAATGGAAGGCTATAATTTACTTACAGGCGAGCCAATCACAAAGGCACAAAGCTTTTCTATTATATCAGCAGTATTGCTCGGTGCTGTTGCAATGAAAGGCAGAGGTATTAAAGTTCCCAAAAGTAGCTTAAGCAAGATACAAAGTGATTTGAAAATCAAAGCAACTAAAGATTTAGAGATGAAAAATATCAGTAAGAAAATCATGGAGACAAAGCCAATGAACTCTCCAGTACTAGAGAAATGGATTAAAAAAGGCGGGAGTATTTCTATTGATAGTAAAGGCACATGGAGCTATACAAACAAGAATGGTCAGACGGTGAGGTATCCGAATGGTTATCCAGACTTTAAAGACTACAGACACCCTAATGTTGAGCCTGTTAAGATAAAGGTAGCTTCGCCTAAGAACCCACAAGCCGATTTCAAGGCAGCGAATCTTGAAGCAAAATTAGATAAGAATTCGCAACCACCTGTTCCTGAACTAAGTAAGCCCCCAATAGGATATACTTGGCATCATCATGAGGATGGAAGGACAATGGAGCTTGTTGAAGCGAAAATTCATAAAGATTTTAGGCATATTGGTGGACAATCTGCTGTAAATGGAAAAATAAAAGGGAGCGTGAAATAATGTTTAAGATGAACAGTGAAAATAAAAAAAATAACTAGTAAGGATATTGAAATATTTGAAGCTAAGCATGGTTTACACCTACCACTGGAATATAAGACTTTTTTGCTGGAATTTAATGGTGGATACCCTGAAAAATCTAATTTTATAATATCAGACGATGAAGGAGTAAGCTTAGTCAATAAATTTTATGGTATTGGAGAAGAATCAGGGGATCTAGGTGAGACATTTGAAATATTGGATGGTGAAATACCAGAGGGTTTCATTTCTATTGCCGATGATCCTGCTGGAAATGAAATCTGCTTAGGGATAGAGGAGAGCGGGTACAAAGAGAAAGTTTATTTTTGGAGACATGATATGGAATCTGATTCAGAAATGGATAACATGTTTTTACTGGCGGAAGACTTTAAGACATTTTTGAATAAATTATATGGGGATAATGATGAGTAGCAGGGACTTGCACTGATATCGGAAAGGGAGTATTGAATTGGCAGAGGCAAAATTTGAAGAAGCATTAATTAAAAAATTAGAAGCTGAAGGCTGGAACTACCGTAAAGATTTTTCTAACGTTAGTATAAAGAAGCTTGAACAGCATTGGCGTGATATTTTGAATGAAACAAACGCCCACAAATTAAATGGAACATTATTATCTGATATTGAGTTTGGACTGGTTCTTCAAGAGTTACAGCGTATCCGAACACCTTATGATGCTCAACTTTTGTTGGTAGGTGCAGGAGGAGTGGGGTCGATTCCTATTACTCGTGATGATGGTTCTAGTTTAGAAATTGAAATTTTTTACGAAGATGATGTGGCAGGGGGACGTTCTCGCTATGAAATTGTTAGTCAAGTAACTTTTGACTACTTACCTGAAAGTTTGACAACAAAGCGGATTATTGATGTGGCCTTGCTTATTAATGGAATCCCAGTTGTGCATATTGAGATGAAGGACGAACATTTACAAAATCAATGGAGTGCCTTTGATCAGCTTAAAGGTTACGATGGAGATGGATTGTATAAAGGATTATTTGCCTTTGTACAAGTGCAGTTCATTATGAGTCAACATTCAGCTCATTATTTTGCACGACCAAATGCGTTTGAGAATTATAATAAAACCTTTGTGTTTGGTTGGCGTGATGAAAAGAATGAGGATATCACAGATGCCTTTGAATTTGCTCATCAAGTAATGGGGATTCCTGCTTTACATCGTTTGGTAACAGTTAACATGATTCCAGATGCGTCAAATGATAATTTAATGGTTATGCGTAGCTATCAAATTCAAGCAACACGAGAAATCTTACAGCGCATGAAAGAAATGGAAAGAAGTGGTCTGATTCAAAAAGAAGGCGGTTATATTTGGCATACAACTGGATCAGGAAAAACTGTGACGTCGTTCAAGGTCGCTCAGCTCTTAGCCTCGGCTCCTAGAGTTAGAAACGTGTTGTTTATCGTAGATCGTGTTGATTTGATTGATCAAACACTTGAAAATTTTAAGGACTTTGCTTATGTTCACTTTAAAAATCGTATTAAGAAGGTTAATGGCAGAGAATTGAAGCGAGAATTAAAGCATAAAGGCGCGTCACAAATCTTGCTCATTTCTGTCCAGGGCTTAACTAAAGCTGTGAAAAAGGGATTAAAAAATGATGACTGGAACGTTATTATTATGGATGAAGCCCATCGAAGTGCAAGCGGTGAGTCTGTACAGTTAATTAAGACAGCTTTCAAAAAAACAACATGGTTTGGTTTCACAGGGACTCCGAACTTTTATAGTGATGAAATAAATGATGTCAAGACATCTCGCGATATCTCAACACACGATATTTTCGGTAAGCGGCTGCATACTTACACTATTAAAGATGCAATTGGTGACGGAAATGTGTTAGGTTTTGATGTAACATACTTCCGACCACATTGGGTTGTTGAACATCCAGAGAATAATTTTTCTGAGAAGGACTATGAAAAGGAAGTCTATCAAAGTGACATTTATCGTCAAGAGGTTGTCCAGGATATCCTGACAAACTGGAAGAAAACATCTAGTGGGGCATTGATTGCAGGAAGGCGTGAAGAAAATACATTCCAAGCTATGCTAGCTGCTTCTGGTAAACAAGCTGTTGTACATTATTACAATATTTTTAAAGAAAAAGCACCTCACCTAAATGTAGCAATGACTTTTTCTCGTGATGAATCTAATGAGTCTGGAACGAAAGAGCAAAATGAAGCATTGAAAAAAGCGATTAAGGATTATACTGAGAAATTTAATGTTCCTAGTATTTTGGATGCCAATGATCCAGCTCGCGCTTACATGTTAGATATTACGAAACGATTGGCACGTAAGAAGCCGTATAATCAAGATAAAGAAGAAGATCGACTAGATTTAGTGATTGTTTCAGATCAGTTATTAACGGGTTTTGATTCAAAGTATATCAATATGATTTACATGGATAAAATGCTCAAGGAAGGTATGCTTATTCAAGCAATGTCACGAACTAATCGAACGCTTAATCTTAACAGTAAGCCTCATGGAAAAGTGCGTTTTTATCGACAAGGAGATGCTATGCAAGAATTTGTTGAAAACGCCTTGCGTATTTATACAAGAGGAGGAAATGATACTCTTCAGGAAGCAAAAGAGGAGACTGATAATCAGTTGCCTAAAGACTTAGAAAATGATGATATTTTAGCTAAGCCACAAAGTCAGCAAATAAAAGATTTGGAAGAGGCTGTCTCAAGATTGAAGGAGCTTACAGGTGATGATTTTAGCCAAATTCCTCGTGGTGAGAGTGATTTAAAGGAATTTGTAAACCTTGCCTTGGTTACACAAAATAAGATCCAGCGCTTAGTGCAGCAGGGATACGAATTAGGTAGCGAAATTGAGGAGTTGAATGAAAATGGGGAACCAACAGGACAGACTGTTCGACTGGATATCTCAAGTAGTGAAGAATTTGGAGCCTTGCAAGCTAGATTAAATGATGCACGAGAGAAATTACCTCCCAATGAACGTCCTGACTTGACTGAAATTAAAATAGGCATTGAACTGTTTGATCATGAAATTATTGACTACGATAGATTGGTTGAACTCTTGAATGCGTTTATAGATAACAAGAATGAAACAAATAAAGAAGCGATTGATAAACATATCAGACCAATGAATGATGAAAATCGTCAGGAAATACATGAAATTGTGGATGATATCGAATCCGGTGAAATTACGAAACACTTCACAACTGAATCACTTCGAGAAACACGTAAAAAAATATCGTACTGAACGCAGAGAATTGAAGATACGTCGTTGGGCAGCGAATCAAGATGTGAACGGGAATCGAATTGTGGAAGCATTTGACTTGTTTTTACCTGGTCATAGCCTCATTGATAACCCAAAACTTGCAGATATTGTGCATGAGATTAAGGAGGAAGAAAATATTGGGTTCTTTGGAGCGTCAGACTTTGAAGAAGCATTAATGGCATTTTTTAATTCGCTGTAAGTAAACTCTGATTTTTATTGGATTTAACAAACAGGAGAAAGAGGGTAAATTTCAATGGCACTATCGAGTGAACAACAAACGAAAATGTGGGCAATGCTTAATCAAACACGTGGGCAAATTGGGTTGACTGCATATAAAGACTATATCTTTGGTATTTTATTTTATAAATACCTATCTGAAAAGGCAACACGCTGGTTAAAAACTGCATTGCGTGGTGAAGAAACATGGGAAAGTGTTTATTCTCAGGACTCAGCTAAAGCATTAGATTATGTGAAAAAGAACTTGGGATACGCAATCCGACCCAATGATTTCTTTGTAGATTGGAAAAAAGCAATCGATGAAGACCGTTTTAATATTGGAATGATGACAGATACATTCGGTCATTTCAATCAACAAATCGCCTTTGAAGCAAAGAGAGATTTTGAAGGTATTTTTGATGGTATGCGATTTGATAGTGCTGATTTAGGGGCGAACGCACAAGCTCGTGCAAGTGTAATGATTTCTATGATTGAGTTGTTATCAACTTCTGAATTTGATTTATCAGGTGGCAATGATACAATTTCAGATATTTATGAATATTTAGTTGCGCAATTTGCTACAGTATTAGCATCTGATATGGGACAATATTATACGCCAAAAGAGATTTCTGATGTAATGGCTCGAATTTTGACAAATGGTCGAGAAAATCAAGAGAGTTTTTCTATTTACGATCCTACTGTTGGATCGGGCTCGCTATTACTTACCACAGCAAGCTATTTAGCTAATTCTCATAAACGTGGAAGTATTAAGTATTTTGGACAAGAAAAGGATGCAACACCTTATCGTTTATCAAGAATGAACTTGATGATGCATGGAGTTGAATACAATGATATCAGTATTAATCATGCAGACACACTTGAAAGTGACTGGCCAGACGGTGTTGTAGATGGAAAGGATAATCCGCGCATGTTTGACGCTGTGATGGCAAATCCGCCATATTCGGCTCATTGGAATAATAAAGATCGTGAAGATGATTCTCGATGGCGTGAGTATGGTGTTGCACCTAAAACCAAAGCTGACTATGCATTTTTGCTGCACTGTTTGTATCATTTAGATGATAGCGGACGTATGGCAATTATTCTGCCTCACGGTGTATTATTCCGTGGAGCTGCGGAGGGGCGTATTCGCAAAGTCCTTATTGATAAGCACCAAATTGAGGCTATAATTGGTTTTCCTGATAAACTCTTCTTAAATGCATCCATTCCAGTTTGTGTCTTAATTTTAAGAAAGCATCGGATTGAATCAGATATTTTATTTATTGATGCAAGTAAAGGCTTTGAGAAATTGAAAAGTCAAAATCATTTGCGTCCAGAAGATGTTGAAAAGATTGTTGATATAGTGATCAACCGTAAAGAAATTGAGAAATACTCGCACCTTGCAACCTTAGATGAAATTAAAGAGAATGATTATAATTTAAATATTCCTCGCTATGTGGATACTTTTGAAGCAGAGGAGCCTATCGATTTAGTAGAATTGGGCAAAGAAATGGTTACTCTGAATTCTGAAATTGAAAAGGCTGAAATTGATTTTTTATCGTTATTGGATGAGTTAGCAGTAACTCCTGATACCAAAGAAATCATCGAAGCTACAAAGGCGGTATTTCGATGAAAGATGAGAGAAAAAGCGCACCTGTGCTTCGATTTAATGGCTTTTTTGACGCATGGGAACTGCGTAAGTTGGGAGATATCACCAAGCGAGTCCGTGGAAACGATGGGCGAATGGACTTACCAACACTTACTATTTCCGCTGGTAGTGGTTGGTTAGATCAAAAAGACCGATTTTCAGGAAATATCGCTGGTAAAGAACAAATGAACTATACGTTGCTAAAAAAAGGACAGCTTTCTTATAATCACGGTAATTCAAAGCTTGCTAAATATGGTGCTGTATTTGAATTGAAAACGTACGATGAAGCCCTAGTGCCGCGTGTTTACCATAGTTTTGAAACTAATGTACTGGCGACTTCCGATTTTATTGAGTATATTTTTGCTACAAAACGACCTGATAGAGAATTAGCTAAACTTGTTTCATCTGGCGCTCGCATGGATGGTTTGCTAAATATTAATTTTAATGAGTTTGTGGGGATTAATGTTAATATACCCTCTGTTGAGGAACAACAAAAAATCGGCTCTTTCTTTAAACAAATAGACAATACTATCGCTCTTCATCAACGTAAGTTAGATACTCTAAAGCAGATGAAGAAAGGCTTTCTTCAGCAAATGTTCCCAGAAAATGAGGAGAAGGTGCCGAAAGTACGGTTCGCTGGTTTCGAAGAAGAATGGGCACTGCGTAAGTTTCATAATCTAGTTGATACTAACAATGGAATTAGACGTGGCCCTTTTGGAAGTGCACTAAAAAAAGATTTATTTGTTAAAGAAAGTGATTATGTTGTTTATGAACAGCAAAATGCCATCTATAACAAATATGAAACACGCTATAATATTACTAAAGATAAATATGAAGAACTAATCAAATTTAAAGTGTTGCCAGGAGATTTTATTATGAGTGGCGCAGGAACTATCGGTCGTATTTCTTTAGTCCCAGAGGGGATAAAACATGGAGTTTTCAATCAAGCACTTATTAGGTTTAAACTGAATCATGAAAAAACGGACTCTAAATACTTCTTACAGTTAATGCGCTCTGAAAACATGCAAAGGATGTTGACGGGTTCTAATCCTGGGTCAGCAATGATTAATCTGGTGCCTATGTCTGAAGTGAAAAATTGGGATATACTAGTGCCAGAATTAGAAGAACAGAAATTATTGGGAATTTTTTTTACCAATATAGACAATATTATCGCTTTTCATCAACAAAAATTAGATCAACTCAAAATTTTAAAAAAAAGCCTATCTCCAAAATATGTTCATATAAAACAAACCCCATCTAGCGTCTCACGTAGCTTGATGGGGTTTATTTATTACATCAACATTGACAGATGTCGGATAATTTTATCGTTATCCTGATTTTCCAATTCCTGAATAATATGAAGATAAGTTTCTTGAGTCGTTGTCATACTAGAATGTCCTAACCGATTTGCAACACTGGCAATTGAGACACCTGCAAATAACAGTAAAGAAGCATGCGTGTGCCGTAAACTATGAACTGTAATAATTGGGATGTCTGCACGAATACATAATACTTTCAAGCGATTATTAATGGTGGAATTGAACACTCTACTTTTAACAAAAATTGGGTTATCCGGTTCTCTAACTTTTATTAATTGTGAAAATTGCATAGCTAATTGCCAATCGATTTGAATTTTTCTGTTGGAAGATTCATTTTTTGTCGGTTGAAAAGAACCAGTTGCCTTCTTGTAATTCCAAGTTTTATTAATTTCTATTTTTTGTTTGGAAAAATCAAAATCTAAAGGCGTTAAAGCCAGTGCTTCTGAGAAACGAAGGCCTGTTTTAACAACTAACAAGATAAACCAATCCCAATTAATTTCTTCTGTCAAATTCAACTCTTTTAATAAGGCTTGAACTTCAAATTGATTTAGAAATTTTGCTTTTTTAGTTCGCGGAGCTTTTCCTTTAATTACGATTTTTCTTGTAGGGTTTTGAGTAAGAACCCCTTCATCTACCGCATCTAAAATAGCACCTTTCAAATGGTGATGAAAATCCATAGTAGTTTGCTTTTCATGGGTAAGCGCATAATCATTTAACAATTGTTGATAGCTATATCGATCTAGTTCCTTCAGTTTTAAATTTGGTACAAGTTCTTGTAATTTTTGTTCAGCTACATAGTATTTTTGCAAGGTAATAGAACGAATAGCCCCCACCTTGTAAAGATTCACCCACTCTTTAAAATACTCATGAAACATTTGCTCTTTTCTTCTCGTTGTTTTCATAAAAACCCTCCCAGATAATTGATAGATGAGTTCATCATCTATATTTATTATCTAGGAAGTTGGTTGGAGTGTAAATGTTTGATTAGATGAACATGTTTTGGAGATAGCCTTTTTTTAAGGTTTTGAGTTGCTCTAGTCTTTGTTGATGCAAAGCGATAGTGTCGTCGAATTTTGAAAAGAGCTTGCCAATTTTAGCTTTTTCTTTTCTATTAGTAGGAAAAGCTAAAATTAAATTTTTTAATTCGCTTGCTTTTATTAATGGTTGACCTGTCCCAAAAGAGAGTCTCTTCAAATCGGATCTATCTAATAAACTAAATATAAAATCTAACTCACTAGACTGGATGTACACTGTGTTATCACTTATCTTTACATCACCTGAATGTTTATATAGCTTTCCTGCATTTGCTCCTACACGAGCTGTTAAAACAAAATCTCCCGAGTAATCAAAATCATTGTCATATGAAATTACAGAAGTTGAGCCCAAAACTTCATAGGGAGTTGTACCTGATTTTAAAACACCTGAACTAAAAGAGCTACTCCCAGTCCCAATACTCTCCACACTAGCACCCAACTTACACATTGCCCATTCTTCTTCGAAATCAGCGAACCGTACTTTGGGCACCTTCTCCTCATTTTCTGGGAACATTTGCTGAAGAAAGCCTTTCTTCATCTGCTTTAGAGTATCTAACTTACGTTGATGAAGAGCGATAGTATTGTCAAGTTGTTTGAAGAATTGGCCGATTTTTTGTTGTTCTTCAGATTTTTTTGGAACTTTTATCTCAATATCAGCTAAATCATTTGAATTGATAGATGGATAACTCGTTCCTGTACTTCTATCCAAGACCTTCTTCACAAAATTGTCTTCTTGCATACAGTTAAGTAAAAAATAGCTATAAATATTGGGACGGATTTGAGCGTAACCTGTTGAGAAAACATAGTTATCGTGAGTTAAATCAAATAAGTAATTATTCTTTTGATACGGCCTTACAGTTTGATAAAAAACATCTCCTTTTTTAGCTAACCTTTGAGCTCGTGAAGGGGCATTAGCTTTTTTTTCAGTTCGGTGTGAAATCATCGTGGTACCAACAACACTTTCTAAATCAACATATTCAAATTCAGCTGGAAGAATAGATTTCGGGTTAAATTCAGCCACTTGACTTAACTTACGCAGTTCCCATGCGTCAAAAAACATCAATGCTCACATTCAAAACAATCCCCCACACCCAATAACTATCTTTTTCCGCCTATTTCCACTAAAATAGATTTTGTGGGTAAAAAGCAAGAACTAAGGGAGTGCGAAAAAATGGTAACAATAAGAGATGTGGCGAAAAAAGCGGGTGTATCAGTGGCTAGTGTGTCACGATATATCAATAAAAATGGATATGTGCGTAGCGAGACGGGAGAGAAAATCGCAGAGGTGATAAAGGAACTGAATTACGTTCCTAATGAGGTCGCGCGCTCTTTATTTCAAAAAAAAATCAAAAATTATCGGGATATTACTACCGGATATTGCGAATCCTTATTTTCCTTTATTAGCGAAAGGGATTGAGAAAGTATTAAACAAAAATGGTTACATGATGATGCTCGCTAATACTTCTGATTCAGAGGAACTTTTACAAGAGTATATCACTGCTTTCACCAAGAATAATGTGAGTGGCATCATCACAGCGCTACCGATCAAGCCAATTGATAATATTTCGGTAGTGGGTATTGACCGAGTCTACGAGAGTCCTTTTAACCGTGTGTTACCGGATGATTATCTTGGTGGACAAATCATTGCTAACGAAATCTTAAAAACGACTTTCACTAATATCTTAATTATTACCGGAAATCTAGCTTTTCAAAGTGCTAAAAAAAAGGCTGGATGGCTTAATCGATGTTCTGGATGCCGAAACTACTAACTATGAAATCTTCGAAACGAGCTCATTTAATGTAAACGAGCTAGATAAAATTGCCGGTACAATCTTCGAAAAATATCCTACTGTTGATACCGTCATTGCAGCTAATGATTATCTTGCTTTAAGAATCATGCAAGAAGCGCAACAAAGAGGGCTTTCTATCCCTGCCGATTTGCAAATCATGGGTTACGATGGTATTCCTTTTTCAAACATGGTGTATCCGAAACTAACAACAATTAAACAGCCGGTCTATGAAATGGGAGAGGCGGCAGCGACTTTAATGGTAAAAATGCTAAATGGGGAAGTAGACAGTATTGAAGAACAGATTCTTCCGGTTTCACTGCAAAAAGGAGGAAGTTTGAGGTGAAAGGGTTTACATTTTAAATGAGGAGTGTTATTATACCCATATAGGTAACCGGTTACATATAAATTTAGAGGTGATCATATGAAGAAGATAGCAGTCATTGGTAGTATATCCAAAGATTTCGTTGTAACGACTGAACAGATTCCAAATCAAGGAGAGACAGTTGTTGGTAAGCGTTTTCGAACGTTCTTTGGAGGAAAGGGTGCAAATCAGGCAATCGCTTTAAGTCGCGCTGGGGTGGAGGTATTTATGTTAGGGGCGGTTGGAGATGACGCACTCGGAACGGATTTGATTCACAACTTAGAATATCATCATATCGACTGTGAGATGGTGTCAACTTTAAAAGATGTTAGTAGTGGTTCTGCCCATATTCAAATTATGAACGGAGATAATCGAATTGTGATTGTGCCAGGAGCCAACGATCTGATTTCGATATCTGATGTAGAGGCACATTACGAAAAGCTAAAGCAGATGGATATGGTTGTATTGCAAAATGAGATACCAATGGAGACAATTTGTGCAGTCATTGATTTTTGCGTTAAAAATCAGATTCCAGTTCTGTATAATCCTGCGCCTGCTAAAGAAATACCAGAGTCATACATTGATAAAGTCAGTTACTTAACGCCGAATGAACATGAATTTAACATACTATTCCAGAATCAAGAATTATCTGAAGTGTTGAGGAAGTATCCGAATAAATTGATTGTGACACTTGGGGATCGCGGAGCCATTTTTTATGACGGTAAGAATGAAATAATGGTCTCTGCTAGGGAAATTGCCAGTATAGTAGATACAACTGGCGCTGGAGATACATTTAATGGTTTTCTTGCGAAAGGGATTATGGATGGAGGTTCCATTAAGCAAAGTGTGCAGTTAGGGAATGTCGCTGCTGGATTGGCAATTCAAACGGAGGGCGCGCAAGATGGGATTCCAATTTATGAAAAGGTGAAAGCGTTATTATGAAGAAAAGAGGCATACTAAATTCAGAAATAGCTAAAATTATAGATGATTTACGACATACAGATCAGATTATCATTGGTGATTGTGGTTTGCCTGTCCCCTCGAATGTAAAACAAATCGATATTTCACTAGAACTGGGGACGCCATCGTTTTATACCGTATTAGAAGTTTTGTTAAAGGATATCGCGGTTGAGAAAGTGATACTTGCGGAAGAAATGAAGCAACATAATATGGCGTTATATCAGAAAATGGATCTTTTATTTTCAGATATTGATTGGGTCACGCACGAAGAATTCAAACAATTAAGCAAGAATGTAAAAGCAATCATCCGTACAGGTGAAAATACACCTTTTGCCAATGTCATTTTACAATCAGCAGTAGTCTTTTAAAAACCGGAGAGGAGTGCGTGTATGGAAATCCAAATGAAAGAGATACACAAAAGTTTTGGCTCAAATGAAGTACTTGCAGGTGTTGACTTGGAGCTGAAAACTGGTGAAATTCATGCTTTGATGGGAGAGAACGGTGCTGGTAAATCGACATTGATGAATATTTTAACTGGTTTGCATAAGCGGGATGCTGGATTTATACGGATTGATGGGCAGGAGCGTTATTTCAAAAATGCTAAGGAAGCAGAGGAATTCGGTATCACATTTATGCACCAAGAAATGAATACGTTCTTAAATATGACGGTTTTAGAAAATATGTACTTAAATAAAGAATTAACGACATCTATAGGACTGCTAGACAATAAAAATATGAAGAAAATCGTGCAAGGTATTTTTGATGAATTACAGATTTCATTAAATTTAGATGCGCAGGTGAGTACTTTGTCTGTTGGACAGCAGCAAATGCTGGAAATTGCTAAATCATTAATGGTCAATGGACAGGTTTTAATTATGGATGAACCGACTGCTGCCCTTTCAGAAACGGAAATTGCGAATTTATTTCGGATTATTAGGGGGGTTAGAGAGAGAGGTGTAACTATCGTTTACATATCTCACAGAATGGAAGAAATATTTGCGTTATGTGATCGGATTACGGTGATGCGAGATGGGAAATCTGTTAGTCAGTACAGTGTTGCAGATGTTGATGTGCAGCAAATTGTAAAGGATATGGTTGGTAGAAATATAGGAGATTTTTATCCTGAAAAAAAGAATCCGATTGGTAGCGTGAAATTTGAAGTGGAGAATTTTACATCTACCCCAACTTTTAAAGACATTTCTTTTTCTGTACGAGAAGGTGAAATTGTCGGTTTTTCAGGATTAATGGGATCTGGTCGGACGGAGATTATGCGCGCTATTTTTGGCATGGATAGCTATGATACAGGTGAGTTAAGATTGAATGGAAAGCCTATCTTGATTCGTCAGCCGTCACAAGCAATTGAGCAGGGAATTGGATTTCTAACCGAGAACCGTAAAGATGAAGGCTTAATCATGGATTTTAGCTTAGCAGATAATATGACGTTACCTTCTATCGATGGATTCACAAAACATGGGCTGTTGGAAAAGAAAACAATGGATGATTTTGTCGAATTGCTGATGAAAAGGTTAACGGTAAAGGCTGAAAGTAAAGAAATTCCAGTGAGAAGTTTGTCAGGAGGAAATCAACAAAAGGTTGTGTTGTCTAAATGGGTGGGGATTGGTCCACAGGTTTTGATTTTAGATGAGCCTACACGTGGCGTTGATGTAGGAGCAAAAAGGGAAATTTATTTATTGATGAACGAACTGGCGGCACGTGGGGTAGCTATTATAATGATTTCAAGTGATCTGCCAGAAGTCCTGCGTGTTAGTGATCGAATTATTGTGATACACGAAGGACGCATTGCGGGCGAGGTCGGAAGAGACGATGCAACACAGGAAAAAATAATGAACTTAGCAACAGGGGGAATGTAAGATGGGAAATACGAAAAAAAGGATTTTCGCAGTTGGCTCATTGGGTCCTGTGCTGGCGCTTATTGTGCTGATTGTTGTTGTCACAGCGCTAAACCCAAGTTTTATGACGACTGATAATTTACTAAACCTGCTACGGCAAGTATCTATTAACGCACTGATCGCTTTTGGCATGAGCTTTGTTATTCTCACAGGTGGTATTGATCTATCTGTTGGCTCGACACTCGCGCTATCAGGTGCATTGACTGCTGGAATTATTGCGAGTGGCATTTCACCGCTTATTGCGATGTGCTTAGGGATGCTTTTAGGTGCTTTTCTCGGTATGATTAATGGCATTTTAGTAGCAAAAGGTAATTTGGCTCCATTTATTGCTACACTAGCTACCATGACAATTTATCGTGGGGCTACACTAGTTTTCACGGATGGCAACCCGATTACAGGGATTGGAGATAGCTTTATCTTTCAGTTTGTTGGAAAAGGATATCTTTTTGGGGTACCCGTTCCAATTATCATTATGGTGATATGTTTCTTGTTGTTATATATCTTATTGCATAAAACGGCATTTGGTAAAAAAACATACGCTGTGGGTGGAAATATACATGCAGCTAAAATTGCGGGTGTGAAAACAAATAAAGTTCAAATAATCATCTATACTATTTCAGGATTTATGGCATCGATCGCGGGTATCATACTGACTTCAAGGCTGAACTCAGCCCAACCAACAGCTGGAGTGTCTTATGAGATGGATGCTATCGCAGCTGTAGTTTTAGGAGGTACAAGTTTATCTGGCGGAAAAGGACGACTTTTTGGGACATTGATTGGTGCTTTGATTATTGGAACAATTAATAACGGCCTGAATTTGTTAGGAGTATCTAGTTTTTATCAACAGATTGTAAAAGGTTTAGTGATTATCATTGCGGTATTACTAGATCGTAGACAAAATAAATGAAAAACGAAGGGAGAAACACAAAATGAAAAAAATTAGTAATAGCGATGATGGCGGTAGTGTTATTTTTGTCAGGATGCAGTGTTGCGAATTTAGGTAATGACGAATCAAAAGAGAACGCTAAGGTTGTAGAGAAAAAACCAGCAGAATTAAAAGTCGGTGTAAGTATTTCTACGTTGAATAATCCATTTTTTGTATCTATTAGAGAAGGTGTTACAACGCTTGCAAAAGAGAATAAGACAAAGACTATCATTGTCGACGCACAAAATGATGCGACCAAGCAAAGTAATGATATTGATGACTTGATTCAACAAAAAGTGGATGCTATTTTAATCAATCCAGTGGACTCCTCAGCGATTCAGCCAGCAGTGGAAGCAGCAAATGAGGCTAATATTCCTATCATTGCGCTGGATAGAAGCTCAGATGGAGGGAAAGTTTTAACGTTAGTTACCTCAGATAATGTAAAAGGCGGAAAAATGGCAGCGGAGTTCATTGAGGAGAAAATCGGAAAAGGGGCGAATGTAGCTCAACTAGAAGGAACACCAGGGGCATCAGCTACACGTGAACGCGGTGAAGGATTTGAAAGCATTGCTAAGAAGGAATTACAGCTTGTTGAAAGTCAATCAGCGGACTTCGATCGTGCTAAAGGCTTAACGGTAATGGAGAACATGTTACAATCGAATCCAGATATCGAAGCAGTTTTTGCACAAAATGATGAAATGGCATTGGGGGCAGTAGAGGCGTTGAAATCAGCAGGGAAAGCAAACATACAGGTTATTGGATTTGATGGTAATGAAGATGGACTAAAAGCCGTTGCAGCAGGAGAGATGGCAGGAACTGTAGCTCAAAAACCTGTGGAAATGGGAAGGTTAGCTCTTCAGGCTGCATATGATTATTTTGCAGGTAAGGATGTCCCAAGTAAGATAGATTCACCGTTAGAGTTAGTGCAGGCGAAATAGTGTGTATAGATTTTTTGAGGCGATTATGCAAATTTAAATATTCTTAAATTAAAGCCAGCCAACCGGACTTTAAAGTATAAAACCGTAGGATATCGACTTTTTGAAGATGGTAGAAAATCTCCAATATTAGTCGTTTCAGGCGGTTTTTTTCTTTTTTTTGTAGTTAATTTGCGTAATTATGGTTAAAAGAGTAGCAGAGATGGGTATTAGATAGAAGTACTAGCTAAGAATCGTAGTATGATTGTTATTTGATAAATGGCTACATATCATGCTACAATTCTTGTGGCAGTAAATATTTTACTCTTGTTCAATTATTTATTAGTACTTATTGTTAATTTTAAGTTTCAGAACATTCTTATTAATTTGTTCGATAATTAACAGAGTAAAGAACGCATAGAAAGCATGAGGATATTGCGTAGGTTAATATGTTGGTCGGAATAATTTTAAGGAAATGAGGGATTTATATGAATCCAGTTACAGCTTTTACAATTATTATGCTTATTTGGACAATTGGAGATTTTGTGGCTAAGAAAACGAAGTCGGTTATTTCATCTTTACTCGTAGCTGCGATAATTTTCATCGTCGGGTTTAAAACGAATATTTTCCCAGAAGATTTGTTGACAAGCTCTTCTTTACTTGCGCTTGGTCAGACGGTCATTGGCATGTTGATTGTGCATATTGGGACGATGATTAGTATTGATGAGCTGAAAAAACAATGGAAAACAGTTCTTATTGGTATCTCTGCTATACTTGGCATTATCGTTTTCCTTTTCACGATTGGTTCTTTTTTCTTGGATCAAAATTTCATCATTTCAGCGATTGGAGCGATTAGTGGTACGACGGTTGCGGTTATCATTGTTCAAGAGGCAGCTTTGGCATCTGGGCTAGTATTAGTTGCTGTTTTTGCGGTATTGATATCGGCTTTTCAAGGGTTAATTGGTTATCCGTTGACGTCGATTATTTTGCGGAAAGAGGCGCATCGTGTGAAGGGGGAATACCGTGCTGGACGATTGAAAGTGAAGGCGCCAGTCAAAAAAGAGGAAGATAAGGAGCCAAAAACGATATTGCCGAAAGCGTTGCAAACGACAGCGGGAACTTTGTTTGTAGTAGGTGCGGTAGTTATGCTGGCTGGTTTTATTTCTGATCTGACGAATGGTATTGTAAACCAATTTGTTATAGCGTTATTTCTTGGTATTTTACTTCGTACGTTTGGTGTTTTGAAACCGAATATTCTAGTTGGTATCGATGCATATGGGTTGATGATGATTGGTATTTTGCTCATTATTTTCGGCCCGCTAGCTACGTCTTCTGTGGACGATTTAGTTGCGCTTATCGGACCACTTTGTATCGCGTTCGCCATTGGAGTTACAGGAAGCGTCGTTTTTTCGGCCATTTTGGGGAAAATTCTTGGATATAGTCTGGCGATGTCGATGGCGATTGGGCTCA
>NZ_AODK01000058.1 GCF_000525975.1 Listeria rocourtiae FSL F6-920
ATTAAACCCGATAACAAATATCCAGAAAAACCACTTACCAATTATTTTTTTCATTCAAACGATAACCGACCATTTTTGGATACCAGTAAATCAAACCTGCAAAACAGGAGAATACGGTTCCGGCAATCAATACGTAGTGGAAATGTGATACTAAGAAATACGTATTGTGATATTGATAATCGGCTGCTGCCATCGCAAGCATAACCCCTGTAACCCCACCAATAACAAAGTTAGGTATGAAAGCCAGTGACCAAAGCATCGGTGTGGTGAAGGTTATTCGCCCTTTGTACATCGTAAAGAGCCAGTTAAATATCTTGATTCCTGTCGGTATCGCGATCATCATCGTTGTAATCGAGAAGAATGAGTTAACCGCTGCACCAGAGCCCATTGTAAAGAAGTGATGGACCCAAACTAGGAAACTTAGCAAGGAAATAACAACAACCGCTGCTACCATTGCTGGGTAACCAAATAGTTTCTTCTTCGAGAAAGTAGAAATAATCTCGGAGAATATACCGAATGCCGGCAAAATAACGATATATACTTCCGGATGTCCCCAAACCCAGAAGAGGTTGGCCCACATCATCGGAATTCCGCCATTTGCGAGCGTGAAGAATGCCGTTCCGAACAGACGATCGAACGTCATTAAAGCTAGCGCCACAGTAAGTACTGGGAAGGCAAACACGATAATTAAACACGTAATCAATGATGTCCACGTGAACATCGGCATCTTCATAAGTGTCATGCCTTTCGTTCGCATACGTAGAATCGTGACCATGAAATTAATCCCGGTCATCAGCGTACCAATACCGGCAATTTGAACTCCAAGTAAGTAGAAATTAATCCCATAACCTGGGCTAAATTCTTCGGCGAGTGGTGCGTAGTTTGTCCAACCAGCTGCTGGGCTACCACCGATTACGAAGGAAATATTGAATAGCATTGCCCCCATAAAGAATGTCCAAAAACTTAAATTGTTCAAGAATGGAAATGCAACATCGCGCGCACCGATTTGGAGCGGCACGACAACGTTCATTAGACCAATAACAAACGGCATCGCCATAAATAGAATCATAATCGTTCCGTGAGTCGTAAATACCTCATTGTAATGCTGAGCATCAAGAAACTCCATGCCTGGCATTGCAAGTTGGGTACGAATCATGAGGGCATCAACCCCACCACGGAAAAACATTAATACTGCTGCCAAAAGGTACATAATCCCAAGGCGCTTGTGGTCAACGGAAGCAATCCATTCCGTGAATAGCCACTTCCATTTCTTTGTATAAGTTAGTAACACGACGATACCAATGCTGACAAGAGCAATCGAAACTTGGGCTCCTAAAATCAGCGGGTCGCCGGTGATGATAAATTCATCTAAACGCATGTTGAAATACCCCCTTTTTAGTGTCCCGATTTGTGATCTGTTGCCTCATCGGTTTTGATTTCTTCACCCATTTTTTTCATTTCTTCATCGTAATGCTTGTCTTTCTTGTAACCAGTTCCATTTGGAATAATCATTGGTTCCATATCCATCTGCTCAAAGCGTGGATTTGTAATTGTAACCGGACGCGCTGGCAAAATTGGCTCTTTCGTTCTTGTGTCTTTTGCATGTGGATCGTGCGGATTAGTCAATTCGAAGCCGAATCGTTTATACGCATAAAAGACATACTCTGGATCTGCGGCTGGGTCAACAAACGCCATATGTGTACCCGCATAAGATTGTGGTTTCACATGGCCTGGTAATAATAATTTATCATAGCGGTCTTGCGATAGGGTTGGTGAATCAGCTTTTGTTTTTTGTGCCCATTTTTCGAAATCGGCTGGTTTTTGAGCAACAACATCAAATACCTGTCCTGCAAACCCTTCCCCGTTAAAATTCGAATTGCGTCCTTTAAACGTACCTGTTTCATCAGCTTGCAAGTATAAGTCCATTGTCATGCCACTCATCGCATATTTCTGTCCACCAAGTTGTGGCACCCAGAAACTCGTCATTGAATCTGCAGCGGTAAGTTTGAATAATACTGGTCGATCAGTTGGAATATGTACATAGTTTACAGTTTCAATCGACTGATCTGGATAACTAAAGAACCATTTCCAGTTTGCGCTAGTCGCATAAATAACAATTGGGTCTTTGTGTGAAGTAACCTCTGGCGCTTTTTCGTTCGCATAAATTGTTTGAACCGTTGGAATCGCTAGAGCAATAACAATTGCCACAGGAATCAACGTCCATAAAACTTCCAGTTTCGTACTACCGTGCATGTTTGGTTCGTAGTTGGAATGATCTTTTCTCTCGCGGTATTTCGTAATCATAATGACGAATAACACGAAAATCGTAAGTACAATGATAAGCATGAAAATAATCGAATAGATGATTAGATCGCTTTGACTTTGCGCTACTGGACCTTTTGGATCTAGTACCGTCAAATCACCACAGCCGCTAAGCAGTCCGACAAAGACCAGCGATACTGTAAGTAGCAATGACTTGAGCATTTTTGACACCCGAATCCCTTCTTTCCTTTTGATGTTTGTTGCTGTGTATTTTTGCGCAAAAATACAACATAACTCCCTAATTTAATGACCAGTGAAACTTCCCTAGTTGATAATATCATCAACTAGAATTGGTAACTTCCTCATCATTTCACAAACCTTTCATTCGTGAAATTATGAATTTGAAACTACATGTGCATACTCGTATATTATTATAGCTCATTTAGTATCTATATTCAAAGCATCGAGACAAGTTTTTTTATTCACAATCTCTGTTTCTAAAGTATAATCATACTTCTCACTTAAAAACAATTCGCTTCTAGTAACACTTCTTGTTTAGAAGCTACAGAAAGTTTTCCGTAGAATCGATATGGTAACATTGAAGTAACAATTCTATGTTATACTTTTTGAAGCAGATAGGAATAGCTATCCTTTCTGCAAAAAAAGAGAAAGTAGGAGATGTTATGCAAATGTTTATGTCAAAAAAAGCACTTTATGTTATTTTGCTGAGCGTTTTAACGTTGGCCTTAGTCCCTTTTTCCGCACATCCAGAAAAAGCTATGGCTAAAGAAGAGACTACTGTTAAAAAAGCACCTGACACAACTACTCAACTCAAAAACTTAGAAAAGAAATACCAAGCTACACTAGGTGTCTACGCCATCGATTCGGGATCTGGTGAGACATTCGCTCACAACGGCAATCAACGCTTTGCTTTTGCTTCGACAGTTAAAGCACTTTTAGGCGGGGTACTACTTAAAAACCTCTCTTGGGATGAGCTAAATCAAATAATTAAATATACCAAAGATGACCTAGTTAGCTATTCTCCCATCACAGAAAAACACGTAGATACAGGTATGTCACTGAAAGATATTATAGCAGCAGCAATTCAATACAGCGATAATACAGCCGCAAACCTTATGTTTAAACAGTTTGGTGGTCCGAAAGGTTTCGAATCTCAATTAAGAGAATTAGGCGACAAGGTCACAGACTCCTCTCGCTTGGAACCCGATTTAACGACTGCTATCCCTGGTGACATAAGAGATACTAGTACACCTAAAGCAATTGCTGAAACGTTTAAAAAACTACTACTCGACAGAAAAATAGCACCAGATAAATTAAAATTTTACAATGAAATTTTAACTGGAAATGCGACAGGTGAAGAACTAATTAGAGCCGGAGTCCCGTCCAATGTCAAAGTCGGTGACAAATCAGGCGCTGCTTCTTTTGGAACACGCAACGATATTGCCGTCTTATACCCACCTCACAGAGCACCTATTATCTTAGTTGTCTTTTCAAACAAGACGAATGAAGATGATGAGTACGATAATGCGCTGATTGCGGATGCAGCTAGAGTAATGAGCAATCATCTCGGATTATCGAATTAGTGTTGCCTAACTTCCAAAAAATATAAATATAGAGGATAGAACTTCCGTTTTCCTAAAACTAGGGGAGTTTCTATCCTCTTCTATACTGTAAAAAAACTACCTCACGTGATCTCCCACACCCCCTCGTCATTTCTAATTTTTTCATAAAACCAACATTTGTAACCGTTTTTCTTGCTTGTTTATGTTTGTTTATTTATAATAATACACATAAAACAACATATTTAAAGGAGGAATTCACATGAATCAACATAAAATGTACATTAATGGAGAGTTTGTTCTATCAAGTAACAGCGAGTTCGTTGACGTTATTAATCCTGCTACCGAGAAAATCATCTCACAAGTACCAAAAGCTACAAAAATGGACGCAAAAAGAGCCATTGACGCTGCTGAAGATGCACAAATTTCCTGGGAAGCTTTACCCGCTGTAGAACGTGGTGTTTATCTACATAAAATCGCTACGGAGATTCGGAAGCAAGTCCCAGAAATCGCTAAACTTATCTCAGAAGAGGTCGGAAAAACATTGGCTTTATCAGAAGTTGAGGTAAACTTTACCGCTGATTATTTAGACTATATGGCTGAGTGGGCGCGCCGGTACGAAGGTGAAATTTTGCAAAGCGATCGGCCAAATGAGCATATCTTTGTATTTAAGAAGGCCATTGGTGTCACAACTGGTATCCTGCCTTGGAATTTCCCATTCTTCTTAATTGCTCGAAAAATGGCCCCAGCACTGATTACCGGGAATACAATTGTCGTTAAACCAAGTGCCGAGTCGCCTAATAATGCTGTAGCCTTCACCAAAATTGTTGATCAAATCGGCTTGCCTAAAGGGGTCTATAATATGATTACTGGTCGTGGTGGTGAAATTGGTGATGAACTGGCAGGCAACCCTAAAGTTGGCCTCGTTTCTTTGACTGGTAGTGAGCCTGCCGGTCGAAAAGTAATGCAAGCCGCAAGTGAGAACATTACTAAAGTTAGTTTAGAACTTGGTGGAAAAGCACCGGCAATTGTTTTAAATGACGCTGATTTAGATTTAGCTGTTCAAGCCATTGTCGATTCCCGCGTCATTAACAGTGGCCAAGTCTGCAACTGTGTGGAGCGCATCTACGTTCAAGAAGATGTAAAAGAAGCCTTTACTACCAAATTAGTAAAAGCAATGGAAGCTGTACAATACGGCAATCCACTTACATCAGATAATATTGATATGGGGCCACTTGTTAGTAAAAGCGCCCAGCAGTCTGTTCAAGCAAAAGTAGACAAAGCCGTCGCGCAAGGTGCAAAAATTCTGTCCGGCGGGAAAGCTGGCGAAGGAACTGGATTCTTCTTCCAACCAACAGTTATTGGTGATGCAACAAATGATATGGAAATCATGCGCGAAGAAGTATTTGGCCCTGTTGCACCAATATGCACATTCAAGACATTGGATGAAGCCATTGAGTTAGCTAACGATTGTGACTATGGGCTAACTTCCTCTGTCTACACCACAAATCTAGATCGTGCTATGAAAGTCATTCGCCAACTAAAATTTGGTGAAACTTATGTTAATCGTGAAAACTTTGAAGCAATGCAAGGCTTCCATGCCGGTTTCCGCAAGTCAGGTATTGGTGGTGCCGATGGAAAACATGGTTTAGAAGAATATCTTCAAACACATGTTGTTTACTTACAATTTGACCAAAATATCCAATAAAAATATAGAAACCATCTGGCAAAGCAATATTTTGCGCTTTACCAGATGGTTTCTATTTATTTTGATACAACCGGAATATAAATTGTAAAATCAGTTTCTCGCAAATCTTCTAAATTAAAGTGGCCTGCAATGCCAACTGTTTCACTTTGTCCAATCTCACCGTAAGACTGGCCAATAAACCCATCAATTGCCGCTCGTTCCGTTTCTTTCGTCACAAATTTAGCATATTGCCCTTCCGGAAATTCAAATGATGTATCGCCATGATTAGCGCCCTCTTTTGCCACTAAATATGTTTGCACACCATCAATATTGGCATTTATACCAACAACTTCTTCCTTTGTCCCTGCAAAATCCGCCACCGCTGCTGCTTTGACCTCACTCATAACCGCAAATCCTTTTTGTGGATCAAATGCTGGAATTTCAACTCTCTTTCCTGAAAAAACGGCTCCACCTAACTGTACGATTTCAAATGACATACTATTTCCCTCCAAATGATTATAAATTTGTTATGATGTAACTATAGCATACGAATGTTGACAACTGTATGTCATCATTTTTATTTAAGGGGGAAATTCGATGAAAATTGAGCGGCTAATTGGGATTATTATGTTACTGCTGCAACGCGAACTCGTCAGTGCAGCAGAAATGGCAACGATGTTTGAAGTTACTAAACGAACGATTTATCGTGATATAGACACACTATCTATGGCCAATATCCCTATTTATACAATGCCTGGTGTAAAAGGTGGTATTGGGATTATGCCAACTTATAAAGTAGATAAGAAATTACTCACATCGGAAGATTTAACAGCTATCATCACTGGTCTAAGCGGTTTTGAACAGCTTTTATCCTCAAGTGATATCAAAAAAACACTATTAAAAATGAAAAATATGATGGGTCATACGAATGAAGGAGCAACTAGTGCTATCTCACTCGACTTTTCGACATTAGCAATGAAACAAGAGTTTAATGACAAAGTAGAAAGTTTACATTTAGCTATCAAGAAGCATCAATTTGTTACCCTAATCTACATTGATCGAGATGGTAATGAGACAATGCGTCAAATCGAACCCTATCATTTACTGTTTCGTAATCGCTCATGGTATTTACAAGGATACAGTGCAGAGCGAAAAGATTTCCGTACATTTAAATTATCGCGAATACTTAATTTGGAAGTATCCGCTAAAACATTCGAGCCGCGTCCATTTAGGCTAAAGCCATTTACTCCGTCCGGTGGGCGAGCATCCTTTCAAATGGCAGAAGTAAGCATAGTTATTGATAAAATAGCCCGTGAACAAATCGCATTACGTTTTGGTGCTGATACAATTGAACCGTTAGGCAAATCTCAGTTTCTAGCAAAAGTAATGCTTCCTAATCACGAAGCTGGCTATCGCTTTCTTTTGAGCCTAGGCAAGCATGTGACAATCCATAAAACAGGTGATTTTTATGATGGTTTTATATCATACCTAAAGCAAATTCAAAGCAAGTATGAGTAGAGCGTTATTTTTTACGTGCGGAAACAAGCAACATCATCGGACGACGCAGTTCATCCGGCATGTCTGGATGGCTAGCCAACATCGTTGCATCAGGCTCTGGTTCAACTAGACTAACCAACTCAAAACCGGTCTCAAGTAATGTATTCACATAGGTTGTTATTGTTTTATGATATTTTGTGACATCCTCTCCTAAAAAATTGGCTGTCCGCAAGCCTTCTGTAAAGTAACTATCTACCGGCCAATGTAGCTTATTGCCGTCTTCGTCATAGTACCAATCCTGTGTACCTTGCGCGGTAAAAACCGGATGCTCCACAGAAAAAACAAATGCCCCACCTTTCGTCAAACTGCGATTTATTTTGTGGCACATATCTGTAAATGATTCGATATAATGAAACGTCAGCGAACTAATAACGACATCAAAACTCGCGTCAGGAAAATCAATATCTTCTAACGCTTGTTGGATATAACTAATTTTTGGCGAGTCTGTTTTCTTCCGTGCTTCTGCGAGCATATTTTCTGAAATATCGACACCGACCGCGCGCTCTGCTCCGTTCTCAACAGCATACAGGCAATGCCAACCAAAGCCACAACCAAGGTCTAGTACCCGCTTCCCAGTGAAATCCGGCATCATTTTTTTTAAACGCATGCCACTCTCCAGCACCTTTCAACCCTTCTACAGAACGGTTCATTTTACTGTATTGTTCAAAAAATGCAGGATTATCATATTTATTTTCTTTCATCTTGTACACCTCTTTCTTTTTATGTATACAGTATAACAAAAAAATGATACCCATGAAATAGACGAGACTAGGACAACAATGTTCTGAATTGAAAAAATACGTATCGAAAATCCGACTTTAGATTTTTGATACGTATTTTTTCCATGCTACACATAAATCACAGACCCCAGTCATGTATCTTTCTTAGGCAAGTGCCTTAGTGATAAGTTACACGTCAGCGTTGCCGTCTCCATAACCACCAGCCACTAAGCAACAACCCTCCCCCAAGAAGGAACGGAGTGACTCCTGTATCACCTGCTGCTGGAAGCGTTAACGCAGAAGGCCCCGCTGAAGTAGCTGACACAGCTAGTTGTACGGGCTCTCCTTTCGGTGGAGTAGGTAACATCATAGCTTCCGTCTTATACGGCGCATGGTAATTCCCTGTTAACTTCTCTTCTGGTGCTAAAACATTTTCTAGGTTATCCGTGGGCTGTACTGTGATGGCACCTCCTATTTGTGCCTCATATACAAACGTGACCATTTGCGGTTCGTTCGTGAGATATCCCGTTTGATTCGCGGGCTTTTGCGTGAGGGTATATCCTGAAATAGCCTTAGCTTCCGCCGCATATGGCGCATCCACTTTTCCAGTCAGACGTTCCGAAGGGGCCACTTCCTTTCCAGTCGTATCCTGATACACCACCGTCACCGGCGCTGCTGTGGCTTTTTCATACACATATGTGACGGTTTGGGTGGCTTCTGTATACGTCCCCTTCGCATTCGCTGGGCTTGTGTCAACG
>NZ_AODK01000059.1 GCF_000525975.1 Listeria rocourtiae FSL F6-920
TCTATTCGAACAGTCGGGAAGGATTACATGTTCGCTTTGCTTGTATGTATATTGGGACTGTGGCTTATGTTCTATTCGAACAGTCGGGAAGGATTACATGTTCGCTTTGCTCACATGTATATTGGGACTGTAACTCATATTTATTCGAACAGTCCCAACAACTATTACAGATACATTACGAGATTAGTTTTTGCTAGTGGTTTACAGCAGATTGTGTTAAGATGAACAATATTGTTACAAAAGAGCCTTAAATTTAGCTGTTCATGAAATGCGTAAGGGGATAATTGCTGCAAGTCAGCACTGTCTCAATCTCGCCGACGTCTCACATGCATGTAAGACGTGGACAGAATTGACCAAAGTGTGCCGGGTAATTATAACTTTATATTCAAGCCATACGTGTCTAGCTATTTTCCCTGAAAAGAAAGCTTTCGCAACCACGTATCTTGCTGAAAGCCTTTTGCCAAATCGGGTGAGAGCTTTTTTTGTATAATAAAATGTGAAAGTATAAACAAAATTTGGACTTTCTATGAAATCTGGAGGTGTAATTTAGTAAAAATGGTTCTGATATCTAATCCAAATAATACCTGTAACTAGTTAAATCAGAGCAATCTACAAGATTTTTCAAAAAAATGTTAAAAATCAATTCGCATTATTTCCTTGAAGCTATGTTATTGTGGTAGAATTGTTATCAAGTAGGTACGGAATTTGTGAAAAGATATTGACTTTTTACTTTTGCCTATTGTATGCTAAAAACTGACGCACTGATAAGGCTTACAGCTGTGTTTAATTTTTTGTTAGCAAATGGGTAATGTGTAAAAAATCACAAACTCTAAGCTTACTTCTGTCTTAAAATCCGAGTCACATTTTATAGACGGGGAGCAAGAAATACCAATAACATTAAGAAAGGACATCTGCCGGAATGTTAGAATCACTAATAGGAATGTATCATCGTCATCAGAAATACATCATTGCTTTTGTCGGTATATGTGTAGCTGGATGGTTACTAACCCCACATGTACATATTTTTTTGGGGCTAAAACTGGGGATTATTGTAGGTTGGTTTAACTACTGGCTGTTGATGAGACGTACACAAGCCATGACGAAAGCGATTGCCGAGAAGCGAACCTTTTATGGCATGGGAACAACAGCGAGGATGGGAAGCGTTCTACTTGCAACAATCATTGCGACACAAGTACCGGATTTCTTTCACATTTATAGTATGGTGATAGGTTTGGGCATTGTTTATTCCGTGGTTTTCTTGGATTTTGTTATCTATTCCATCTACCGGAAGAAAAACGCTTAAAAAGAGAGAGGGGTGAACCAAATTGGAAGAGGAATTTCCAATATGGTACTTAGGGAAATTGGCATTTAACTTGTCTAATGTCCTGATGATCACAATCACATGTGTTATCGTACTATTTATTGCTATCTTTTGTACGAGAAAGCTAAAAATGCGTCCCACAGGAAAACAGAACTTTATTGAATGGGTGATGGACTTTGTTAAAGGCATTATCAACAGCAATATGGACTGGAAAACTGGTGGGAGATTCCACGTATTAGGTATTACGCTGATATTCTTTATCTTCGTAGCTAATATGTTAGGATTGCCAATGCAAATAGCTGTCGGTGGCGAAGTATGGTGGCGTTCACCTACTGCTGATCCGATTGTAACACTAACCTTGGCCGTGCTCATTATCGGGTTGACTCATTATTATGGAATCAAACTTAGAGGAGTTAAGCATTACGTTGTAGGAACTTATTTCAGCCCAATGAAATTTTTATTCCCATTGAAGCTTGTAGAAGAGTTTGCCAACACATTAACACTCGGTTTGCGTCTATACGGTAACATTTTTGCAGGGGAAGTATTGCTAGGTATTATTGCATTACAGCTAGCACATATCAACCCAGTAGTTGGTGTATTTGCGATTATTCCAGCAGTGGTTTGGCAAGGATTCTCGATATTTATCGGGGCGATTCAGGCCTACCTATTCACCGTGTTGACAATGGTTTATATGTCACACAAAGTAAGTGACGAACACTAAGCAACACTCGCCACATCTAAGTAAAGTCAGAGCTATGGGGCAAAACCCATAATCTTTTTATAAACAAAAATAATTTAGAAGATAATTCGAGGAGGATATTAATTATGTCATTAGGTGCAATCGCAGCAGCAATCGCCGTAGGTTTAGGAGCTCTAGGAGCAGGTATTGGTAACGGACTTATCGTATCAAAAACAGTTGAAGGTGTTGCTCGTCAACCAGAAGCACGTTCTATGCTACAAACAATCATGTTCATTGGTGTAGGTTTGGTTGAGGCCCTTCCAATCATCGCAGTTGTTATCGCGTTCATGGTAATGAATAAGTAATCAAAAACGTGGCGGGATTAACTCGCCATTCCTTTATGTGCCCAAAAACATGAAACGATAAAAAGCGAATGTATGGAAAGGAGTGAATCGAACGTGCTAGGATTAAATATTGCACTGGGTTCAGCCACTTTTACAGCTGGTGATTCTATTTTTACCGTCGTATCATTCTGTATTTTATTAGTCTTAATCCGAATCTTTGCTTGGAAACCTTTAATGAATGTCATGAAGGCCCGCGAAGAGCATATTGCATCGGAAATCGACTCTGCAGAAGAAAGTCGTGTACAAGCAGAAGCCCTGTTAGCCGAACAAAAAGAAGTTCTTCAACAAGCTCGTCTAGAATCTCAAACAATGATTGAGAACGCGAAACAGCTTGGTGAGAAAGAACGCGAAGAAATCATCAAAGTTGCGCGCGCTGAGAGTGAACGCATTAAAGAAGAAGCTAAAAGCGACATTACTCGCGAAAAAGAAGATGCTATCAAAGCGCTTCGTGAACAAGTTGGCTCCTTGTCTGTGCTAATCGCATCCAAAGTTATTGAAAAGAATTTGGATGAAGAAGCACAAGCTGCACTTGTACAAGAGTATATCGGAAAGCTAGGCGATGATAAATGAGTAAAGATTTTGAAGTTGCGAATCGTTACGCCGTAGCGCTTTTTGAAGTTGCAGAAGAGAAGCAATTGATTGATCAGTTTGATATGGAACTCGCTATTGTGAAAGAATCGATAGATCAAAATACCGATTTTGCTACACTAATCGAAAATCCAACGCTGACAGACGACGCTAAGAAAAATATGATTGCTAGTGTTTTTACCGGTTTAACGCCGATACTGCAAGATTTTATTTTTCTTTTAATCGACCGAGGACGTGAGGATTACCTAGTAACTATCATTGATCGCTATCTACAAAAAGTAAAAGACGCTCGTGGTATTGCTGATGCTGAGGTATATTCTGTTATCCCGCTTTCAAAAACAGAGGAAGCAGAACTATCCAAAGCATTCGCAGCAAAAATGGCTAAAAACGAGTTAAATATTCATAATCATATCGATCCGACTCTTCTAGGAGGCGTACGGGTAGTTATTGGAAACCGTATCTATGACGGCAGTCTAAAATCTAAACTAAGAGACCTGGAGCGACAAATTAAATTGTAGGCTTTCAGTGTAACAAGGGGTGAATTTGATGAGCATAAAAGCTGAAGAGATTAGTTCTCTCATAAAGCAACAAATTGAAAATTATCAATCTGAGCTAAAAGTTAGCGATGTCGGAACAGTTACCTATATTGGTGATGGTATCGCGCGTGCTCACGGATTAGATAACGCGATGGCTGGAGAGCTTCTTGAGTTCTCAAACGGCGTTATGGGAATGGCTCAAAACTTAGAGACCAATGATGTTGGTATCATTATTTTGGGGCCTTATACTGAAATCCGTGAAGGCGATGAAGTTCGTCGTACAGGAAAAATTATGGAAGTCCCAGTTGGTGACGCCCTTATCGGTCGTGTTGTCAATGCATTAGGACAACCAGTCGATGGCTTAGGACCAATCGAAACAACGAATACACGTCCGATTGAAGCAATCGCACCAGGCGTTATGCAACGTCAATCGGTTAGTGAGCCACTTCAAACAGGAATTAAAGCGATTGATGCCCTGGTTCCAATCGGTCGTGGTCAACGTGAGTTAATAATCGGTGACCGCCAAACTGGTAAAACAACCGTAGCAATCGATACTATCCTAAACCAAGCCGATCAAGATATGATTTGTATCTACGTTGCTATTGGTCAAAAAGAATCAACAGTTCGTACTGCAGTGGAAACATTGCGTAAACACGGAGCGCTTGACTACACAATTGTTGTCACAGCATCTGCATCTCAACCGGCTCCATTATTATACTTAGCTCCATACGCTGGTGTTGCGATGGGCGAAGAATTCATGTATAACGGCAAGCATGTTTTGATTATCTATGATGATTTATCTAAACAAGCTGCTGCATATCGTGAACTTTCCTTGCTACTTCGTCGTCCTCCAGGTCGTGAAGCCTATCCAGGGGATGTTTTCTACTTACACTCCCGCTTATTAGAACGTGCTGCAAAATTGAATGACTCATTAGGTGGTGGTTCAATCACTGCTCTACCATTCGTAGAAACACAAGCTGGAGATATCTCTGCTTATATTCCTACGAACGTTATCTCGATAACGGATGGTCAGATTTTCTTGCAATCGGATCTATTCTTCTCTGGTGTGCGTCCCGCAATCAATGCCGGGTTATCCGTATCCCGTGTTGGTGGGTCAGCGCAAATTAAAGCCATGAAAAAAGTTGCCGGAACGCTTCGTTTAGATTTAGCATCTTACCGTGAGTTAGAATCATTTTCACAGTTCGGATCTGATCTTGATGCAGCAACACGTGCTAAACTAGAACGTGGTAAACGCACAGTAGAAGTTTTAAAACAAGATTTACACAAACCACTAAAAGTTGAAAAACAAATCCTAATTCTATACACATTAGTCCACTCTTTCTTGGATGATGTTCCTGTAATAGATGTGTTGCGTTTCGAAAGCGAAATGAATACGTGGTTCGATCATAACCGCCCAGAGCTATTGGAAACAATCCGTACAACGAAATCGTTACCAGATGAAGCAGAGTTAGATAGTGCGATTAAAGAATTCAAAAATACATTTGTTCCTTCAGAATCCTAATCCGTTTTTGCTGAACAAACGAAACAAAGGTGGTGAAAATCTTTGGCATCTTTAATAGATATTAAACAGCGAATTACATCTACAAAGAAAACCAGCCAAATTACAAAGGCGATGCAAATGGTTTCTGCATCCAAACTTGGTCGTGCAGAAGAAAAAGCAAGAGCTTATGCCCCGTATGTAGAGAAAATTCGAGATGTTGTAACCCATGTTGCTTCTGGAAATAGTGCAGACCACCCTATGCTAGTATCACGAGCAGTTCACAGAACAGGCTATATCGTAGTTACTTCGCATAAAGGTTTGGCAGGGGCTTATAACAGCAATGCTATCAAAGAAGTCTATAAACAAATTCAACAAAAGCATACCTCAAGCGATGAATACGCAATTATCGCTCTAGGGAGAGCTGGTGCAGACTTTTTCAAAGCCCGCGATATGAATGTTGTTTTAGAGGTACAAAGCATTTCAGATCATCCAATTTTTGCCGAGGTTAAAGATGTTGCGCGTAATACCGTTCAAATGTTTGAAGACGGCGTTTTTGACGAAGTGTTTATCGTTTACAATCATCATGTGAACTCGATTTCTCAAGCCATCAGAAATGATAAATTGTTGCCACTCACGGAGTTTCATGAAAATGAAACAGAACATGATTTGACAACATATGAATTTGAACCTTCTGAAGGTGAAATCTTAGAAGTATTATTGCCGCAATATGTTGAGAGTCTGATTTTCGGTGCCATTCTGGATGCCAAAGCCGCAGAACATGCTGCTCGTATGACAGCGATGAGAAGCGCGACTGACAATGCAACTGATATTATCGATGACTTATCATTACAATATAACCGTGCTCGCCAAGCCGCGATTACGCAAGAAATAACTGAAATTATCGGTGGTGTGGCGGCTCTCGAATAATTATTCGAGGGTTCGTTTATCCACCCTGAAAATTCCCAACGAGGGAAAAGCAAGTGAGGAGGAAAATCGCATGACTGAAGGACGAATAATCCAAGTTATGGGTCCCGTTGTAGACGTAAAGTTTGATAACCATTTACCAGAAATCTACAGCGCGCTTAAAGTTGAACATAAAGCACTATCCGAAGAGGAAAAAAGTGTGAAACTTACGCTTGAAGTAGCTATCCATTTAGGCGACAATGTTGTTCGTACCATTGCGATGGCTTCAACAGATGGCGTTCAAAGAGGTATGACGGTTATTGATACCGAAAGCCCGATCACAGTTCCAGTTGGAAATATCACTCTTGGACGGGTGTTCAACGTACTTGGAGAAACAATTGATTTAGATGAGCCGATCGCAAGTGACGTTCAACGCAATAAAATTCACCGCTCAGCTCCTACATTTGATGAGCTATCCACTACGACAGAAATCTTGGAAACAGGAATTAAAGTGGTAGATTTACTAGCACCTTACGTTAAAGGTGGTAAAATCGGGTTGTTCGGTGGTGCTGGTGTAGGTAAAACAGTACTTATTCAAGAGCTCATTAACAATATTGCCCAAGAACATGGTGGTATTTCGGTGTTTGCAGGCGTAGGTGAACGTACTCGTGAAGGTAATGATCTTTATTTTGAAATGAAAGACTCAGGTGTTATTGAAAAAACAGCAATGGTATTCGGTCAAATGAACGAGCCACCAGGTGCACGTATGCGTGTTGCCTTAACTGGTTTGACAATTGCAGAATATTTCCGTGATGTAGAACATCAAGATGTATTGCTATTCATCGATAACATTTTCCGATTCACACAAGCTGGTTCAGAGGTTTCTGCATTACTTGGTCGTATGCCATCAGCCGTAGGTTACCAGCCAACATTGGCCACTGAAATGGGGCAATTACAAGAACGTATCACATCCACAAATGTTGGATCTGTTACATCTATTCAAGCAATCTATGTACCAGCCGATGACTATACTGATCCAGCACCAGCAACGACATTCGCCCATTTAGATGCAACAACTAACTTGGAGCGTAAATTAACAGAACAAGGCATTTACCCTGCGGTAGATCCATTGGCGTCAACGTCACGTGCCCTTGCTCCAGATATTGTTGGAGAAGATCATTACGAAGTCGCAACGCAGGTACAGCAACTATTGCAACGCTACAAAGAATTACAAGATATCATTGCAATCTTAGGTATGGACGAATTGTCTGATGAAGATAAACAAGCCGTTGGACGTGCTCGTCGCGTGCAATTCTTCTTAAGTCAAAACTTCCACGTTGCCGAACAATTTACTGGTCAAAAAGGTTCTTACGTGCCAGTTAAAGAAACGGTAAAAGGTTTCCAAGATATTCTTGCAGGTAAATATGATCACCTTCCTGAAGATGCATTCCGTTCATTAGGTCGCATTGAAGAAGTTATCGAAAAAGCCAAGGGAATGGGCGTTGAAGTCTAATAAAAGCAGGAGGAGATATACATGGGCATTTTAAATGTAAGTATTGTTACTCCAGATGGTCCTGTTTTTAGCGGTGAAGCAAGTATGGTCATCGCAAGAACAAAAGCCGGCGAATTAGGCATTTTACCTGGTCACGTTCCTTTAGTAGCCCCTTTGAAAATTGATGTGGTGCGTTTAAAGCATGATGGCAAAGAAGAATGGGTTGCTGTAAATGGCGGCTTTATGGAAGTAAACGGTGAGGAAGTAAACATATTAGCAGATACCGCCGAGCGAGAAGAAGAGATTGATATTGTTCGTGCTGAGGCTGCTAGACAGCGTGCAGAAGATGAACTAAGAGATGCGAAGAGTAGACAAGTTGACGAACTAAAAGCAGAGATAGCTCTTCAAAAAGCGGTAAATCGAATTCACGCATACAACAAAAAGTAAGATAATGAGTTTGGAGTAATTCATGTAAAAGTGGATAATAACTCCAAGCTCATTAATACTTTACTAAATAAAAAGCATATAAAAATTGTTATTCCCTGATAATACTGGTAGAATGGTAGAAGCTGATAAAATTTTTGGAGGTAGCAAATGTATACAGTTATTGGGCAGCAGGCAATTATTGTTATGGTTTCGCACTTACTTTTTATTGTGATTGCTTTTTGGGCACTCCAAGCGCTCCATTTTGAAAAGTTAATACGTCGAGATCACGTAATACAAGCCAGAGTGTTGTATCTAATAATCGCTGTAGCATTAGGAGTTACAATTAGCAATTTCTTTTTGGATTATTTTATTTCAGCAAGACAAATAGGCAATATGTTTGGAAGTTAATTAAAAAACTTATACATGTTCGAAATTGATATAACTCTCTTAAAATTAGTGTTGAAAAATGGCAGGCATTAATGATAAAATGTTCAGAGTATGAATAAATAAGAATGCATTTCAAGATTAATTTTAAGTGATGTATATCAAATATGAATAGAGTAATTAATACGCGGAGGGGTTCGTTTTGGAAAAAATTATTGTCCGTGGTGGGAACAAGTTACAGGGAACAGTGAAAGTTGAAGGTGCAAAAAATGCTGTTTTACCTGTTATCGCCGCTACCTTATTAGCTAGCAAAGGAACAAGCACGTTAAGAAATGTACCACAATTATCTGATGTTTATACTATCAATGAAGTTTTGAAATATCTAAAAGCAGATGTATCTTTTGAAAACGATGTTGTTACGGTAAATGCTACAGGAGATATTTTGTCGGATACGCCATTCGAATACGTTCGAAAAATGCGTGCTTCTATTGTTGTTATGGGTCCATTATTAGCTCGAACAGGTTCGGCTAGAGTAGCGCTTCCAGGAGGTTGTGCCATTGGTTCACGTCCGGTTGATTTGCATTTAAAAGGCTTTGAAGCAATGGGCGCTAATGTAAGAATTGAAAATGGCTATATTGAAGCGACTGCAAAAAAATTAATAGGTGCCAAAATATATCTTGATTTCCCTAGTGTTGGAGCGACTCAGAATATCATGATGGCCGCGACATTAGCAGAAGGTACAACTGTTATCGAGAACGTAGCAAGA
>NZ_AODK01000060.1 GCF_000525975.1 Listeria rocourtiae FSL F6-920
AACATGTTGTCATCTTTAATATACCCTTGTAGTTCACCAGCCTGCGCACCATTCTTCATCTTAATGCTTTCATTGGTCGTAGGAATATTACCATCAGTATCTACCGATTGTTGTAGCGTGATGCTTGTTGAGGCGTTACTAACTGCTACGTTATTACGGTACAATCCCCATTTATCGACTGCCGTACTAGACTCTGTGAGTTTAAATGCTGGATTTTCAATGAGATTTCCCAGTTCTTGTTGAATGGCATTATATTGATTCGCTTCGTATTCTTGTCCCTGCTTGTCTACTTGATTTTGAGCAAGTTGCAAAGCATCTTGAAGCTTTGTCTTCTTATTGGAATTAATTAATTTTTCAACTTGTGCCTTCGCAGCGTCTATGTTTGCCTGAGTTGTTGTCAATTTAATGATCGCTGTATCTTTTGTATTATCCTTAAATAATTGGTCTACCGTTGTTTCTTCTGGTATATTATAATAATCGTTTATTGTTACATTCATTTCTCCAAGGTAATAGTCCGAGCCGTTCAGCCTTAAATTAATAACATCACCATATCTAATTTCAAACTCATTTTTATCAGTAGTGAAATAAGATGCTTTCAGTGTACTATTGTTTTGTACTTTATGGATGACTTTATTTTCAGCTTGAATACCACGCCAGTGATTAAAGTTGATACTTTCTTGGTTAACAAAACCGCTGTAACTAACTTCCATAAGAACACCTAATTGACCATCCCGAACTTCGTCTTTAATCTTAAAACTCCCTGGTGTGAACCAAGTGTTTGACCTTACGCCATAAACTCCTTCGTTCTTTCTTTCTGACACTGTGAACTCAGATGCCATTGCTGTTGTAAAAATGGGGCCCATAGGTACAACCAAACTTGTCGTTATAATAGCTGTAGCTGTAGCAAGACTTATGACTTTTTTTACTTAACACATTTTTCAATATTATTAGCTCCTTTTTAAATTCATTTTTAACGTAGTTTCATTATTTTAGCGATAGTCTAGCTAACATCACCTCCTTAACCTCTAAATTACAACAATTTCTTGTACGTTTCCAAACACTTTTCAAGTCTATCGTGCATTTCATTAAAAAGCCTCTTCTTAATTTTATTAATATCTGTCCAAATTTCTTAGCATTTAGATTGGATGGATTAAAATATAATTTTTTTATTCCTAATATTCAGTGTTCTGCTGTTAATTATTTGACTAGCTTTAGGACTTAACTCTGGCTTCGTTAAATTTAAATACGTCGCTAGTACATCTCTAGTAAAAAAATGCTGGAATAACTGTTTCTTTTTTTACGCAAATCGGCTAGAACGAAATGAGAGTAACGTAATCATCTTTTTGCTCTATTACATCCATTAATAGTACATTTATACATATATTTCCAATAGAGAAGGTTCATATAATTGAAGTAGTACAGATACTCTTCTTGAATTCGCATAACTCTATTAATACAATCTTTTTTTAAATTAGGAATTCTATAACTCCCTTATTGTTAGTAGCCAATGGATGAAATTCAACAAAATCAGAAACTGCCGAAAAATCAATCATAAACCCATCTACTAGGATTGCCTCAAATTTAGGTACAACTGCAAGTATAGAATACGAATCTCGTTCTTGATTGATTACTACACAATCACCTTTACTGAATACCACTTCTTCTTTGGTACTCTAGCAAAGTCTGCACCATGTATAAGCGCAAATAGCTTGTTTGCATAAAAATCATTTTGAATAACTGTACATCGTACAATTCTTTTGTTTAAAAAACAAAATTCTTACCTCCTATAAGAATTTTAACATGGGACAAATTTTTTTATTTTATCAAATGAAGGTCTTAGATAGTATTTTTTGTCGAAAAATCAATTTATTTGTGTCATTTTAAAAAACAAACGGCTTCTGGCAATTATTCCTTACAAGCTAAAATACCTAAACAAAATTTGTATCATTCTGATAGGTATTACATCCATCTGTAAATCGGCAGTGTAGAATGTAGATACATCGGCTTGGGTGAAATTTTCACGAACTTCCGTGTGATCTCTTTCGTCGCTATCCCAATTTGATCCACTTCATATCCGGCTTAGTAAAGTGCTAATTTCTTTGTAATAGATTCTTGTGTCATTCCAAGCATGGACAGAGCTATAAACAAATACTTTATTTCGCTTAAAAGGCTTATTAGTCATTAAAATCCCCTAATTTCCAAACCTCTAACTCCTTTTCTTGTGGGATATAGACTAATTCGGCCTCTTTAATTTTTGGGGGAACCGTATAATAACCATAACCAGTTATTTCCTTTCCTTTTGCAATTTCTTGCCCGAAATTATTGCCACTCGCCAGCGTGTATTTTTTCCCATCTATCTTTAAATAAAAATCACCTGCTCCAATTCCTATAGGCTGCGTTCCTTTATTTTTTGCATGTATTTTAATCTTTACTTTTTTTATTTCTAGGCACTTCTTTCATTTCTAACACTGTTATGTCTAGACTATTAATTGACTTCACTTTTCCAACATCTGTCTCGTTATTATTAATTGATGCGCATCCTAATGTAGCAGCCACGACCAATAGAAACATACTAAAAATAATCCATTTTTTCATAATTACTTCTCCATTCCTTTGATAGATTTGTTATAACTTTCCTCATGACTTATATTTCTATTTAACCACTAAAAACGCTGTTGTGACATTCATGTTTTTCAGCATAGACTGAAATTACTAGGTATCAAAGGGCAAGATATGTTGAGGACATACTACGTTATTTTGCTGATAACACAGAACTCCAATCTTACCATTCAACATCGTAGCCCTATCTACTATATATGCATGCTTGTAAATAAACGCATAGAGCAAGGCCATATTATTGCTATTGATTCTGATATCAAAAATTCCCGCATAGCGGACTATATGCAAACGCATATCAAACATTTAGCTCCTACTTTGTTCTGTTACTTGATACTTAGATAGCGAAACAGCTAATCAGCTGACTCCACAAGATAAAATCACTTTTATGAAATTGTGTAGCTTAGATAACTATACATACATGGAGGAAGCCGTTCTGCCATATAAGTTAGCAATAGACCAAAATTTAGAAGATTCTATCGATTTTTTTTACAACAGATTTTTACCGCCAATATTACAATTTTAAACTACATTAGTGCAGTTGCTCCCAATGTAGATGCTGTGGTTCAAAACTATATTAACAAGATTGAAAAATTAGATTGCCTCACATGTGCGAGTACATCTGTTTGGACTTCAATAAAATTGGGTTCAAGGTGCCCTCACTGATTTGTGTATAAATCGCCAATATTCTCCATATGAATACTGGAGGTAAAATCAGGTCCTTTTCCGCTTGGTTAATACTCCTAAAACGACTCGCTAAATCACCCAGCATCAAAAAGCTCTTTCATCATCCGGCTGGCTAAGATACTTCAGCTAATGCTCTAAAATAAGTTAGCTTAGGATTTGTATAAATAAAAGGATGCACATTAATTATTTCATTCGTAGATAGAAATTCTAAAACTTGTTCATCCTATTCAATAGCACCGATCCCTCTCAATAAAAAAATGAAAATGGTTGCACCTAGAAATCACTAATTCTTCATTACGAAACAGCACTATTTTTTCTTGACAATGGGGAAAAACGACGTATCAGTAAAAAAAACAAGACAATAGTATACTAGATTTCAAAAGTTACCTCTCTCCTATACCTGCCTGAGTCATCGTTTGATTCATCCTCCTTTAGTACATTCATTCTTAATTCATATAATAATCCATTAAATTTTTTTATTTTTTATCAAATGACTGCATACTTCTTCATTATGTGTCTATTTTTCAAATATATATTTCATTTGGAATGGTTATGATAAAGTGGACATAAAAAATAAGAGAATTTGTGGAATGTCAACAGAAAAGTGGACACTGAAATTAAGAGAATTCGTTGGAGACTTCAAATTCATAGGGAGTTAGGTAATTTAAACTGGAATGAACGCGCTTGTAATTGTAGTAACTTTCTAGATAATCGATAATATCTAGCTTCGCTTGCGCTTTTGTCTGGAATTGTTTGTTTGGAAGTATTTCGCGCTTGAATGATTTGAAAAAGGATTCCATCACAGCGTTGTCATATGGATTCCCCTTCCGAGACTGACTATGGGGAAAATGGTGTATTCTGGAATATTCATAAAAGCGATGACCTGTATATTGCGAGCCTTGATCTGTATGAATCAGAAGCCCATTTTTTGGCTTCTCTCGATGAAGTGCGACTTCTAGGCTGTCTATAACAAGGCTATCACGTAAATGCTCTCGAATAGCAAATCCTACACACTTACGTGTGCAACAATCAATGAAAACACTACAATATAACATGCCCTCTTGTGTTGGGACATAGCTAATATCCCCGAACCAAATTTGATTTGGCTTATTGGCATGAAAGTTTTGCTTGATTAGATTAGGATTGGCACATCTATCAGTTGCCTGCTTCTTGTATTTTCGCCGTTTCCCTTTGGTGTAAAGCCCTTGTTTACGAAGTAAACGACCAATTCGTTTGCGACTAACGGCAAGTTGGTGCTCCCGTTTTAATTCCACTTGTATTCGCAAGCCCGCTTAATAGATACTTTCTTCTTTCTCTTTGTTTGAATGTACCCATAAATCACATATGGTTTTGCTTGAGAAAGACCTGGAACTTTTTTAGGAGCTCTAGCTCCTCCCTTAATTTCTGATTTTCTTTCTCAAGGCGTTTGACTTCTTTCTGAGAAGCAAACTCACGACTACCATGACCTGGAAAAGCTCGTTCGCCATACTTTTCGTACTCCGAAACCCAACGGTACAATGTGTTTTCATGGATTTCTAGTTGTTTCGAGACAAATCTCACGGGATGTTTATCAACTAAAATAAGGCTAACAGCCTGAAATTTAAATTCTTTCGAATAGTTCTTTCTTTTCATTGGACATTTCCTTTCTCAAATTCTCTTATTTTTAATGTCCACTTTATTATAACCATTCCAAAATTGCGCAGGATATTGGACGCACACCGTCCACTGTATCGAGAGAAATTAAACGGAATACAATAACTACTAGCTACTCTGTGAATCAAGCCCAGCAAAACTATGTACGCCGACGCGAAGCGTGTCGTCGCAAAACGTTATTGAGCTATCCACCTATCAAACAAAAAGTACGCCATTTACTCCTTCAACATCAATGGTCTCCAGAACAGATTTCGAAACGACTACAGCAAGAAGACTCGCCAATTCAAATAAGCTATATCACTATTTATCGGGGGATTTATACCGGACAATTAGAGGCGCAGAAACTTCGTAAGGGAGAGCGCGGAATCGCAAGAAAACTACGTCATCATGGAAAAAAAAGGAATTCAACAGGCCATAACGAGACAAGAGGGAAAATTAAAATTTCTAATGCCATACATGTTCGTCCGAAGGAAGCCAATGAACGCACTTGTATCGGCCATTGGGAAGCAGATACTGTTTTGGATAAAACAGGACTTCCGTGTTTAATCACTCTAACAGACCGGTATTCTCGCTACCTCTTGGCAGAAAAAATACCGCTTAAAAAGGCTTGCTTTGTCACACCAAAGTTAATTGAAATGTTTCAGTAATTACCTAAACACAAAGTAAAAACAGTTACGCCAGATAGGGGCAAAGAATTCGCAAAACATGCAGAAGTAAGTAGGAAACTTGATGAACTTCCGTTCTATTTTGCCTATCCGCACGCTCCTTGGCAACGCGGAACAAATGAAAATACCAACGGTTCATTACGAGAATATTTTCCTAAAAACGAAGATATGGCGAAATACGATTCTCAAGAAATTAGGCAATTCATCTACAAATGAAATACAAGACCATGAAAATGCTTGGGCTGGAAAACGCCATATGAAGTCTTCTTTGATAAAGTGTTGCGCTTGACTTGACAATTCAAGGCATACAAAAGGCACCAAAACCTATAAGCTTTGACACCGCATGGATAATTAGTTCTATTTGCACTTTCAATTAAGGCTCCCTAGCTACGACCATAAAAATCGGTAAACGTCATTAACTTAGAAAATGTGTGCCACTTAAATCCAAAAATGACAAAAATAATCAGGAAACCTTAATATTTTCTTTCTGTTTTCTGTATCCCCTCTTTACCTTTTTGCAATAGACTAGAGATTGTAATAAAAATTACGATAGGAGATGAGAACATGCATGTAAGAAAACTTTTAACTGGTTTGTTGGCCGTTTTTGCGATAGCAATCTTGGTAGCATGCAGTGCGCCTGATAAAGAGAAGGCTGCTACCACTAATAAAGAGACAGAAGCTTTAAAAGCAGACACGAAATTCAAGTCCGAGATTGAAAAACTGGAAAAGAAATACGGCGCAACGCTTGGTATTTATGGGATGAATACGGAAAATAAGCAAACCATTAGTTACAACGCGCAAGAACGATTCGCCTATGCGTCGACTTTCAAAGCAATTGCTGGTGGAATATTACTTAAAAACCTAACTGACGATGAGCTGAATAAACGCTTTTATTTTTCAAAAGAGGATTTAGTGGACTATTCGCCGGTTACTGAAAAACATATAGATAGCGGGATGACAATGAAAGAGCTTATTCAGGCGGCCATGGATTACAGCGATAACACGGCAGCTAATATAATGCTTCGTGAACTAGGCGGACCTGAAGGCTTTAAAAAAGAGTTGCTCAAAATTGGTGATAAAACAATGTTACCAGTCCGTTATGAACCAGAATTAAATGAGGCTGTGCCAGGTGATACGCGTGATACAACGACACCAGAAGCAATGGCTAATAGTCTTTCTTTCCTATTAACGAAAGGAAATATGGCGGAAGATCGCTTACACCTTTTCAAACAAATGTTATTTGATAATACAACTGGCGATAATTTAATTCGTGCTGGTGTTCCAAAAGGTTATATTGTTGGAGATAAGACCGGCGCTGGCTGGTATGGTACTCGTAATGACATTGCGGCTATCTATAAAGACAAAGATGCAAAACCGCTAATTTGGGTTATTTACTCTAAAAAAACGGGCAGAGATGATGAATACAATGATCAATTGATAGCGGATGCGGCGAAAGTACTTAGTGATTATTTTTCTTTATAAATCGTTATAGAAATGGTGATTAGATGGCCTAGTTCGGCTTTCCTAATCACCATTTTTTATCATCTGTTTTGTTTCATGTTACGTAGTACGAGAATCGCTGTGGCAATCAAAATGACACCCATGACTGCTGGTGCGGCATGTCCGAGTGAAACATAAATGGCGCCGCCTAGAACTGGGCCGATAATTCTTGCTAGCGACTGGATAGATTGGCTGCCACCTTGAATCCTACCTTGTTCACTGGCATCAGCGGATTTGGACATCATCCCATTGAACGATGGTCCGAAGATTGAATCACCAAAACCGAATATGAAAATACCAATGATGAAAATGGATGCTGATGCGGCGATGGTTGATGTTGCTATAAAGGCGTAACCGATGAGTTCTGCTGTCATTCCGAGAAGTGCGATTTGCTTGTCACTGAGCTTTTTCAGGAGTTGCGGCATGATGAAGGCTTGCGAAATAATGTCTTGGAAGCCCATAATAGAAAATACGAGACCGATGAGCGCCGGTTTCCAACTGAACGTGTCAATCGTGAATTGAGATATGAGGGCTTGCATGGAGCCACTTGGAATCCATAGTAGAAATGCCGCGATAAGCAATCGGTTTAGATTTTTGATGGATAGAATATTGAAAAGTTGTAGAAATGGATTGAGGCGCATGGCGGTGATTTCTTGCAGTCTATTTTTAGCATCGAGACTTTCTGGCATGAAGAAATAACCGTAGATTATATTGAATAGCGCGATTGCTGCTCCAAAATAAAGTGGGGCGCTGTATCCGAAACTAGTCGCGAGGAGTCCGCCGATTGTTGGTCCCATGATGGAGCCTGCTCCTGCCACCGCGCTTACCCAGCCGAAATATTTGGTGCGTTGTTCAGCGGGCGTGATGTCGGCAAAGTAGGCGAAAATTGTGCTAATGCTACCTCCTGTGATGCCTTCGATGATACGTCCAGCGAATAGTACCCATAATGCTCCGCCAATACCGAATACGAAAAATCCAATCGTAGCTCCAAACAGGCTTATTAATAGAATTGGACGCCGACCGTATCGGTCACTTAAAGCTCCAAGTACGGGGGCTGAAAAGAACATACATACAGCGTAAACGGACATGAGTAATGTCACGATCAATGCTTGATCTCCTGGCTTAGGTATATAAGGTTGTACTAAAAAGGGGATAACAGGTGTGATAATGCTAAAACCTATTCCGATTAGAAATACAGAGATAAGCCCGAATACAAGGGCATGTTTAGTTGGAATTAGTTGTTTAGTTTGTGTCATTGTTTTTGCTCCTTACATGTCGTAATATTGTTTCTCTATCAACAATAACTCGTTTTTGTTTCCTTGTCAACAAATTGCCAAAAAAAATAAAAAACAGCCCTTATCTCAAAAATAGAGTGGAACTGTCTTAGTATTGATTGTGTTTCTTTATTTCGTTATCTAGATGTTTACTATATTTTTCGAGAAAGCATAGTACGCCATCAAATTGTTCCTCCGTGACTTGATCGAAAATGGCTTTATCGCGTGCTTGAAATTCTTGATGTAGCGTTTCATGAATGTCGAAAACTTCTCTTCCTTTTGATGTCAGACGGAAATAGATTTCTTTTTTATTATTGGCTTTCTGATAGCTTTCAATGAGGTTTTTTTCTATGAGTTTTTTTTGTTAACTTACTGATGGCACCCCGAGTCATGTAAAAAGATTCGGCAAGCTTAGTGACGTTTGGATCGTTATTTTTGCCGATGTATTCGACGCAGTGGACTTCGGATGATTTGTAACCTGCGAGACTCGTTTCCATCTTTGGCTTGTTCAGCGCTGCGATTTTGTTTAATACGTCCCTAACGCCAGACATAATCGCTTCTTCCTTGTTCATCGCCTGTCCTCCCATATGATTCATGCATTAAGGACATTATAGCCTGTTTTTGTTTCTTTTTCAACAATCATACAGGATCCGCAATCCACGTCTCTTTTAGTGGAACAACGATTGGTGGTACGGATACATCTCCGGATATCCGCTTTAAAAATTGACGCGTTCGTTCTTGTTTCGGTGCCCCAAATAATTCTGCGGGGCTTCCTTCCTCCACGACTACGCCATCTGCCATAAACAAAACGTGATCTGATACTTCTTTCGCAAATTGCATCTCATGCGTCACCACAACCATTGTCATGCCTTCCTCCGCGATTGCTTTTATCACCGACAAAACTTCTCCAACAAGCTCAGGATCAAGTGCAGAAGTTGGTTCATCAAACAGAATAACTTCGGGATTTAGGACGAGCGCTCTAGCAATACCAACGCGCTGTTGTTGTCCACCTGAAAGCTGGCTTGGATAAAAATCAAACTTATCGGCGAGTCCGACTTTTGCAAGGATGGCTTCGCTACGTGCGCGTGCTTCAGCTCTTTTTACTTTTTGTGCGATAATTAGACCTTCCATCACATTTTGAATCACGGTTTTATGCGCGAATAAATTGTAATGTTGAAATACCATCGCCGTTTTTTTACGCAACGCTAAAATATCCTTTTTCGTCGCTTTTTCAGTGGCAACCGTCACATTACCAATCTCGATTAGCCCACCGTTTGGTTTTTCTAAGTAATTGAGACAGCGCAAAAGTGTTGTTTTCCCTGAACCGCTAGGTCCTAGAATCGTGATAACCTCGCCTTTATTGATTGTTAAATCGATGCCTTTTAGCACCTCTTGTTTGCCGAATTGTTTTTTTAATTCCTTGTAAACGTATCATCCAATCCCTCCCTTGTTATAGGCTGTAGCTTTGCGGTCGATGAGTGACGCAATCAACTCAATCACAATGGTTACGCCCCAATAAAGCAGTCCCGCAGCAATGAATGCCTCAAGAAACTTCAAATTGCTGGACGCCACGATTTGTGCGGTCCCTGTGATTTCTTTGACCGAGACGAGAAAAGCGATAGACGATGCCTGTAAAAAGCCAACCGCGATATTCGTTAAATTTGGAATTGACTGCGCAAGTGCTTGCGGTAAAATAATGCGTGTCATCACTTGGAATTTCGTCATCCCAACCGAGGAGCCCGCCTCGATTTGGCCACTTGGTACAGCGATAATACCAGAACGAATAATTTCCGAAAGATAGGCTCCTGCGCTAAGTGACAACGCGATAAGTACAAAAATCGTAATCGGAACACCGTTGATGTTAAACGACCAATCATAGCGCTTCGCCAAATTATCGAGTAAGAGAGGTAAACCAAAATAAATCAACATGATATGCATCACAATTGGTGTCCCACGAACAAAGGACACATAACCATTCGCCACACGATGAACTCCCTTAACACGATAAATACGGGAAAGTGCAACACCAAACCCAATGAAAAAGCCAACAATAAGAGGTATAAATGTAAGTAATAAAGTAAGCGGTAACGCCGTCAAAATTTCTTTAAAGGCCTCCCAAATAAACGGAAAATCGAGTTGCATCACGTATCCACCTCCTCTTCTAGTCTAATGCCATAACTGTTGTCTTATGCCGGTTCGCGCGTTTTTCAAACAATTTTGCTACCTGTTCTAGAATCAATACCACCACATAATAAATAATTGAAAGTGCGATATAAACTTCCAGCGCATGGGCCGTAGCCGCAATCAGCGTCTCCCCGCGTCCCATCATGTCCATCAACCCAATCGTAAATGCCAATGACGTATCTTTCAGTGAACTAATGACCGAATTCGCCACATTGGGGAACGCAATACTAACACTTTGTGGCAACACAATCCGGAAAAAGCTCTGCACCGGGCTCATCCCAACAGACATCGCGGCCTCCGTTTGTCCATAATCAACGCCCTTAATCGCACTTCGGAAAAATCTCCGAAAAAAAAAATTGCCCCATCCCTAAGCGCGTAGGTCACAATTACAAAATATGCCGGCGCCATTCGCGAAATATCAAAACCAAACACAAGCAATAATGCGGGTAAACCGTAAAACACTAAAAATAACTGAATCAGCATCGGTGTTCCGCGAATAAAGGAAAGGAATACGATTACCAGCTGGCTCAAAACCGGCACCCGAAACAAGCGAATTACAGCCAAAACTAGTCCCAAAACCAGCCCAATCACCGTTGCATAAAGCAAAACCTGCAACGTTATCATCAAATATTCCAGCAATGTCGGAATAAAGTCAAAAATCAAATGCCAATCAAACGCCTTCCCCATCTGCGCCCCACCTCTTATTCTTTAACATGTAAAAACTACATCTCGCTTAGGAGCCATTTTAAAAATCTACCGTATAGTCAGCACCCAACCATTTCTTGCTCAACTTACTAACCACACCTTCCTCTTTTAGTTCCTTCAATGCACCGTCCAAATCACCTGACAGCTGCGATTCATTTTTGCGTAGCAAGAAAAAAACCTTCGAATTTAGCACCGGTTCCCCGACCACTTTTTGTTGCGCGTCCGCTTGCTCGTTCAATAATTTCACCGCAAATGGAGTCGTAATTGTAGCATCCGCACGCCCAGTTCGAATCTGATTCGTCGCATCATTATTCCCAGTTCCCGAATACACGATATTAATTTTATCCCCATGCTCCTTATTGTATTTCTCCAAATAAACCGCCGAATTGCTCGTTGCACTAACAATCGCCGTTTTCCCTGCAAGATCCGCAACCGACTTAATATCCTCATTCTTCTCGTTCACCGCAACCTGTAGCGGAAAAATATTATATGGCTCCTTATTAAATAAAAACTTCTCCTCACGCTCATCATTCACTTCCATTTGGTGCGCTACAAAATCGATTTTATTCGTTTGCAAACTCAATAATAAATTGGAAAAATCCATCGTTTTAAACTCAAACTTGTACTGTGGTAACTTCTTATCCAATGCCTTTACAAGCTCCACATCATACCCTGTTAAATTTCCCTTATCGTCAATAAAGCAGATATTCGGAAATTGCGTACCAGTTCCAACGACAACCGTCTTAACATCTTTACCATCTTTCGTTAGCGCATCACTTGAAGCACCAGTATCTGCCCCAAGCCCGCAACCCGCCAGCAAAACACCACTTAACACAACCAATACCCCACCTAAAGCCCACTTCTTCATCCAATCTCCCCTTATTTCGAATTAACAAGCACATCCACATTTCCAAGTTCAGCAAACAGCGATTCATCCAAAATTTTGCGTAAGAAAATAATGTTATCTCCTTCATACTCATGCTCATAAAACCCAACATATCCGCGTCGTTCATAAATCGAAACAAGCCAAGGGTGCCGCGTTGCCGTCGCCAAGTAAACCGCTGGAGCCTTAATTTGTACTACTAAAACCTGTTCCTCTACATAATCCAGAAGTGCCGTCCCAACCCCTTGTCGCTTAAAATCCGGATCAACCGCGAACCACCAAATGAATGGATATGGCTGAATCGAACGCTCACCTAAAGCCCAAGGAAAAGCAACTGTCACTGTCGCAATAATCCGACCATCCCGCTCCAACACATAATTCGCATTACGCCTAATATTTTCTTCTACCGTTGCCAAGTCCGCCGTCGCCCCAACAAATTTGATATCCATATCCTTCAGTGGCTTATATCCACGAATCGAGACATCATGCACGACCACCGCATCCTCCAATGTAGCTAATCGAATCACATCCCCCACAAAAATACCCCCTTAATTTTGCGCTTCAACCTTATTGGCATAGCGACTCTCCTTAAACCGCAATCCCAAATTTCCACGCAGCGTATCGCTCTCATATTTCCGATCATAATACCCACGCGCCTCCAAAATTGGAATCACTTTTGCAACAAAATCATCCAGCCCTTCTCCTAAAACTGGCGCCCCAAAAATAAAACCATCCGCGGCGTTGCTATCAAACCAAGCGATTAACTCATCAGCAACCTTCTCCGGCGTACTTACAAATGCCGATTTTGGCGTCGTCACCCGAAGCGCTACCTCACGTAACGTCAAACCATCACGCTTTGCATCTGCCTTAATTTTCTGCGCCGCCGCCCGAAAACTATTTTCCCCAACCGTCCCGATATCAGGAAATGGCTCATCCAGTGGAAATTTCCCGAAATCAAAATGATCAAAGAAACGACCAAGATACGTGAGCGCTTCCTCATCCGATACCAAATTCTTAATCTTCTCATACTTCGCATCCGCCTCATCCTGCGTCTCGCCAATAATCGGTGCAAACCCAGGAAAAATCTTAATTTCATCCGCCGTTCGACCATTTGCCACAGCACGTGCCTTCACGTCTGCATAAAAAGCCTGCGCCTCCTCAATCGATCCGCCATTCGTAAATACTGCATCTGCATCCTTAGCCGCCAAGTCCTTCCCAGGTTCCGATGCACCCGCTTGAAAAATAACTGGCTGCCCTTGCTTCGAACGCCCAATATTTAGTGGCCCCTCCACAGAGAAAAACTGCCCCTGATAATTCAATCGATGCAACTTTTCAGGATTAAAAAACTGCCCCGATTCTGGATTCCTCACAAATGCATCATCTTCCCAAGAATCCCAAAGCCCCTTCACAACTTCCAAATGCTCCACCGCAATCTCATAACGCAGCGCATGTTCTGGGTGCGTTTTCTTACTATAATTATTCGCTGAACCTTCAAGAGGCGAAGTCACCGCATTCCAACCAGCCCGACCATTACTAATCAAATCCAGCGACCCGAACTGCCGCGCCACCGTATAAGGCTCACTATAAGATGTCGAAAGTGTGCCAACTAACCCAATCCGTGAAGTCACCGCTGCCAAGCCTGAAAGTACTGTCAAAGGCTCGAATCGGTTCAAAAAATGCGGTATCGATTTCTCATTAATAAACAACCCATCCGCCACAAATGCAAGCGCAAAACCAGCCTCTTCCGCCTTCAAAGCCTGTTCCTTATAAAATTCAAAATTCACACTCGCATCCACTGGCACACTCTCATGTTTCCATGCATTCATGTGCCCACCAGGACCATGTAACATCAAACCAAATTTTATTTTTCCCATTCCTCATTCCCCTTCCCTTTCACACATTCGCCGTCAAAATAGCCTCACTAATCAATTGCACCGACCGCAATCGCACATCCTGTCTTGCAATGGGCGTATGAATTACAAACTCATCCACATCAAACGTCGCCCGCAATCGTACTAATTCCGCCTTCACCTGTTGTGCGGTACCAACAATAATATCCGCAACACGCTCCTCTACTTTAAAATCAGTAACACCAGCCTGCCTCGCAAATTCCTCCGCCTGCGCCACCGTCTGTAAAGTCACTGAAACACCTGTCGATAGCGTTACTCGCACTACTTTTTGCTCGCCTGCAAGCGCCTGCGCCTCTTCTTCCGTATCTGCTGCTAAAACCGGAACTGCAATAATCAACTCACCATTCGGACTCTTCCTCCGATACGCCGTCACCGCCTCTTGTAGAACCCGTTCATCACTATTAATAAATTTTGCAAAACAATAGTTCACACCATGCGTACTCGCCAATTCCGCACTTGCCACACTCGCACCAAGCAAGAAAATATCCGGTTTCGTAGGTGGCTCAGGATCAACACCAACTCCCGCCAACACATGATTCACAGGCAATTCTCCATCCACAAACTGCTTCAAAAGCACCAACTGTTCCTCAAAATCCGTTTTTTCCGACCGTCCAAACTGCAAAGCCTTCGTCGAGAGCGGCAAGCCACCCGGCGCCTTCCCAACACCTAAATCCACTCGTTTTGGCGCCAAAGTAGCTAACAGATTAAAATTCTCCGCCACTTTATATGCACTATAATGCTGCAACATCACGCCACCCGAGCCAATCCGAATCCTTGATGTTCGAGCTAACAGATGCGAGACTAAAACTTCCGGCGAAACACCAGCCAGCAACTTCGTATCATGATGCTCCGATACCCAAAACCTATGATACCCCCATTCTTCAGCCTTTTCCGCTAGTGCTATGGTTTGTTGCAACGCCTGATATGCACTTTTTCCATCCGCAATCGGGCTCTGATCTAATAAACTGAGTCTAAATCCCATTTCTCCGCCTCCCTCAAAGCCTTTTCTAATGCTGGCAATCCGAGCTCCGTCACACCCCGATATGTATGACCCCGGCCAATCTCAACCACTGGAACATAGCGTACTCCATACTTCGCCTGTAAAATTTCCCGCTGCTCATCATGATCTGTCACATCCACCACCTGAAAATCAAGCCCTTCCTTCGTCAAATAATTCTTGACCTCCGCACAATAATCACAGCCTCGTTTCGCCCATACTACAATCGCTAAATTTTCCGCCATCTTCGTTCATCCCCCTTTTAACTAATTTGCCCAACTCCATGCCTGCCAACCGCAACGACCAATTCCGTCAACTGTCCACGCAATCGCTCATCCAACACCACATCTCGAATTGGTATCACGGCCGCCTTATCCAGTTGGGCATCCACTACATAAACCCCTTGCAAAACTTCTCCTTTCAAAACACCAAGCAACGGCTTGAGCGCAAAATCAATCGCCAACACATGCCCACTGCTCCCACCAGACATAACCGGCAAGACAACCTTATTTTTTAAAATACTCTCCGGCAATAAATCCAAAACTGCCTTCAAAACCCCAGTATACGACGCTTTATAGACCGGTGACCCCACAATCACGCCATCCGCCGCTTCAATATCTGCGATCAATTCCCCGATTTGCACATCTTTAAAATTAGCGCTCACCAACGTTTCTGCAGCAAAATCACGCACAGAGTGAAAACAAACTTCCATCCCATCCTCCTGTAAAATCCCACCTGCATATCGTAAAACTTTATCCGTTCCCGATTGCACTGATGGACTACCAGACAAAATCACGATTCGACTCATCTCATCCTCACTCCCTTCCCAAATCATATTTTTCCGATGTATTTACTATGAATTAAAACAAAAAAAAGAACCTCCCTTCCAATTTGGAAAAGAGATTCCTCTTCTCCCCATTTGCCAGGCCAAAAGCGCACGCCTGCTGGAATTAGCACCGTTCTATTACTAGAGGTTGCTGTGGGATCAAAGGACCAGGTTCCTCCCCCAACTCTTAATAAGGACTGTATAATTTTTATGATTGGATGTATCTTACCATCTCTAAAATCAGATGTCAACAAATATTTCGTCTTTTTAGATTAGTTAGGTTTTTCACAACAAGAGTGAAGCATCGCCAGCTATGGCTTCTGATGTCTCAAAAATTTTTACATTGGATACATTTTCCGGATAAATGCTATTCTACTAATAAGATATGCCATAGCAAAGCCAAACACATTCAAAATAACATCCGTCACATCTAACTGTTACTCCCTTAAAAATAATTCAGTAAACAAGTATCTTATCTTTTAGAACTAATAATTTTCTTGTTCATAACCCATACTTATTTTAGTTTTATTTTAAAAAACGCCAAAAAGAAGTTAAACCCAATCAAATTTCAGGGCACAGCCTTTGCTTATCCCATCTATACACAAAAAAAGTCAATAATCCAAACACGGTAACTACAACCAAATAACCTAGCATCAAATTCGTATTTTCCCCAGACACAACATCCATCGTTGCAGCTGAGGTATTATAAATTTTTGATATAGAAATCAACATCAAATTTTTAAGATCAAAGCCACCCAAATTTGGCACAAGTAACATATATATAAATAGCACAACCGTACTAATCAAAGTCGACCGCGATGCAACGGTTAGTAAGAAGAAAAAGAGGCCAAATAAAATCAAAACTACTGCTTGATATGTTACTTGCAATGGTAACTCTGCCAAATAATTCACACGCATATCCGCTTTAACTCCCATTACGGCATTAAATAAATATTGCACCACCATAGAAAGAAATACAGTAAATAAAACCACCCCAACAGCCATAATCACAACCGATAGAAGCTTGCCAAAAAAGAACAATCGATGTCCCCTCAACAACAACTGACTCTTATATGTCCCATACTTAAAATCAAAGAAAGCAACATGGCAGCTATAAATCCCAAAAATAATCGGCAAAAATAGAATCGCAATGGATGTAAAAATTTGATTCGGCGCGTTCAACGGATTTAGCGCAACTTTAGCCGCAATGACACGATAGTAATCATATTTCAAAATATTACTAATCTCCTCTGAATTTCCAGCCTTCTTAACTTCCAAATCTTCCACAAGTGCCTGTTTCAGCGTAATTCCATCTTTTTGATACATCGCAAGCGTTGCGTCAAACCGTTCCTCTTTTTGTTGAAGCGAATGATACTGCGCGTAACTTGAAAAAATAGATAAAACTACAAGAATTACAAACAGCAAAATGACGTATTTTGCCTTCCACTGATAAAATAATTGTGCCTTGATACTACACCACATATTTTTCATAAGCATGCTCCAAATCTGTAAACGCATTTCTATCTATCTGAACTAACGTACCACCATTAATTACAAAAACCTCATCCAAGATTTGATTATAAAAATCAAACTGATGCCCGCAAACTAAAATGAGCATTTCATTTTTGCAAGATAACATTAGACGCTTAACCAATTTTCCCGTCTCATAATCTAATCCGTTCGAAACCTCATCTAAAATCAGCAATTCCGGCTTTGTAAATAAAGCAATAAGAATAGCCAAAATCTTTTTCTGCCCTAATGAATAAGACCTCACCTTTCTCTTTAAAACATTTTCATCTATATATTTCTGCAGAATTGTCTTTTCTTCCTGCAACAAATTACGTCCAATCAATAAGAAAATATTATCAAGTCCATTCAAATTACCGTACAAATGTGACGCATCAAGAACCGTCGCAATTCGATTAGGTTTCACAATCTTGCCCTGATAATCCTCAAATCCCATAATACAGTTAAAAAAAAGTCGTTTTCCCCGCACCATTCTTCCCTAAGAAAAAAATAATACCAGGATAATCAAGTTTCATATTAAAGTTCGACAAGATAGTTTGGTTTTTGTATTTCTTCTCTAAATTTATGATTTCTAGCATTCTACCAACCCTTTTATATTTTGTTTTATACTATCTAAGCTATAACAGTAGTGCAGTTGCAATTTTGAATCCAACCAGCACTACTATTTATGCTATCATTCTTATTTTCGGTAACCAACACCATTAGACTTCACTCTATAGTAATCTGATCTATCAAACTGGGCTAAAGAAACATCACCCCAAGGGCTTGGCGTCCCAACTTTATATGTTTTTATCCCCCTATAGTCTTTATATCCCTTACCGTTTGCATAATTTGAAATCCCTTTTTTTCTAATCATGTTTGGAAAAATATAACCTGATTCTTGCCACTTACTATTTTCAGCCACATTGTTGCCATTGTATCTATAACTTATATAATCTTTGCACCAAGCAGCAAATCCACCTCTTTTATAAGAATATATTTTATTTCTATACGTAGCTGCTTTGCGAATTAGTGGGGATTTTAGCTCGCTTGCTTCCGCTATTTCCTCTATTCCTATATCGTCAATTTCGGCAATTGCTCGGGCTGCATCCATTTCAAATTTAGAATTCATAGTGCCAACACTTTCTCTTGCTTGAACGCCCAATGTTGGTGTTTCTGCCATCATGATGGAGCACAGCGCTACGAGCATTATCACCTTCATTTTTTGCTTGTTTAATACATTTGCCATAAATCATTCTCCTCTCTTCTCTGTTGTTGTAATCAATACAAAGTGTAGTTTCAAAAGCATGCTTATTATTCGCATCTCAATTTTTGAAAACGCTGTATACTCATAGACACTCATATTGTATCACGTGAAAACAAAACAAGTCAAATAGTGTTTATTTATAAAAAAGATCCAAATAAGGAGCAAGCATTACTTCATATCTCTTCTGCAATCACAGAGCATATCATGCCTCGTATTTCTTTGAATTAGGATATATTTCCTTAATAAATGCTATTCTACTAATAAGATATGCCGTAGCAAAGCCAATCACATTCAAAATAACATCCGTCACATCCATAAAGTGATTCGGATAAATAAACACGATATCTAGCAATAATTACACGGATTCAATCATAACTGAAATCAATAAACCAATGCACATAAATTTCCTAAAAGATACGTTTTGCTTCATCACACTTATGTAAACGCCAAGCGGGAACAACAACACCTTCCCAAGGGCTTGGTACCAGCCTGCCATAGTCCCATCAAAGAGCTGCTTAAACGGCACAATATTGATATAATCCATCACCACATAGCTCCCTGCATCCAGCAAGTTACTGAATACCGTAAATGGAAAAATCACAAATTTAATCAAAAATACTAAATAAACACCAAGCAAAGCCGTTGCAACATAATACCTATCCAACTTCTTCCCTCGTAAAAGAAATCTCAAAGTTATCGCCATCACGACCAATATTGCAAATGCTAAAATAATAATAATAAACGGGTCATACGTTATATCCATGCTAGTTACTCCCTTATAATAATTTAGTAAATAAGTATCTGACCTTTAAACGGTTGGCTATTTGGCAAAATGCTGGACTTCATATAGACCCTATATACTCCTCGACCTTTTGCATATAACCTAGCTGATGTATCCTTTACATGAGAATAGTTCCAAGAAGCATCCGTTTTTGCCCAGCCAATACAACCAAGGCTTTGCTGTAAAGTCAGTTTAATGTGAAATTTCCCCGTTGGCCATTTTGTTGGCGTTGTTTTTACCCGCACTGCACTTCCAGCTCCCATCTCAAAGCTTCGCGTATACAATCCACCTTTAAAATTATACGACCCGCTCACAGATGTTGCTAGTGCTGATATTGGCAAAATAAAAAACAACAGTATCGCAACAATCGAACTAATAATTTTCTTTTTCGTACTCGCACTCCTTTTAGTATTATTTAAAACAAACAAATTGTATCATATTGATAAAAAATGAAACAAATCATGTTATTTTTTTACGCAAAAAAACTCCCGAAAAAGGAGCAAAAATTGTCTTTATATCTCTTCTACAATCGATGTGCCAGAGTCTCTTTCCAGCCCATTCCACTGCCATTTTTCATGCATCCGAAGTTTCCCATCTGGTAAAAATTCTGGTGTCGAGTGGCACGTCCCGCTTCGAATTCGCTTGTTCACGCTTACATGATTGTAGCGAAAATCAATAGAGCCATCCTTATGCACCACACCAATCAGTGTCCCACGCGCAATCTCGCCACCCTCGTAAGTCCCCGAAATAACGTCCCCATCTTGAAAATAATGAAAAACCGTGTTTTCAGATACTTCGCCATTTCCCGAGTTTTCGACAACTGCGAATTTTTTCCCCTGATAATTAACGATCAGAATCCCTCCTAGTTTTCAAACTAATCACACAACTATTATAGCACAAAATGACAAAAAAGCCCTAGCCAAGTGATGCATGACTAGAGCCCTATTTTTTCCTTATTCGCCTAAATCCTTCACCCATTCACTCATTGCCCGGCGTGGCTTCGCATCTGGAATTTCATTGATGCGAGTAATCTGCAAACAGCCAACAATCTGTTGCCCATCTAGGCCTAATTCCGTCACAACGCCCGAATCAAAAATAAAATTATTCGTTCGCCAAAGTACGCCAAGGCCAACTTCCCAGGCCAAAAGTTGGATATTTTGGATCAAAGCGCTCGTCGCAGCAATCGCCTCAAAATCCTTCTTGCCACTCCCAATGATGTCTGTCGTTACAATCAGTGTATAAGGCGGCGCCACAATCTTGCGCTCATTCCCAACCCGAATCTGCTCTCGTCGTTCATGCGTCAATGGCTCCCCTTGCATCCGTTCCATCGAATTTACAATCGCCTCCACAAAACGGCGCTTCTCTGATTCCGTCGATAAAACCGCTACATGCCAAGGCTCGATTTTACTATGGAATGGTGCAAAAGCCGATTTCTCCAAAATGTCATTAATAACGCTTCGTTCGATTGGCGTCTCGTCTACCTGCTTGATACTACGACGCTCCATTATAACTTCTGATATATTTTTAGCCATCGATAATCCTCCTAGTGATAATCATTCTCACTAAGTATAGCATGACAACCCTTAGCGTGTCGACAAACACTAAAGTTCGGTGGCTAATCATGTGAAGTAGTCTTTCTACAGTCTAACGCTTTGGAATTTTTAGCGTGAGATCATTTTTCGACTTATTAGTCACGATATAATCAATGTACTGCGTCATAAACTCGCTGTCTACCTTCTGCCACAACGCATAACCCGGCATCTTCTCCACACTGTTCAAAAAAACGCTTATCGCCTGTGAAATACGCAAAATTAACCTGTTCCATCGTTTTTGCCATTTCCTCCACATCATCTGGAGCATACTTCCCTTCTTGAAACAAATCACTGAGCGCCTTCGTATAACTAAACTGCCCAAAATAAGCCTTCGAATACTGTTGAAAATGAAGTAAGTTAGGGTCCTTAGAATTGATTTTCCGCGCATATTTTTCAACGTCTATCCGCTGCGTTTCATAAGCTAAGCCTTGATTCGGTGTATATCTCACGACACCATACTGCTGCGGATACATTGCCATCGAACTCGTCGCAATATCATAAATCGTACGATCATGCGCTGTTTCCGACCGAATATCCTGAATATGCACATGCCCACTCAAATTCAGCGCAATATCATTTTTCGCAAAAAGTGACACCGCCTCCTTATTCTGCACAATCGTGAAACCCTTCGTCAAAAGCTCACTATGATCCAACAAATTGTGGTGTGTCACCGTAACAAGCTCCGCATCATACTCCTTCGCCAAATCAATACACTTTTGAATCCAAGCAAACGTCTGCGTACTGATATACCCGTTCGTCTCCGGCGCACCAAAACGCTTATTGTTCTCATAATCCGCCGTATCCACCATCAAAAGCCATACATCCTCTGATGGCGCCGCAAGGTAACTAAGCGTTGAGTCATCACGCATCACCGCCTCGTCATATCCCGAATGATGATAAATCGAAGCAAACTCATCCGGTGTAATATCCTCCACTTTCAACTGCTTACCCTCTTCAAACTTTCGCGCATAAGGGTTCAAAACATCATGATTCCCCGGAATAACAAAAGTTTGGACACCTGATTTCTCGATGTCCGCCAGCTTCTTCGCCATTTCCTGATGACTAACCTTCTCACCATTGTTCGTGATATCACCGCTGAGAATGAGAACATCTGGTTTTTGCGCCTTCACATCATCGACAAAAGCATCGGTAATTTCGGTGATATAGTTCTGTTGCTTGCCATCACCTGTTGCAAGGTAAGTTTTAAATGCTTTTTTGCCATCGGTGAGAGTGTTTGAAAGGTAGTGGATGTCGGTGGCTTGATAGATGGTTAGAGGGTTGTTCTTTGTAATTTTTGGAGAAATATTTGGTTTAGCAGGTTGGTCGGTTAGCTGGGCGCACGCTGTTAAGTTAAGGGATAACAACGTGATACATACCAGTGCGGTTTTTTTCATTTTTGGGAGGCTCCTTTGTTTATATGTTCACATGATTTAGTATAACATGGATTTTAAGTTTTAGGAGTGGATATTTTGTGACGGAGATTCCAGGTATCATCGTGCGCCTACTTATTTTCTTGCTTGAAATATACGAAATTCAGCACTAATGCGCCAAGGACGATGATAATAGTGACCATGGTGAATGGTGAGCGATCTTGCATAAAAACAAGTATGGATACAATAAGTAATATAAAACAGACTACTGTTGCAAGAATTAAAAACCATTTTGAACCTTTTATACTCTTTTTCAAGAAAATCACCTCGTAGTATTATTTGTAATTCAATTATACAACAACGATGCCAAAAAAACACAAATAGAGTGTAAAAATAAAATAAAACTCACATTGTAACTTTATGTGTCTTTATGGTATAATATCTCTGTATTCGACTAAAATAAGGAAAGAGGGATACGGCGTGGAAAAGAAAATACAACTTCCTAGTGGTAAATTATCTGAACATGCGACTTCGATTTGGAAAAACACCGATGCCTTAACATTGAAATTGAGGCCGAATGTAACCTACTCCACAGGAAACTTACAAGATGAATTGGAAGCCGAGTGGCAGGGCAACGCGTAAAAATGCAACTGCACTAGAAAATCAACTTATAGAAGAACAACGAAAAAATTCGTAACCAACTACAACTATTAGAGGAGAATAAAGCCAATGACACGTATTGATATTGCAGAAATACATAATTTTGTAATCGTATTCATTACAGAGTCTAAGCGTGTACAATCGGATAATAAATGGTGGGCATGGACAAGATAATATATCCTACCTAAAGAAAAATGGTATTGCGTTCAACGTCTTAAAAGAATATCCTAATGGTGTACGCATTGGAAATATTCCGAGTCATAAAAATAAATTTAAAAGAACTGGTGAAGAACAGGCTTTGTTCCCAGATAATTAGTCTGAAAAGCAGATTTTTGAAGCAGGCGATTATATAGCTAAATTACCAAGTAACGCAGACCTTCTTGATGGTATATGGACATTTTCAGAATATAAAGGGGTTCGTGTTGGCATAATAAAAACTGATGGCAAGGTCGGTACAATAATTCCAGACAACTCTAGACAACCATAAAAACGAAAAGGACTGATTGAAATGATAGACAACCAGCTAGTTACTGATATAGTAAACCGAAGAAAAAGTCTTCATCCCGATGACCCTAGCGTCCAAAAAGAATGGGAGAGACTTACGAATATATTTACAAAGAATGAAGATGATACTGTCGATTATTTCCAAAATTGCAATCCAGAAATATTAGCTTGGCTAAGCGAGGTGTTTGAAGATATCTCCGCAGTTTTACAGAGTCAACGATTTATTACGTGTATTGAAGGCTTGGCGTTGAAATATCCGGGTTTAGATTTGGATTTGGATGTTTCTTATGCAAAAAAATCGATGAATGGGAATTAGCCATGCTTCTCTCAAGTGAATATTTTACATTCCCTAAATGTATGACTACCGTTTAGTGACAACTTCGTAACATGTTTATTATAACCGCCTGCCTCCTTTTTTAAATGGAAAAGTAGCAGGCTTTATTTTTTATGTTTACACAATACTTAAATTCTTTTGGGGTTTGCTACTTGACTAAACTAAAGAAAAGGATAGGATCACATTCTTCTTAATTACACACTTTTCTTGACAAACCCACAAAAAATTAATCTAGACCTACAATCCTACGCATATACGATTTATCAATCATAATGCTTTTCTTTTTAATTCTTTGATGACTGTTTGGTAAATTAATAATAACGCTTTCTCCACTCCCTTTTGGTCTAATTTGTAATGGTGCGAATTCGCCTCTTTTAGGCAAATTATCTATCCATGTCTCATGATTTGACTTGCCTTCATTATCAACCTCTACTAAATTGTTATCTAGCATATATTTAATCTTGTTATATAACTTTTCAGCAGGGATAAGTATCTCTTCCCCAGGGGTCCATTCAACATACTTAATGAATCTATATTCATTCTCTTTATATTCATCCCAAACTACTAAAATATAGTTAGTCTCCGCAAAATAACCATACCAAGTGGAGTCCTCAAATTCATCATTATATATCTCTGTAAAATCTATATTAGGGAATGACATATCTTGATTTTTCCCAGATTGCAGTCTATTTACTATAGTTTTTATACAGTAACCTTCTTTAATAAACTCCTCTGTTCTATTTACATTAGAGCCCTTCGTCTCAAACATCGCACTGATGATATTAAATAAAAAACTTTTTTGAATTACTTGATTGCTTATCACTTAGCATATTATTTATTTCGCTTGCAGTACGCTCGTTATATGTATCTAATATTTCTTTTATTCCCTCAACAAAACTCTTTTCTTTTGGAACATTAATATGCTCTGTCTTTTGTAAGCGCAATAAACCTCTGACATAGGCAGACATATAGCCAACTTTATATGAATATGCTCTTTTTTTAGCCAGTTCAGGTGAAAACGGTTGCTTAACGAAATCTTTGCCTTTTCCTTGCCCCTTTGTACAAGCACCTAGAAATACTTGTTGCTTTTCGCTAATTTCGTGTGCTTTTCCTTCTCTTATTTTACCAATTATCGCCTCATAATCCTGTCTTACCTGTAACTCATCATCAAGAGGAAGCTCAAAAAGTGTTGTCTTGATTATTCTAAAATCCTTTACTGGCATATTTTCTTTGTGCAGGTAGAAAATTAATAACATATCTTTCGCCTTTTTATTTACAACACTTTCTTCAAAAGGAATTTTATAATCATTCTCATAATTAATCATGCTTAACACCAAGCGCTCTTTAGAGGTATAGTCCCTCATACTTTTTTCTAAGACGGGAGTTACTTTCAATTCAATACCGTGATGTATAAAATCTGGGCCCGATATTGAATTAGCAGGTATACCAAAAAAATCAGATTGTATCATATTCCCAATTTTACCTTTATTAGCCTTCTTTTCAAGCCAACCAGATTTATCTATTTCACCAAGTGTCTTGCCCACTAATTCATCAGCAACTTCAAATATCTTCTCTCTTGACCATTCTTCGGTATAATTATATGTCATCTTATTCTCCCCCCCAAAATTCATCCTTTTGATTACTATGTAACCATATCTTACCTGAAATTTCAACACATCCATAAATTTATATACAAACTCCTTGATCAAAAACAAAATATAGGTTATAATAAATCATACGAAAATTTGTTCTGTTAAGGAGAGTATTGTTAATGAAGATTTTCTCAATGTTTGATGGAGTCGGAGGATTTATTGTAGGTTTAAACAATTCTGACTCAGACTTCTTTAACACTATTTATTCAAACCAGTTTGAACCATCGCGTAAAACTCAAGATGCTTTTGAAGTTGGTGTATATCGCTTTCCTGGTATGGAACATATAAATACTGATGTAGGACTAATACCTAATACAAAGTTTGATGAAATGCGAGAAGCTGGTGTAGAAATGATTGTAGGGGCTTCCCATGCCAAGATTATTCGGTTGCAAGAAGTAAGAAACATGAACTTGGGATTCAAGGAAAAAAGGGTACTCTTTTTTGGGAAATTATAAGAGCAGTCACTCATATTAGGCCCAAATACTTGATTCTTGAAAATGTAGATAGGCTACTTAAATCACCTTCAAAGCAGCGTGGCCGCGATTTTGCAATTATGCTAGCAGCCTTTAATAACTTAGATTACTCAGTTGAGTGGCGTGTTATTAATGCTGCTGATTATGGTAGAAGCCAACGTAGAAAGCGAGTTTTCTTCTTTGTATACCGTAATGATTTAAAATGGGCTAAAAATATCGATAACTTGTTTGAAAAAGAAGATAGTCAACATTTTAATTTATTTACAGATGACATTGATGGTCATGCCTACGATAATTATATTTTCCAAACAGGGCTTTTTGCACGACAATTCCCAGTCAAACCCACAGCTAATAAAAATCGTCATACTTTTGGCATGCTTTCAAATGATGTAGTGGACATCTCAGACAACTTCACTGGGCAGATTTGGAACTCAGGTGTTATGCGTCATGGCAGATATTATTCTATTGATACTGAGTCAACTATGGAAGAGGAACCCCTTACACTAAAAGAGATTTTGCAGCCCGAGCATGAAGTAGATGAAAAATACTACATTACAGGAGACAAACTTGAGAAGTTCGCCTACTTAAGAGGTCCCAAAAAAATAGAAAGAACATCAGAGACAGGTCATACTTATATCTATGCAGAAGGCGGCATGAGTCCCCATGATTCGCTAGATTTACCAGGTCGAACAATGCTTACATCAGAAGGAACTATTAACAGATCTACACATTTAATAAAAATAAACGGCAGATATCGCCTTCTAACTCCTGTCGAAGCTGAAAGGCTCCAAGATTTTCCTGATAACTGGACAAAATATAAACAAATTTCTTCTGGAGATGTTATTGAAGTATCGGATAGAATGAGATGGTTCTTTATGGGAAATGCTTTAGTAACAGGTATTGTTAAACGCATTGGCGACGAACTAAAGAAAATAGATACCGCGTATTAATTGATTGCTACCGTTCCAAAGTTTTTATTTAATAAACTATTAATAAGCTCGGAGAACATAAAACAAGCTGCGTAAGCAATGAACTTCATTTCATAGCCTACACAGCTTTCTTTTTTGACAAAAAACTATAAAAAGTGCGTGTTGACAAACTCCGTGCGCTCTATTTATTGCAAGCTTTTTAATCATTTCACTTCATATTGGCTCCTTTTAAACTATCATAAACATTATTTTAATTTTAAATAATCCCATAAAAATTTAAAAGTAGCTTTTCATTAATTTCTACCCCATGACGCAAATATAAATTTCTTCTTCGCTTAAAAAGCTCTATTATCATTTCCTTTTTTTCAGCTCTCACAGCATAGTGTATCCTGCTATGACAAGTCGGACAAAGACAAACAATATTATCGGCAAAGTCTATAGTATTTTCAAAGTAATCCTGCGCCGCCATAGGTATAAGGTGGTGAGCCTCGACATGGGGGTTATTATTTATATTATTAATAAACGTCCCATGTTGTTGATTAAACTCGCATGTCCAATTACTTCTTATCTTGGCCTCCCTTGCCTCCTTGTAATTTCTTGGATAAGAGGAAATTACACTATTCCTACCTTTATCAGGTTTTGCTTTAGGCTCATTAACTAAATATCTTGCCTGTTCCTCTCTAACGCTGTATTCCTTGTCACTCAAAATATTTGATAAGTTGTCAAGCTCTCCACCTATCAATTCATCATCAGTAGTATTTTTATAAGTTACATATGCCAAATAACAACTTATTGTAGCGCTATAAAAGCGATTAGATTCCTGATTAAATTGTTTAAATCCCTCAATATATTTTATTCCCTCTATTTTTTTTTAATGCTTCAAACGAAGTCAAATCACTCAACTCATCATTGTTACTTTCTTCGTAGAAAATGATTAATCTTATAAGATACCTAGTATAAGAATCAGCCTTACCACTTTTCGCCTTGGCATTTCCAGCTTCAATAGTTAAAGTTTCTGCATAATGCTTAAAATCCTCTAATATATCTTGAAACCTATTCTTTGTTTCTATAAAAATATTCTCTTTGGCTGGAATAACTCTAAAATTATACAAAAAAATCTCTCCACTTCATCATGATACTGTAGCCTATGAAATATTATACAGCTTAATAGATAACTTAATTTATCTCACAGCTATTTATTACTGAAATTTTACAATATATTCATTATAGCGAAACTAGCTATACTTTGCAAAATCATCCAAACAAAATTGTAGGAATTTTACAGATTAAAGACCTTTCAAGCAGTTTCACATTTCTCCATTTAGTTAACAGCGCAATCCTACTCACTTATGCTATGATAAAGAGAAAAAGGAGGCCCCCATGCAAAAAGATATCCATGTCGTCGGCGCCATTATTCAAAAGGATGGAAAAATCCTCTGTGTCCAGCGTGCCGACTCCGCAGTAAACGGCGCTGACTGGGAGTTTCCAGGTGGCAAAATCGAGCCTGGTGAAACGCCCGAACAAGCTCTTATTCGCGAAGTTCAAGAAGAAATCGGTTGTGACATCGCCGTAACGAAAGCTTTTCAGCACACTGTTTATGCTTATGAATTTGCCAACGTCCATCTTACTTGTTTTCTGTGCGAACTCATCACTGGTGAACCAACTATGCATGTCCACCAAGCGATGCAATGGCTCGTTCCTAGCGAAATGCACCATTTGATATGGTCACCTGCTAATCTACCTGCTGTTGAAAAATTACAGAAAAAAAGATGCCTAATCGCACTGACTAGGCATCTTTTCGCTTATCTCCGTGCTTTACTGACTTTCAATTTTTTCCCTTTCACAGTGACAGTTTGCATCGCTTTCACCACTTGCGCACCTTTACCGTTCAGAATTTCAACAAACGATACGTTATCCTCAATCGTAATAATACCGATATCATCTGCGCTAATCCCTTCCAACTTCGCAATCGTCCCCACGAAATCCACAGCGCGTAGCTTCTTCTTCTTGCCACCATTAAAATAAATCTTCATAATATCTTTACTTAGCGCCGCGCTCTTATCCTTCTTCACGACTGGTGCCTCTTCCATTTTCTCATCAAATGCCTGTTTACGTGCTGCTACAATCGCATCATTCGGCAAATCGACTTGTGGAATTTCAAAGCCAATATACTCCTCAATCTCACCGATAAAACGATTCTCAAACGGCGTTACAAAAGTGATTGCTTTCCCGCTACGCCCAGCGCGCCCCGTCCGACCTGTCCGGTGCACATAACTCTCTTTTTCAAGTGGCACATCATAGTTCACGACAAGTGAAATATTCTCAATATCAATTCCACGCGCCGCCACATCCGTTGCCACTAAAAAGCGAAACAGGCCGCGTTTAAAAATCGTTCATCACGCCAAAACGATCTTCTTGTGTTAAGCCACCGTGGATTTTCTCAGCGGGATATCCCATGCGACACAACTGGTCATACGTTTCATCTACACGCTCTTGCGTCCGGCAAAAAATAATCGCACTCTCGGGATTTTGCACAATCAACGTATCTCGTAACGCAACCATTTTGCTATCGTCTTTCACCGTCACTTTTTCATGCGTAATGTCTGCGGTCGTTAGTCCTGTAGCAGCAATTTCGACATGCTCTGGCGCCTTCATATATTTATCACTTAACATTGCAATATCTGCTGGTAATGTGGCTGAAAACAGCATCGTCACGCGATTATTCGGCAGCGCTTGGATAATTGCCTCAACCTGCTCAATAAAGCCCATATTCAGCATTTCATCCGCCTCATCAATAACCAAATAGCGCACTTTCTCCAAACTTAGCGTACCTTTTTTCAATATGATCCAGCGTTCGCCCCGGCGTTCCAACGACAACGTGACTTTTCTGTTTCAATTCCAATTTTTGTTTCGCAAAAGGAGACTTACCAAAAATCGCCGTCGCTTTAATGCGCTTAAACCGCCCAATGTTCGTAAAATCTGCCTGAACCTGTGCCGCCAATTCCCGCGTTGGCTCCAAGACCAACGCTTGCGGTTTATTCTCGCCCCACTCCACAAGCTCACAAATTGGAATCGCAAACGAAGCCGTCTTCCCGCTCCCAGTCTGCGCCTTCACGACAACATCCTTCTCCTCCAAAACTAACGGCACAACCTCACGCTGCACCTCCGTCGCTTCCTTATAACCCAAACCAGCAAGCGCCCGCTCAATATCCGAACCAATCTTATCAAATCGCATAATTCTACCTCATATCTATTTTGTGTTTTGTTAAGTATAACATGAAAAGCTGAAGAAGCCCGTTAGCCTCGACAGAAATTGTTAGGGGGCGTAGTGAAAACCCTCTTTTGGTTTTTACGGAGGCACCGAAATTTCCGAGAGGCTGGCTTCTGAAGCTGGATCACATGAAAAGCTGAAACGGCCCGTTCAGCTCCGAAAAAAACTGGAGCGGCCGCAGTAAAAAGCCGTTCTTG
>NZ_AODK01000061.1 GCF_000525975.1 Listeria rocourtiae FSL F6-920
TTAATCAAGCGCTAGTCGTGTGTAAAAATAGCCCTGGGAACAGGAGTAGATGAAGATGCTCCGATGATTCAAGCTATTAGAATTGCGGATAAACTCCTCACAGAGCGCGAGAATGCGGAAGAGGGTTATTTACATGACCCCGCTAAGCTTCTTAGTTATCGAGATCAACACGCTACTTGCTATTTCAACAAGCAAGAAAGTTGGAATGGTATTTCGGGTGTTAAAGGCGTGTGGATTGCGGATGGGGAGGCGGAGTGATAATGGCGATTGCAATATTGGTAATCATGGCGTGGTGCGTTTTACTTTTAATTATGAGTTGAGGAGGCGGAAGTAATGACTGAGGATAAACTTACTGAAAAAGAAAGAGAAAAGTATATTGCCTTTCTGGTCTGGGCAGCTGAAGAAGTGCAAGGGGTTGAAGTTTGTAAAACTGATTTTATGCGCCTGACGGATACAGCACTGGTAGAAGAAGTTGACTGGTATGATTACTTGTTAGACAAATAGTAAATGTTAATTTGAGGAGGAAAAATAAATGAAAAAATTATTAGTAGCGGTTTTATTAGTCGGAGCAATGGCGCTCACACTATCAGCATGTACGGAAGCAGACAAGGTATCGTATAATGTCAGTAAAGAAGCCGACAATTTTAACGTAGTACGACGCGTTGCCATTATTAACGTACGCACCGACAAGGTAGAATTCGAGGTTATTGGGCGGATATCGGTTGATACAAGCGACAAGAACAAACTTGTAATTGTTGCAGAAACCGAAAAGAATACGTATAAAAAGCACCTTATTAATATGACGGGCTGGAACATGTACGTTGTAGAGGATTTAGAAGGCGCGGCAGTCAATAAGTATAAATACGAGGTTAACTACATGCCGGAAAGCATTATTCCATATACAGTGACGGAGAGTAAATAACGTGAAACACAATATAGGCATAGGCGACCTTGTGCGCGTAAAAGGTTACGCCGACAATTACTTTGTTGATACGATAACGGAGCGACGCATCATTAACGAGAACACCGAAGAGTTCGACGTTGAGTTTGACCTTACCGACATGAACGGGCGATATTCCCTTGCATACATAGAAGACGTTGTTTTAATATGCCGCGCCAAGTACGCTGATGAGTATTTGCGTACTGGTATATTAACTGAACGCATGAAAATAGAAAATGAAGACGATGCACCTCGCCAACTTAAAAATACCATGACGCCAGCCGAACAAGCGCAATACATAGACGAACTGCTCGACGATGCTCTCTTTGCACAAGGCGCATACAAAGCAACAGGGCTAAGCGATTTTGAGGCGAAGGAGCGAGCGGCGTACGAGTTAATCGAAAAATTACAAAAAGAAACGGAGGCATAGCGCATGTCAAGTAAACAATTTGCGCAATTATTACTTTGCAAAGTCATCAATGAGCAAGATATATCGCAGTTGACGAAATACAATATTACAGCAACCGACATGCCTACGCGTGTTGACCGCGATACATACCAGTTTCTACGCGATTATTACGAGGCACAAGGCGAAATGCCTTCGTATGCAACAGTTGCCACAAGCGTCGCCAACTTTGATTATGTGCCTGATGTCACGGACAGTTTTACATACTTAGCAAAACAAGTGAAAAATTACAGTGGGAAAGTGGCGATATTTCAACTGCTCGAAGACCCGACTATGCAAGCGAAATTTGAGTCGATGGACAGCATCGAGTTCGCCGAATACATCGAGCAGGCAATGCACGAAATCAAAGTCAATGCAAAAATAAGCACGGGGCTCGGCACGAACGTTCTGCTCGACGGTGAAAAGTTTTTGACCGAGTATGAGAAACGCAAGGCTGGCGAATCGAACAAGGTCTGGGCGTCGAAATTTCCGACTATCAACCGAGAAATGGGCGGGTACACCGAAGGCAATATGTATGCTGTTTATGGTCGTTCAGGGCGTGGTAAATCCATTATCGTCATGGAAGACGCGCTTGAAGCCGCATGTAATGGCGCACATGTGCTAATTTGGGCGCTGGAAATGCCGTGGTTTGAGTGGATGGCGAGGGCATACAGCAGTTTGAGTGCGCGCCGACAAATATTCAATGCTCAAATTGATGGCGTCGATTATAAAACGGGATTCTACAACCGCGACTTGCAGCAGGGCAAGCTTGACGAGACTTTCGAGCAGGCATTCCGAGTATTCACGCTAGAACTCGGCGAAGGGCAGCACGTGAAAGGCTCGATTACCTTGCGTTCGGTCGATGATGACAATTTTGACCGACGCGACCTTGCTGCGTTACAAGCAGACATTGAAGCAGTCAGCGCCAACTTTGTTGTCATTGACCCAATTTATTACATGGACTTCGAGCAAAATACATCAAAAACAGCAGGAGGCGACGTGGCAGCAACAAGTAAAAAACTGCGTCGCCTAGCGGGCAAAACGAAGACGGCTATTATTGCCGTGACACAAGCCGAAGAAGAAAAGGAAAGTCGCAATGATGAAGGAGCCCGTTCGATTAGTATTCCGAGCCGTAGCGAAGTTAAAAAATCAAAAGCAATTCTAGAAGATGCCGCCGCACTTTTAGCGTTTGACTCGGCGGACGATACGGGCGTTATTGCAATTAAAAAAGGGCGTTCGGGAGGTGAAGACGTGCAGGCAGAGCTTGTTTTCATGCCTTCGTACGGCGTCGTTAAGGAAATCGAATACGAAGCCGCGCTCGTGCGTGAATTTTAGGAGGAGTTAAATTGAGCAAAATCTACGAGCTTTACTATGAGGCTTACGATGAATTGGAGGATAATATTTCTTGGGGAGACGCTAATTACATAGAACATCCGGAAGAACGTATTGGACTTTTTAATACAAGGCAAGACGCAGAAACAGTATCCGACTTAATTGGCGTAGGTGGAATTGGGATACGTGAACTATCAGCACTTGTTGAGGAAAATGCGGAGACCTTTATTGATAGGAAATTTGATTTTGAATATACACATCATGTGAACGTCACATATACTAAGCGATTATATACGCTCAACACTGAAATGGCTGAATTAAGCGTATGTAGTAAAGGAAGCACGCATAAGAATTCTGTAGATGTGTACGCGCCTTACGGAAAAAGGATAAACGTCCACTTATATTGCTGTACTGAAACCAGAGACGAGATTAACCAAAGTAAATTTGATTTTGAGTATCAGTTAAGCCAAGCGGGGTTCTTAATAAAAGAAGTAAATAATGCATTAGTACAAGGCAATAATGTTTCGCATCAAAGAGTTAAAAAGGCGCTCACTCAAATTTTTGAAATGAGGGATTAGAATGCAAACAATTAAAATCAACGACCAAACCGTTAACGTCGATATTGTCGCCGAACTAGCCGATTACGACTGGTACAATGCGCGCTGGACGGACGCCAAACTTATCGCAGCTAGTCCGTTTCGTGTCGATAGTCACCCGTCGTTTTTCGTCAATTTAGAAGGCGATTATGCGGGCGTTTGGGGAGACTCGGGCGCCCTTGACACGGCAAAAGAAAAAGGTAACTTTGTGTCGCTATTGGCAAATTTACGCGGCTGGACTTACGGCATGACTGCAGACTGGCTACTTGAAAAATACGGCTTTCCCGACGTTGAAAAACTAAAATTATCTCCACGGCTGAAACAGCTTGAACCGCTTGATAGCCTCGTAATACTAAGCGACATGACTACGCCCGATACGAGCGCATACCTAGAAAGTCGGGGCATAACTGCCGATATTCAGCGCCTATATGGCGTCGGCGGTGACGAGGAAAAAGCCGTCATGCCTTGGCGCACGAAAGACGGCTTGCTCGCAAACATTAAATACCGTCGAGTTGACCGTAAAGATTTTTGGTTTGAGGGCGGCGCAACGCCTATTGACGAGTTAGTTTTCGGGCTCGATGTCGTTTACCGCGAGCGTCCAATTACTGTTGCCATTAACGAGGCTGAAATCGACGCAATGAGCTGGTGCGCAATTGAAAAGGGCGGTATTGGGGTTGCGGTTGGGGGCTCGTCCCTTAGCGATGCACAGCGCGAGTTGCTGTTGCGTATGCCTGTCGAGGAAATTATTTTAGCGGGCGACAACGATGACAAAGGCGCTAAACTCAATCAGCAATTAAAAATGGAATTGGGCGGGCATTTCAAAATACGCTATGCCGATTATAAGGGCGAAAAAGACGCCAATAATTTTTTGAATGTGAATTAGTGTTATGGGAACATTTGATTGAAAATTCAGTGTATAATGAATATATACCAAGTCGACGTATTGCTTCGTCGGCAACACAGCGTAACTGCTCGCGAAAGTTATACCAGCGCGGTCATGTTGTGTTGCGGGCGAGGGAAGTTCAACTCCGTTGCTTGAACATTAAAACGAAAAGGAGAATGATACATGGTAGTAGTAGGAACAGGAGCATTATCAATGCTTGAAGATGGCGGGCAAGGGGCGTCAGGAAATGATAGTAAATTTTCAAAGTTCGCATCAGGCACAACCTTCTTAGTAAAGGCATTGGCACCCGACAAAATCGCAACGTTTGATAGCTTCGGCGTCTACAAAGACGCAACAATCGACGGTGAATCTTTTCGTCGAGCAAATAGCTTTGAGCCCGAAGTGCCCTCAACTAAGAATGATAAGGGTTATGCGGTTGACAATTTGACTCCGTGGGATTTGGCATCTAAGTATTACATGGATCAAGCACAGCCGTTGCTAAATGATGGCGCCGACAAGAAAGAAGAACCGGTTAAATCTTTACTTGCAAAAGCAGGCGTATTTCGTGCCAAGCAACGTTTCATCTTGCCGTTTGTTGACCTTGACACAGGGGCGCTTATCTACATTGACATGAGCAAATTGCAGGCACAAGCAGTACTGACAGTGACGAAGAAGCAACACGCAAAAGGCAAATTAAATCGCCTAGCGTTCGAGCTCGAAAAAAGTGGTAGTGGCAAAGACACCGTCGTAGCAATGACGCCGATTATCGACATTGAGGACGAGTTAACTGATAAGCAACAGTTGAACTTTGCGAAGGTCGATATCGACACACTAGAGCCAAATTTCAACGGACTTACATTCGTAGCTGACTACAATCAGCAAGTCGATAATTTAGTTGCAGCTGGCTTTGATATCAGTCGAATTGGACTGGAAGTCGCAGAGAAAGACGCAACAGAAGCGTTTTAAAATGGCGCATTATACATCAGTGCGTGGCGAAGTGAGCGAGCTAGTTGCCAGTTGCCTCTTAATGACCGAGCTAGGCTGGGAAGTTAGCAAACCACTTGTGCCCGAATTATATGACTTGCTTGGGCGCGACCCTGAAACGGGCGCATTCCACCGTGTGCAGGTCAAGACAGTGCGTCGGCGACATGACCGCGACAATCAGCCCGTTATTTATGCGACAAACAGCAAGGGCGAAGCATACATGCCGACCGATGTTGATTACATAATAGGCGTCGAAGGAAACATTGCGTATCTTTTCGACTGTCGAGGTAAGAAAGAATATTGGTTAAACGAAGAAAATACAGAAGTGTCAGCAACGAAATACACGTTGCTTGGTGCGTAGGAGGAATTTTATAGATGACAACTCAAATTGAAACAAAAATAATGGTATACATAAAAGTTGATGTACCTAAAATAGGTGACTATATAATGTATGAGGAAGTAACACGCAACTATTTAACCTCTGGTAAACTTTATAAGGTGGTTGAATTTTTCGAAGGTGATGCTGTTATCAAAGACGATGACGGCGACGAGTTTTTTACTTGGAATGATGACAACTATACGGCTTATCAACTACTTAAGTCAACTGCGCAGCCTGATGGTTCTTCTATTGAAGTTGATGGGCTACGATATGACAAAGTTGAGGGCGCACTAGAGGTTGGGGATTATGTTATTTCAAACGTCCCCCACCGAGATTTAACTGTAGGGAAGAAATACAAGGTTCTTTCTGTAGATTCTGACGGTGATGCCAACATTAAAGACGATGTCAATATCTCTAATCATTTGCGATTACGAGAAATTAAAGCAGTCTACCGTTGTAATTTTTCCGAACGTGAAAAATCATTCGTTAAATTCGGGCGCGAAGTTGACGAGTTCAAAATTGGCGATTTTGTGCAAATTATAAGGAAACCGAATAATGTTAATGGCTATAACGTTGTCGGCAGTATTCACGAAGTTGATGCTGTTCGAACTAGCTGTGTTCACTTGAAGCATGTAACTCCTAGGCATAATGGCGGTGGTACATATACATTACGTTCGGACATTAAACTTGTTGCGCCAGTTGAACGCTTAAGCTAAGGAGGTAATGCGCATGGCACCGAAAGTACAATTAACACTCAACCTAGACGCCACGCATACGCCGACCACTACGCTAACCGAGGCAGCCAAGCGCAAAAAAGCGAGTACCGAAACGCTCGAAGAAGCTTGGCAACGCCTTGCCTCGTTGAAAAATGACGCTACTGCACAACGCATGATTGCCGAGGTTAAAGCCGCCATGGAAGCGGGCAAAATCGGGCGCGAAGCAAGCGCAGTGGCAAGCAACAAGCGCCTAAGCAAAGCCGAGGTCAAGCGGTTGTGGGTGCAAGTAAAGGAAATACATAAGCAAGAAGTGCTTGACGATATGGTCGCCAACATGCCCGACAATTACTGGCTGATTCAAACAGTTGAAAGGCTCGACGAATTTCTAGCGATATTGGACGGCGAGCAGGTGTTGGTATTTGACGTCGAAACTACAGGCGTTAATGTGTACCGCGATTACCTCGTAGGGCATGTAATAAGTGCAGTGGACGCTGACCTACATGCGTATATCCCCGTCCGACACATAACGAAAGAAATTCAGTTGGACGCGGAGTATGTAGCGCAACAACTCAAACCTTACTACGAAAATGGTGCAATAAAGAAAATCGCTCACAATGCAGGTTATGATATTGCGATTTTAAAAAATGACTTAGGTATTACCTTGAACGGGTTGTATTTCGACACGATGCCTGCTATGACAATGCTGAATGAGAATGAGCCTAGCTATGCTTTGAAGAAATTGGTGAAAAAATACCTGAATATTCCGTCTTTAACTTATGAGGAGCTTTTCGGTAAGAATGGTTTTGAAACGGTTAGCGACCTACGAGTTGCTACAGCGTATGCGGCAAAGGACGGCGATATTACACTCAAACTTATGCGATTCCAGCAAAAGCATTTTGAACGTTTCCCTTCTATATATAAATACTTTATGGAAGTAGAAATGCCTTTTGTAGAAACCTTAGTAGAAACAGAGGCAACCGGCTTTGTCATCGATCAAGTGTATGCCGCAGAGTACGCACAAAAGTTAGGCTCCGAAATCGAGGAACTACGCGAAGAACTAACCGATGAACTTAACGGTATCAATATAAACAGTCCAGCGCAACTACGCCCCGAGCTCGAAAAACTAACAGGGCAAAGGCTAGAAAGTGTTGACGCTAAAAAGGTGTTAAAGCCGCTCGCTAATAAATTCCCTCTAATCAAAAAATATTTGAAATTCAAGTTTGATACGAAACTTTACGGAACTTACATCAACAAGTTGCCTAATCTCATTGAGCCGAAAACAGGACGACTGCACCCTAGCTATCAGGCGAACGGCGCAGCGACTGGGCGTTTAAGTAGTAGCGGAGGTTTCAACGCTCAAAACTTGCCGCCAGAAGCCCGCGAGATAATCGTTGCGCCCGAAAATAAAGTCATTGTTGGGCTCGATTTTGGGAATCAGGAAGGGCGTATTGCAGCGGCTAAGGTAAAGGAAGAATTTTTGCTAAAAGCATTTCGCGAGGGGCGCGACCCGTATATCGCGCTTGCTTCTATCGCTTATGATACACCCGAGCACGAAATTAGCAAGGACAGCAAAGAGCGAAAAAGAGCGAAAACTGGCTTTTTAGCTTACATATATGGTACAGGCGACCGCACAATGGGCGAACAGCTTGGTATTACAACAAAAGAAGCGCATGAATTAAAAGCGACACTAGGTGCTCAAATGCCTAAGTTGGCACAGTGGACAGCCGATAATAAGACTTTTGTAAAACGTAATGGTTTCGTTTGGATTGGTGATAATGCACGAAAACGCCGATTGCCTGACGCAATGAAAGGCGAATATCGCCCGTTGTTGCAGTGCAGTAATGCTCGTGTACAAGGAGAAGCGGCAATACAGACGAAGGTTACTATGAATAAAATGTCACAGGTTTTGGCAGAGCTGCGCGCTAAGGGGCGTGATTTCCACCCGCTAGCAACAGTACATGACGAGCTTTTAGTTGAGGCGCCAGCCGACATTACAGAAGCGGAGCGAGACTTGCTTGTCGAAGTTATGACGCAATCTTACTTACTTGAAGGTGTCGACAATGAAAGTGATGTCGAAATATACATGGAACGTTGGGGCGATGCAGTTCGCTGGGACGAATTTGTAAAAGAAAGAGGCGGTATTATTGACTAAATTAAACGTAACAAAAGAAGCGGTTGAGGATTTTAAACGAACAGGGGCGCTTGCCGAAGGCACCAGCGACGGCTATATTCTACTTGAAGTGCGCCAGTCATATCAGAATCGAGGCGCGCTAAAAGAGTACTACATTGTCGAGCATACCCCAAGTCACGCACTGTTCGAGCTGACGGTGACAACGACGTTCAAAGGGCGCATGGACTTGGTAGGCAATTTTCATAGTGCAACTGTAAAGCCATTAACTGCGCATCAACAGGCGAAAGTTAAACACGCTAAGACAGCGCGCCCCGTGCCCACGCCGACAACGGAACAGTGGCGCGAAGAATTAAAATCATTGAAGGGGGTTTTGTAAATGGAAGAAATTACGCCTGTAGTATTTGAAGAAAAAAAAGATTACATTAACAATGACGATGTCTGAGGCGGCTATGTTATACGCCGCTGTTGGGGGAATCGGAAGTAAAAATTACAACGAAACCATTTCCGACACAAATATCTTTAGTGAGGAGGTCACTGCTAGACTTTCTAACACGTGGGAGGGTGAGTATGACCGGGTTTACGAGTCTTTAGGGCTAATATTAGCTAAACACAACATTGTACACGAAGAATGGGCAGAAGACCGTGACTAAACCAACGCCCGAAACGCTCGCACAGCAGTTTATCGACATGCTGAATACATACCACGCAAAGTCCGAAGTTTGGGACGCGCAGCTCGACTCGCAAATTCATCGCTGGTACACCGACCCGCCCAAGTTGTTTCCGAAAAAGCCGTACTTTAGCCCGTCGGCAAGCGGAAGCAGTCAACGAGAGCTTTACTTAAAACAGCTAGGTGCAAAACGCGACAATGAAGGACAACCGCCACATCAAAAACGCTGGACAACGCTCGGCACCGCCATTGGCGACGTGATTCAACGCGATTTACTGTTCACTGAAAAGCACTATAAAAAGCTTACAGGCGTCGACCCTGCGTTCGTCTTCGAACGTAATGCTGACGGCACGCCCGTTTTTGAAGACTTCGCAAAGCGCAACGTGCCCGTAAGTCATAACGGTCATGACTTCTACTTGTACGGCACATGCGACGGCATCATGCGTTATACTGCGCCCGATGGCAGTGCATACCGCGTCGGCTTGGAAATTAAATCGAAGCAAACGACGCACAGCAAAACAAGCGCGTTCAGCATGAAAGGTGCCGAGGACAAACACATTAAGCAGGCGATTGCCTACTCGCATATGTATCGCGACACCGACACAGGTCAGCCGCTCGATTACTACATTATTTTGTATGTAAACGCGAGTAAAAAGGGATGGTTTACGATGTATGATGAGGCGCCCGATGTGCGCGCTTTTGCCTACGAGTTTACTGATGAGGATCGCGCGCAACTGTTCGATTACTTTACCGAGGTGCTCGACGCAGTTAAAACGAAGTCACCTCCGCCGTTTGACATCGATGCATGGACGTTTAACTCGTACAAAACGGCTACGGCTAAGTCGCTCACAAACGATGAGCTGACCGAAGTCAAAGAGTTTGTCAAACGAGCGTTAAAATCAGGCATACCTGATTATAAAAAAGAGCAATATTACGACGCATACCAAGATATTATGGATAGGAGAGCGATGTAAATGAGTACGATTTTTGGCGAAGTAAGACGTGAAGTAGCAAATACTCTGTATGAGCAAGAAAAAACGTTATTTAGAGGAGAAACGCGGGTTTGAATCGAAAATTGAGGGTTTAGAAGCGAGTATCGCACGATTAGCGAAACAGTTAGAAGAGGCAAAAGCAAAATCGCCGTGGAGTATTCCGAACCCAAGTTGTTTTATGCAGTCAAGTCCGTTTTATGGTATTAGCGTACCTACATTGGATGAAAGTACAGGTGAGATTCGTCTTAAACCTCCGCTAGGACGCCCATATTACGTTACATATAAAGGCAAAGAGTATGTAAAAGTGAATCGAGCGCCTAAAGTGGGCGATGTCATTAATGTGACGAGCGCGACAGACTTACAACGCTTTACTACTCAAGGCAATGAGCTAGCGAAAGTAGAGAAGGTCGACAGTGATGGCGACGTATGGCTAGACCACATTGTACTGGGAGCTTCGTCGCTTTTGTGTGTGCAATCGAAGCACATTAAAGATAGTTATGACGCAGTATACGAATTAGTGCAAAAACGTATTACCTACAAAGGAAAACCTTACGTTGAGGTCGACCGCGACCCGCGCAAAGGGGATGTCATTCATATTACGAAATTTGATGGGCGTCCTGTTGATGAGTTCCGTATGTTGATAGAAAACGATACTAGTCTTTCTTATATGGACGAACGCATTAGCGGTGAACTTCTTTTCGACTTTGACAATGACGAATATGATGCGGTATATGAGTCCGTCAATGCCTAGTGCTAAGCCCATCCGCATTCTGGCGTTCGACACAAGCCTCGGACGCCCAGGCATTGCGTTAGTCGAAGTTCGCAACGGCAAAGCGTCCATCATCGACATATCAAACGTGCAAACGACGTCAAAGCAAAGCTTAATTGAGCGTAAAGCCGTCGTATACGCGTGGGCAGTATTCTTCATCAACAAGCACCGCGCTAAAGGATTCGACTACGTTGTGCGCGAACTCTTTCAAGGACGCACATGGAAACAGAATTATCCCGTATTTACAGCGTGGGCGGCAACCGAAGAGGCGCTAGGTACGTTTCGCCTCGACTTCACCGACGACCCCATTACGCCAGCAACCATTAAAAAATACGTCGTTGGCAACGGCAAAGCCGACAAACAAGAAGTTGCCGACGCTGTGCGGCGCTGGACAGGTTACAAAGGGGAATTTGCTAGCGACGATGAAAGCGACGCGGTTGCCATTGCACTTTATAAAGCTATTACGGAAGGATTGATTGAATGAAAGTAATTAACGCATTTTTCACATTTTTAACAAGTTGGATAGTCAGTATAATTATTTTCGGCGCTATTATTTTAGCATGCGGATTTATTGCGTCCATCTTTACATCGCAATTTCCCGTTGACACTTTGATGTGGATTACAATTATTATATCTTTTGCATTCGCAGGCTATACCGTTTTTAGGGACGGTGACGAAGAGTGAGTCAATACATATTAACATTATTCAGTAAAGGCGGTTGTCAGCCGTGCATAGCAACCCAAATGGCGCTACAACAAGTTACATTACCGCCACACATGGCGCTTGAAAAACGCAAGCTAGAACTTGACGGTGAGGAGTTGTTTCGCTCAAGTGGCGTCACTTCGGTGCCTGTACTCGTGTTATATCGTCAAAATGAAGAAGGGCAAATCATCGAGCAACGACGCTTAGCTGGCGCGCAAAGTGTTGAAGCGGTTAAGTCGTTTGTGGCGATTGAAGGTGACGCCTATTAGTACGATATTAACTTCGCTTTTATTGACGGCTGGGCTCGTTGTTAGTCCGCCAGCGCCGTCAATTGAGGCACAACAATTAGCGAACCAAGTTGCACCTCATGCGCAGGTATGGCGTGCAGAAAGCGACCATCAACGTCAGCAAATTACGGCATTAAAAGCGCAGTTAGCGCAAAAAGACGCAGAACTAATAAAGTTGAAACGAGCAGAAGTAAAGCAGACGCCTAAGGCAACGCCGCCGCCTGCGAAAAGAATTGGAAACTGGCAATCAGGCGAATTTACGGCGTATTATCCCGCCAATGACGCCATGCAAGGCGGCGGAATCACGAGTAAGGGCGACAACCTTTATCAATCGCTTTACTTCCGAGGTTACCGCATTATTGCCGCTCCTCCTAACGTGCCGTTTGACACAGTAGTCGAGATTGAGGTCGCAGGGCAGACGATAAAAGGTATTGTACGGGATCGCGGTGGGCGCATTCAAGGCAACAAGTTTGATATTACATACGCTGATAAGAATAGCGCCGAGCAGTTCGGACGTCAACAAGGAAAATGGAGAGTGATTGAATGAATACATTATTAATTATCAGCGCCATTGTGGTAGGTTTAATCTTACTAATCGTCACAGTAGGCATCGTCGGCTATATTATTCAGAAGAAAGCAATGCGCAATATGCAACAAACGGCAAAGAAATTTTTTAAGGAGGGCTAAACGATGGCAAAATCGAAGGATACACGGATTACTGTAGATGACTTGTACGAAATGGAATACCCGAGTAAGTCCGTAGAAACTACTCCGCCAACTTTCGAACAACAACTTGAAACCATTAGCGCCGAGCTTGTCGACTTACTAGGGCGCAAGAATCGCGGATACGGCAATAGTCACGATAGACAGCTCGACCAATACGGAGCAGTTGCGACCGTGATACGTCTCGATGATAAATTGAGCCGATTGCGTTCGTTAGTAATTGACGGGGTGCCGGACGAAGTTGGCGAGTCTATCGACGACACGTTACTTGATATTTGTGGGTATAGCTTACTACTTTTACGCTATCTAAGGAACGGCGCAATTGGTGAGTAAGGTTATGAATGGGAGTTGGTTGCATGAAACAGTGGTTTATTAGCGATACTCACTACTGGCACGCCAACATACTCGAATTTTGCAACCGCAAGCGCATGTTTGCCGACGAAAAGGAAATGACCGAGCGCATGATAGCGAACTGGAACGCGGTAGTTGCCGATGACGATATTGTTTACCATTGCGGCGATTTCGCCTTTGGCAAGTCGCGCCTACATACGTCACTGATTATTTCGCAATTAAAAGGTAAAATCGTCCTGCTAAAAGGCAACCATGATAGTAGTAGTGACATGCGCTGGTTACAATCGCAGTTTTCGCCAAATAAGTTCGACTGGACGTATATGCACCGTATTAAGTTACATAAGCAGCAACTATTTTTATCACATTTCCCGCTTGAAATTGGTGAACGACCGCACATGTGGAGCGTCAGTGGGCATTTACATGCAAAGCCAAGTATATATAAAGACCAAATCAACGTCGGCTGTGACAGCGCCTTTTATGCGAGTGTAGTTGCCGACGAAGATTTCGGGCGACCAATTAGCGCTAGCGAGTTACTAGCCGAGGTTGCTAAGCGCTCATGATACGCCTGTACCGAGCGCCAACAAGTCAACTACGCGACTATAACCGCACTCGCGAGCGCACATATAGTAAATCAGGCAATTTCCAAAACGACGCCGACGACCTTATGACGCTGGAGCAGGCGTTGACCGAATCGGAGATGACCGACTACCAGCGCAAATTACTTCGCATGTATTACGTCGAAGAATACAGCCAGCCTGAAATTGCGCTCATCGTAAACAAAAGTCAGGCGACGGTTAGTATTACAATTAAACGTGCCGAAAATCACTTACATAACGTATTTAAAAATTGGGAAAGAATGGAGTTGAACGAGTATACATGTACTTAAACGATAGTGAGCGCCGTAAGTTGTTTGACGCAATTGCCAGCGCTAATAAAGAGGCAAAAGCGAAAGGCTACAGCTTAGAAAAGCGCAAAGAAATGGCGGTTGAGCTTATCGAGGCGAACGGTATTCAGCTAGGCGACCCGCTTATGGACAAGTTGGCAGACTTCGTGCTGCTGGACGACCTTAGCAACCGCGACGCCTTGAAAGCCCGCGTGCCCGATAGCTTTTTAAGCGAACGACAGCTAGAGCGTCGCCGAGCACGCGAAGTAGCATTTAAAGAATTCGACTAGGAGGACGATTTATGAAGAGTTTACTCAAAATTTTAGGTAGCGTACTACTGATTGCGCTACTAAGCTTAGCAGGCGCATAGATTACGTCATTAGCAATTAACGTACTTTTACTGCCGATTATATTCGCCATGACGGGCGTTAAGTTGACGGCAATTACCTTAGGGCAATCCTTCGCGCTAACAGTCGCTTCTACTGTATTTAAGACATTACCGACGACTAACGATAAAAAAAGAGCAAACAGGCGCCGAAATGCTGATGGATATGGCACTTAAACTCGTGGTTTACGCGGTTATTATACTGGGACTTATCGCCATTGCATCGCTGTTTGTTTGATACTTTCTGCACCACAAAAAACGCCATCCTGCATAAACGTAGGAAATGGCGTTTTTTTATTTCGTTATGTTATTATTACGAGTGAGGGGAATGTGCGGCAAACGTAAAAGTTCGAATTCCGTTCGTGCAACACTACGCTCTAAACGGCTATACAAAGCCGTTTCATTACGTCCTGAGAGGGATTCGAACCCCCGACCGACGGCTTAGAAGGCCGTTGCTCTATCCAGCTGAGCTATCAGGACACGCTATACAATTTTCACAGCCAAGTATCATTCTATGATTTTTTCAGAGATTTGTCAATGGTTTTCATCGAATTTCTTTAAAAATATTCATATATCTGCAAGATTATCCATTTTCATGCGATAATGAACTTACCCGCTGGAAAAACTAGTTGTTCTTCACGAGCGGGAATGTTTGTGTTAAATCTGTTAATTCGACATCATCAATTGTCATAAAACGAATTTTTACACCGTCATCAGTTGCGTCAATCAATGCATAAGTCTTTTCATGAACGCGTCCTCTTGGAAGTGAGATACTACCTGGATTTAAAATAATCGTATTATCCAACATATCTACGCCAAGCTCATGAGAATGGCCAAAGAAAGCGAAATCAGCGTTCAATTCACGCGCGCGGTAACGCACATTCATCAATGTCATTTTAATGTTATACAAATGACCGTGTGTTGTAAAAATCCGGTATCCATCAACAACACCAACCCAGTCATTAGGATAGTCTGAACCGAAATCACAGTTTCCCCGAACTGTATGGAACCCTTGCATCGCAGCGTCGTCTTTCTCGAGTTCAGAATCGCCACAATGAATCATCGCGTCAACTTTTCCTTCATATTTTTCTTTCAAATGGATGAGACAGTCGCGTTCATGATGACTGTCACTGACTACTAGTAATTTCAAATTATTCTCCCCCATCTTTAATCACTTTCTTATTATACAATCTTTTCAAGCAATTGGTCTATATTTTTTGCAACTTTTTCTAAAGCTTTTGCACGGTGACTAATTTTGTTTTTCTGTTCTGCGCTAATTTCCGCCATCGATTTATCAAACTCTGTTAAATAGAAGAGGGGATCATAGCCAAAGCCGTTTACTCCTTGTGGCGCAGTCAATATTTTTCCAACGCATTCGCCAGTGAAAAATTCCGTTGGTGCACCGGGAAACGCAATCGCAAGTGTGCAATGAAATTTCGCTTGGCGTGAATCATCTGGCACATCTGTGAGCTCTCTCAACAGCTTTTTGTTATTATCCGCGTCATTGTGTTGATTTCCTGCATAACGAGCAGAATAAACACCTGGCGCGCCATTCAACGCCTCTACAATCAATCCAGAGTCATCCCCAATCACAACTTGTCCAATCTTCTCAGCGACTGTTTCTGCTTTTAGTGCTGCATTCTCAGCAAAAGTCGTACCAGTTTCGTCGATTTCTCCAATCTCTGGGAAGTCGGCTAATGTCAAAATTTCAATACCGTGCGCTCCAAAAAGTTTTTTTGAATTCGCGGGCTTTACCGATATTGTTTGTAGCGATGACAAGTTTTTTCATTTCACAGCGCCTCCAATCAAACTAGCTGTCACACCAAGAATGTCTCTTTGCAACGCGACTAATTCCTGAATTCCTTTTTTACCTAAAGCCAAAAGCTCGCTTAACTCCTGCTCTGAAAAAGTGGCTTCCTCACCAGTTCCTTGCAATTCAACAAAACGTCCAGCACCAGTCATTACCAAGTTCATATCCACCGCAGCAGCACTATCTTCTACATAATTCAAATCAAGCGCTACGTCTCCATTTTCAAGCAGACCAACACTCGTCGCGGCTAGAAAATCATTTACGGGAAATTTTACGAAAGGAGTGATGTCATGCAATTTAGCAATCGCCATTACCATTGCAACAAACGCCCCGGTAATTGAGGCTGTCCTTGTTCCGCCATCTGCTTGAATTACATCACAATCCAACCAAATTGTCCGTTCGCCCAGCGCCTCTAAATCAACGACAGCGCGCAAAGAACGACCAATTAGACGTTGAATTTCCATCGTTCGCCCAGTCACTTTCCCTTTCGAAGACTCACGGATATTTCGGCGCTCCGTTGCACGAGGTAGCATTGCATATTCTGCTGAAACCCAGCCACGCCCCTCACCACGCATGAAGGGGGGAACACGATCTTCCACGGAAGCCGAACAAATCACTTTCGTATCACCAACCGTAATTAAAATCGAGCCTTCTGGATGTTTTATGTACCCAGGAACCATCTCTATTTGACGTAGTTCATCCTTTTGCCTACCATCGAATCTCATTACGATACACCTCCGAGTTTAATATGCTCCACTTGCATATCTGGAACATCAAGCCAATCTTGCGCAATATCTTGGAAAATGGAAACGGAACCAGTTGTGAAAAAACGATGATTCACGCCAATTTCATCATGGTCCAGTAAATTATGATAATCTAACAAAGCGCTAACCTCACTCGCTGTTTCCTCGCCAGAATTAATAACTGCCACACCAGAACCCATAAAATTCTCAATCAATGTTTTGAGTAATGGATAATGCGTGCAACCAAGTATAATTGTATCTATTTTAGTACTTTTAAGAGGAAGTAGGGACTCTGCCACGATTTTTTTAGCAATCGCACTTTTATACTCACGGCTTTCCACAACGGACACAAACTTAGGGCACGCCAATGAGTCTACCTCCACACGCCGATTTAACCCCTTTAAAGCTTTAGGGTACGCCATACTTTGCACCGTTCCGATTGTACCCAGAACGCCAATTCGATTATTTTGTGTTGCTTTTAAAGCAGCGCGAGAACCCGGCTGAATAACACCAATTACTGGAATATCTAATTTTGCACGAATATCTGTTAAGGCCGCTGCTGTAGCTGTATTACAAGCGATAACAAGCATTTTTTATATTGCGATCTACGAGGAAATTCGTCATTTCCCAAGTGAACTGATTTACTTCTTGACTATCACGCGGACCATAAGGGCAACGTGCGGTGTCACCTAAATAATATATTTGCTCGTGGGGCAACTGTTTGAGAACTTCCTTGACAACTGTTAGTCCCCCAACGCCCGAATCAATAAAACCGATTGCTCTTTTCACACGTCTCGCCTCAATTTCTATTATTTCGTCTTCCTATTAAGTATACTACAAATTCAGATTATACTCTCCATTTTCTTATTTTTTTGCTGTTTTCGCAAGTTTTTTTGATGATTTTATAGTTTTTTTTACGCATTTTGCAGGTTGATGTTTCTATTTTGCGGGTTTTCTGGTTATAATTAAGAAGGAGAAGAAAGCGGGGTACTATTAATGGCAGAAAATAATGAAATTGTAAATGAAAAAATGATACCGGTTTTTGGATATGAATTAATTCGCGATACACTGTTGCCGAATGTGCTAGGTGATGAAACACCACACATCCTGTATTGGGCAGGGAAAGAACTCGCACGTAAATATCCACTTGAAACGCTAGATGAGCTAACAGACTTTTTCCAAAAAGCATCGTTTGGTGATCTAGAAGTTATTAGTGAGAAAAAAGATGAAATGCATCTTTTGCTGGGCGGTGAAATGACAGCGCTCCGGTTGAACAATGACGGTAACGCAACGTTCAAACTGGAAGCAGGATTTATTGCAGAACAGGTGCAACACCAAAAACAATTATACTCAGAAAGTTATGAAGAAGTAGATAAACGCAAGAAAACCGTAAAAATCATCGTGAAATGGGATCGTAAAGAAAGTATTTCGGATGAAGAAATCGTTAGCTAAATCTTGTATTTAAGTTTAGGAAGCGAAAGAAACCGGAACTGGGACAAAAGGTGATTCTACACAAAATAAGCAAGATATCACGAACCCTTTTTTGGGGTAAGACGTGAATCTTGCTTCACACAAATCGAGCGAAAGCGTTTGTATTCAAGGGGTTTCAGAAAGGATTGCATGCTCGCTTTACTCGCATGTATATTGGGACTGTAACTCATTTCATTTCGAACAGTCCCAACAATGCGGAGTGTACGACTGTACATGATGACTGAAAACAGGGAGGGAGTCTTATCCCCGACCATGTAAGAAGTTATGCGAAGCGTCAGCGTAGGAGAACCGTAAAAAGGGTCGCCTATTCGCGA
>NZ_AODK01000062.1 GCF_000525975.1 Listeria rocourtiae FSL F6-920
ATGAGAACGAAGTGAGCATGTAATCCATGTACTGTATCACGTGAAGCGCCTCCGGATCCAGCTTCAGAAGCCAGGCCCTCGAAATTTTCGTGGCCTCCATAAAAGTCAAAAGAGGACTTTTACTACGCCCCCTAACAAATTTTTTGGGGCCTAACGGGCTTCTTCAGCTTTGTTGTGGCTCTTAAGAAGCGTAGTATGCTGAATTAGAGCCTCAATATGCATGAGAACGAAGTGAGCATGTAATCCATGTACGGCATCACGTGAAGCGCCTCCGGATCCAGCTTTAACGGCCAACTCCTCGAAAACTTCACACCCTCCATAAAAAGCAAGAGCGGCTTTTTACTGCGGCCGCTCCAGCTTTTGTCGGAGCTGAACGGGCCGTTTCAGCTTTTCAAGGTTCTTTATACTTTCTTAAGCCCTCCTTCATACATCCTTGAGACATCCCTGTTATAGTTAACCTATCGAAAAGAAAGAAGGGATTGGGTGATTATGAGGGAAACAGTTTTAGAGACCGCTGCGCTTTCGAAAAAATTCGGAAATAATTATGCGGTGAATCATGTAAATATGACGGTTCAAAAAGGAGATATTTATGGCTTTATTGGTAAAAATGGTGCTGGTAAAACGACTTTTATTCGTTTGGTAACGGATTTAATGCATACGGATGGTGGGGATATAGCGCTTTTTGGCTCAAGTCATCCGAAAGATATGCATCAAGCTCGTACGAGAATTGGTGCGGTTATCGAGGGGCCTTCCTTATATCCTAATTTAACCGCCTATCAAAATCTAAATTACTATATTCTCCAAAAAGGAATTCCCGATAAGAAACGTATCGATGAGGTTCTTGAGTTTGTGGGCTTGGAGAATACTGGTCGCAAAAAGTATCGCAATTTTTCGATGGGAATGAAGCAACGTCTGGGCATCGCGCTTGCTATCTTACATCATCCAGACTTTTTAATTTTGGACGAGCCGATTAATGGGCTTGATCCGATGGGCATTATTGAGATTCGAAACATCATTCTAAAATTAAATGAAACTTACGGCACGACAGTTTTTATCTCAAGTCATATTTTGACGGAATTAGCACTAGTCGCAAATCGCTATGGAATTATCAACAACGGACGTCTCGTAAAAGAGCTGTCAAAAGAAGATTTAGAGTCCGAAAGCAGGCGTTACTTGGTACTAAAAACGGTGAATAAAGAAGCTGCGACGATGCATCTTGAGAGCTTATTGGAACTGCATCAATACGAGGTGCATAGTGACGGCAGTATCCGTATTTTTGAATACATCGATCAGCCGGAAAAAATCAGCCAAGTTATGTTTGATGCAGGAGTTATTATTACAGAGTTGCGTGTCGTTGAGGCGAATTTGGAAGATTACTTTATAGATTTAATTGGAGGGGAAAATCAATGATTGGATTGATTCGAGCAGATAGCTATCGTTTAACGAAAGGGAAAATATGGATGCCTTTAGTCACGCTAATGGTTATTGCGGTGATGGTAGCTGGTTTGATATATTTAGCACTAAATGTAGATTGGATATCCTTATCACAAAGCGGTGAAACGCTCACACCAGCTGATAAAGCATTGCTTAGCCAAACATTAACCGGGACAGAGATGAGTCAATTGATGCTATCTTTTAGTATCGTACTAGCTATGGCATTTATCTCGATATTCTCCAACCTATGGAGTATTGAATTTTCAGCAGGCGTGGCAAAAAATGTTCTCGTATCAGGTGTTTCACGCTCCACCTTTTACTTCTCAAAGCTTGTCACAGGATGGGCAGTCGGTGCTTTGATGCTAGTCGTATATACGGCATCCATCGCGATATCAGCGCAACTTTTTGTTGGTCATGTTGATTTTGTGACTATTTTACTTGGAATGTTAGCACAACTACCTTTATACTTAGCGCTTATCACGATTGGATTTTTTATCTTCATCCTAATTCCGAAAGAAAGCATCGCAATAGTGACGTATATTTTGACATTTTTATTCATCGAGCCGATTATTAAAAACCTTGTGAATGTCTTCTTACCAAAATGGACGGTTATTAAAGATATGTTTCTATTCAGCAAAATTAGCGTCATGTCTGACCTTTCTGCATTGAGCCAGCACGTAATCATGACGAATATTTTAACAGGATTAGCATACATGGTGATTTTTACAATATTAGGCTGGTTATTATTCCGATTTAAGGAAATCAAGTAATATGATAGAATAGAGACGAGGAAGGGAGCGGATGAGCATGGTTTATCTTCTAGGAGCAATAATTGTCATGTTGTTAGGCTGGATTATTTTAATCAAAAAACAACTACGAACAACGTCTACAAAAATAAAGGATATTGCAACAAGGCGTGATTCAAATGAACAATTGACAATGGATGTAGCCTCACCAGAAATCAGGCAACTGCTCCTTCACGTCAATGAATTGTTAGAAGCAAAGTCGAAAACGGAGCGCCAATTTCAGAGTTTAAACAAGGAATTACGCGAGACCATCGAAAATGTTTCCCATGATTTAAGAACGCCATTAACTTCCTTGTCCGGGTACTTACAATTAATGGAACGCGATACATTAACGTCTGAAGAACGCGAAAAATATAGCCTCATCATTAAAAATAAAATCCAAACACTGACCGAGCTTGTCGAGAATTTCTTTGTGTTGTCGAAACTATCGAATGAGGAAGGGAAGTTACGTCTAGAATCCATGAACTTATCTGATTTTATTACAGAAAGCGTGGCCTCATATTATGAAGATTTTTCAAGAAAAGGTATTACACCGGAGCTTTTGATTGCGGCCGGCATTGAGGTGAATGCAGATCGTAAAGCACTGCAACGTATGGTAGATAACTTTATTTCGAATATGTTGAAGCATGGAGATGGCCCAATGAGTATAGCGCTCACAAAACAAAATGGCAAGGCTGTTTTGGCTTTTTCGAATCGGGCGAGTCAATTGACAGAAGCAGATGTGCCACGTTTGATTGAACGATTTTATACTGCTGACCGAGTTCGCAGTGGCAATAATACAGGGCTAGGTTTGGCGATTATCGATCTATTAACAAAAAGATTAGGAGCCAGTTTTACAGTTAAGTGGAGAGATGAGATATTAATGTTTACAGTTATTTTTAAATAATAAAAGCGCTGAAATCATGAGTTTTAAGAACTCTAATTTCAGCGCTTTTTGATGATTTTTAAACGACGGTGTTTTCGCTATTCTCAGCTTCCATTCCTTCGCGTCGTAATTTTATCAGTCGTACTATGTTGACAATCAATGTTTTAGCGAGAGCGTATGTTGGCACGCCTAGAATCATACCTAGAATTCCTGCTAAATTCCCGGCTACAATCAGGATGATAATAATTGTTAGTGGGTGAATGGCTAATGATTTACCCATGATGTAAGGCGATAGCAAGTTTGAATCGATTTGCTGTACGATAGTTACGACAACGATAACTAGAACGGCTTGTAAAGGTGAATCAAATAGGGCAACAATGACAGCTGGAGCTGCCCCAATAAATGGTCCCAAGTAAGGAATAATATTCGTCACACCAGCGATTAGGCCAAATAAAAGAGCGTATGGTTCGCCGATAATGAAATAACCAATCATCGTAAAAATACCAACAAACATACAATCAATTGCTTGGCTAGAAATATATGTTGAGATGGTCTTATTCATTGCTTGAATAATTTCACGTGCCTCCGTACGAATGCCTTGTGGGAAGAATTTCTCACTAGAATTAAGGAACTTATGACCGTCTTTAAACATGTAGAATAAGATAAATGGAACAGTCACAAGAATCATAACAAAGCTGGAGATAAAGCCAAAAATCAAGCCCAAGCTACCACTTAAACTACCAACAACAGTATTTAAAAGCTTTGGAATCGAAATATTTAGCTTCTCCATCTCCGCTTTAATATCGACATTTTTGATATTGCTATCCTTCACTAAATTATCCCACCAATGTTGGAATTGTTCCCAATATTGCGGAGCAGCTTTTACAAGTGAAGCAACTTGATCTGCTAAAATTGGTCCGAGCTGCACGACTGCAAGTACTAAAATCGTGATAAAGGCGACAAAAATACTTAAAACACTAACTAAGCGAGGAACCTTTCTTTTTTCCAGGAATAAAACGATTGGGTTAAATAGATAAAATAAAAAACCAGCAATCAGAATTGGAAGAAATAGCGTCGAAACGATGACTCCAATAGGTGCGAAGATAAAACTCATTTTATTAAGTACGAATAAGATAACAACTAATGCAAGAATTTCTAACGTCCAGAAAAATAATTTGGACTCTTTGAAGCGTGATATTTTCATGATAGGTCCCCTTTCTAAACTGGATTTGCAAGAAAGTAATCTTAACAAGTCCAGCGATTTCCATATGTATACTATCAATAATAGTAACATTATCGCTGGGAAAAAACCACTCAAATCTATAACTTGACATATTCCGAGCGGTTGTTATACAATATATATAACAGTTGTAGAGAGAAGGTGCATGGATGTTACTTCAAATAGATTTGCAAGCCGAGGAGCCCATTTATACACAAATTATGCACCAAATTATTGAAGGTATCGCGAAAAAAGAGCTGAAACCTGGTGATGATTTGCCGTCTGTGCGTAGTTTAGCGAGTGATATTGGTATCAATTTTCATACTGTGAATAAAGCATACCAATTACTAAAACAGGAAGGCTATATTTTGATTCACCGTCAAAAGGGAGTAGTTATCCACCCGGATGGCGTTGAAAAAGCAACGGAAGCCTTTTATGAAAAGTTGAGAAGAAAAGTGAGGCCGCTCATTGCAGAATCTATTTCTCGGTCTGTTTCCAAAGTGGAGTGGGAGAAGATTTGTGCTACTATCTATGATGAGATTAAACCTGAGGAGGAGCAATAATGGAGACGCTAATTTTTATCGCAATGATGCTTGTGATTGTTGTATTACAAGCTGTGACGCCCTATGTTATTCGCCGCGGGGAGAGCTTTGGCGTAATGGTAGGTGAAAAAGCTGCGAATTCTCCAGACTTACGTAGAATGAAACGTCAGTTCTTGCAGTGGAATGTAGTAGTAGGAATTACAATAACGGCTGTGGCAACGCTATGCTTAGCTGTAACGCCAAATGAGAGTTGGCAGGCTACTATCTTTATCATTTCGATTTTTGTCATCCTTATCGTCTCGTTCCTCATATACATTCGATTTTATAAAGCGTCCCTTGCTTGGAAGCGTGAGAATTTGCAAATGAGCGGAGAGAGAATGGAAATAGTTATGGTAGAAACAACATTCCATCGCCAAAAACGAACGATTTCATATGTGTGGTACTTAATTCCTTTAGTGTTAATTTTTATTACCATAGGGCTAACAATTATTTATTACAATCAAATCCCAAGCCAAATTCCGATGCATTATAATTTTGCTAATGAAGTAACAAGAGTCGCAACTAAGAGTTATCGGACTGTCATGATGATACCAGTGATGCAAATGCTTATGTTGGGACTGTTTATGTTTATCAACTATATGATGTCACGCAGTAAACAAGTGATTGATAACGACAATCCAACAGATTCAATGAAAAGAAGTGTTCTTTTTAGGCTAATCTATAGTAAATTCAACTTATGTATGTGTATACTACTGATTACACTATTTATGGTTATTCAACTATCGTTTATCTTTCCTATTTCGCCAACAATTATTGCTACCATGACAATTGCTGTAATCATCATTATATTCGCCGGCTTAATTTTTCTGATGCTGTGTGTTGGCCAAGGTGGCAGTAGAATAAAACTAGATGAAAATCCACAAGAAAATCAATCTAGACCGGTTCGCAGTGATGACGAGAACTGGAAGTTCGGCGTATTTTATTTCAACCGCAGAGATCCAGCCATTTTTATTGAAAAGAGATTTGGTGTTGGTTGGACAATCAATATGGCTAGACCAATCGCGTGGATATCTGTCGTTGCAATTATAGCTATCATTATAGTAATTAGCATCCTCTTTAGCTAAGTTCGAAGAGGTCGAGATAAAACGGTTCTGAAGTAGAGAAGTCAGAATAGGAAATCTAATGACTAGTTCCCTATTCTGACTTTTACTATCAGTCCTTATATTTCTGAATATTCTTTTAATAAAGCAAGCAACACGACTCTGTAGCCGAAAAGGAGGCGAGCTATCATAAAACTTTCTTGAATTTCAGTTTACTCGAGCTTGCTAACTCTACTCCTAACAGAAGAAAATAATGCATATTATATTAGATAGGTGCAGAGTTAATCATCACGCTTTTTGCTAATAGATTTATTTGAGTTAAGCAGATTTCTATACATAAAAATAGAATGTTATACACACACTGATTTTTAAACCAACGGATGTAACATTCTATTTTTGTAATGAGCCGTGATGGGCTCGAACCATCGACCCTCTGATTAAAAGTCAGATGCTCTACCAACTGAGCTAACGGCTCTAAAAATGGCTGGGCTAGCTGGATTCGAACCGGCGCATGACGGAATCAAAATCCGTTGCCTTACCGCTTGGCTATAGCCCAATAATATGGTGGAGGGGGGCAGATTCGAACTGCCGAACCCGAAGGAGCGGATTTACAGTCCGCCGCGTTTAGCCACTTCGCTACCCCTCCATAATAAAAACGCAATCGATAATGCTAATTGTAGAAATAAAAACGAAAAGTCTGGCTAAATTTATTTCTAGAGCACTGTTCTTTTAGTATGAAAATTACAGATAAATGGTGGGGGCTAACGGGATCGAACCGCTGACCCTCTGCTTGTAAGGCAGATGCTCTCCCAGCTGAGCTAAGCCCCCATCACTAATACTATCTTATAATATAACAT
>NZ_AODK01000063.1 GCF_000525975.1 Listeria rocourtiae FSL F6-920
ATACGAATATATGTTCGTGTTGTAAATAGCAAAAGTCTCCCAAATTGAAAAAATAGGTAACGGGATTGGCGCAAAATGACTCTTTTTGCGCTACCTATAAAAATCGTAGGCTCACACCATCTACTCTACCATAAAAAATAGGGCAAAAACGATTTGTGTCTTAAACGGTTAATTTTTGATCCTGAGCGCTCTTTTTATTCCTGAAAATAGGTTTTTTTATCCTTATAATCAGGTTGGACCTTCTTATTTACTGACTTCTCGTTCATTTATTAGTTTTTGCCTGATTAGCCTTCTATAGATGACCTGTCCTCCCCTAAAGGAAAATCATCTCCAATATACCATATCTAAGAAGTATCGCCTATCCTATTTCCTATATTTTTGGAAAATGAGTGATTATTAGGAGGCAAGCATGCGACGAAACCCCAAAACACCTACTAATAGCTACTTATCACATGCCAAAAGTAGCGGTTCTCTCAACTAATGGGTAGGATATATTTCCTGCTCAATCGACTGGCATGCTATCTAGCTCTAATCTGATAGTTGTCAAAAAATACAGAAAATAATTTATAATTTGCGAGAAAATACCTCTTCTTACTTCTATTGTAGTTTTTACAAACCTATGTTACGCTTTTTTCATCAAAACAAAGGAGATGACTTAATTGCAAACAATAATTTTTGCTAAGAAAAATGGCCTGGCACTAAAAGCAGACTTCTACAAAAGTCCACGTCCGGATGCCGCAAAAACAATTATTTATTTTCACGGTGGTGGTCTCATTTGGGGGCTTCGTAGTGATTTTCCCGAAGCATATCGCAATCTTTTTCTCGAAGCTGGTTATCATTTTTTCGCGGTGGATTATCGCTTAGCACCGGAAACGAAGCTGCCCAATTTATACGAAGATGTTCAAGATGCGATTTCTTGGTTCGAAGCGAATGCTCGCGCAGAATTCGGAATTGGAAATGCATTTATTCTATTCGGTCGTTCTGCCGGCGCTTACCTTGCGCTCCAAGCTGCTGCTGATGCTACACTCCCAAATGCTGATGCCGTGCTATCATTTTATGGCTATGCATCGATTGGTGGTGCTTGGTACCAAAATCCGAGTCCTCATTACGCGAAACTACCAACAATTCCTGCTGAGTTAAAAAACGCACTTACTAGTAAGTCAGAGCTCACCGAAGGGCTCATCGAAAAGCGTTACGCCTTGTACATATATTGCCGCCAAACGGGACAATGGCTAGATGAAGTTTTGGGTTCGCATCAAGACGCTGATATCGACGCATTTTCCCTTGAAGATATACGCGATTTCAGCTTTTTACCTCCCGTATTCATCGCGCATAGCACAACCGACAAAGATGTTCCTTACACAGAAGCTGAAAAAATTGCGCAGACTACGTTCCAGAATGAGCTTTTCACAGTGCAAAATTTGGAACATGATTTCGACTCCAACATCGATGACGGCTTACCAGCCTACAAGCGAGCGCTACTTTTTTTAGAAGAATATAAATAAAAAGGCTAGTAGAGGATAGGGCATAAGCCAAATAAATCGGCGACAAGCGCTTGCATTCAAGGGATTGGCAGACTTCCGGTTCTCACATACACAAGTATGCTCCGCTTCCGGATTCCACCAATCCCTTGAATACAAACGCTTTCGCTCGATTTGTGTAAAGCAAAATTCACGTCTTACCCCCAAAAAAGGACTCGTGATATCTTACTTACTTTTGTGTAGAATCACCTTTTCTCCTAGTCTCTGCTAGCCTTTATTTAATTAATAAAACAGGGCATGTCGCATATTGCACGACTTTTTTTTGCGACACTGCCTATTGTCAGTTTTTGAACGAGTGACAAATCGTGATGCCCCATAATCAGCATATCTATTCCCATTTCGTCAGCATATTTTGTCATTTCTTTTGCGGGAAAACCATTCAAAATTGCCGTTTTATAAATAAATCCCGCCTCGCTAAGGAGTTCACCTTTTTCAGCAATCATTTTCTGCGCGTCCTCCATTAAATTCACCTCTATGTCCACGCCAACCTCCACATCTTCGGCAATTGCCTTGTCATTTACGACATGGATAAGCGTAATCTCCGGTGTCTCTGCAAATTCCTTGCACAACGCTACTGTTTTTTCCATTATTTTTTTAGAAAGTTGATCATCTGCAATTAATACCGCTAATTTCATCCTAATCCCCCCATTAATCAAGTGCACTCAAGGCTTTTCGTCCTACTAACAAAACAATAATTCCAACAAGTACCGCGAATCCTGCTACATAAAAAGTCACGTGCGGATTGAACCAAACTGCTAAGCTTCCAGCGAGCCATGGCGCAATGGCACCACCTGTGAACCGGATAAAGCTATAAGCCGAGGAAGCCGTGGAACGCTCAACTGGCGAAACAACCATCACAGCTGATGTAATTAATGTGTTATTAATTCCCTGAAAAAAACCAGCAATCACGATACACACTGAAATCACCATACTATAGTTTGCACCAATGCCCATTACAACTAATATAATTGCAAAAAGGGCCAATGCTCCTATCATGACAGACTTTGTTCCCCATAATTCTTCCAAGCGAGGTGCTACAAAAACCGAGGAAATGGCTAGCATCAGACCCCACCCAAAGAATACCAAACCTACTTGAATTGCACTATAACCAACCATCAGAAAGGGCGAATAAGCAAGCAATGTAAAGAAACCAAAATTATAAAATAGTGCTGTTAAGCCGGTCACGAGCAACCCTTTATGACGTAAAGCTGTCAAGGAACTCCAAAATTTCGATTTCACTTTTGGTTTTGGTATCGGATCGAGCAACATGATTATCGCCACAAATCCTATCGCCATCAATGTTGCTACTCCAAAGAACGGTGCACGCCATGAAATACTCCCAAGAAGCCCTCCAACAAGTGGGCCAACAGACATACCAAGCCCCATCGCTGCTTCATACATGATAATCGCTTTTTCCGTTGCACCCGAGCTAACCGCAATAATCGTTGCCAGCGCAGTCGAGATAAATAGTGCATTCCCAAGCCCCCAACCAGCGCGCAAGCCAACTAATTGCCCAACAGATTGTGACAACCCGCCAAGTCCTGCAAAAATAATAATAATGATAAGTCCGATAAGCAATGTCAATTTTGCCCCAATTCGGCTTGATATAAACCCTGTAAACAGCATCACAACACCGGTCACCAACATATAACTCGTAAATAATAGCGATGTTTGTGCCGGTGTTGCATGCAATTGTTCCGAAATAGATTTCAAGATAGGATCGACCAGTCCGATTCCCATAAAAGCTACCACACACGAAAAAGCCACTGCCAATGCTGATTTAGGCTGATGCAGCAAGCTTTTCAAAACACCATCTTCTTTTTGTAACGCCACTTTTCCTTCTACCACAACGAACCACTCCTGTTTGTTTATTAGCTTCATGTAAAGTATACTCCTAATAGAACTTATATGTCAATATTGACATGTTTATTTTTACATTAAAATTTTAGAGTAAAATATGTTATACTAAACGAATAAACATTGCGTTGGAGGGGTTCAAATTGAATACATTGAGTTATGTCCTGCTATGCATGCTCGCACGAAAATCCTGCACGGGATATGAGTTAAAGCAATATATGGAGCTATTTTGGCAAGCACATCATAGCCAAATCTATACTGTTCTTGGCAAAATGGAATCAGAAGGTTACGTCCAATTTGAGACAGATTCTGAAACAACAAAAAAAAATATACTCTTTAACTGAGAAAGGAGTCCAAACCGTCAGCGAATGGGTATTAGAAGAAACAGCCGATCCTATTAGTCGCGATGAATTCCTCGCCAAAATCTATGTGATTGCACTAATGGACAAAAACACCGTGGCGCAACTTTTCAACGACCGCCGCAGACACTATAAAAAAAGAGCTGCGATTAATAAACCGAAGCTCGAGGAACTGGAAGCCTTGCAACATGATTCGAGACGAAAAGAAGACTGGCGCAATTCATTTGGTAGATATTTGATTGTGAAACGCCGTGATGATCTCTGCACGCAAGAGCTTGCTTGGTGCGACTGGGCCGAAGATTTATATCATAATTCATTTGATAAAATATGAAGAAGCGCTTGAGTGACTGGTTTTGCGTCGCTCAAGCGCTTTCGTCTATTAACCATTCCAACCAAGATGGCACCGGAACACCCAGTTCATTAAAAATAATCCCCCCTGCTGCTTGGAATAACTCCAAACTAATAATAAATAAAATAGCTGCTGCAATATAGCGAGGCCACTTCCGCCAACGCTCCCGATGAAAAACATAATCCGCAAGCCCCGCAAGTGTCATGGCGCAGACAAGATAAAATACTAATTTTATAATAATCATACCCTTACTCCAATATCTTATTTTCTATTTTTATACCCGCATTTTCAATATAACAAATGAGTTTGTCAACATCTTCTCCAAGAGGAATATCTAAGCGATAAACTTTGCCATCATTCACTTCTATAAGAACAAATTTGCTGTAATTAGTGAATACTTGGCCAAAAATATTTTTAGATTTCAGTTCTACTTTTGAGATTTCTCTTATCTCTATCTTGAAATTGGCAGATTTCTGTAACAATGATAAGAATGCTTTCTTATCAACAAGTTTATCACATTCTAGTTCCCTCTTCTTCTGCTTTTTTGTAGCCAAGTAATATGGTAACTGAAACAGCCCTATCGCGATAATATTGCCAGCCATACTTGCCTCAAACGCTTTCCTATTATAAAAATCGCCTCCTACTTGAAAAAAGTATAACCTACCGCTATCTAAATATACCCGCATATATCTATCAAAAATAAGCGCCTTTCTTTTTACTAAATGAAAAACATGCTACTCTCCCCTATACAACCGTTCTATTGGAAATTGTTTCACCCAACGATCATCATAAAACGCACGATGAAAATCTTGCATCATCTGATCCCCTTTATTTTCCTTTTCCGCATAACTATAACATGCAATCCCAACAAAAATAAGCGCTACGAGTATCAAGCCCGCCGCAATCAATTTCTTCATGATACGAAACTCCCTCATTTTTTACACTTAGCGTACCATAAAAATAAGCCAAAAAACCAAATTTGTCCTAAACGTATATATTTTGATCCTAAACGCTATCACTTTTCAAAAAAAGAACCCTTTTTCAAGGATTCTCAGACTGTAGATAAACTACTTTACATGATTTCTCGCCAAACCTCAGCGTGTCGACAAATGCTTAGTTTCTAGGCAAAAGCGAGTACCAGCGTGGAGCGTACTTGGGTACGTTGACTGAAAACAAGGAGGGAGAAGTATCCCCGACCATGTGAGAAGTTATGCGCAACGAAGTGTAGAAGAGCACTGGAACGGAGTTTTTAACCTAATGGGTTACAGGCTCGCTCTGTTCTCCTGCATATTGGGGCTCTAACTCCTTTCAGTCGAAGAGTCCCAACAATGAGCGTTTGTCGACACGCTGGAACCCTTTTTCAAGGATTCCTCTTGTTACTAGGCTTTCAATTTCGAATGGCTTCTTCCATATACGAAGTACACAGCCAGCCCTACCACAAACCAGATTGCAAATGAAATCCATGTAATCGCGGATAGATTTAGAATCAAGTATACGCACAATAGGAATGATAACGCCGGTACAACAGGGTATAGCGGTGTTTTGAAACCAGTTGTTGGTAAGTCTTTATTTTTGCGCAAGAAGAAAATTCCAAGTGAAACCATCGAAAAGGCAAATAATGTTCCGATGTTAATCAGTTCGGCTAATTGCGCCAATGGTACCACGCCTGAAACAAGTCCCATCGAAAGTGCAAAAATAAGTGTATTACGAACCGGTGTGTTACGTTTTCCTAATTTAGAGAAGCTTTCTGGCAACAAGCCGTCGCGTCCCATTGCGAACAGCAAGCGTGTTCCACCATAAGACATAACAAGAATAACAGTTGTCATCCCAACAATCGCACCAAGCGACAATAAACCTGCGAACCAATTTTGTCCAATAGCTTGAAGTGCAAATGCTACAGGAGCACTAACTCCTTCCAAATCAGCGTACGGTACAATCCCAGTCAAAACGCCTGATAGCAAAATGTACAGCAGCGTACAAATCCCGAGTGAAGCAATAATCCCGATTGGCATGTTGCGCTGTGGATTTTTCACTTCCTCTGATGCCGTTGAAACAGCGTCAAAACCAATATAAGCGAAGAATACCATCGACGCACCAGTAATAACGCCGCTAAATCCAAACGGTAAAAATGGTGTCCAATTATCCGGTTTTACATAGAAAACACCGACAACAATGAACAATACGACAACAGCAACTTTGAGAAGTACCATGATATTATTCACGCGTGTAGATTCTTTAATTCCTAGACTAAGCAAAATACCAATAACAATAATAATTATGAATGCCAATAAATCGAAATAAGTACCATTACTTGGACTATAAGAACCCGATATCGCTGTTGGGATATGGATGCTAAAACCTTCCAATAAGCTTTTCACATAAGCCGCCCAGCCACTTGCAACAGCTGCAACCGCGAGCCCATACTCTAGAAGTAACGACCACCCTAGTATCCATGCAATTCCTTCGCCGAACACATGGTAACTATATGTATACGCACTCCCGGCAATCGGCAATTTAGAAGCAAACTCCGAATAACAAAGTGCCGCCAAACAACAAGCTAAGCCTGCAATAATAAATGAAATAATGATTCCTGGTCCTGCTGTGACTGATGCAATTTGTCCTGGCAAAATAAAAATACCTGCCCCAACTACAGCCCCAACGCCTAGCATTGTTAAATCAAAAGCACCAAGCGTCTTGTTTAAATGATGATCACCACTTATTTCTAAATGAAATTTCTTTTTTCTGAAAAATGAACTGTTACTTTCCATCAAACTCCTCCATTCTATATTCGAATTTTAGCATAATTTTCGGACTATTTCAACTGACAATTGCGAAAAAATCAGTTAGCTAATTCGTCCAAAGCGTAATCAAGAGCTTCCCTAACCGCAACCGTTTCTTCCAATTCCCGACATAGTTTTAATTTTGCCACGATTGATGGCAATACAGTCGCATCGTTGCGTGCGATTTCTGTCAAATAAAGTGCAGCGCGAATTCGGACGATATAGTAGTCATTTTGCAAATTTTCAAAGAAGCTGTCCAACTCCCGATATCCTAAAAGTGCTAAGCCATAAAGCATCCCAATTTTAGCAACATCATCTTGCTCCTGAAGCAGTAAGCGTTGCAAAACTGGTATAGCTTCCGCTTCTGCATTATGTCCAACAGCCTCAGCAGCATAACAGCGAACAAGCTCGTCATCATCATTTTCCACTCGATCTAAAAGCTGCGGTACAATTTCTGCCTCGCCCCATTTTGCCAAATACTCCAAACAATTAATCCGCCGTAATGCATCCTCACTCTTTAGCCCTGTACACGCAAGCTCAAATGCCCGCGAATCATCAAGATACCACAAATATTCATATCCACTATCCCGAATACCTTTGTTTTCATGCACCACACTTCGTAGCAAAATCTCCGTAACTACTGGACGATCCACAAAATCTACCAACATATCTAAAGTTTCCGTAACTTCCTGCCAGTCGGGTTCCACCATCCTCTCGAGCTTCCGCCACTTCTGCAATGCCAGCTTCAAACTCTCTTCCGTATTCTCCTCGACTCCCAAATAAGAAATAGCCTCGCAGTAAAATGACACCGAGCCATGTTCATAATCTTTCACATAAAACTGAATATCTTCTATCTGCTCTGGGCTAATCTGAATGTCGCCAAACCCAACATCCATATCCATTTTCAAACTACTAATCCCTATAAAACGCAACATTAAATCATACATTTTCCCATCCACAGAATACAGAAAAACTGCCGTAAGACATGCCTTAGAATCATAATATGGCGGTAATTCCAGTACCTCATACGAAAATTTCGACATCGTATCTAAATAGACACCATCGAAGCTCGGTAACACTTCCCGTATTTCTTCCCAACCATCCCAATGTTTCATATCTCCCCTCCAATACTCACTGTTCCATAATCAGCTCCACTAAATTACTATACATTTGCTCACATTTCCCTGACTCATGTGACCCCAAATAAATTTCTTCCAACATCTGTTTTGAATTGCCTATACGCAAACAAAGTAAATCCCCAGTCCCATCATCTGCAATCGCCACAAACTGATTAGAGAGGCCATTTTCCCTTGCCAATTTAGTATTCCTCAGCACACCATCATATGTTTTTCTCAAATTTTGAGGTTGAAACATACCCCAGATAAATCGGCGACAAGCGCTCGTATTGTTGGGGCTCTTCGAAATGAAATGAGCTAGAGCCCCAATATGCCTATGAGCATCGCGAATAGGCGGCTCTTTCCAGGGTTCTTCTACGCTGACGCTTCGCATAACTTCTTACATGGTCGGGGATAAGACTCCCTCCCTGTTTTCAGTCATCATGTACAGTCGTACACTCCGCTTTGTTGTGGTTCTTTGAAGCAAAGCGAATTAGAACCTCAATATGCAAAGGAATGGA
>NZ_AODK01000064.1 GCF_000525975.1 Listeria rocourtiae FSL F6-920
TCTTCTACACTATGTTTTCGCATAACTTCTCACATGGTCGGGGATACTTCTCCCTCCCCGTTTTCAGTCAACGTACCCAAGTACGCTCCGCGCTGGTACTCGCTTTTGCCTAGAAACTAAGCATTTGTCGACACGCTGAGGTTTGGAGGGAAATCATGTGAAGCAGTTTTTCTACAGTCTGAGTCAAACACAATATTTGGCCCTAATGGTTATTTATTCGGATAATTTTCTAAGAAGTAAATCAATGTTTGTAGCTCTGTTGTTAAATCGATGTGATGCACGCGAACGTGTTTCGGTACGCTGATACGTGCCGGTGTAAAGTTCAGAATTCCCTTCACATCTGCTTCTAGCAAACGATCAACAGTTGTTTGTGCTTCATCTGATGGCACTGTCAAAATCACGACTTCAACTTTGTTCTCTTTCAGCAAATCTTGCATATCGTTTAAATGGTAAATTGGAATGTCTTGTTGAACTGTTCCAACTTTACCCGCGTCAACGTCAAAAGCCGCGACAATTTTTATATTATTATTTTTCATGAAATTGTAGTGTAGAAGTGCGGTCCCCAAATTACCAACACCAATGATGGCTACGTTCGTTTGCTTATCTTGGCTCAGCGTCTTGCTAAAGAAATCCAGAATGTAGGACACATTGTAGCCGTAGCCTTTCTTACCAAGCGCTCCAAAGTAGGAAAAATCGCGGCGAATTGTTGCTGAATCAACTTTCACAGCCTCGCTTAATTCCGCGGATGATACGCGTTCTTTTCCTGATTCGTGTAAATACTTTAAATAACGGTGATAAAGCGGCAAGCGCTTTGCTGTGGCTTGTGGAATCTTGCCCGTTTCCTCGATCATGTTTGTTCCCTTCTTCCTTTTGATTTTAAATGGACGGTGGCTTTTGCGCGCCATCCTTGTGCTATGAAACATGGAGATATAATAAAAAACGATTGCGCTAATTTCTATCGTTGTTCATTTCACATGCTTGCTTATTCACTATAAACATTTCACATAGATTTCACAATGTTTTTGCTCAAATTATATGTTACTATTTTGTTACAATGCTTGTTAGATTCCATTATACAGTAAAAGATTCCATATTGCTAGTTTTTTCACAAATAGAAGTTTGTGAATTCTATTTTCGAAAGCGTTTCCTTTCTCAAGCCATTGCTTCTCTACCTGCTTTACGATAAACTAGGAGGATAGAGATTTTGGAAGGTGAAGGAGACATTAAAAATGATACTTTTACAAGTACAGCAGATTGTTAAAAATTTCGGTGCTGAAACGATATTAGAGAATATAAAATTAGAGGTGCAGACGAATGACCGGATTGCGCTTGTTGGTCGGAATGGTGCAGGTAAATCAACGCTTTTAAAAATTATTGCTGGACAGATGAGCTATGATGGGGGCACGATTTCAAAACCAAAGCATGTCCAAATTGGCTATTTGGCACAAAATACAGGGCTTGAGTCTTCGAAAACGATTTGGAATGAAATGTTGGACGTTTTTACAGAATTGAGGGCAATGGAACAGGATTTGCGCGCACTTGAGGAACGGCTTGGCGATCCCACAATTTATGAGAACAAAGAGCAATATGAGCAGACAATGAAGGAATACGATTCGTTACAGCACGCTTTTAAGGAACAAGGCGGATACCAATATGAGGCTGATATTCGTTCGGTCTTGCATGGTTTGCGATTTTTCGAGGCAGATTATGAAAAGCTGATTGCATCACTTAGCGGTGGTCAAAAAACAAGGCTTGCTCTAGCGAAACTGCTTCTGGCAAACCACGATATTCTGATTCTCGATGAACCGACGAACCACTTGGATATCGCTACGCTTTCCTGGCTTGAGTCTTATTTACAGAACTACAAAGGTGCGCTACTAATCGTTTCACATGACCGCTATTTCTTGGATAAAGTGGTAAATCAAGTGTACGAGATTAGCCGAACGCATATTGATCGCTACGTTGGGAATTATTCGCGTTACCTCATTCAAAAACAAGCAAAACTGGAACAGCAATGGAAGGAATTTGATAAACAACAGGAGAAAATTGCAAAATTAGAGGATTTTGTGGCGCGGAATATTGTGCGGGCTTCAACGACAAAGCGAGCACAGAGTCGCCGCAAACAGTTGGAAAAATTAGACCGACTCGACCGTCCGCAAGGCAGTGAAAAAACGGCGCACTTCGGGTTCCAATTTGAACGTGCTAGTGGTAAAGATGTCTTGTTTGTGGAAGACTTAGCAATTGGTTATGCGGTCGATAAACGTGTCGCCCAGAATCTGACTTTTGATATGAAACGTCATGAGAGTATCGCGCTTGTTGGGCCGAATGGGATTGGAAAATCGACGCTACTGAAAACGTTGATTAGTGATATTCCAGCGCTTTCGGGTGATTATCGTTTTGGAACAAACGTTCAGATTGGTTATTATGATCAAGAACAGGCGAAACTGAACTCCAATAAATCGATTTTACATGAACTTTGGGATGATTATCCTGAATTGAATGAACAAGCGATTCGCACGACGCTCGGCAATTTTTTATTTTCCGATGACGACGTTTTGAAAGTAGTGAACACGCTTAGTGGGGGCGAAAAGGCGCGGGTCGCTTTGGCGAAATTGACACTGATTGGCGCTAATTTGCTAATTCTTGATGAGCCGACCAACCACTTAGATATTGAGAGTAAGGAAGTTCTTGAGGCTGCGCTAATCGATTTTGAAGGAACGATTTTGTTTGTGTCACATGACCGGTATTTTATCAATCGAATTGCATCCAAAATCGTTGAAATGCATCCGGAGCGCGCTCAAGTCTATCTTGGGGATTATGATTATTATCAGGAAAAAATCGCAGAGCAAAAAGAACATGCGAGGCTTGACGCGTTGCAAAAACAGCAAGAAAATCCTGAAGACAAACAACTGGCAACGAATAAGCAGGCATACCACTTGGATAAGGAGCAGCAAAAAGTGATGCGCCAGAAAAAGCGAAAGTTAGAGGAAATCGAGACACGTATGGAAGAAACAGATCTCAAAATTAATGAGATTGAGCAGGAGCTTTTGAATCCTGCAGTATATCAAGATCATGAGGCAGCTTATGAACGGACTGGGCAGCTAGATATTCTGAAACAATTGAGTGAAGACTTGATGGAAGAATGGACGATTTTGAGTGAGGAATTAGAAGATTAGATAAAAATAGGATTTTCCATGAATCAACAATGGGAAATCCTATTTTTCAGCAATCAATATGTAAATCACTTTAAGACTAAGTTCAATAGTAACCTTGCTTAAGAAAAATGTCTTCGTGGAATACCTCTTTGCTTATTTAATAATTTAGTTCTCTTACTATCTTTATAAACATACAAATCATTTCTGTATTGATAATTATTTGCATATTGTTTGTCTGAATAAATCACTTCATCTGTGCTATCAGCCTCTGCCTTAACCGGTATTGCCACTGAACCGGTAAGCACCCCTGTAAGTAATATTGTGACTACTCTTCTCATTTTTATCATCCCCCATCGTATATTTTTTAAAGAACCAAATAAGATATTAAGCAACAATAAAGCTAAAATTCCAATCATTAGTGCTACACCTGAAATCCAGTCCATAAGAAATGCCATCAGTAATAACACCACTAATATAGTAAAAATACTATAAAACATTACTTTTTTATGCATATTGATTCACCTCCTACCAATTATAATTTCCCATGTTTGTATATCACTTGAAAATAACTTATTTTTGTATCCGTTTACATTATGTATTAACTTACTTAAATGTCAAATTAGTAACTTTTAAACATATTTAATTACTAATAACAACATAGTACACAATTAAATAATTTATCTTTTTTAATTAAAATAAGCAGGCATCCTTGTATACTCCTTTTTTAGAAGGGCTGTATACAGGGATGCCAAATTTCCTATTTTTGAAGCTGGATTTTAGTCCTATCTCAACCTCAATCGATCAAATACATGCATTTATACTTTATCTAGCAATGTACTTAATTCCACTCTCGAATCTTAACGACTTTTCTTTTCGAAAGGTACAATGGAACGTTTTCTGTTTGAACATCACTGTATTCCAAACCAAACCACTTTTCTGGGGAGGTTGTGAAATGCTTGATGAACAGCTTGCTTTTCATAATTGCTCGTTGCCAGTTGCTGAGATCGGCCTCTGTGCTCAGTTCGTCCTTCACGATAACAAAACAGAAATCGCCAAGTTTGCGACCAATTTTAGCTGTATATTTCCGATTTTGTTGTTCGAGTGAGCCCTTTGATATGAGGTCTTTTGCAATTTGATGTAGGAACACATTGATATCTTGCTCTACCCGAAAGCCTAGTTTCAATTGCACACGAATCACAAAATCACTCTCAAAACTCTCGACTGTGTAATAGGCGGCATATGGGCTATCAACAACTTGAACGTTCACAAACCAATAAACATCAGCGCGTTTGGGACGTTTGTCAAGAATCGATGCCATTACTTCATGCTCGACGCGATACGGATTGCGGCTACTCGTTAAATAAACAAGATTATGTGCAAATTTGGGATAAGCCTCGTCTACTTTTAATTTGGCGAGCATTGGTACAAATTTCTTTAAGGATACGTTCTTTACTAGTTTCGTTTTTAGTTGGTAGCCGCTGAACCAGATATACATGAGTGCCATAATTGCTACGGCCATAATGACTGCAACGAAACCGCCGTGCATGAATTTCGCGGCGCTTGAGATGAAGAAGGCAAATTCCAAGATACCAAATGTCATGAGAATAGCTGTTGTAACCAGTTTGGAAAATCCTTTTCGTAATAGGAACTGGAACAGTAATACGGTCGTCATCAGCATCGTCACGGTAATTGATAGTCCGTACGCGGCTTCCATATGAGTCGAATCTTGGAAGTAAAGCACAACGCCTACACAAGCAATCCAAAGTACTGTCGTAACAGTTGGAATATAAACTTGCCCTTTCGTCTCTGATGGGTAACGGATGCTTAGGCGCGGTAATAGATTGAGTGCGATTGCTTCAGAAACCAATGTGTATGCGCCTGTTATCAAAGATTGAGAGGCAATAATTGCTGCGAATGTAGCGATTAATACGCCGTACATAATGAACGGTTCTGGCATGCTTTGGAAAAATGGATTCACAAATGGATCATCCGAATTTTTGAGTGATATAATCCAAGCGCCTTGTCCGAAATAATTAAGTAGTAAGCACACTTTGACGAATGGCCAAGTGATGTAGATATTTTTGCGTCCTACATGTCCTAAATCGGAGTATAAAGCTTCTGCACCTGTTGTTGCTAGGAATACACTCCCCAATATTAGGAAGCCAGCTTTATTTTGATCACTAAAAAGTAATTCCACTGCATAATATGGAGAAACTGCTTTAAAAATAGACAAGTCTCCAAGAATATTGATAATGCCAAGTACGCCTAGAATCGAAAACCAAAGAAACATCGTCGGCCCAAAAATTCGGCCAATGAACATAGTTCCATATCTTTGCATAAAGAAAATACCGCTAAGTATAGCGATAACAATGATAACTATTAAAGTCGTGCTTCCAGTGAATAATGCGTCAAAAGCCGGGATTTCTTCCAACCCTTCGATAGCTGAAGTTACGGTTACAGCTGGCGTTAAGACACCGTCTGCAAGCAGTGCTGCACCACCAATCATCGCTGGGATGACGAGCCATTTTCCTCGTTTTCTGATGAGGGCGTAAAGTGAGAATATCCCCCCCTCACCGTGGTTGTCTGCGCGTAAAGCAATGACCACGTATTTGAAAGTTGTCAGTAATGTGAGCGTCCAGAAAATCAAAGATAAAGAACCAATGATGTAGTCTTCTGATACGTTATTCAGACCTCCGTTACTCGCGACAATCGACTTCATAACGTAAAGAGGCGACGTTCCAATATCCCCATAAACAATACCAAGTGTTCCTATCGCCAAGCCAAGTCTGATTTTATTTTTTCTCTCCATTTTTATCCCCCTCTTAAACCATGGACGTATTATACCACCATTCCAACAAAAAGACGAGCATATCTTTGGCCCTATTTTTCAGGGTTAAAAATACACTCGCCTTCGCTTAGTATGTGTCTTCAAAAAGTAGGCCAGGACTTGCATTCATTGTTAAATCTCCGTGGATTCCTTTTTCGAAAAGAATGGTTCCGGCAGCAGCAATCATTGCAGCATTATCACCACATAGGGATAGTGGCGGGATAATGAGCTCGACTTCCGGGATTTCTTTTGCAGTTTCTTTGATGAGTCGCTCACGAAGTCCTTGATTTGCTGCAACACCGCCTGCTAAAAGTAGTTGGGTCACATGGAATTCTTTCGCTGCACGGATTGTTTTTGTCACAAGAACGTCAATAACGCTAGCTTGGAAACTTGCTGCTAAATCCGCTTGGTTTATCGGTAATTCTTTTTGGCGTAAATTATGGACTGTATTGATAAAAGAAGATTTTAGTCCGCTAAAACTAAAGTCATAGCTGGCTTCATTCATCATCGCACGTGGGAACTGGAATGTATCTTCCCCAGTAGCTGCTAGTCGATCGATTTGCACGCCACCAGGATAGGTTAATCCGAGTGTTCGCGCCACTTTGTCATAGGCTTCCCCAGCTGCGTCATCTCGGGTTTCGCCAATGATGTCAAATTTACCATGTTCATGCATGATGACCAGCTCTGTGTGCCCGCCGCTGACAACGAGGGATAGAAGGGGAAATGTCATCTCGGTTGCAAAACGATTCGCATAAATATGCCCAGCGATATGATGGACACCGATAATCGGTTTGTTGTGAATGAAGGCTAGTGTTTTAGCAGCGTTGACACCGATAAGAAGGGCGCCTACAAGCCCCGGTCCTTCTGTTACTGCGATGGCATCGATTTCATTCATCGTTACTTCTGCTTGCTCTAAAGCTTCTTCTAGTACAATGGTTATTTGTTCGACGTGATGGCGAGATGCGATTTCTGGAACCACCCCACCAAAACGCTTATGGCTTTCGATTTGAGATGCGATAACATTGGATAACATTTCTGTACCATTTTTGACGACAGATGCTGCTGTTTCATCACAACTTGATTCGATGCCTAGTATTAAGATATCTTTTTTCATAATTCCACCTACTTTGGTTGATACAATACAATTTCTTTACAATAGTCAACTCATCGTTCTACCCACATAACTAGCGCGTCTTCTTGATTATCTGGATAATATTGTTTCCGAATTGCCCCGTCTTTAAATCCAAATTTTCGATATAATTTCTGCGCTTGCATGTTGGAAACACGGACTTCGAGTGTTAACCGAATAACACCTTTCTCTGTTGCGGTATCTAGTAATTTAGCTAGCAGCGCTTGGCCATAGCCTTTTCCTTGATAGTCAGGATGTACCGCAATATTAGTAATGTGACCTTCATCTAAAATCAACCATACGCCTGCATATCCAATAACCGCTTCATTCTGTTCAGCAACGAGATAATAAGCGTATTGGTTCGTGTAAAATTCATTTCGAAATGCCTTCTCACTCCATGGTGAAGTAAATACCGCGTTCTCAATACGGAGCAAGCTTTTTACGTCAGCTACCGTTGCTTGGCGAAAAATGACTTCATTCATGATTGTTTGCCTCGAGCCATTTGCTTTCTGCTTCTGCAAGTTTTAGATATGTTGGGACAAACGTATGCGCCGTAACGCCTTCCTTATGCTGAGCAAGTTCCCCAAGAAATGCTGGTCGTGGATAGCAATGTGTCGCATCCCCGATAGTAGCTTGGCTTCCGATAGTAGCTTCGATTTCTTCTTTAAAATCTGCTAAGCCAGCGCCAATAAATAAAACCTTAGACGCTGCATCCAACTTTGCAAGCAAATCTGTGAATGCAAGATGTTGGTCAGCCTCTACTACTTCTCCTTCTTCATTATAAATACCAGCGTAAACATTCCCGCGCCTAGCATCCATCACTGGCACAATAAGTCCATCAAAAAAACGGCCATTTTGTGCCATCAGAGCCAAGCTAGAAACACCGACAATCGGAATTTGCAAATCCCAAGCCATTGTTTTTGCTACAGTTACACCAATTCGAAGTCCAGTATATGAACCGGGCCCTTCTGCCACAGCAATTTTTGTCAAATCTTGTGGTGTCACATCACATTCCTTCATTAACTGTGCAATCGCTGGAAGCAATCGGACGCTGTGATTTTTTTTCAAGTTGGTTACGAGTTCACCAATGACTTTATTATCACGCCACAAACTGACGCCCAGCGTGTCATTTGACGTATCTATTCCAAGTATAATCATTATCCAAAAACCTCCGAACAAAGTGTTTCGTATCTTGCTCCAACTGGTTCTATCTCAATTGTGCGCTCATTTTCTGCTACGTGTTTTAATGTGAATCGGATATAATTAGTAGGAATATCTTGCTCAATAAAATGCGCCCACTCCACAACAGAAACGCCAGCTCCTCCGAAGTATTCTTCCAGGCCTAAATCGTCCTCTGTGTTCTCTAAGCGATAAACATCCATATGATACAGCGGTAAGCGCCCCTTCGTGTATTCGCGAACAATAGTAAATGTCGGACTCTTAATCATTTGCGATATGCCCAATCCTTCCGCGAGTCCTTTTGTAAAGGTTGTTTTACCAGCTCCGAGGTCTCCTTCTAGCAAAATGACATCCCCAGCTTGCATCCTCTGACCTATTTTTTTAGCCATCTCACGTGTCATTGATTCATCTGTTGTTTCTATTATATATTTCATCGCTTCACCTTTTTTATTATTTTCTGTACATATCATACCATAAAAAAACGAGATGTCCTATAACGCTGAGCATCTCGTTTCATTATGTTATTGTATTTCGTCTGTATCTGTCAATGCATCCCCGTACATCGATTTGTAATATTCAGCAGTTGCTTCCTCAATTATTTTTTGTAGTTCTTTTGCGGAAATAACATCAGATGAAGATGGGAACTTAGGAAGTTTTGCTGAATCTGTCATTTTCATCGTGATTGTAAACGCCATTGCTTCAGGGTTCTCCTTATCTGATGTATCAGTAAGCTTCACTTTCATCTTCATATTTTCAATCGCGTCATCTTTGCCTTGTTTAATAGTAGTATCGATTGTTATTGCAGCATCTTTCTCACTTTCTAAATCTTTAATTGAGTCTTTTATAGATTTGACAGTAGCCGTATACTGCTCATCAAAGTCATTCTCTGAAACGCCTTGTGATGTGACGATGACTTTCAAATCAGCTTTTACATCCTTATCATCAGCTAGCTTCACTAATTGATTGGCTAATTTTGTAATATCTGATTTAGTTAGTTTTACTGTAATTTCGCCATTATCGCCTTCTTTAAAGCGATCTTCGGGTAAACTACTGAAATAATCTGATACTATTTTAGTTACTTTTTTGCTCAAATCTTTCGTTGCTTTCTCAACTGCTTTCGTATCTGTTACTTCTTTTTGCTCTTTTTCGTTCGTTAAATCATCTGCAAGCCCTGTAAGCTCTACGTATTTTGTTGCTAAATCTGGATTCTCTTTCTTAATCTGCGAGAACATACCGCTTGTTAGTTGATCAAGTAATGTTGTCAAATTACCTTTATCATCATATAAATCGCTTAATGGCAAGTATATTTTCTCTGCTTTTGAATCCATTAATAAATCAAGTGTTGCGTCTATATTTACTAGTCCTGCCGTTTTAACCGCAATTGTAGCTGCTGATTTTTGCGCTTTTTGATCGTTAGCAACTGTCATTTTTACAGATAAACCTTCTAACATTGCCGCGCTCTGTTGTGCTTTTAATGTAGCTGGTAATTCATCAATCGTGATTCCAATTGTCGATGTAGTTTGATCAGCTGGATCTGATGTCTTCTCCACACTTTTTGTAAATTTCTCTTGCGGCGTACTCCCACACGCCACTAGGACAAAACCTATAAGTAAGGTTAACACTAACAATGTAAGCTTTTTCATTTATAAATTCCCTCGCTCTCTTTTATAGTCTAAATGTATCATAAAAAACAAGGTAACTCAATCTTATTGAATGATTGTTCACACATTTGACAAACTTTGCGGTCGAGACTTGTCTTTTATACTTGTAAAAAATGGACTTGCCTTTTTAAAAGCAAAACCAGTATACTGGAAGGATAGATATAGAAAAGAGGTTTTGATTATGTTATTAGCGTATATCGCAGGATTTTTTATTATTTTATTTCTTATACTTTTTATAGTTGATAAACGCAGAGTAAGCAATGGCATTTTCCTCACGCTAGCCCTGTTCTTCACGATGTTAGCTGTTGCTTACGGTTTAATGTCAACAGATAGTAATATTATTGCACTCATTGTTATCGGGGTTTTCTTCCTGATTCTTTTGCTTTCGCCATTTCTTGTTATCGGTTTGGGCATTGGTTTGGTCTACAATGGAAGATTAATGGTAAAACGAGAAGGACGAAAAATACCTAATCTACTCACATTATTTGTTGGAATTATGATTCTTGCATTAATTGTTCTGTTCATCTTGCAATTAACTATTTTCGACTCTGTTTGGTTAAGTATTTTTTTCACTGCATTGTTTTTGATTTTAGGTTACTTTTCATTCCTCTTAATCAGTTTTCTGCTATCTTCTTTTATTTATCAGTACAATCGACCACGCCTAAAACAAGATTTTGTCATTGTGCTTGGCAGCGGGCTAATCGATGGAACACGGGTACCACCGTTGTTAGGTAGTCGACTAGATCGTGCTATTGTTTTTTATTATAAACAGGCCGCCAAAAAATGGGCACCACTAATTATCGTATCTGGCGGTCAAGGCCCAAATGAACTAGTGTCTGAAGCGTTTGCGATGAAAAATTATCTACTGGATAAAGGCATTCCAGAAGAACATATCCTTATGGAAGATTTGTCGGTGAATACGTTACAAAATATGCGTTTTTCGAAAACTTTAATGGATGATTTAAAGCCGAAGCACCGCAGTATCTTTGTAACGAATAATTTCCATCTATTCCGAGCTAGCCTGTACGCGAGAAAAGCCGGATTAAAGAGCCAAGGTATCAGTTCAAAAACAGCGCTTTACTATTTACCAAATGCGTTGATGCGTGAGTTTATCGCTATTATTGTTATGTACAAATGGTGGCATATAACGGTAACAGCTTTCATTCTACTAGGTATGATAGGGATAGGGGTTATCAATTTTATCTTTGGTTGAATCTAGTTTATAGGAAGACCGCTGTTCAATAACTTAAATGTATGCCTCGCATCCTGCAGAGTTGTGTTTATCTCTAATGGATGCGAGGTATTTATCTTTCCATATTAAAATACGCCTATTCACAATCAGCTTCTATTATTGATGATGTCCAGTGTGCCACTAACTATTTTCTTACAAAACTGTTAGACTATACGTGAATTCTTTATATCTTCTTACTCATTTCTTACTTTTCATTTTACTATTTTGAGATAAGATATATTCAAGAAGAAAAAAGATAGTTCAAAGGAGAAGTCTAATATGAAAATGACTAAAGTATGTGCTACTGCGCTGCTCACATTGACAGCGAGTGTTTCTCTGTCGGCATGCATCGATAGAGAAGCTGTAACACCAACGAAAGAGAATTCTGCAATATCTACACCCGAAAAAATAGTGAAAGAAAAGCCCATCCCCTCACCAAACCTTGGTATTTCATCAGTCTCATCAGCATTATACGACATCAAAAAAAGCAAACCATTATACGAAGAAAATCCACAAGTTGTAACACCAATTGCAAGTGTTACTAAGCTAATGACGACGTATTTAGTCTTACAGGCTATACATGATAAAAAGTTGTCTTGGGATGAGAAACTATCCTTGGAACCACTTGATGATAAGGCTGCCATATCTCTTTATATGACTACAAGCAAAAAAGCATGGACCGTAAAAGACCTCTACGCAGCGATGATTGTCATGTCTGCAAATGACGCTGCAGAGGCTCTTGGGAAACGATTGAGCGATGACTTTCCTGCAAAAATGAATAAAACAGCAAAAAGCATGGGACTCTCTAATCGCAGCAATTTTGTCAGTGCAAGTGGTTTAGATAAAGATGGAAAGGAAAATGTATCGATAAGTAAAGACTTATTCTTGCTGGCATCAGAACTAATAACTAAATTCCCAGAAGTGCTAGATATGACTTCAAAAGCAAGTTACGTGACGAGTAATGACTACACACTGAAATCCACCGACGCGCTTTTGGCAAATAAAGAAATCGATGGCTTAGATGGTTTAAAAACTGGGTTCACAGACGGTGCAGGATACTGTTTTGTTGGTACTGCAGAGCAAAATGGAAAACGTCTTATATCAATTGTGTTAAAAGCACAAACAACGGATGCCCGCTTTCAAGATACGAAAAAACTAATGGCATATGGCTTCGCTAATCAACATAAAACCAGCTATGAAAAATAGGTGTGTATTTTTGTAGGTAATTCGGAGATAGAAAAAATTTAATTTCTGCGATGAACCAACTATAAAATAAATGTCTGATTCATCTTTATAGTTTACAAGAAAATATTACAATGACTTTCATAAGGATAACAGTTTTGGGACCACGCTTTTCTTTAGCGCACAATTCGCATCCTTTCCTTTTTTATTCATTGTACAAAAAATAAAAACTATGTAAATGATGCATCTAAAATTCATTACCGCGTGTCGACAAACACTCATTGTTGGGATTGTTCGAAGTAAGACGAGTTACAATCCCAATATGCAGGAGAGCAGAGCGAGCCTGTAAACATTTCCAGTGCTCTTCTACACTATGTTTCGCATAACTTCTCACATGGTCGGGGATAC
>NZ_AODK01000065.1 GCF_000525975.1 Listeria rocourtiae FSL F6-920
CTTTTTTGAGGGTAGGACGTAAATATTGCTTGACACAAATCGAGCGAAAGCGTTTGTATTCAGGGGATTTGGTGGAAGCCGGAAGCGGAGTGTACGACTGTACATGAGAACCGGAAGTCCGCCAAATCCCCTGAATGCGAGCGCTTGAGAGCCGATTTATTTGGGTTATGTCCCAGACCCTACCTCTCAAACTTTATTTTATAGTGACATCTATCGTTACCACATTCCAATTCTTGTCGTAGCCTTTGATTTGAACTACATCACTTGTAGAAGTAATTTTGTCTTTTGCGTATACAGAGAATGTTTTTGCTGTTGCGTCAAATCCACCTGTACGTGCTTTCACACCGTTAACCCAAAGTTCCACACCATTCATTGTTCCAGTGTATGATCCACTTAAGCTATCACTGTTTAGCGTGTAAGAAGTCGCGTCAATTTTCAGGGCATCTGGGGCTTCACTTGCTGCCTTTACTGATACGGATGCTGTTACTTCTTTGCCATCTTTATCTGTTCCAACGACAGTTACGACATCTGTTGTAGACTTGATTTTATCTTGGGCATAGATAGTAAATGTTTTGCCGTCTCCACTTATTTGACCTGTGCGAGCAAGTTCGCCATTCACATATAGTTTAATGCCTGTGCTTACACCATCCAGACTACCTGTTACATTAGGATCGCCAATTGTATACGCATCCGGAGTAATTTTTAACGTTTCTCCTGCTGCTGCCTTGATATTTACTGGTGTACGATCCAGTTCTTGCCAGTTTTTGTCGTATAATACGATTTCGACTTTATCTGTCGCTGCTTTAATGTAGTCCTTCGCATAGACTTGGTACGTACCGGTTGCCGTGTCCAGCGCACCATTTTTAACGAGTACGTCATTAACAAATAATTGTACCTTCGCGCCAGATCCTGTATAGGTTCCAGTTACATTGTTATCGCCTAAGTTGTAATCTGCTGCTGTTACGACAGATGGGACGCGTTCTCCTAATACAGGCGAAGTAGCAGCTAAACCAGGGACGTTAGCAGAGTTAATAGCTCGAACGGTGAATACATTTCCAATCACTTGCATGAATGCTTTATCTGGTGCATAAATTTTGTATGTGCCATCTGAGTTTACAAGACCTGTACGTAGTAACGTACCATTATTGTCATAAAGACCAATTTTTGATGTTGCTAAATCGGTTTTTCCAGTCACATACTCATCGCCCTTGCTGTAGTCATTAATAGATGGTTTGCCTAAAATCGCCGTTAGAATCGTACTTGTTGTTGGTGCTGTGGCTGTGCCAGCAGTATCAATTGCTTTGACAGTGAATGTATCGCCAACAACACGCATCGACGCTTTATCTGATGCATAGATTTTGTACGTACCTGTCGCTGCATCTACTGCGCCATAACGAAGTAAGTTACCTGCTTTGTCATAGAGCCCAATTTTGCTTGTTGCTTTGTCTGTTTTACCAGTTACGTATTCTTGACCTGCATAATAAGCGTCGATAGTTGGTTTTGCAAGTGTTGCACCTTTTACTGTCGAAGTTGTTGGCTTACTTACATTTCCAACTACGTCTTTTGCAATCGCTGTAAATTCTTTACCTACAACCTTCATGTCTGCATTATCATTCACGTAAATTTTGAACGTACCATCCGCTGCTACATCACCTGTGCGGATGTCTTTACCACCTGTAGAAATAGTTACTTTTGTTGCCGGAGCTGCTGCCTTTCCTGTGACATAACCGCCATCTACAATATAGTCATTGATTGTTGGAGGAGCTACTACTACTGTTCTTTCTTTGACTGTGCTTGTTGCTTTATCACCTGTTTTGCCATTTGCATCTATCGCATAAGCATGGAAAGAAGTACCTGACACACTCATTGCTGCGTTATCATTGACATATACTTTATACGTACCATTCGCTCCAACATCTACGGTACGAATCGTTTTGCCTGCTACTTCCACAGTTACTTTTTTCGCACCTGCTGGCGCTTTTCCAGTCACATAGCCATCATTCACATAGTAGTCATTGATTGTTGGGGCCCCAAGGCTATTATCAATGACCGTTGTGCTTGCACTTGCTGTTTTTCCACCTTTTGTTGCCGTTGCTGTTACGACTGTTCCAGCTACTTGTTTCATAATCATCAAGCTATATTTGCCATCCGATCCTACCGTACCTGATCCAATCGTTTCTCCTGTTGCGTTTTTAATTACAATCGTTGCGTTCGGTTCGGCCGTTCCTGTCGCTACCGTTGAGTCAGCCGTTAGATCATTAATCGTTGTTGGAGCAATCGCATCACGAATAACCGTCGTATTAGCGCTTGATGTTTTGCCATCTTTTGTAGCTGTTGCTGTGACAATAGTTCCTTCAGCTTGTTTCGCAATCGTCAAACTATAAATACCATCTGATCCGACGCGTCCTGTCGCTAGTTGTTTACCCGTTTGATCTTTAATTACAATTGTTGCGTTCGGTTCGGCTGTTCCAGAAGCAAATGTAGAATCAGTTGTAAGTCCATTAATCGTTGTTTGTTCAATACCATCACGTACTACGATTGTTGATGCAGTTGATGTAAACCCTGCTAAGGAAGCTGTTACCGAAATAACCGTTCCTTCTGGTTGTTTTGCGATTGTTAAACTATAAATACCATCTGATCCAACACGCCCTGCTGCTAGTTGCTTACCATCTTGGTCCTTCATAACGATTGTTGCATTTGGCTCCGCTGTCCCTGAAACAGATACGGATTCTGTTGTGACTTCATTCACCGTTGTTGCGTCAATCTCACCACGAACGACTGTCGTTTGTGCCGTAGATGTTTTACCGTTTGATGTTGCTGTTGCTATCACAATTGTCCCAGCGGCTTGCTTAGCAATTGTGATACTATACTTACCATCCGATCCAACTCGACCACTTCCGAGCAGATTGCCAGTACTATTTTTGATTTCAATCGTTGCATTTGGTTGCGCTGTTCCTTCCGCTACCGTTGATTTTGTCGTCAATGCTGAAATACTTGTTTGGATAAGTTCCCCTTGTGTCACGGTTGTCGTTGCAGAAGAAGTTGCCGTTCCTTTTGTCGCGGTTGCTGTTACTCTTGTACCCACATCTTGTTGTGAAATACTGATACTATAACGTCCATCTGATCCTGCTTTCCCATTACCAATAATTTCACCATTTGCTTTGATTTCAATGTCTGCGTTTGGTTCTGCTGTGCCTGTTGCCTTAGTTGAATCTGTTGTGATGGGTGCAATCGTTGTTTGTTCAATGGCTGCTTGAATGACTGTTGTTGATGCGGAAGATGTAATGCCATTAGAGTCAGCTGTTGCTGTTACTACTGTCCCAGCTACTTGTTTCGCAATAGTAATATCGTAGTAACCGTCTGATCCTACTTTTCCAGAACCTAGTGTTGCTCCTGTTGCATTCTTAATCACAATATTTGCATTTGGCTCCGCCAGACCTACTACATTCGTTGAATCCGTCGTAAGATCCTCAATGGTTGTTTGTGCAATGTTTGTTAAAGCATAGCTACCACCAAATAATTTCCCAGTTGTTTTGCTGACAAATTGTGATTGGAATTGCGCACTGTTTGACATCAAGTTCTTTTGGCTTAAATTACCCTTATCCCACCCAGACAAGTCAAATTTCGCCATTTTAAAATCATTATAATTATGCGTTGGCTTGTCATTATAGATAAAGCCTGAATCCCACGTCGATAGTCCTTTATCAGAGTTTATGTTGATGTTGGTAGAAGCACCAGCGTAATTCGCAAAGATCGATCCAACAGCATTCGTATTCGTAATAGCAAAATTCGAGCCGTTCTCAAATACTAACGATTTCCCAGTCTGGACTGTTCCTTGCTTACCTGGTGAAGTCGCAACAAAATCAGCTCCTGTTTGAACTGTCAAGCTACCGTTTGTGATGGAAATACCTTCTTCAATTGCATCACCAGCAGTAGCTTTAAATTTAGCTCCTGTTTTGACAGTCATACTTCCGCCAGTTGCATAAATTGCTTGCTTATTTGCAGATCTTAATTCCATATTTCCTGCTATAGAAATCTGTGTAGAGCTGTTAGCCACATAAGCTGTGTACGATTTAGAGTCCACCTTCATCTTAGAATTTGCTTCTTGTGTTAGGTCCCCAACTATATAAAGCGCAGTCCCATTAGATTGAACAGAATTAAAGTCAACGTCTGCTCCCTCTCTTATTAAAAGGTTTCTCCCTTGATACACTTCTTCTAATGTGGCAACGGCTTTAATTTTTCCTTCTAAAATAGTTGTACCATGCGCGTTATACACGAATTGTTGGCCACTAGAATCTACATCTTTGTAAGTAACTTGTACGTTCTTATACTCTGACCAGAACAGCGGATAGATATTTTGATTCACAAGTGTTACATTTTCTATGCGGTTAACAGAATCAGCTTTTGCAACGCCAATCCGGCACTGATTCATATCAATTGTGTGGCCCTCACCGTATAGATTTTTTTGTGTTGTGAAATTGAAACTTGCTGTTAGTTTAATATCCGCTGTTAATTTAATGTCTGTGATACTCGTATTTAGTAATGCAGCTTTTAGTTCTGCAAATGTCCCTACCTCTGTGGCATTGGCTGGTGCAGCAGTAGATGAAGCTGCTGACGCTACATTTTGAAGTGCTTTTTCACTTGCAAGTACATTAATAGGCACTGTACTTAGTAACGAGCTCCCCACCAAAACGGTTGCTAAAGCGATTGTGCCACCCTTTTTGACAATATTATTTTTTGTTGACATTAATGATTGTCCTCCTCTAATTAAAATTATTATAGTTGCGCAACTATTTTTGGACTGAATTCAAAAGCTTAGCTTGAATCAATCTTATTTTTCCGCTTATGCATCCTCATACATCCTTTCTTATTAAGAATAATCAGCTAAAAATTATGTTTAAATCAGTTTTATTCAAAAATTTTAAATTCAATATAATAACTACCTAATTTTTATCGTAAACTATTTTATGGCAAGTGAATTAACAATAGCTTTTTACTCTATATCATTTGTAAATAATTTTCTTGCTGTCGAATCTTAGTATATAATAGAAATCTTCTCCTGTTTTCTGTTATTTAGAATTAAAATAATAAAATTCGAATACTTTGTGACAACTTACGAAAAAACTTCTACTTTCTTTTCAAACTTAGATTTGTCCATATAAATAGCGCTTTTGATAGTATATATATAACCTTCTTCTTGTAGTTTCTGTAGCACTGTTGTAATCGTGTTTGGGTTCAAATTGGCATATTGCGCAATCATCCCTTTACTTATTTGCTTTGGAAAACAAATAATATTATTCTCCAAGTTAATTTCGCCGTATTTCTGACCCAACTCTAGCAAAACAGAGCTAATTCTTTGCCGTGTTGGGAGCCTGAGTAGTGCTTCCTTTTTAAACATATGATTCGCTCGATTTTGCATGTACACATAATGATAAAAATAGCCTTCCTGTGTATTCATTATTTTTTCGATGATATCTTCTTTGGCATACCGAGTTACAATCAGTTCTTCGGTTAAGACTTGGTACGTATAACATGAAGAACTTTCAAGCAACAAATTAGAAAGCCCCAGTATATCACTTGCCGTATAGAAATCCACAGCTACTCCTGTTCCGATCGTGGCGGTCACAATACCGTCCTCAATGAAATAGATAGCATCTAAATCATGATTGGCTTTCAAAATAATATCGTTCCTACTAAAAGTTTTCTTCACACCTCTCACAGGAAAAATACAATCATCTTCTATAAAACGGCGGAATTTCGGCTCACTAAATTGACTTACTATCGAAGCTTCACTGTACAGGCTATGCATATCTATCATTTTATTCTGCATATAAAACATTCTCCCTCCACATTATTTATTGTATGTATTTTCTCATGGTAGCGAACGGAACCTAGTATAGAACAAAAAAAGAAATTCATTTTCTATAATACAGAATAAATATTTATCTTTTTGAACATTTTATGACTTTTTGCGCTCTAAGTATAGCATTTAAAAGGAATTAGCTACTTCTTTTTTTTGTTATTTATCTTACATGCACATGAAATTAGCTATATTTACAAAGTGAATATTCTGTTATTTTATAAATTTAGTTATAATCATAATTTTT
>NZ_AODK01000066.1 GCF_000525975.1 Listeria rocourtiae FSL F6-920
AATAACAAAAAAAAAACTATCTATATTACATGATTCATAAAAAATTCTCAAAAATCTGATACTAATGAAAAATAATACATTTTAAAAAAATCCCATCATATTTTGTGTGAATTATTCCCTTTTTGTTTTACTTATCATTTCAAGGGTATTATGACTGTAATATATGTAGATTTTTTCATTTAGAATGGGAGGAAGTAGTGTGTGTACAAGTTTTGTTTATCGAACGAAAGGCGACAATCTATTTTTATCCCGAACAATGGACTTCGGTTTTACGCTAGATGCTAAGCCAATATCTCTACCTCGAGGATATACTTTCCTGTCTGATGTTGATGGCACGAGTTACTCAGGAAAATATGCACTTATCGGATCTGGTAAAAATTTAGGGAAATATCTTTTTGCAGACGGGCTAAATGAACACGGCCTAGCCTGTGCTTCTCTTTACTTGCCAGGTGAGGCGGTTTATTCGAAAGATATAGAGTCGGGTAAAACGAATCTGGCTCCACATGAATTTTTACTTTGGGCTCTGTCTTTCTGTAAGGATATTGATGAATTAAGAGATATACTCCCAACAGTTCATCTAGTAGATCAAAAAGTGGAACTCCTCGGCATTACTCCACCGCTACACTGGATGTTTTATGATAAAGCTGGAAATGTAGCAGTCATCGAACCAACAGATCCTACCTTTAAATTAACACTCAAGGAAAACCCAGTTGGGGTGATGACTAATACGCCTTCCCTAGAATGGCATTTTCAAAACTTACGTAATTATCTCCACATTGTACCGCAGCAAAAAACTTCCACAACATTTGGCCAATTTGAGGCACATCCTTTTTCACAAAGTGGTGGTACGCTAGGCTTACCCGGTGGCTATACTCCTCCTGAGCGATTCGTTCGAGTTGCATATTTAAAGGAAACAATTCAAGAAGTGGATACTGAACAAGAAGGGGTTACAAATGTTTGGTACGTTTTAAAAAAGCGTTACGATTCCAAAAGGCGCTGTCATCAAATCAGATGGAACGCCAGATTTAACGCAGTATACATCCTCCATGTGTGTTTCTTCCTTAACATATTATTTTACACCTTATGGCAATCAGCGCATTACTGGGTGCAAACTAGATGACGATTTTATCAATAATTCGAGTACCCCATATGAGTGGGATGTTTTGCAAACAGAAGATATCTTATACAAGGAGCGATAATTATGTTACATGATCGTAGAGAAGAAAAAAACGACCCTAAAATGCCAATTTACGGAAGTTACGCAGAAGATTCTGCTATCGTCAAAACGACGCTCAGAAAAGAACCAATTGACCCACGAGTAGCTTACCGACTAATTTCCGATGAATTAATGGATGAAGGAAATGCTCGCCAAAACTTAGCCACATTTTGTCAAACGTATATGGAACCTGAAGCGGTGAATTTGATGAGTGAGACGCTAGAAAAGAATGCTATCGATAAGTCCGAGTATCCACAAACTGCCAAACTCGAAAATTATTGCGTCAACGTTTTAGCTGATTTATGGAATGCCCAAAAAGACGATAACTTTATCGGTACGTCTACAGTTGGCTCAAGTGAAGCCTGTATGCTCGCTGGTATGTCTATGAAGTTCAGATGGCGCAAAATGGCCCTTGAAAACGGCTTAGATATTACTGCTCAAAAACCAAACCTCATTATATCCTCTGGTTTCCAAGTTTGTTGGGAAAAATTTGGCGTTTACTGGGATGTGGACTTGGTTGAAGTCCCCGTTGACCCAAATCACATGAGCATTAATACAGATATACTTATGGATTATGTCAATGAATATACGATTGGAATAGTTGGTATCCTCGGTATCACATATACTGGTAAGTTTGATGATATTGAAAAGATTAACCATTTGGTGGATTATTACAATAACAAAAGCAAGTGGCACGAACTTGTTATTCATGTTGATGGCGCAAGTGGTGCGATGTTCACGCCGTTCGTAAATCCTGAGTTGCCTTGGGATTTTCGTCTCAAACATGTGGTTTCTATTAATACATCTGGTCATAAATACGGCCTTGTTTATCCAGGTATCGGTTGGATTATCTGGAAAGATAAGAAATACTTACCAGAAGAACTGATTTTTGATGTCAGTTATTTAGGCGGGCATATGCCTACTATGGCAATTAATTTCTCCAGAAGTGCTAGCCAAATCATCGCGCAGTACTATAACTTTTTACGCCTCGGTTTCAATGGCTATCGCGGGATTCATGAAAGAACAAAGAAAGTAGCGCTTTTCCTATCCAGAGCGCTGGAAGAAACAGGACTTTTTGAAATTTATAATGATGGCGCGAATTTACCAATCGTTTGTTATACACTAAAAGCTGAAATCAACAAAGAGTGGACGTTATATGATTTAACTGATCGCCTCCAAATGAAAGGTTGGCAAGTACCAACATATCCACTTCCTAATGATATGGAAGATGTATTAATCCAACGTTATGTCTGCAGGGGCGATCTTGGTTTCAATGTGGCAGAGGAATTTGTGGCTGATTTAAATGAGGCAATTGAGGAACTGGATAAAGCAAGAATTCTTGCACCAAAAGCTGAATCAACAGATGGCAAACAGGAATCACGAGGCTTTACACATTAATTAGTAAATGAATCGAGCCTGGAGTATAGCTCAATTAGGCTCAGCAAAATTAGAAGTTGCAAGGAGTAGAAAAATGCGTACCCAAAACCTGAATTTAGATTTTGGATACGTATTTTTTCATGATTTAATCCACCTTTTTCATCCTATGAAATGGCTTTTAATTTTGTTTCAAGTTTTTCCATATCTATAAAAATAGTACTTCTAACAGGATAAATGCAATCTTCTTCTTGAAGCTTTTGCAAAATGGTCGTAATTGTATTTGGATTAAAATTTGTATATTGTGCAATCATTCCCTTACTTATCTGCTTTGGAAAACAGAGTATATTTTTATTTTCTGATTCTTGCCCATATTTCCGACTTAGCTCTAGTAGTACAATAACTATTCTTTCCTCTGTCGGTAGTCTCCATAATTCTTGAAGAGCTAGCAAACGATTCACCATATTTTGCATGTGCATATAGTGGTAAAGATATCCTTCCTGTGTGTTCATTATTTTCTCGATTAAGTCTTCCTTGTGGTATCGTATCACAGTGAGCTCATCGGATAAAACAACAAAAATATAATCAGACGTGCTCCCAAGCATTAAGTTCGACAGCCCAATGATGTCATCTTGTGCAAAAAAATCAACGACTATATTCCTGCCATTTGTCGCTGCTATCATGCCATGCTCAATCAAAAAAAACGTCGTTCGTATCTGCTTTACATTGCATTAAAGTATCTTGTTTTACATAGCTTTTCCTGACACCACTTATCGGAAAAATCATATCTTCTCGAATAAAGTCGCGGAACCTTTCTTCGTTAAAATTTTAGCTAATTATAGCCTCACTGTACAGTAAAGCCATATTAGCTTCTTTATTTTTCATCTCAATTCCTCCTTATACGCTAATTTTCCGGAAAAGCAATGGGCTATTCCATCACTTTATTATCCCTATTTCTGGTAAATAGCTCATCTAGATTGCTTTTGAATTTACCGGAATCTCAAAATAAATATACATTGGATTTCTTCTCTTGGCACGAATTTATTTTCAAGCTTTACGCAACCGATAATTCACGGTTTAAAATTTCACTCCATTTATGCAGTGAAGAAATCGCTAATCTTAGAATCATAATATCGACAACAAAGCTTAATTCTGCGAAGATGGTTGTCACTTTTGTACCTTTTAATTATAACAATATAAAATCAAAAAATAACAATAACGGTGATAAATTTATATATCATACATGAATCGGACGCTAGGAAACTGTTATCGCAAAGCATACAACAATTTAAAAAAATTATCTTTTCGTTATTAACGCTCATATTCTAACTCAACATATTGATAACCATAAAATTTAAAACATCACCAATTTTTATTTTATTGGAATATAACGGCAAATCAAAAAACAGAAATCATTGTATCATACCATTTTTTTAGAATGGTTATCCAAGATTTCTGCTCATTTAAATAGTTATGATTTCATATTTGTTCTATACCAAAATAAAACTGTACCGAAAAGAAGTAGCATACAACCGAGAAAAATAAATAACTCCTCCGACTGATCCCCTGTTTTCACTAGTTTCTCTGGCTTCACTTTTGATGTACTAGTTGGTTCTGGCTTTACTGTTGATTCCAAACTTGGCTTCTCAGAAATTACCGGCTTTTCAATTGGAACAACAATTTCTGGCTTTGATATTGGCTTTTCAATCGGCGCTTTTGGAAAATCTCCTGGACTTTCCGGTTCGACTGGAAGCCCTGGATTGACCGGAATTTCTGGCTTGATTGGAATTTCTGGTTCCGGCACAACTGGATCTGCTGGCTCCTGCGTGAAGATATGACTATTCTTTTTCACAACCTCCACGACACCATCATTTTCCCCAAACTTAATTTCGAATGGCACAGCATCACTATCTAGCATGTACCCTTGTGGTGCAACAGTTTCAACAAATGCATAAATCCCCGGATCTAAACCATCCACTGTCAACTCCCCATTGTCATCCGTCACTAAATCCTGCATTACAATGCGACCATCTCCATCAACAAGATTAAACGATGCACCAGCTAACTTATTTTCACTATTTTGCGCATCAATTTTCGTCAATGTAACCGCACCCGTTTGTAATTTATTCTCCGTACCTAACACAATCGGTGTCACATCTTGATCGGAAACAACTACTGGATGCGGTGTACTATCCAACACATACCCCACTGGTGCCTCTATTTCTGCTACCGTATAATCTCCAAGCGCCAGTGCTTTCGTAACTAAAAATCCAGCCTCGTCCGTAGTCCCTTCAAAAACAAGCTCATCTCTGTCATTGCGTACTTCATATACGGCACCAGCTACAGGCTCACCATGATTATCAACCTTCTGAATACTTATCCGCCCATCGTATTTTCGAGTAGAAACCGCATTGGAATGAATCACATTATTCTCCACTGTCAAAAAGGCTTGATTCGATAACAAATCCCCAATTTTTAGCGCTTCCACATTAACTCTAAAACTCCACTCCATCTTATCTGTTTTTGGAATATCAACAAGCGTTGTAATCTGGACCTCGTTACCCACCAATTGAATGGATACCTTACTAGTATCAAAAGGTAGCAAAACTGGTGACTTAATACGCTCATCTAACGGATCAGTAATCGTTGTTCCCGCAGGGATAGCATCCCCGTCTAACGAAGCCAATTTCAATGTATAGAGCAAATCATTATCGTCATAATTAAGTGCTGATTTATCAACACTTTTGTTTAAAATATAGCTTGTGCCAAAATGTGTGATCGGCTTCACCGGAACCGATTTAACCACATCTGCTCGCTTATTCGCCGACAATTGCGCAACATTATATTGCAAACCAGTATTCACGTCATCTACTTGCAACGCATATTCAACAAAATACGTATCATCTACTGTCAAATCCCCTAATTCTACAGTAAAACGATTCGTTTCCTTATCCACATGAATCTTATCTTGAAAATCTGCTGTCACATACCGATACTTCGTCGCTGTTCCTGCGGTATCAAAAGCCATCACTTTCAAAATTCGAATCCCGTCCTTTGTCATCGTGTCCCCTGATATGGAAGACTTAGTCGGTGACGCAATCAATGATGTCCCTTTTGGCAATGTATCTGTAATAACAACATTTTGTAAGTCTATGCGTCGATAATTTACGATCAACTGAAAACTATTACTTTCTGAATCCACCGTGTTTAGCGTTGCAACCCCATCTTTATCAAAATCACCTTTATACCACTTATCAAAAAGTGGTGCAATCGCTACGTTTTGTTTCTGTACATCCACCGTTACGCTCTTATTTTGCCCAGCATAATCCACCATGAAAGTCTGCGTACTATGATAAGCATCCCCAACTGTCATCAATGGTGCCCCAAACTTAATTTCAAAAATACCATTGAACGCGTCGTTGTCTCCAATCGCCGTTCGGTTAATAGAGAAAGTCAAATAATAGTTCAACCCATCATTTGTCACTTTTTCCAATTTGAACGGTTGAGGAATGACGGTCTTAGCCGTAAAATCATTTGGATTGTAAACAATCTCTTTCGGTATCGTCACCGTAATATCGCCATGATCCGTCAGAAAATCACCCGCACTTCCAGAAATATTGACACGTAAATCGACTTCCTCCCGACTGCTAATCGTTCCCGTCATGACAGCTAGTGAAGTCTGAATTGTTGTCCCTCCAGCTTTTGCAACGCCACTTTGTGCCGATGCAAATATTCCGAATAATGGTAAACAAAGCATAGCAATCATCAAACATACAATATATTTTTTATTTTTCCCCATTATTATTTAATCTCCTTTATGATTTATTTAAAGTACGCTATATTCATCTCATGTTTCAAATGCCTCCACACTAGTTTTGATGAATATACTTTCATAATATCCCCATCTATATTCCGTTTAAAGACACACTTATCTACCATTTGCAAATTATAAGATTTTTTATGTCCATTATGTGTCTTTCAAACCGACACATACACGTAACAAACCTATACTATACTTCTCTTAATCACATTTTTTCACGAAAGGCGGTTAGCAAATGAAACACGCAAGGTTTAGAAAAAAGCGAACCCTCCTGCTTTCTATCACACTATTATTCGGATTATTACTCATTAGCACACTCGTTTATCTCTGTATTCTGTACGCTAAAGCAGAGAAAGTTTGGAATAAGGCATATCACCCCGTATCTTCAACAGATAAGGTTAAAACCCCAGACACAATGACTTTTTTTAATTATGGGTTTGGATAATAATGCATCTAGGAATCTTGGTAGCTCTAGAACAGATGCTATGATGCTTGTAAGTTTAAACAAACGCACACAAAAAATGACACTTTGTAGTATTCCTCGAGATAGCTTTGTGCAAATACAATCCGATGATTATACAGGTATGCAACGAATCGAATCAGCTTATACTTACGGTGGACCAAAAAGCGCTGTAAATACAGTAAAAAAATTATTTAATATCCCAATTAATCACTATGTAGTTTTTAATTTCGATTCGTTTATGCATGTTATCGACGCGCTCGGAGGAATCGATGTAGATGTGCCAAAAACATTTGACGGTCCCCTTTTTGATACAGGTAAAAAAGTTCATTTTGAAAAAGGTCAACAACACCTTAATGGCGAAGAGGCACTAGCTTTTTCGAGAGAACGTAAAATCGATAATGATATCATGCGCGGTTTCCGACAACAACTCGTACTTGAGGCGGTAAAAGAAAAAGCCACCAACATCAATTCTGTTACGAAATACCTTAAAATAATCGAATCACTGGAAGATCAAATCCAAATGGACCTTGATAAGAGTCAAATAAAAACAGTGATTCAAGATTTCCTAATTGGCAAGGATTACGAGATTGAACAACTCACTTTTGATTGGCGTGCTTTTAGTAACAGCGGGCATAGTATGGTGGAATTGTACCAAGATAGTATCGATCACGTCGCACACCAGCTAAGAGTATCTCTCGGAATAGAAGAAAAAGATGACCGCGATAAAAAGAAATTCCAAACTAACGGAAAATACAAATTTAAGAGTGATTACACAACATCAACCCCAGAGTCAGAGAAAAATGCAGATACATTTACTGGTAACGGCGTATATATTGGTACAGAAGGAAATACAAAGACAGGTGATTTGCCAAACAGGAAAACGACTACTGGATTTTATGATTAAATGCAAAAAGTCGATTGAAAACCTAGTAAGGCTTTCAATCGACTTCCATGCACTACAATTTAACGATTTTGTTTTCTTTTATTAAGGAAAACGATAGATCCAATCGCTACAAGCAAGCTTCCAAATAAGATTGTCAGCAAGGAGAAATTGTCTCCTGTTTTTGGTAATAAACTCTTGATAGATAGACGCTCTTCAGCTTGATCTGCTTTATTATTTTCCTCTAATTTGTTTGAACCAGTATCTGGCTTAGACGGTGTTTCTGCCTTTTGCGGATTTTCTGGTTGCTGTGGTTGTTTTGGTTGCTCCGGCTTTTCCGGTTGACCTGGTTTTTCTGGATTCGCTGGGCTTTCTGGATTCACTGGTACCTCTGGCTTATTGATAAAGCGAACCGTTTGATCTAAGTCATTAATGTCTTCATGTACCACAACTTCTTTGCCATTGCGGAACAATTTCTCAAAGACAACGACTTCGCTTCCAGCTAATTCACGCGCATCGAGATCAAAGGCTACTTCTACAACACCGTTTGACTCTTCTGGCGTAAATGTTGTTTCGCCTAGTACTTCTTTACCATTTGATAAGACTGGTTTCTCTGTTGCTTTGTCCATTAGTTTTCCTGTCACCGTATACTCTTTGCCAACAATTAGGTCTTCATAGTATACCTTATCAATGATTGTTACTTTTTCTTCTGGCATGATTTCTTTCTCACCATTTTGATCTGTCGCGATTGTTTTTAGGTCTGGCTTGATGAATTGAACCGTTTGATCTGCGTCATTAATGTCTGTATGCACTGCTACTTCTTTGTTGTCTGTGTACAGGCGCTCAAATGCTACTACTTCTTGACCTGCTAAAGCTTTCGCGTTAAACGTGAATGTTACATCTACTTCACCATTTGGTGTTTCTGGTGTGAATGTTGTTTCTGCTTCGACTTGCTCACCATCTACTACTAATGGCGCTTCTGTGGCTTTGTCCATCAAAATTCCTTTAACCGTATACTCACGACCTGGCGTCAGATTTTCATAACGAACCGTATCTACTAGGCTGACTTCTTCTTCCGGGCTAGGGCTTTGCGTGCCTGTTTCTACGTCACGCAATGTTGTACCGATTTCTGGATTCTTGATGACTACTGTTTGACCTTCGTCGTTAATATCTTCATGGTTGACTACTTCTTTTCCGTTACGCATTAACTTCTCAAAGACTACTAAATCCTTGCCGTATAAATCACTACCGTCAAATGTGAACGTTACTTCTACAGAACCGTCTTTGTTTTCTGGTGTGAATGTTGTTTCACCGCGTACTTCTTCCCCTTTGACAAGAACTGGTGCGTTTGTTGCTTTGTCCATCAAAATTCCTTGTAGTGTGTATTCTTTACCTGCGATTAAATCTTTGTACTCTACAACGTCAATAACGGTTATTTCGTTGTCTGCATTTAGTTCTTTTTCACCGTTTTGGTCAGTTGCAGTTGTACCGATTTCCGGTGTTGTGAAGTTAACCGTTTGATTCGCATCATTGATATCTGTGTGAACCGCTACTTCTTGACCGTTTTGGTATAGGCGCTCAAATGCTACTACTTCTTGACCTGCTAAACCTTTGGCATTAAATGTGAATGTTACTTCTACTTCACCGTTTGCTGTTTCTGCTGTGAAAGTTGTTTCTGCTTCTACTTGCTCACCATCAATCACGAGTGGTGCTTCTGTTGCTTTGTCCATTAAGATTCCTTTAACCGTGTACTCACGACCTGGGATTAAGTTTTCGTATTTTACTACGTCTACTAATGTTATCTCCTCTTCTGGACTTGGTGTTTGTGTTGCTGTTTCTTCGTCACGTAGTGTTGTTCCAATGGATGGATCTACGACTTTAATCGTTTGTTTCGTATCATTGATGTCTTGGTGAACGGCCATGATTGCGCCGTTTAATTTCAATGTTTCAAACACAACGATATCTTTCCCTTTTAATTGGGACGCATCTAGTGTAAATTCGATTTCTTCGCTACCATTTGTATTCGCTGGGCTAAACGATTTCGTTGCTGTTACCGTCTGTCCGTCTACCAATAATGGTTGGCTTGTTGCTTTGTCCATCAAAATTCCTTCGATGTCATATGTTTGCGTTGTATCTAGATTTTGGTATTGTACTTCATCGACAATCGTGATCGGTCCAGCGTGTACATTGCTTTCACCTGTTTCTTTATCACGTGCAACCGTTCCAATACTTGGCTCGATGAATGATACTGTTTGTGTCAAACTATCTTTATCCGTGTGTTCTGCAATCACTTGTCCTGACTCATCTTTCAATACTTCAAAGACAACATAAGAATTCCCTTTTAAATCACTCGCATCAAAATTATTAAGCGGTACTGTAACTTCGCCAGATGCTGTTGTTGGGGTAAATTCGTGTTTTCCTTGTGTAATTACGATATCACCAGTTAGTTTGTCTACCAATGTTGCTTCTAACGTATAACGCTCGCCTGGATTTAAGTTCGTGTACACAACGCGGTCGCTAAGTTCCACGTTTTGATTTGGATGAATATCGTGTTGTAAGCCTGTACTTGTTTCAAAAGCGAATGTTTGTAAGCTTGGTGTCGAGAAAGCTACCGTTTGATCGGCATCATTTAGATCTTCATGTGTTGCGACGACTTCATTTGTTGCTGTATCGATTAAACGCTCAAATACAACGACTTGTTGCCCTTTCAATGCACGTGCGTCAAATCCGTCTAATGCGACTACTTCTTCGCCATTCTCCGTTGTCGCTGTGAATGTTTTCGACCCTTGCGTTAATACTGTTTGCCCATTTTTCGTCATCAGTTTTGCTTCTAAACGATAGTTTTTCCCTGGTGTTAATTGCTCATAAGTCACACGGTCGCTGATTTGCGTCGCCATGCCTGGATATAATACCTTGTTGTTCGTTCCTGTTTCAAAAGCAAGTGTTTCAATTTGTGGTTGATAATCACGCTTGTTCGTGATGTTGTCTAATTCTAAAACAGTCGTATCACTCACAATTTCAAAATCAATCGGCTTACCATCTAAAATATAACCGCCAGTTGGTGCTTTTGTTTCGACAAAAGTGGTAGTTACCGTA
>NZ_AODK01000067.1 GCF_000525975.1 Listeria rocourtiae FSL F6-920
GCAGTTTCATTGCATTCAACTGCATATTGAGGTTCTAAAAAAGCACAATACGCTTTTCGAGAACCACAACAAAGCTAGATCCGGAGGCGTTTTACGTGATGCCGTACATGGATTACATGCTCACTATGTTCTCATGCATATTGAGGCTCTAAATCAGCAGACTACGCTTCTTAAGAGCCACAACAAAGCTGAAACGGCCCGTTCAGCTCCGACAAAAACTGGAGCGGCCGCAGTAAAAAGTCGCTCTTGCTTTTTATGGAGGGCGTGAAGTTTTCGAGGAGTTGGCTAAGAAGAAGGCAGTTTCATTGCATTCAACTGCATATTGAGGTTCTAAAAAAGCACAATACGCTTTTCGAGAACCACAACAAAGCTAGATCCGGAGGCGCTTCACGTGATGCAATACGTGGATTACATGCTCGCTTCGCTCTCATGCATATTGAGGTTCTAAAAAAGCAAAGAACGCTTTTCAAGAACCACAACAAAGCTGGATCCGGAGGCGCTTTACGTGATGCCGTACAAGGATTACATGCTCGCTTCGCTCTCATGCATATTAAGGCTCTAAATCGGCAAAAAGCCTCATAAGTGCCTCGATTATTTTCTGTTAAATAAGGAATAAAAGACTATTTTTGATAATTGTTAGACAATAATCTTCCTAAACTTAAGGATTTAATATACAATGAAAACGAATACATAATTAAAAAGGAGTGGATTTCTATGGTTTTTGGAGCGATTGAAGCAGGTGGTACGAAGTTTGTTGTGGCGATTGGCGACGCATCTGGCAAGATTTTAAAACGAGAAACGTATCCAACAAAGGAACCGGCGGAAACAATGAAGTTGGTGGAGCGTTTTTTCAAGCAATATGAAGGGGAGTTAGAGGCGATTGGTGTTGGTTCATTTGGCCCTATTGATGTTCGAAAATCAAGTCCTACATATGGTTACATCACGTCTACTCCGAAATTGGCGTGGCGCAATTATGATATTGTTGGCGCATTAAAACAAGCGTTTCAAGTTCCAATTGGTTTTACAACGGATGTGAATGCGGCGGCGCTTGGCGAGGTATCACTTGGCGCGGCAGAAGGATTATCAAGTTGTATGTATATTACAATCGGAACCGGAATTGGTGCTGGAGCTGTCGTAAACGGCAAAATGTTGGAAGGTTACTCGCATCCTGAAATGGGGCATATTATGGTTCGGCGTCATAAGCATGATCGTTATCAAGGAAACTGTCCCTATCATGGTGACTGCTTGGAAGGACTTGCAGCGGGTGGTGCTATCGAAAAGCGCTGGGGTAAAAAGGGTATGGAATTAGCAGAAAATGAGGAAGTTTGGAATTTAGAAGCACATTATATTGCGCAGGCGTTGATGAACTATAGTTTAATCTTATCACCAGAACGGATTGTCATTGGTGGCGGTGTTATGAAACAGCGTCAAGTTTTCCCGCTCGTTCGCCAGAAATTAAAAAAATTGATTGCTGATTATATCCAGTTGCCTGATTTAGAGGAGTATATTGTACCACCGAAATTGGAGGACGATGCAGGGATTACTGGCTGTATTTTGCTAGCGGTACAGAAGAAAGAAGAAGCCTAGATTTTCACATAAGAACAGCCATTTTCCGGCGAAGTGGTTGTTTTTTGTGAATCATTGTGAGAAAATGTACATGAAATGAAAATTGTATCGGAGGCAAAATTATGTCAATAACGGAATTATTACATATCGAATATCCAATTTTGCAAGGAGCGATGGCACAAATTGCGAAGGCACCGCTTGTTGCTGCTGTATCGAACGCTGGCGGCTTAGGCATTATCGCATCTGGTGGAATGAGTGGTGAGGAACTGCGAACTGAAATTAAAAAAACGAAGGCATTGACGGATAAACCGTTCGGCGTAAACTTGATGTTGATGATGACGAACATCGAGGAATTGACAGCGGTTATTATTGAAGAAGGCGTGAAAGTTGTGACGACAGGTGCTGGAACGCCGAAAACGTATATGCCGATTTGGAAAGAAGCTGGAATTATGGTTATCCCAGTTGTGCCATCTGTTATGATTGCGCGTAAAATGGAGCAACTTGGTGCGGATGCGATTGTAGCAGAAGGCACAGAAGCGGGTGGGCATGTTGGTGAAACGACAACGATGGCGCTCTTGCCACAAGTAGTGGATGCTGTTTCGATTCCAGTCATTGCCGCTGGTGGGATTGGTGATGGTCGCGGGATTGCTGCTGCTTTTGCATTAGGCGCGCATGGAGTACAAATGGGGACACGTTTTCTTGCAACGGAGGAATGTCCGGTTCACGAGAATTTTAAATTGGCTTGCTTAAAAGCAAAAGATCGTGATACGGTCGTGACTGGACGCCGAAATGGAGCACCGGTTCGCAGTATAAAAAACAAGATGATTAAAGAGTATCAGCGTTTGGAGGAGGAAGACGTGGATCGTGATGTGCTAGAAGAATTGACGCTTGGGTCGCTACGCAAAGCTGTACAAGAAGGTGATACTGAAAATGGCTCAGTTATGGCAGGGCAAATTACGGGGATGATTACGGAAATTAAACCTGTTAGTGAGCTGATGCAAGAGATGGTGGCACAAGCAAAGCAGGTAGCAAACGAGTTAACTATAAAGTAATAATAAAAAACAGTCTTGATACCCTTATATAGAAGGAATCAAGACTGTTTATTTTATTGCACTACGTTTGGTTCCATATACATAACTTCCCAAAGGTGACCATCAGGATCTTGGAAACTACCACTGTACATGAAGCCGTGGTCTACTGTATCGTTAGAAGCAGAACCACCAGAAGCAAGTGCTTTTTCAACAAATGCATCAACTTCATCACGATTTTCAGCGGAGAAGCCTAAAATAGATTCTGTTGTTGCTGTTGCGTCTGAAAGGTCTTTTTTTTGTAAAGTTTTTAAAGAACGATTCCACGACTAGCATAACAAAAGTGGTGTCGTTTAAAATCAAACATGTAGCATTCTCATCTGTAAATTGTGGATTGAATTCAAATCCGAGTGCTGCGAAGAAGTCCACCGATGTATTTAAATTTTTTACTGGTAACGTGATAAAAGTCATTTTTGCTTGTACCATTTTTTTTCACTCCTATTCTTTTTTAATCTTTCTTATTATACTTTATTTTTAGATAGATTCATAATAAATGACCTAGAACTTTGGAAAGTCTAGATCATTCATTTTTTGCTTTTTTAATCATAGCTCTGATTTGGTCAAAACCAGTGCCACCATAAGAGTTACGTTTTGCTACTGCTGTATGAGAAGCAAGTGTCTGATAGATATCTTGCTCAATAGCGGGATGAATCGCCTGATAATCAGCAATTGTCACATCTTGTAAATATATTCCTTTTTTAGTGCAATCGAGAACGAGTTTCCCGACAATCTCATGTGCTTCGCGGAACGGTACGCCTTTTTTTTGCGAGGTAATCAGCAAGCTCGGTCGCATTAGAAAAGTCTTTTTGGGTCGATTTTTCCATCACTGATTTATTCACTTTCATTGTTTCAATCATTCCGGCGAAGATATCCAAGCTCGTTTTTACTGTGTGAACTGTATCGAACATGCCTTCTTTGTCTTCCTGCAAATCCTTGTTATATGCGAGTGGCAATCCTTTTAAGACAGTTAGCAAGCCAAATAAGTTGCCGTAAACGCGTCCTGTTTTTCCACGAATTAATTCTGCCATATCCGGATTTTTCTTCTGTGGCATAATACTACTTCCCGTTGCAAACGCATCAATCAATTCGACAAACTGGAATTCGTGACTCGTCCATAAAATCAATTCCTCACAAAAACGCGACAAATGTGTCATCAAAAGGGCACTGTTACTTAAGAATTCAATAATGAAATCGCGATCACTAACACCGTCTAAACTATTATCATATATTGCACTAAATCCAAGCTGTTCCGCACTGTATGCCCGATCAATTGGAAAAGTCGTCCCCGCGAGCGCAGCACAGCCAAGTGGTGAAATATCGATCCGTTTTATACTCTCCGTTAAGCGCTCCAAATCACGGCTAAACATACCGTAATAAGCCAGCAAATGGTGTGCAAAAGAGATTGGTTGGGCATGTTGCAAGTGCGTATAACCAGGCATAATTGTTTCTACATGATCCTCTGCCTTTGCCACAAGCACCGTCCGCAAATGTGCTAAAGAAGCGGTAATCTCTGTAACGGCATCCTTCAAATATAAATGCATATCCGTTGCAACTTGGTCATTTCGACTCCGTGCCGTATGTAGTTTTCCAGCCACAGGCCCAATTTCCTCGTGCAACAATTTCTCGATATTTAGATGAATATCTTCGTTTACCACGCTAAATTCAAGTTCACCGTCCGCCAATTTTTCAGCAAGAATTTCAAGCCCTGACTTGACTTGAGAAGCTTCATCTGCCGAAATAATCCCGCACTTTCCAAGCATTTTCACATGAGCTAAACTACCCGTAATATCCTGCTTTGCCAATTTTACGTCAAAGGAAATCGAGGCGCCGAATTCATCAATCCAGGCCTCACTTTTTCCTTGAAAACGACCGCCCCATAATTTTTCCATGATTTACACCTCTGTTTTCGCATTTAATTTTGCATTGACTTCCGCGCTAACTTTTGTTGGTAGACCCCAAAGCTTAATGAATCCAACCGCAGCATCTTGATCGAATGTATCTGCCGAAGTATACGTTGCTAGGTTCTCGTCATAGAGTGAGTTCGGTGATTTCCGACCTTCTACAATCGCATGTCCTTTGAAAAGCTTCATCCGGATGGTGCCATTCACATATTTTTGCGTATCTTTCAAGAAAGCGACTAGAGAACTCGTCAAAGGTGAGAACCAAAGTGCGTTGTAGATAACTTCGCTAATTTTTTGCTCAATCACAGGTTTAAAATGTGCGACTTCACGAACGAAAGTCAAATCTTCGAGCTCTTTATGCGCTGTAATCAAGGCAATCGCGGCTGGACATTCATAAACTTCGCGCGACTTAATGCCAACAAGGCGGTTCTCGATGTGATCAATCCTGCCAACACCGTGAGCACCTGCAATTTTGTTTAATTTTTGAATTAGAACAGCTAAGCTCAGTGACTCGCCGTTCAAAGCAACTGGAACCCCTGCTAAAAACTCAATTTCGATAATTTCCGGTGTATTTGGTGTGTCTTCAAGCGCTACAGTCAAATCGTATGCAGCTTCAGGCGGAGCAATCCATGGATTCTCCAATACGCCACACTCATTGGAACGTCCCCATAAGTTTTGATCGATAGAAAATGGGTTATCTAAATCAATCGGGACTGGGATATTATGTTTTTGCGCGTATTCAATTTCTTCTTCACGTGACCACTTCCAATCACGAACTGGTGCAACAACTTTCAAATCAGGAGCTAGAGCATGAATCGCCACTTCGAAACGAACTTGATCATTTCCTTTTCCGGTACAACCGTGTGCGATTGCAGATGCACCTTCTTGTCTGGCCACTTCTACGAGTTTTTTTCGCAATTAATGGACGAGAAAGAGCAGAAATAAGTGGATATTTCCCTTCATAATAGGCATGAGCTTGTAGAGCGATTAAAGCAAACTCTTCTGCAAATTCTTCTCTTGCATCAATTGTGTATGAAGCAGAAGCTCCGACTTGGAGGGCTTTTTCTTTAATAAATTCCAAATCTTTTCCTTCACCAACATCTAAACAGCACGCAATCACATCATAATTTTCCTCTGTCAACCATTGAATCGCAACGGAGGTATCTAAACCACCAGAATAAGCAAGAACGATTTTTTCTTTTGTCATGTCTACATCCCCTTTTATTAATAAATATACATTTCGATAAAACTAATAATACCATCATACTAGTGCTAATTCAACTATTTTATTTATTATTATTCATATTTTTGTTTAAATATCCAAATAAAAAGATATGAAATCGCATCATGTCGCGCATTCTACTAACCTACAAATTGGTTAAAATTTTTTTAAAACTGCTATACTTAAAAGGTGAATTACCTGAGATTATTTTAGAGGAGTGAGCGTAATTGAAACAGACATTGAAATGGATTGGTATTGTTTTAGTCAGCATCGTATTGTTACCATTAGTTGTTATTTTCTTCATCTATAAGAAAGCAATCGGTAAGCGGGAATACGATCCAAAGGTTCTTGATAATCTAGAAGAAGCAGCGCAAGATTATGTGAAAAAAACTGCGCCTTTATCGGATGTGGACTCACGTTACAAATACATCCGCCTAGCTGAGAAAGCAATTCCAGCAGCAAAAGAAATTGAAGTTGGAGAAATTGAAAATAAAAAAAATAGACGGTCCCGGTGGTAAAATCAGTCTTCGCATTTATTCACCAGAAGCAGACGGTCCATATCCGTTGATGGTGTATTTCCATGGTGGCGGATTTGTAACGGGCAGCGTACAGTCAACAGATGGTATTGCCCGTAAATTAGTTCAAGCAACGGGATATCGCGTGATTTCGGTAGATTACCGTTTAGCACCAGAGAATCCGTTCCCAGCAGCAATTGAAGATGCGTATGCAACAGTAGCATGGATTTCCAAGCATTTAACGAGCTTACGTGCAAAATCGAAGGATATTGTCGTAGCCGGAGATAGTGCTGGTGGAAATATCGCTGCGGTTGTTGCCCAATTAGCGAAGTCGAAAGGAACTCCGAATATTTCGAAGCAAGTTTTGTTATATCCACCGGTCGATATTTTTTCAAGAGACGCTTCCGTTCTTTACCCGTCAATGGATGAATTTGCGGAAGGCTATGTGTTGACAAAAGAATCATTGGACAAATATTTCAAACTGTACTTATCAGGTGCAACCGATCGTAAATATGATCCGCTTGTTGCCCCAGTTCGTAATAAAGATGTTTCGAAATTACCAGCAGCATTTATTGCGACTGCTGAATATGATCCATTACGCGATCAAGGAGAAGCATATGCACAGAAACTAAAAGATGCAGGCGTTCCAGTTTACGCGAAACGGTTGGAGAAAGTAACGCATGGCTTTATGAGTACGCCTTCTGCTGCAACGAATGAAACGTACGAATTAATCAGTGAATTTTTAAAAGAGAAATTATAAAAGGAAACGGTAGCAGTTTTTGACTGCTATCAGCGTGTCGACAAACACCCATCTCCGTCGTTAAAGCCTGTGCGCTGGTGCTCACATACCCAAGTATGCTCCGCTCCAATGCTCAACTTTGCCTAGGATCTAAGTATTTGTCGACACGCTGAGGTTTGGTGAAAAATCATGTGAAGTAGTTTTTCTACATTTTGGTAGCAGTTTTTGACTGCTATCTTTTTTTGCGATTTTTTTCTATTTGTGGGAAGATAAATGAAAAGAAGGGACGTGGGATCATGACTTTAGGAAAAATTTTGATTGCGGAGGACGATAATGATATTAATCATCTTATTTCAGATGTGTTGACACGCGCAGGATATATGGTGACACAGGCATTTTCAGGAACTGAAGCAAAATTATATTGGAATAGTGAAGCATTTGACTTGTTGTTGTGCGATTTGATGCTACCTGGGATGACAGGGGAGGAGCTCGTGGCAGAGATTGTGGAGGCGCGAGATGCGATAACACCAATAATTATTATTTCGGCTAAGAATACAGTGATGGATAAGGTAGATTTGTTGAAATTAGGGGCCAGCGATTATATAACAAAGCCATTTGATATTGAGGAGTTATTGGCGCGCGTGGAGGTACAGTTACGTAAAAAAAGAGTAGAGTCTGGTGTCAAAGAAGACTTGGTTTTGAATGGGTTACGTTTGTCAAAGGAACGATACAGTGTTCAATTGGACGGAACGGATATTCACTTAACAGCACGGGAATTTGGGATTTTGCAGTTACTTTTTAGTAATCCTGGGAAGGTTTTTACAAAGGAGAATATTTTTGCATCAGTTTGGGGCGCAACAGAATTTATTGATGAGAACACAGTGAATGTACATATGAGTAATATTCGTGGGAAGCTAGGGAAGGTTGCGCCAGATAGAGAATTTATTGAGACAATCTGGGGGATTGGGTTTAAAATGAAAAGCTGAACGGGGTCGCTTAGTTCCGAAAAAACTTGTTAGGGGAATGAACGAAAGCTCACTATGCCCTATTCATGTTGTTGTCCTAAGAAATCAAATACGATTTCTTAGGACAACAACAATTTCAAGGAGTTAGCTCGTGAAGCTGGTTGAGCACGATGTGTTGTTATAGATTTTATGTATACTCATTTTTTCGCTCCTATACATTTGATAAAGCTAAATTAGACTGAGTGGTAAAAATATCTCTCGGTTTTGTTGTGGCTATTATGAGGCATCATTTGCCGATTTAGAGCCACAATATGCATGAGAGCGAAGCGAGCATGTAATCCATCAGTGGTTCTTAAGCGCAGAACAAGGAATAACTAGAATCAAATAAGAAGCAGTACGCACGAGAACCTCAATATGCAGTTGAATGCAATGAAACTGCCTTCTTCTTAGCCAACTCCTCGAAAACTTCACGCCCTCCATAAAAAGCAAGGAAGGCTTTTTACTGCGTACTGTATCACGTGAAGCATCTCCGGATCCAGCTTCAGAAGCCAGGCCCTCGAAATTTTCGTGGCCTCCATAAAAGTCAAAAGAGGACTTTTACTACGCCCTCTAACAAATTTTTTCGGGCCTAACGGGCTTCTTCAGCTTTGTTGTGGCTCTTAAGAAGCGTAGTATGCTGAATTAGAGCCTCAATATGCATGAGAACGAAGTGAGCATGTAATCCATGTACTGTATCACGTGAAGCGCCTCCGGATCCAGCTT
>NZ_AODK01000068.1 GCF_000525975.1 Listeria rocourtiae FSL F6-920
AATGAAATCCGCTCTACTGCTCATTTTCCTCTCTCCTTCACTTACTTGATGTACCTATCTTAATCAATAGATGTTTGCGATTTGCATCTAAAATGTTTCTGAAATGTTAATTCGCAAAAAAAAAAACAGCCCTGATTCCAATTTCGAATCGAAGACCGCTATTTTTAGTACCCCGCATTTAATGTAACTACAAAAGTCGTGCCTTCACCAAGTTCGCTTTCCACCGTAATTGTCCCACCGACAAGCTCAACGACTCGCAATGAAAGTGCCAGCCCCAAACCATTGCCTTCCTTGGAACGCGAAGAATCTCCTTGATAAAATTTTTCAAAAACGCGTTTTCTTGTTTCTTCGTCCATCCCGCAACCAGTATCAGAGATCGCGATACTCACGGAATTTTCTGTGGATGTTTGCGTGCAGTTGATAACACCGCCCGGTTCGGTAAATTTCAGCGCATTGGCGAGTAAATTGCGCCACACAATTTCCATCAAATCAGGATCTGCATAAATAGAGGCCTGCTCTTCAATATCCACCTCGACACGAATCTTTTTTTGCGCTAACAAGTCATCGAATGAAAGGATGCAATCCGATAGCTGCCGGCAAACATCATATGGCTCCTCCGGCAACTGAATGCCCTGATTTTCCAGCTTATTCAAACTCAAAATGTTACTCACCAAAACCGATAAGCTTTGCGATGCCGAAATAATCGTTTCTACATATTCCATTCTTGTTTCTGGCGCCATATTTTCATTTTTGAGGGCTGCTGCGTAATTTTGAACGATAGATAGTGGTGTTTTGATTTCGTGGGAGACATCTGCGATAAAGTTAGTTTTCATTGTTTCGAGCGAACCGAGAGCCTCGACCATCTTGTTGAAATCTTGAAACATCGTGTCGATATAATTATGTTTATTCACGGTATGCAGCGGCTTTAAATATACGGTGAAATCGCCCTCTGCCACTTGCTTTGTAGCCAAACTTAACTCGCGCATCGGCTTGTCAAAAGCAATGTATTTTTGGTAACCCGTGAGAAGACAGAAAAGCGCCGCAATGATTCCCCAATACAAGACGTACCAGCCGATATACGGACCCGACTCTTTCAAAATATCCGCTCCAAACATCAACGCCGGAAGCATCGCGAGACCTCCTAACGCCAGCAAAACGCCAATATACTCCAGCCAAGAAAAACGGCTCACTTTCTTCAAAACATTATCGCTCATGCCAGCACCGCCTTATACCCGATACCATGAACCGTCATAATTTTAAAATCGTGGCAGGATGCGAATTTTGTACGAATTTTTGTAATGTAAATGTCCACCGCCCGCAAGCTCGTCTGGCTTTCCATCCCCCAGAACTCGTCCATCAACTGCGCTCGCGAAAAAGCCTGATTTGGATAAGATAATAATTTGTAAAGAACGTTGAATTCGCGCACCGTGACGGGAATTTCCACATCATCAATCATTGCAGTCAGCGCCGCCGCATCCATCGTCAAACTTCCTAGAACTAGTTTTTGCTCTGTCGCAATGTTCGCTCGCCGAAGTAGCGCCGTAACACGCAGTACCAGCTCATCCAAATCAATCGGTTTCACCATATAATCATCAATTCCGAGCCTAAAACCCTTTTGTTTCGCCGCTAAATCATCTCTTGCAGACATGAACAGAATCGGAATATCCTTATCCAGCCCTCTCACCGTTTCCGCGAATTCAAAACCATCTATTTTTGGCATCATAATATCAGAAATAATTAAACTATAGCGATTACTATACATCAAATCATACGCTTCTTGCGGATTAAAACACCCCTTCGCCGCGTAACCGCTATTAGCAAGATATGTACACGTAATATGATTCAACTTCACATCATCTTCCACCACTAAAATATTAATCAAAGTTCGCAACTCCTCACCTTTTTTGCCTACATTATACACCTAAAATGTTGATAAATTGTTTCTATATTAAAAAAAGAGCCACTATCTAAAAAAGACACTGACTCCACACAAAATTACTTCATGTTTCCTAACTGCTCAAAAACCTGCGCCAACTTCTCCGCTGGAACTTCCGTAATCGCGTCTCCAAGTGATAATTCAAACGCACATCTACCGTCCGGTTTCACTTGCAAATATCCCGAACAACCGACACCAGTCTCCGCATGAATTTTCGCTAATATCGGTTCGATGACTTCCGCTGACTCGTCAAAATAAACGTGAAACATGTTGGAAACAGGAACTTCTGGTAAAGTACTCACGCCACTGCAAGCATTGAACCGGCCAGCCAATTCCTTCGCCGCCTCATAATACTGACCCATTTTGCCGATTCGCTTATCATAATAATAATCCGCGGATAAAATATAAGGATACAAACTAATCAAATCCCCACCATAACGACGTTTCCAAACCTTCGCTTCCTTCACAAAATCCTCATCCCCAGCTAAAATCGCACCAGCAATCCCGCCTAACCCTTTATAAAAAGAAACATACACACTATCGAAAAGCGCGCTGATTTCTTTGGTTGATTTTTGATAGTAAGGGGTTATTTCCCACAACCGCGCGCCATCTAAGTGTAATTGGATACCATTTTCGCGGCAATATTGTGAAATTTCCTCCAGCTCTTCGAAACTCGGTAATTGACCACCGATTTCGCGTTGCGGTAGTTCTAGTAAAACGCAGGATACAGATGCATCTAGTGCTTTAATGTCCATCAAAGTGATCAGTTTATCTGCATCGCATAACAAAATCGGCTCGATGTGTTGCAATTCTCTCAAGCCATCTTGTTCATGTATTTCCAAATGAGACAACGGATGATACCCGATTTTTGGATTCTGCTTCTTATCCGCCCAGATTCGCAATGCAACTTGCTGCGCCATCGTTCCACTCGGAAAAAACACAGCCGTCTCCTTACCTAAAAATGAGGCAATCTTTTCTTGAAAATTCTCGATAACCGGCCCCGTTCCATAAATATCACTTTCCAAATCAGCATCAACCGATTCAAAAGCCTCTTGCAAAACACCAGCATTACGCGGGCCATGTTGCGAAAGTTTATACGCCGTTTTTTGGAACGAATCCTTCAATATATTGCTTTTCGTCATCTTAATCTCTCCTTATTTCTATGTTTTATTTGATCTATAGCAAAAACCACTATTGGTAAGTAGTTAAAAAAGAAACTAATCCGCTGGCAAAAACCAATTTTGTCTAAAATCGGCAAATCATTAACTGCTGGAACTCGCGCTAGTCCGTAGATACCGGCAGATATAAGGCTAATGATGAAAAGCACCATATATATTTTCATATGCGTACCTCGTCCTTGTTTTTGGTAAAGTAGAATCAAGAATAACGGGAACAGCAAAAAGCCCATATAACCAAGCCCCGATCCAATATTATGAACCCAAGTCGAGAACGTCCAAGTCGCCTGCTCCGTATCAATACTGAATAATCCTGTGAAGATACAATCCCCAATTCCGTATAAACCAATCGCCAAAGTTAGCCAAATTGCCAACGTACGCGAAGTCTTAGCACAAGTTTGATATATCGCTGGTAACGCTAAGACAAAGAATACACCAGACACCACTGACCAAACTAAAAAACGCCCCACGAACAGGACTTTCCACATCTCCAAAAACACTCATCACCATTGTCATTTGGTTCAAATCCGGATAGAAGATGCCAAGAATGTATGGCGTCAAAAAATCACTCAATGCGCCTATTAGTAGGAAATAGTAACCATACCTTTTTAAAAAGCTCATTTTCTAGCCCCCTAAGCCCAATTTCGCACTTTAACTAAGTTTATCATATACTAGTTGCTCTTAGTATTAATTTACTTTATTTTCAGAGTGTAGTATTTATTTGTGAATAATCTCCCTCCCAACGCACACGTTTAGTATTAAAAAATGCCCTGAACTTAAAACCTATTTGTAATCCTTAATAGTATCACTTTAAAAACAGAGCTCTTGCATCGACGCAAAAACGAGGCGTATCAGTCCATCCCGGTACAGCCTCACTTAATCCCCCAAAAATGAATCTAAATCCTCTACTCCACAAAGCCATTCCCATCAAAAAAATATCATCATTTATGATACGGTTCCCCGCGATTAATCCGGAATGCTCGATACACCTGCTCCACTAAAACTAATCGCATTAACTGATGTGGCAGAGTCAACTTCCCAAACGACAATTTCTCATCGCTCCGTTTCAAAACTGCTTCCCCCAGTCCCAATGATCCACCAATAACAAACGCAATCTTGCTTTTCCCATAGGTTGCTAAACGATCCAAGCCTTCTGCAAATTCTTCACTGCTCTTTTGCTTGCCTTCAATCGCAAGGGCAATCACATGGACATCGCTATCTATCTTCGCTAAAATTCTTTCCCCCTCTTTATTTTTTACCTGCACCATTTCTGCATCACTCAATATTTCTGGTGCTTTCTCATCCGCTACTTCTATCATTGTTACTTTCGCATATGGGCCCAAGCGTTTTGTATACTCCGCAATACCTTGGATTAAATACTTTTCTTTTAATTTACCAACCGTTAAAATTTGTATATTCACAACTTATTCACCCTTTACTAACATTTTATCCACAGAAATTATCCACATATCCACAACATTTTTCTACATTATGTGTCTGAACATTCGTTCCCCACTATATATATCGCTCTATTTTCACAGTATCCACAGGTTATCCACAGGTTTTTAGAGTTATCCACCAAATCCAATTTGGGAAACGTTTCTTCCCCATAAACCCAGTCATCTAGCGCTTCGTTGATATGCTCTTCGCAACTATACATTGGTTTTTTCATTACTAATCCTTCTTTCTTATAACACAACTTGTGGATAACCACACCAAGCGTATGTATTATCCTCTAACTTACTTATTATGATAGGTGTAATATGGGAAGTCGTCAACAAGTAGTCACCTCTAATATAATTTTTCTAAGTTATTTTATAGAGTTTTAGCTTAATATTTACTTTTTTGCTTCTTTTCTCTCGTTATTTGATATTTATCAATCATATTTTTACATTATAGCTTATCCCCAATTTTATAGGTTATTATACACATGTTATCCCCACTTTAATACTACATATCCACAAGTAACTCTATATTTCGTATACGAATATACGTTCCATACGATATATTGATATTAGATAATATAGTTATGCACAGGTTATACACATATTTGAACTTGTTTATATTTATAAAAATATAGCTAATACGCCCTCTCCTGCAATGAAATACAAAATATACAACTATTAATATCTCTTAGTTTGTCCACAATTATATTATTTTTTGTGGATAACTTTTAGAAATTATGTGTTGGATGAACTAGGAAATAGTATCATACTATTTGTGTTTCACATTAAAACCCCCAAAATTAGATTTTAGCTCCAATTTCAGGGGTACATTATTATCTAGTTTTTGTTATCCATACTGTTTGTTTCATATCTTTCTGCCCACACTTAACGATGTTGTTTCCTTTTATAAAGGGAATACCCCATTATAAAAAGCAGACTTCCAAATAAAATAGTCAGTAGTGAAGACTCATCTCCTGTTTTCGGCATTTTGCTTATTGAAACCTTGTTTGCTTCGCTTTTACTCGTTTCTCCTTTTATATCCAATTTTTTTTGATTCGTCTTCTTGCTTAAATGGCTGTTCATATTGAGCCAGTTTTTCCGGTTGATCTAGACTTTCCACATTTAGCTTTTCAATAAAGCGAACCGTTTGGTCTAAGTTATTAATGTCTTCATGTGCCACAACTTCTTTGCCATTGCGGAATAATTTCTCAAAGACAACGACTTCGCTTCCAGCTAATTCACGTGCATCTAAGTCAAAGGCTACTTCTACGACACCGCTTGACTCTTCTGCTGTGAAGGTTGTTTCGCCTAGCACTTCTTTCCCGTTGGATAGAACTGGTTTGTTCGTTGCTTTGTCCATTAGTTTTCCAGTTACCGTGTACTCTTTGCCAACGATTAAGTCTTCATAGTATACCTTATCAATGATCGTTACTTTTTCTTCTGGCATAATTTCTTTCTCACCATTTTGGTCTGTTGCGATGGTTTTTAGGTCTGGTTTGATAAATTGAACCGTTTGGTCCGCATCATGAATGTCTGTATGCACCGCTACTTCTTTGTTGTCCGTATACAGGCGCTCAAATGCGACTACTTCTTGACCTGCTAAAGCTTTCGCGTTAAACGTGAAGGTTACATCTACTTCACCATTTGGTGTTTCTGGTGTGAATGTTGTTTCTGCTTCGACTTGCTCACCATCTACTACTAATGGTGCTTCTGTTGCTTTGTCCATCAACACACCTTTCACCGTGTACTCACGACCTGGTGTCAGATTTTCATAACGAACTGTATCCACGAGGCTGATGTCTTCTTCTGGGCTCGGACTTTGTGTACCTGTTTCTACGTCACGCAATGTTGTACCGATTTCTGGATTCTTGATGACTACTGTTTGACCTTCGTCGTTAATATCTTCATGATTGACTACTTCTTTACCGTTACGCATTAACTTCTCAAAGACTACTAAATCCTTGCCGTATAAGTCACTGCCGTCAAATGTGAACGTTACTTCTACTGCACCGTCTTTGTTTTCTGGTGTAAATGTTGTTTCACCGCGCACTTTTTCCCCTTTTACAAGCACTGGTGCATTTGTTGCTTTGTCCATCAAAATTCCTTGTAACGTGTATTCTTTACCTGCAATTAAATCTTTGTACTCTACTACGTCAATAACGGTTATTTCGTTGTCTGCATTTAGTTCTTTTTCACCGTTTTGGTCAGTTGCAGTTGTACCGATTTCTGGTGTTTTGAATTTTACGGTTTGATTCGCATCATGGATGTCTGTATGAACCGCTACTTCTTGACCATTTTGGTATAAACGCTCAAAGGCGACGATTTCTTGACCTGCTAAACCTTTCGCGTTGAAAGTGAATGTTACTTCTACTTCACCATTGGCTGTTTCTGGTGTGAACGTTGTTTCTGCTTCTACTTGCTCACCGTCTACTAATAACGGTGCTTCTGTTGCTTTGTCCATCAAGATTCCTTGAACCGTGTACGCACGACCTGGGATTAAGTTTTCGTATTGGACTACGTCTACTAATGTTACTTCTTCTTCCGGACTTGGTGTTTGCGTTGCTGTTTCTTCGTCACGCAATGTTGTTCCAATCGCTGGATCTACCACTTTAATGGTTTGTTTCGCATCATGAATGTCTTGGTGAACTGCTACTACTGCACCATTTAATTTCAATGTTTCAAACACAACAATGTCTTTTCCTTTTAATTGGGACGCATCTAGTGTAAATTCGATTTCTTCTGTGCCATCTGTATTCGCTGGGCTAAACGATTTCGTCGCTGTTACCGTTTGTCCGTCTACCAATAATGGTTGATTCGTTGCTTTGTCCATCAAAATTCCTTCGATATCATACGTTTGCGTTGTATCTAGATTTTGATATTGTACTTCATCGACAATCGTAATCGGTCCTGCATGAACATTGCTTTCGCCCGTTTCTTTATCACGTGCCACTGTTCCAATGCTTGGCTCGATGAAGGATACAGTTTGTGTCAAGCTATCTTTATCCGTATGCTCTGCCATCACTTGTCCTGACTCATCTTTCAATACTTCAAAGACGACATAAGCGTTACCTTTTAAGTCTGTGGCATCTAAAGCGTTCAGTGGTACAGTAACTTCTCCTGATGCCGTTGTTGGAATAAATTCGTGCGTTCCTTGTGTGAACACCGTATTACCAGTTAGTTTGTCTACCAATGTGGCTTCTAACGTGTAACGCTCACCTGGATTTAAATTCGTGTACACCACGCGGTCGCTAAGTTCCACGTTTTGGTGCGGATGAATATCGTGTTGTAAGCCTGTACTTGTTTCAAAAGCAAATGTTTGTAAACTTGGTACAAGGAAAGCAACGGTTTGATCGGCATCGTTGACATCTTCATGTGTGGCGACTACTTCATTGGTTGTTGTATCAATCAGACGTTCAAATACGACGACTTGTTGTCCTTTTAATGCACGTGCATCAAATGCGTCTAATGCGACGACTTCTTCGCCATTCTCCGTTGTCGCTGTAAATGTTTTCGACCCTTGCGTTAATACTGTTTGCCCATTTTTCATCATTAGTTTTGCTTCTAGACGATAGTTTTTACCTGGTGTTAATTGCTCATAGGTCACACGGTCGCTGATTTGCGTGGCCATGCCTGGATATAATACCTTGTCGTTCGTTCCAGTTTCAAAAGCTACTGTTTCGATTTGTGGTTGATAATCACGCTTGTTCGTGATGTTGTCTAATTCTAAAACAGTCGTATCACTCACAATTTCAAAATCAATCGGCTTACCATCTAAAATATAACCGCCAGTTGGTGCTTTTGTTTCGACAAAGTGGTAGTTACCGTACGGTAAATTATT
>NZ_AODK01000069.1 GCF_000525975.1 Listeria rocourtiae FSL F6-920
GCAATACTTGCTACGCTTAACTTCTTGCATGGTCGAGGAAACTACCCTCTCCCTGCTTTCAGTCATCATGTACAGTCGTACACTCCGCTTTGTTGGGACTGTTCGAAATAAAATGAGTTACAGTCCCAATATACATGAGAGCAAAGCGAGCATGCAATCCTTTCTGAAATCCCTGGAATACAAACGCTTTCGCTCGATTTGTGTGAAGCAAAATTTTCGTCCTACCCAAAAGTGGGTAGGGCGATTTTTATCTCGTCTGGAGTTTTGTCCCAAACTCGTTTTATTTTTGGTTCATTACTGGTATACTTATAGTAATTATGATTTATTGGAGGTCAGTATGAGCGTAACGACGCAGTTTCGAAAAGGTGCGCTGGATATGTGTGTGCTTTATATTTTGCAGACGGATGATTTTTATGGTTACGATTTGACGCAACAAATAAAAAAACATATACCAATCACGGAAAGTACGCTATACCCACTTTTGCGTCGGCTTGTAAAAGATGGTTATTGCGCGACCTATACGGTGGAATCTCCAACTGGACCGCAACGGAAATACTATCATATTACGCACCAAGGTCGGATTTTTTTAAAAGAGACGTTACAAGAGTGGGATGCGTTCACAGCAAGCATCGCGGCACTCAGAAAGGAGATAAATCCACATGAACAGAATTGATTTTTTCGAGACATTACAGCATGGTCTTCGTTCGTTGCCTGCAGATGAGCGTGATAGCATTATCAAGGATTTGGATGAACATATTGCCGTGAGTTTGGAAAATGGGATTTCGGAGGCTGAGGCGATTGCCTTGCTGGGTAATCCGAGTGATATTATTGAGCAATATGTGCATGGTGATGTGACAGTACCTAAACAAGAACAGCCACCCATTATTCAGAGACCCATACCAACTCATTCGGAAATAAAAACGGAAGAGCCTGCTTCCAAAGGTTTATCTCCATTTAAAATCGTGTTGATTGCAGGTATGTGTTTTATTATTTTGATGTTGCTTTTAGATGCATTGGATTAAAAATAGAAACGTGGACTGATTACGAGAAAATCAATCTACGTTTCTATTTTTTGCCCTCACTATTTTGAAAGCGCCTGATAAGCATACTCTCTTCTAATTCCTGGTGAGAAAATGGTTTAATTATCCAAAGCAAAACCCCCGCTCTCTCAAGCAAGGGTTTCTCTTCATATTTAATTCTCACTATAAAATTTCAATGCGGCCTGTGCTGCTTCGCCTTTTGCAATTTTGCCACCGTGGAAAGTAATGGAGGCCTCTAATGCATTTAGCGTGTGCAGAACATTCTCTTTACGGCTACTGAATCCCATATTTCCGATACGCCAAATCTTGCCGGCAAGAGCGCCGAATGAACTCGCAATTTCAACGCCATAATGATGAAGTAAAGTCGCCCGAACTGCTTCTCCATCAAGACCTTCCGGGATATTAACACAAGTTACAGTTGGCATTTTGCTAGACATGTCGCCGAAAAGCGTCAAACCCATAGCATTTAAACCAGTCATCATCGCTTTTTCATGCTTACGATGACGAGCAAATCGATTCTCTAGACCTTCTTCGTGAACAATTCGTAAGCCTTCGCGAAGAGCATAAATCATCGAAGTCATTTCTGTATGGTGATTAATATGTTGGGGACCCCAATATTGCTGAATTTGGCTGAGATCTAAGTAATTACTAGAAATGAATCGATCATTTCGAACATCTTTTGTTAAGCCTAATTCAATTTGGTAACGAGACGAAAGGATTTTTTCGACTTTTGCGTTGTAGGTTAATGGTGCCATTCCAGTTGGAACGCTGAGACATTTTTGCGTTCCTGCAACAGCGATATCAACACCCCAAGCGTCTGTTTGAAAGTCTGCACCAGTGAATGTTGCTACTGCATCGACCATAAATAAGACATCATTTTCTTTACAAAATAAGCCGATTTCCTTCAAATCTTGCATTTGACCTGTAGACGTTTCGCCGTGAACCATGATAAGCATTTTCGGATTATAGGCTTTAATCTCGTCAATAACTGTTTTAGGATCAAAAATAGTGCCCCACTCTTGTTCAACGATTTTGACTTGCGCACCAGCACGTCCAGCAAGTTCTGCCATTAAAAAGCCAAAACGACCAAATGATGGCACGAGTACTTTATCACCTGGTTCAATAATGCCACAAACGGCTGCTTCTAGTCCTGCGCGTGCTGTTCCATCAACAGCTAACGCCCATTCGTTTTCAGTTTGAAACGGCATTTTTAAAAGATTAGTTACGTCGTTCATCATTGCGAAGAATTCTGGATCATATTGTCCTAGAATTGGTGTGCTCATTGCTCTTAATACACGCGGTTCGGCTTCAACTGGGCCAGGAGTCATGATTGTCCGAATCGATGCTTGTAGTTCTTTTACCATACTATGTTCCTCCTCCGTTATAAAAAAGAGCGGTTGGTCGTTTATGTATATTCATTCACAACATTACTTGGGAATGAATCATACACTCTCCATTGACCGACCGCCACAATAGCTATGTTTCTGTCTTTATTTTAAGATAATTCTAAACGGGAAACATTGGTTAATTAGCACGAAAAGATAGAGGCGTTTTGTACATAGTAAACAATATTTTCTAACGACAAATGGGCTCGATATATAGTACAATTGAGGAGATACAGAACACTTTGGTTGGTACGATGCTTGTCGGCTTGCCAATGAAAGGAGTTTTTCTATGACAACGATGTCCGAACTGCTACTAACGCCAAGGTTTTCTAATATAGAAGTAATTAATGCGGAGGCTAATTTGGACAATTCAGTGGATACGATTGAAATTTCGGAAACGCCTGATATTGTTGCCTACCTACCTAAAAACACTTTTTTGCTCACGACTGCGATGGCTTTTCAGAATGATCCGGAAGCACTTTGTAAATTGATTGAAGATTTGCATCGTTTACCAGCTGCGGGTCTCGGAATTAAGTTGGGGCGTTTTATTGATAAGCTAGATCCAATGGTAATTGAGACGGCGAACCGGTTAGGTTTTCCGATTTTACGAATTCCGCTTACGGTGACGCTGGGCACGATTTCGCATCAGCTGTTGTCTTATATTTGGGATCATCAGACAGAAAAATTTCATTATGCAATTGATATTCAGCAGAAGTTTTCAAAAATGATGATTAAGGGCGCGTCGCTTCAGTCGCTTATTCAGAATTTAGGTGGAATTTTGAAGCGACCAGTAGTTTTGATTAATCCTTTTTTAGAGGTTGTAGCGAGTACGCAGCATTTTAAACAGCCGAGCTATGCGACAACACTAGATGATATTCAGGAAAAGTTGAAAAAGACGCCGGAACTTACGAGTGAAATGACGTTTTTACTGGAAGATGATACATTACTGATTTCAGTATTCCCAGTGAAAGTGACGACTTACTATCCTTATTTTCTGGTGATTTTGAAGGCGGATCAAATTCCGTATCCATTCTCACAGCTCGCAATTGAGCAGGCCAACACGATTATCTCGTTTACGATTTATAAGAATCAGAAATTAGCTGAAGGTAACCGAACATTGCGTGGAAAGTTTTTCACGAAGTTATTGCAAAAGGGTGATGATGACGCGGAATACACCCGAAATTTATTGGATTATGGGAAAGGTTACGGGTTGTTACCATCAGACTATTATCGGTGTTTAGTGGCTGGAATTGATGAAAGTTCCATGGCTTTGAAGAATTTGACTTTACAAGAGGAAATTTACTCCTTAACATATGAATGGCTGGAGCGAGAATTGCATCGAAATTTTGAGAATGCGCTAATATTTCCACACCCAACGGAGGATAAGTTTATCATCTTGTTGCAACAACAAGAAGCAGAGTTGAAGGCAAAATTAGTTGCCATTCAGACAGCACTTGATCGCCTATTCCCAATTTCAATTTCCTTTGCAGCGGGAAATGAAGTGTATGAGACTGCTTCCATTCACTATTCTTACATGGAGGCTGTGGATACATACCGACAAAGTGAAAAGGACCACTATCATTCGTTTGTACATTTTTATGAGTCAAAGGGTATTATGGAGTTGATGCAGTTTATCCCGGTGGAACAGATTCAACATTTTTGCTTGTTCACATTAAAAACGCTGGCTTATCCGCAAAATGAGATGCACTTGGAATTACGGCGGACGTTACAAGTCTACTTAAGCTGCCAATGCGAGATTACAGAGACGGCAAAACAACTTTATATTCACCGGAATACGGTAAAATATCGAATTGCGAAATGTACGGCACTGTTAGATCACCCAATTACGCATTCGGATTTTTCTCTGAAACTACGGTTGGCATTGTTACTGTCGGATAAAAAAGGGTGAGCAGAAAATATCTGCTCACCCTTTCCTAATTTAGAATTGCTGAAACTGATCAACTGGCATTACAAATACCGTCGCACCGCCAACTTGGACTTCAATCGGATATGGTACATAAGTATCTACCGTCACACCAAGTGATGCTGCCGGGCTCATAATTTGCTCGCGAGCTTTGCAGTTATTTTTAATGATTTCAAGCGCGGTATCGACTTGTTTGTCCTCTACACCTATGATAAAGGTTGTATTTCCTGCTTTTAAAAAGCCACCTGTTGATGCTAGTTTTGTGGCACGGAAATTGGCATCCGTTAAAGCGTCGGATAGGCGGTTGCTATCCTGATCTTGAACAATCGCAAAAATAAGTTTCATCATTTTCCATCCCCTTATAGAGTTTTTCTTTATTATACCAGAATTCCCTAGAAAACTTTACTAATAAAAACTCGTGTGCTGGGCGTCTAACTGACATAGGTAACAAATGATGTCAGCCTAATCGCGCTTTTATTCGCTCAAAAATATCTGTCACAATTTCATCGATTGTTCTTGTCGCATCAATAATTTCAATCCGTTCTGGAAACATATCACGTACAGTTTCATAGCCTACTTGAACCTTATTGTGGAATGTCACATCTTCCATGTCAAGACGGTTAACTTCCCGGCCTTTATTAGCAGCGATTCGCGCCAAGCCAACATCGGCTGGAACGTCTAAATAATACGTTACATCTGGCATGGTTGTTTCCACAGCAAATTGATTGATTTTCAAAACTTCATCAATCCCAATACCACGACCAACACCTTGATAGGCAAGTGAACTATCGATAAAACGATCACACAAAACTAACTTCCCTTCTTTGAGCGCTGGGCGGATGAGTTCTACGACGTGTTGGCGTCTTGCACCAGCAATCAGCAAGGCTTCAGTTTTCGCGTCCATTCTACTATCAAGATCATTCAGGAAGATCTCGCGCACAACATCGGAAATTTTGCTACCTCCGGGTTCTCTCGTTTTGATAAATTGGATTTCTGTCTCTTCTAATCGTTCTGCTAAACGCGCACCGACCGTTGTTTTTCCTGATCCATCTGGACCTTCTAGCGTGATAAAAATACCGTTCATTTTTTGTTACCATCCTTATTCGATTTCTTAGTTCTAAGCATAACATGAACTAGCGTAAAACGCTTATATTTATATGAAAATAGAGGTAAGAAATCTAAATATGATTCCTTACCTCTATTAATTAAACGCTTAGTCTTGTTTGCGCCGTCTTTGTAACAGTGCTCCAATCAGGATGAATGCTGATCCGAGAAGTGCGTACAACATATTAAATGTGTCACCCGTTTTAGGTAGTGCTTTTTTGATACTTGGTTGTTTTACTTCTTGTTGCTGTGGCTCTGGTTGTTTGATTTCTGGCTGCTTTGGTTCTGGTTGTTTGATTTCTGGTTGTTTGATTTCTGGTTGCGCTGGTACTGGCTGCGGTGCAATAACTTGCAGGTTTACAGTCGTTGTGGTTGTTTTGTTATTGCTATTGGTCACGCTGTACGTAACTGGGTAATTGCCTGCTGTTGTCAGGTCTGCTTGGCTCGCGTCATACGTGATTTTATCGGTGATGTCGCCATCAACGGTATCTTGGGCATGGGCATTTTCTAACCAGCCAACGTTATCTTCCGTCACGCCTTGCATCACAATCAAGTTCTCCGCTTCAAGCATCGCCATTTCCGCCGTCACATCGATTTGGACCGTTTGGACG
>NZ_AODK01000070.1 GCF_000525975.1 Listeria rocourtiae FSL F6-920
CGATGGGGGAGGAGGTATCGATTTTTTTCTTTTTAAGCTGATGAAATGGATGTTCTTTTTCTGCAGAAACTCGCTGATTTCCAATAAATCTTTTGTTGTGCGACTTAGTCGGTCTAGTTTAGTCACGACCAGTGTATCCCCAGCTCTCATTCGTAAAAATAAATTTTCTAGCTCTTTTCGTCGTTTCCTACCTGACTCTTTCTCAAGAACAATCTGCTGACAGCCAAAAGCTTCTAAAGCATCCACTTGACTATGCGTGGATTGCTCTTGTGTCGATACTCTAGCGTAGCCGTAAATTTTAGCTTTCATTTCTTTCACTTCTCCCATTTGTGAATATTCCATGAACAATAACCACCTAACGTCATTTTTTATTTGTGTTCATTTAGCAATACATAGAATATAATAACAATATATACATTTATAAGCATTATGTCTAAAAAAAAAGCTCATAAATTGATTAATCCTATACTTACACTGAAAAAACTTTGTACGATAAATAGAATGAACATGTCAAGTCCCGAAATTACAAATTTGCCTATCTTTCACTTTAACAAAGGGTATCAGAAAAAAATAGTCATTCGTACTGATTAATCTCCTATCTCCAACAGGAAAAATCCTCTATAAAAAGCCGGCTATTTATGATATATATAGTGATCCGTCTAATTGTAGGTTGATATATCTTTTGTTGCTTCTTGTTAATTTTTTCATCTCTATTAATTATATAATTCAAACTTATAGGAGTATTCTATTTAGACTGATTTACTAGTTATGAATGTGAATATTGAGTGAATATATCTTATTAATTTTGAAATTTTTTTATTTTTTTCTTCCATAGCCCTTGCATAATATTTTAGTGGCGGATAACATTTATATTGGAAAGTTGATTAATGGACTAACGCTACTGAGAAGATATTTGAACTCGCTCTCACCCCAGAATTCCCAGCAATAAAGTAGCCTATCTATTAACAAATAAAGAACTTAAGAGAGGATATGAAACATGAAAATAGCTCACAAACTATGCTACCTAACAGCAATACTATTTATGATTTTTAGCCAACTATCTTTTGGAGGTGCGTCAGCTACAACTGTAAATCCTACTACACCTCTAGCACCTGGCGATGATCCAAGAATTACTATAACAAGCCCACAAGAGATAGGTGCTAATGCCAGAGCAGTTCTAATGGTGACACTTGCCGCATCGTCAGGTAGATTGAATGAAGATGGAGAAATTAAAGTTCTTATCCCCAAAAATATTGTTAGGGATAGCACGGGACAAGATATCATTAACTCTACCAATTTAGGTGGCGCTTTTTATTGGGGGACCTCGCCATTAACAGATGATGGTGCAGGGAACTGGGTGCTTCGTATTCAATATGACCATACAAGAATTAACCAAGGAAATGCTTTTAGCTCTAGTATCTATGTCAACTTTCAAGCACCTGCATATTGGTCCACTGATCCTAATGCACCAAACTCTGCGGATTTTTCTGCACATTTAAGCAATCAACATGGGGTTTTAAGTTCCGATCAAGCGAGCTCTACTGTAGGCAGGCTAGTTGTTGGTCGTCCTCATTTCACAAAGCAAAGTGATATTAGAAAAGATACCGTAAACAATATCCCTGATGTTTCTATGTTAAGTACGAACGCACCTTCTTCTAATGTCTTTGCAATCCTTGTTAATTATAATGAGCAGAATTGGAAAAATGTTGTTGTATCTGATATTATTCCAAAAGACACATCTTTAACTGATCCAAATGAATATGTTAGGGCAAGTGGAGATGCTACCGTAATAGATCACTTTAGGATTGCAAAAGTAACCAGCTGGAACGGAAATGTCCCACAAACATTTGAGTATGTAACACAGAATTTTAAAGGTAGTATTTCTAGAACTTCAGATGGTTTCTCTGTAAATCTGGGCGATATAAAAGAAGCCTATGTTATTATGTATGGTCAAAAAGTTGATGCTGGTATTACACCTGCTGAATTTGGGGTTAGGTATAATCAGGCTACACTATCGGTTGATGGTAACGAAACACATAATATGAGTATACCTGTAGCTCTGGACAAGTCCAGCTTTGATCAAATTGAACTTAGCAAAACCGTTAATCAAGCTACACTTTCTACAACATCGGGAGAGATAATTTACTCATTGACATTAAATACTCATTACGGTTCACTGCCCGCTGGTACAATCGTCACTGACCCGCTACCAAATCACGTTACTTACCTTGATACGATAAAGCTGGATTCAAATTATTTTTCCCAACCATTCTATGATAAAAGTAGCAATACGGTAACGTATACTTTACTCAAGGATTTGAATGCTGGTGAATCTTCTTCTATAGACATTAAGACTTTTTATGAAAATTTAAATGCGCAGCCCAATGATAGAATTTTAAACAAAGCTTACTACAGTTACCATGGAAGCCATATCTATAGTGATGATGCCGTCACAACACTTGACGGTAGCGCGTATTTATACAAAACTGATGCTGATTCCAAAGACCCTTTAGCTGGAGCTGAGTTTAAAATAGTTGATAATAATGGTCTTACTGTCGTTGAAAACCTAGTTTCCGATGACAATGGATTTATTAACTCTGGTATTCTACCACCTGGTGATTATCAGTTTATAGAAGTAAAAGCACCAAATGGTTACACTCTAAATCCAACTCCTATTGATTTCACTATTAAATTGGGGCAAAAAACACCTGTGAATTTGTCAGTAACCAATCAATTAAAAGGTGTTGGTTCAGTAGAACTTACTAAAGTGGATCGTATATCTAGAGCAGTACTAGCAGGTGCCAAATTTGAGTTACAAGATGCGAACGGTCTTGTTATCCAAAGTGATTTAGTAACAAATGAGTTTGGCACCATTTCGGTAAATGAATTAGACCCTGGTAATTATCAATTTGTAGAAACAAAAGCCCCACAAGGATATCAACTAGATAGCACACCTGTCACTTTTACAATTAAAGCCGGTGAATCGGAAACTGTCAAAGTGATAAAAGAAAACACCCCGATATTAGCAGATGAACCTATTGATGATGAAGTAGATGAACCTATTGATGATGAAATTGTTGACAAACCTATCGATGAATATCCTGGTGATGAAAAACCGATTGTTGATCAACCTGCTATTGATCAACCTGCTATTGATCAACCTATTGGCCAAAAAGAAGGACATCCCTCTGCTGATGTCAGTATGCCTATTAAAAACAACTTTGTAACGCCAGCCATAGACGGTAATGAAGCAATTAATCAAATAAAGCCCACCAAGGTATCCATCAAAAAAACTTTACCCCAAACTGGTGATTCACCGTTAGATATACTTTTACTATTAAGTGGTATTTCTTTTAGTGTCGGGGCAATTTACCTGCTTCGAAGAAATAGATAAAGCTTATCGGATATAGGTAAAGGATAGGTACAAGAGGAGCTGACGACACTTAAAACCATGATACATGGCTGGTAGCACCTCTAACTTATCTTCCATTTAGATTCTCGCCCAGCATAAAAATCTCCTTTCGCTATAACAGAATTGGTAACAAGCCAAATTCTATGCGAAAGGAGATTATTTTAGTACTCTACAAAACCACTGTATGAAATCTTAGTCAAAACTCTAATTAGGTATAAGCAACCAACAGAATTTATAAAAGATGATTCATATGTCCAATTTCCATTACCCAGTAAGATCCGATAACTACAACAATCGCAATGAATGCCGCAAAAAGAATATTACTGACTTGGACACGTCCATTTTGACCTTCTGTCATGTGCATAAACATTAGCAACTGTAGTGCTGCTTGAATGAACGCAAAGATAAAAATAATCGTAACAATAACCGATTTACTTAACGTAGACTCGAATACAACCCATACAGCCAAAAGTGTCAATACAATCGATAAGGCAAAACCGATGATGTGTTTCCAAGGTATGCCTTCTTCAACGTGCGCCGCGTTCGCTTTATTTTTTGCCATATTAATTCACCATCCCTAATAGATAGACACCTGTGAAGATGAAAATCCACACAACGTCTAGGAAATGCCAATAAAGGCTTGAAATGAATACTTTTGAAGCTGCTTGAGCCGTTAAGCCACGCATTTTTATTTGAATCAAGATAAAAGCAATCCAGAATAAACCAATCGTTACGTGGAGACCGTGGGTACCCAGTAAAACGAAGAATGCGGACCAGTAAGAGCCAACTTTTAGTGTAACACCTTCCATTACATAATGCGCGAACTCATAAATCTCAAAACCTACGAATCCAGCACCTAGAAGTAACGTGATAATCGAATAAACCATCAGACGTTTAACATTACCTTTGCGCATCTCACCAATAGCAAGACCACACGTAAAACTACTTGCTAAAAGTAGGAATGTCATGATTAGAACGAGCGGTAACTCAAACATTTCAGACGGTGGATGACCCGCATTAGAGCCACCACTATACATAACAAAATAAGTTGCAAACAATGTACCGAATAACGCAATCTCGGCGCCTAGGAAAATCCAGAAGCCTAAAATGTTTAAACGACCTTGCTCCGATTGATATTCTAATGGAAGGCTGGAATTTTCTTTTATAGGTTCCATGGGTTACCCTCCTTTATGCCAGTTTTAAATTCACGTGCCGCTTGTTCCTCAGTAGCGACAATTTCAGGTACTTCGACATGGTAACCGTCATCTTTCTTGAACGAGCGATATGCAAGACAAGCCAATACACCAAGGCCGCCAAGGAGACCAAGCCAATACCAGTAAAAGACTAGTCCAAAGCCAGCAATAAAGAAGAAGACCGACATTACGAAGCCTAGTAATGTATTGTTTGGCATATGAATATGTTTGTAGTCTTTGTCATCATTATACGTTTCGCCACGTTGTTTTTTCTCCCAGAAATCATCAATATCATGCCATTCTGGTAATTTAGCGAAGTTATATTTTGGTGGTACCGCTGAAGAGGTTGCCCACTCAAGCGTGCGTGCATCCCATGGATCTCCATTTGTTTCACGTTTAGAGTTTTTATAACTATAAACGATATTCCAACATAGAATTAGGAATGCTGCTCCCATTAGGAACGCACCAACAGATGAGATAAAATTCAAGGTAGTCCAGCCATCACCTTCAACGTATGTGCTGATACGACGAGGCATACCATCAAGCCCTAGGAAATATTGCGGGAAGAAACATACATTAAACCCGATAACAAATATCCAGAAAAACCACTTACCAATTTTTTCATTCAAACGATAACCGACCATTTTTGGATACCAGTAAATCAAACCTGCAAAACAGGAGAATACGGTTCCGGCAATCAATACGTAGTGGAAATGTGATACTAAGAAATAC
>NZ_AODK01000071.1 GCF_000525975.1 Listeria rocourtiae FSL F6-920
CTCGCAACGCATCTCGTAATCGCTTACTTTCTCTTAAAAACTGCTCTACAAAGTAACGTACTTCCCCAATCTCAATCCGTGGCATGCGCATCAGCCTCCTTCGATGCAAATTTGGCTCGTTGGTGTGCGCGACGCGATGCTTGTATCGCATCATCCACGGCATACATTTGTTTTTTCCGCTTCTACCATTCTTCCGTCATCGATTCTTCGACCAGCCCTAATCGCTGTCGTGACCGATTTCCCTGCCACGCATCCTGAAAAGTATGTAACACATTTTCTTGTGCCCGTTTTGCTTTTGAAAATAGTTGCTCCAATGCCTCAAACTGTCGCTCGTTCTGGATTTGTTCTTTCCAAGCATCTTCTTCTCGTTGTCTTGTTTGCATTGCTATGTATCCCCCTAACCTATTTTTTACTGCCTACCCATTCGATTCCTTGATGTAGCATATCGCCTAATGCTTTTTCGGATGCCACAAACGCTTTTTCGACATGTTTTAAGTTCGAGGTATCCTTTTGAAATGCCGCTGGTGTAGCCGCTGTCATTTGTGCAAACTCCATCGCGCTTTCTACTAATTGACGAGCACTACCCGTAGAATACAACACACTCGGCTTTGGCTGTAATTTCAACGTATTTGTCGTCGCTTGAATTGCAGTCGCATGTTCCGCTAATCGACCACTTGGTAACTGTATTTTTTTTCGCCATTTGCTGCTCATTCCTTCCTTATTTTAGTGCTATTGGAAATATTATACCATATTTTAATGATAAAAAAGACCCTAAAATATAGCAAAAAAACTCGGTATTATTAGCATGCTCCATGTATATAAACCGATTCTTAAACGTTACCTTCATTTTTCTAGTTAGCGTAAAAAAGCCATTGAACTGCCTGCAATCAAAGCAATTCAAAGGCTTTAATAAATTAAGTCTCTCTATTGCCTAACCTCTTTACCGTTTTTCTCCTTATATAGTATACGATTCAGTTGCACAAAAACAGCGCAGAATAAAGAAAAAAAATATTAAAACCAAGGCTGAAGCCGAACATCTGTAAAGCTACTACAAACAGCAGTATTTCCAGAATAATTTGGTGACGAATTTAAAAGTGATATTTGACCAGCTCGGTGATAAATATTTTGCGAACTATACTGTAAATCAAAAACCTACTTATGTTCGAACTCAAAAAGGATATTATAATCATAGAATTATGCCTCATTTTACAGAGAGCGTAATTTCGAAATTAGAGAAGAAAGGATGTATATAATTCAGATATATGCTACTAAATGAGTATGAGAAGACACGTTTATCTAATAATAGTATTAATAAACACATGATCTTGTTGAAAAACTCTTTGATGTTGCTATTGATGATAACAATATTATCAGGAATCCTTACACAGGGATTAAGAAGTTGAAAGTCGTGAAGCAAGAAATGAAATTCTGGACTACTGTGGAATTCAAGACTTTTATTGATGCTATCGATGAAAAGGATTATGTTGATAATGTATTCTTTACGACGGCTTATCTAATTGGGGTGCGCGCTGGAGAAATGCTGGCATTGCGGTGGGAGGATATTGATTTTGGTCGGAGTGAAATTCATGTTTCTAAAACTGTGTCTCGTGTGAGCGGCGAGAATATTATCACCGCACCAAAAAGCATTAGTAGTAATCGCTATATTACTATTAATGCGAAATTGGCGGAGATGCTTAAGGATTGGAAGGAGCGTCAGGAAGCTTATTGGAATACTACTTGATAACCGATTTGAACGATATTACTGTTTTCTAATACAGTATAAATACGCCTATACATGAATGTTTTGGAACTAAGAAAATTACGAGAATTTGTAAAGTCGCTGAGCTCACACCTATCAGACTACATGATTTTCAAATATTCACACGTCGCATTTCTAATTGATAATAAAGAAGAGAAGAAGTAACGGCGATGAAAGAACGGATGGGGCACGCTAGTATCACTACAACAATCGATACTTACGGACATCTATTCCCAAATAAACAGAAGAGCATGAGCGATAAATTTGATGGCAATAACACACATTTAATAGGTTACTATATTTCTCCTATATTCTATCTAAATTTGTAGAGTAATTTTCTAGCAAGATTAACTGGAGTACCATACTAATAATGTATACGACACTTTGATGCACTTATTTTAATAAATTTAAAATAGGCATCTGTTCACTTCCTCCATAGGTACCATTTTCTAGCATAGCGCGAGCATCTGCATTACTCCCCAAAAGAATTAATGCTCCCAAAGTTATTAGTTCATTATCCTTATAGCTTTCTTGGATTGTCAATATTTTTTTCATTTCTTCCAAATTAAAATCTCTTTCTCTTTTAATAATCTGTAGAATATTAAAATCTCTATAGACACCATTCAAGCCATCTTGTTCAGGAAGTATTTCTAAGATTTTTTTTGCTGTGTACAAAAATTTCATATTCCCAGTAGCATCAAAAGCACCTACCAGCCTAAGGGCAAGCATACTTACACAACCGTACACCTCTTGATTAGAATAATCTAGATCTACTACTGAGTAAACTATTAAATCAAAATTAATTGATGCGAACTTTTCCCATTCATTTGCAGGAATAGCACAAAAAACGCTCATATTTGTATCTTTATTTTCTATATCAATGCTTACTTTTACCATTCCAATGAAGCTTTCATCAAAGATATCTACGCACCCCTGTTCATTAGCCACTGTATAAACAGGATATGAATTAATTATGAATTTTTCAACACTAACTTTATTTTTTGTTTGATGCGTATTATAGAGCCTATTTATTTCAGACTGTTCACTTTCATTTAATTTGTAGAAATCAAAATTAGTAGGAATCTTATGATATTCTAAAATTTGTTTTAGCTCTACAAAATAATCGAATGAATCGTTTATTTGATTCGATTTTTCTATATCGTGATTTTCTCCAATTTTAAATTCAATACGATCAATCCATATTTCTTTATTATCCAAAAAATCTTTCATAAAGCCTAATACATCTATATAATCATCTAAACTACCTATAAGCTTGGAGTTTAAAGATGTTTTCGTAGAATTTATATCTAACACTAATTGAAGTTGATTATACTCGCCAATATCAATGGTTACTATGTTATCTATAGCTCTACTCATACACATATAGGCTCTAGAATTTTTTACTTTTTACACATAGTTCTTTTTGACTAACTTCCTTAAGTTGTAGCTCGTTTGCTTCAAACCTTTTATAAGGAATATATAATTCTCCTTTTTTTATATATGAGATCACGCCATTTTTTTGTATAAAATCCACTGGGTCATTTCTTTTTCCCACCCATTTAAATACTAAATTCTCATATTCAATATCGGTAGGATCTATGTCAAGTGCATACTTAGTCTGAAAGTCTCGATGATAATTAAAATTAACTAAAATTTGTCTAAAATCATCGACATCTTCATCTATTTCAATGAAATCAATTGTAACTTCTTGTTTATTCCCCTTAGGGTTTCTTAAAATGTCTTTTAATTCCAATCTAGTCAAATCTCTGTAGAATATTTTTGTCGCAGCATTTGCATAGATGTATACAACAAAATATATCACACCCTGCCCCTCATAATAATTCTTCAAATCGATTAATTTGACAGGGAATTCCTTCTTTTGGAGAATCTTTTTATTCGTCGTACCTTTTACTTGCACAGGAATATTCCCAACCATATCTTTTTTTTTTGAATTTTGATGTTTATATAAAGTTATATGCCCATCATATGAAGGTGCTTTATCTCCAACTGGTATTGACGGTACCATATACTCAGATCTAACTATATATGTAGTAACTGCATTAACACTTAGCTGTTCTTTCTGATCGTTACTGAAACTCATATTGACACATCCCTTTTAATCTATTAGCGCTATTATATCATAGATTTATCCAGTTTCTAAGGTGAGCCGTTCTATAAATAGTTTTTCCAGTCAGGATTTTCACAAACAATTTTGCGTACAAAAAAGCCTCAACAGACATGAAATCCGTTGAGGCTCTAAGATGGGTTGTGAGGGTTTCGAACCCCCGACCCGCTGATTAAGAGTCAGCTGCTCTACCAACTGAGCTAACAACCCGTGTGATAAATAGTTTTACCGACAAGACTTATTCTAGCACTTTCGACCTCGATTGGCAAACATTTCACACACGGTAGGAAGGACCTTATTTGACAAGGTCCTCCCTTTCCATTATTCCACAATCTGATTAAAATACTGATCATTTATCTCTCGTATCCGCTTTAAATCGCATTTGGGTTCGCGGTCGTATGTTAGCAAACCATTAATCTCCACCTCTACGTCAGTCAGTTGCGTGTAGCAATAACCATGCAAGGCTTTAGAGCTGTAGACGGCGTGCATCACTCGACTGTAATCGGCGACGAATTCTTCCGCATTTTTCACAGATGTATAGCCCCAGCCGCTTTGATTGCCTGTTTGAAAGCCGATGCCTCCGAATTCTGTTAGCAAAATTGGCGCGCCTTGATGCTCAAATCCTGCTGCGTATATCGCACGCAACGTTGATTGGGATTTTAGAATGGTATCTTTATCATAGATGCTTTCGCTAAAATCGGCGTATTTTTGTGATTCATCTTCGCGACCGTGTGAATAATTATGCACCGCGCAAATATCAGTTTCGGTCATTTCCCAGCCATCATTGGAGATTACTGGGCGGGTCTTATCCAAAGAATGAATAAGATGATACATCGCCTGAGTATGATGTTGTTGTTCGCGATTGCCATGAATGTTCGGTACGCCCCAACTTTCATTGATTGGAACCCAAGTCACGATGCTCGGATGGTTATAATCACGCTCGATAATTTCTAGCCATTCACGGGTTAGTCGGGTCGCAGCTTCCTCGGTATAAGCTGGAGCCGCCGCGCATTCACCCCAAACGAGATAGCCCAGTGTGTCTGCCCAATATAAGAAACGTGGATCTTCTACTTTTTGATGCTTGCGACAACCGTTGAATCCCATTTCTTTCGCCAACTCGATATCACGACGTAATGCTTCATCAGATGGCGCAGTCAACAAGCCTTCACGCCAGTAGCCCTGATCCAGCACCAACTTTTGGTAGTATGGGCGGTTATTCAAATAAACCATACCAGCCTCCGTATGCACCTTGCGCATCCCGAAATACGAAGAAACATGATCATACAGCACTAAATCATCCTCTAGAAAAAATTCAACCTGGAAAAGATTTGGGTTTTCCGGCGTCCAATTCCAGCCATCATTATGATTTGGTGAGCGGAAAATCTGCTTTTGATAAATCGCCACATCACGCTGCAGGTGATTTTGTGTTAATTTTACTGCATCTTCTGCGACAAGTATTTCTCCAAAATGAATCGTATATCGTAAGCGCTTACCAATTACATCGCCTGCAAAAATCAAATCGAGTTCCACCATGCCAGTATCCACATTCGGAGTCATACGTAGCTTTTCAATATGTACCGCATCCACGATTTCCAGCCAAACCGTCTGCCAAATTCCCGTTGTGTTCGTGTACCAAATCGAATCCGGTTCTGGCGTCCAACTTTGCTTCCCACGCGGAATTGTCTCGTCTTTTTGCGGATCAAATACCCGCACAACTAGCGTCACGGCCTCATCACTGACCACAAACGGCGTAATGTCCAGCGTAAACGAAGTATGCCCACCATCATGTTCGCCCACCTTTTGCCCATTCACAAAAACACTTGCCGTATAATCCACCGCGCCAAAGTGCAACTTCAATTCCTTATTATCAGCCAAATCCGCCAACTCAAATTCCCGCTTATACCACACAACCTCGTGATGCGCCTGGTCATCAATTCCGCTAAGCGCCGTCTGATACGCAAATGGCACAATAATTCGCTTCTCAAACTCCCGCTCCCCACGGAACCAACCTTCACGCAATCCAACATCCCCATCATCAAAAGCAAATTCCCATTCCCCGTTCAAATTCATCCAGTTTTCCCTCACAAATTGCGGTCGTGGATATTCTTCTCTCAACATTCCTATCGCTCCTCCTCATAAAAAACGCTTACAATAAACTTTATAGTTAATTAAAATAAAAAGCTATCTTAGATGCATTATACATAACAGATAACTATAATGTCAAACAAAATATAATTAAATTAACTTAAATGTAAACTATTTATGTGTCGCTTTTCACAAAAAATTATTCTATGCTCAAAAAACCAGAGATTACTCTAAATCCAGATTCCGCAGATAGATATCAAATTATGTAAACATAAAAAAAGAGAAGTGAGGCGCAAAATACCTAACTTCTCTTTTTACTTTGTTGAGGGGCATCCCCTGCTGATTTAGAACCTCAATATACATGAGAACGAAGTGAACATGTAATCCTTGTACTGCATCACGTGATGCGCCTCCGGATCTAGCTTTGTTGAGGTTCTTGAAAAGCGTATTTGGCTTTTTTAGAACCTCAATATGCAGTTGAATGCAATGAAGCTGCCTTCCTTTACTCAACTCCTCGAAAACTTCACGCCCTCCATAAAAGTCAAAAGAGGACTTTTACTGCGCCCCCTAACAAATTTTTTCGGGCCTAACGGGCTTCTTCAGCTTTACAGTCTCAATCCAGCTTCAAGAGCCAGCCTCTCGGAATTTTCGTGACCTCCGCAAAAACTAAGTGCGGGTTTTCACTGCGCCCCCTAACAAATTCTGTCGAGGCTAACGGGCTCTTTCAGCTTTATAATCTCAATCCAGCTTCAAGAGCCAGCCTCTCGGAATTTTCGTGACCTCCGCAAAAACCAAGTGCGGGTTTTCACTGCGCCCCCTAACAAATTCTGTCGAGGCTAACGGGCTCTTTCAGCTTTATAATCTCCAGACACTCTTAACAACATGGGTTTGCGAGCGATCTGGTCCTACTGAGAACATCGAAACTTGAACACCGGTTAACTGTGCAATGCGCTCCATATAATGGCGTGCATTCGCTGGTAAATCATCCAACGATTTCACATTTGTAATATCTTCCGTCCAGCCGTCCAATTCTTCATAAACTGGCTTACAACGAGCTAATTCTTTCAAACTCGCTGGGAATTCTTCGACCACTTTACCGTCTAATTCGTATGCGACACAGACTTGTAACTTCTCAATCCCAGTCAATACGTCTAGAAGCGTCAATGAAAGATCTGTCAAACCACTCACACGGCGAGCATGGCGAACAACAACACTGTCGAACCAACCAACACGGCGTGGGCGGCCAGTCGTCGTTCCGTATTCACGACCAACTTCACGAATCGTATTCCCAATTTCGTTATCAAGCTCTGTCGGGAACGGCCCATCACCAACACGTGTTGTATAAGCTTTGGCCACACCGACAACGTGATTGATTTTAGAAGGACCAACACCGCTACCAATCGTCACGCCACCAGCAATCGGGTTACTTGATGTTACGAATGGGTATGTACCTTGGTCGATATCCAGCATAACCCCTTGTGCCCCCTCAAAAAGAACACGTTTACCATCATCAAGCGCATCATTTAACACAACGGATGTATCACAAACATACTGCTTAAACTGCTGACCATATTCGTAATACTCATCTAAAATATCCTCTATTTTAAAGCCTTCCAATTCATAGAAGCGCTCCAATAAACGGTTTTTCTCTTGTAAGTTATGCTCTAATTTCTCTTTAAATGTCTCTTTATCCAAAAGATCCACGATACGAATACCAACACGAGCGGCTTTATCCATGTAAGCTGGGCCGATTCCTTTTTTAGTCGTACCGATTTTATTAGCGCCTTTACGTTCTTCATCGGCTTCATCAATGCGAATATGGTACGGCAAAATAACGTGCGCACGATTCGAAATACGCAAATTCCCTGTATCAACGCCTTTATCATGCAAGTAGGCAAGCTCTGTCACAAGTGCTTTCGGATCAACAACCATCCCGTTCCCAATCACACTAATCTTCTCTTTGTAAAAAATACCAGATGGGATTAAGTGCAATTTGTATGTTTCTCCATCAAATTTTATTGTGTGACCTGCATTATTACCACCTTGGTAACGTGCAATAGCTTCCGCATTCTCGGAAAGAAAATCCGTAATCTTTCCTTTTCCTTCATCGCCCCACTGTGTTCCTACAACAACAACTGAAGACATCTAAACACCTCATTTAATTGGTCTTTTAAGCTCGATTTCACAAGCTTTTTCCACTCTCAATTGTACCGTTTGTCCTGGCAATAGTCAATGAATTATCGAACGTTTTCGAAATGCAATACAAAAATCGTTCGTCTATACATAAAATAACGCGCACCCAACAAAAACGTAAGATAAATTGCATAATGTGTCATGTGAATCGAGTGTTCCACACTTGAAAGTTCGGTAAAATTGTTTTAAGGGTCTGGGACAAAATATATTTCTAACCAAAAATAAGCAAGATATCACGAATTCCTTTTTTTCGGGTAAGACGTATACCTTGCTTCACACAAATCGAGCGAAAGCGTTTGTATTCTAGGAATTTGGTGGAAGCCGGAAGCGGAGCATACTGGTGTATGTGAGAACCGGAAGTCTGCCAAATTCCTAGAATGCGAGCGCTTGTCGCCGATTTATTTGGGGTATTAGCCAGACCCAATCTTTTTAGGAGTTGGATGAATATGAAAAAAAATTTTACTAGTAGGAATGATTCTGGGCGGGCTTTTACTAACCTTATCTGGTTGTATTTTCGATAAAGCGAAGGGATTGATTCTATATGGAAGTCAAGATCAGGTGACAAGTGCGATTGCCAGCAATAAGAAAGATATAGCTTCATCTACTATTTTTGCTGCAAAACAAGATGGTGACGGCGATAATTTGACGATTTTCTTGAAAGAAACGGATGCCAAATCAATGCAGAAACAGCAGGCTTTCACCAAAGTAGTCAACTCGGATAAGACAGAGGTGTTAAAGGAACTTCCTGCTACAAATGGAAACATGGTATTACTTGCTAAGGATAACGCGACAGAAATCTCGATTCGAGCGAAGAAGCAGGCGCTCACTTATGGCGGGAATATCACATTTGGAGATGCACGGACTTATGCTAAGAATATTGTGATTGTTCCTGATAATTTGTGGGAGAGTGTTGACGCCAAGTCAGAAAGTATCGCAACTGTCATGACAAAAAAAGATGCCGCGGATTATCTAACCGATTTTCAAGATGTTGATAAAGCCCAACTCGCCGATTTGTTGGGACTCTTCGAATGGAATGAGTTAGAGTCCCAATATGCATGAGAGCAAAGCGAGCATGTAATCCTTTCCGACTCTTCGAAATGAGTTAGAACCCCAATATGTATGAGAGCAAAGCGATTATTATACACATGCTTGAAAGCATAATGAATGGTGCAAATGAGCATGACGGTTCAGTTTGTCCCGCGAGGGTTTGGAGAACCTCAATAACCTCTCGACCTACAACTTATTTCTCTATCTCTAGTATGATAGAAAAGTGGTTGTAGGTCGAGAGGTTTTTTCATGATGATTGGTGTCAGCGGAAGCTGACATGGGAGTTTGTCCCAGCC
>NZ_AODK01000072.1 GCF_000525975.1 Listeria rocourtiae FSL F6-920
TTTTCGAGGAGTTGGCCGTTGAAGCTGGATCCGGAGGCGCTTCACGTGATACAGTACATGGATTACATGCTCACTTCGTTCTCATGCATATTGAGGCTCTAATTCAGCATACTACGCTTCTTAAGAGCCACAACAAAGCTGGATCCGGAGGTGCCTCACGTGATGCAGTACATGGATTACATGCTCGCTTCGCTCTCATGCATATTGAGGCTCTTCTCGATTACTGCTTCTTATTTATTTTCTGTTACTTCTTGCTAGGAGCTTAAGAACCGCTGATGGATTACATGCTCACTCCGTTCTCATGCATATTGAGGTTCTAAATCAGCATACTACGCTTCTTAAGAACCTCAACAAAGCTAGATTCGGAAGTGCTCCACATGATGCATACACTTCGCACCTTAAGAAGCACACCTATTCTCTCCCAATCACCGTTGATCCTCTTATAATCAACTCTGGTGAAAATAAGACAGATCCCTGTTTTGCCCCTCCTTCATTTATTTTCTTTAGTAACACTTGAGCGCATGCTTCCCCCATCTCAATTACAGGAGAGCGAACTGTTGTTATTTTTGGTGAAGATATTCGATCTAAGAAAACGCCATCAAATCCAGTGACAGCAATATCTTCTCCAAAACGCTTGTGAAGGGATGTTGCAGCTCTTACAACACCAAGTGCCATTCTATCTGACGCACAAATAACTGCAATTGGCTCCCTTACTCTACTTAAAATATCTAGTGCTTTCTTTTCAGCAATACGCGAACTATTTTTCATAAAATAACTTTCTTCTATCAAATCATGCGCTTTCATCACTTCTGAATATCCAGTAAGCCTGGAACGCATAAACTCCTCCTCTAACAAATTGATGCCAAAAAAAATAATATGTCGAAAACCAATATCGTATACGTGCTTCGTCGCAAGCTCCGCGCCAAATCGATTATCTACATCTATCGCATCCACATCCCGTCTATTCTCCCCATAAGCAATAACTGGTTTTTCTAATCCAACCATTACTTTTTCAACCTCACGATCACGCATTCCGGTGACAATTAATCCATCATACGGACCAATATTTTTAGATTTCTGCGTTACTAATTGAAGAGAGTAAGAGTATTTATCAAGCTCTCTACTTATCCCTGTGAGTAAATTCATGTAGTATGGCTCCACTGTATCAATCTCTTCCAAAATTAGAAACTTAACAACTTGTGTTCGATTCTGCACGAGTGCTCTAGCTGCATAGTTTGGAACGTATTCCAATTCTTCCATCGCCGTGTAGACTAGCTGTTTTAGCTCATCAGAAACTTGGTCTGGATGATTTATAACACGCGATACAGTCATCTTAGAAACATTTGCTTTTTTTTGCAACATCAGCTAATGTAGCCATCCATATCCTCCCTTAATTACTTCTTCTCCACTCAATTGTAGCAGTTTTTTGATAAAAGAGTAGTGTTTTATCTTTTACTTATTGCTACTCAAAAAATAATTATACTCACAAAAAAAGCACCTTCTTGAAAGAAAAATGCTTCAAATGTATGTATTTATCTTTTTGGTACGGTTATAACTTTTTTTACAGTTCGATGCTCTTTCCAGTTTTGAAAGAATTTCCTAAACAATTTAATTCCTATCATAAGCCAACCACAGACTGTACCAGTCAAAATAGCAACCAACGCCACAACCATAAATCCAACAACTGGGAAGACAGGGTCACTAATAGCAGCAATACCAAGAATAAAAACAACAATCATCGGAATAACAAAATACCGTATCTCATGATCCCCCACATCAAACACTCCTTTGCAACATTGTATTGTACCGTACCTAGACTTTTATACCTAAATCATAGTTTCAGTATACTCTCAATACCTACTTTTTTCAACATGTATAACGCTTACATTAAAAGATACGTAAAATGTGCCACCTACTTCTAAATCGTTGGCACTGCCCAATTAGCTCTTAGCAAACAGCCTTTTTTACATAAAAGAAATATTTGTATACAAACTGTAATACTTATTCGCAACTCAAAAATAATCCATTTGCATATCTCTTACTTCAAAATATGCCTCTAAAAGCGATACTATGAACTGCGCTGTTTTTATTTTTTTCGTCATTCAGCGGGTTTAAACCGACAAAAGTTATCGCGTCAATTTTATCACTTAGCGCTAAGTTTTTCATGAAATAAAGAATTTCTCTCCAATAAATGCCTCCCTGAGAAATGAAATCCGTCCCAGGCGTAAATTCTGGATCAATAGCATCCACGTCTAAAATCAAATGAACAGGCCCCTTTTTTTGAGCTAACCATTGAATAATTTCATCTGTCACCATCGCAAACCCCATCTTATCTACTGTTGTCATCTCATAGTGAAGAATCTTCTCGTCCTCAATGACCTGTAACTCGTCATAATCAATGCGCCTTGTCCCCAAAATACAAACATTATCACCTAGGATAAAACGCTGATTCATAATATTACCAAGCTCTTCCGGTCCTTTTCCAATAACTGTTGCCATCACATTATGGCATAAATTATCATGATTCAGACTCCTCCCCATATCGGCATGCGCGTTTACCCAAATCACAGTTTGTTCTCTCTCCTCATCTTCCATACCAGCGATAGAACTAAGTGATATCAGTTGATCCCCACCAAAAATAATAGGCATACTCCCCTCATTCTTTATATCTGCGACTATATCTCTAAGTTCTTTCGCTTTATATGTAATCGCTTTCAAATCCTTTAACTTTAAAATAGCCTCTTGCTCCATATCAGTTAAAAACGCCATATTATGATAGTCTACAACCTCATCTACCAGCTTTTCCAACATCCCAATAACGCCTGTATATCGAATTGCATATGGAGCTAACGCAACGCCTTGTCGCTCTTCATGAAACATCCATGGCACGCCTAAAATGCCAATTTTCTTCATCTCATTCACCTACTTATATATATTGTCTTATATTTTATCATAAACAACCATCTTTTCAAAAAAATAAAACTTTTAATTTTAGTTAATTTTATGTTTTAGTAATTTTTATGTTACAAAAAATAGTTTTTATCTTAGACGAAAAAAAGATTTTATACTAAAAAATTGCTTTAAATTGCTTTTTTACCATTTTTACACTCAATCCCTTTTTTGCTAAAATGATGTTAATTCTCCTGTACAAACTTTTCTGTATAGTAGTGAGTTGTTAAGAACTAGTAGAAGAGATGCCACGCTCCCCCCTTTTTTATCCTAGGAGTTCCCCCAGAATTTTATAGGCTAATCTTGGCATCTCTTCGCTATTTCTATTCTTTTAAATGATAAGGATACGTCGCTACAACGACATCCTTTTTAAATAATAGTTTCGTTCGAATAAGCAGGCTTGTCTGATTGTGCAATATATTTTGCCAGCCCTTTTTAGGAATAAATTGCGGTATTAGTACAGTCAGCGAATAATTATCTTGGTTTGCTTTTTGTTGCGCCGTATCGATAAACTTCATCAATGGGTCGGTGATAGAACGATAAGTCGAATACAGATCTGCTATTCGAACCTCTGGGTGTATCCTATTCCATCTCTCAACAAATTCCTTACCTTCTTTTTTGTCTAAAGAAACGTGAACTGCAATCACTGTATCACCAATCGATTTTGCATAGCGAAGTGCCCCCTCCACTACTTTTGTTGTATCTGATACACAAATGATAACAGCGTTTCCCTCGAAGGAAGGCACATCGATTTGCTCATCAATTCTTAATTGCGGTGCGAGTTTTTCATAATGTGATCGTGTTCTATGGAAAACATAAATCATTGCAGGCATAAAGATAAATACAGGCCATACCTCACTTATCCTGGTAATGAAAAGTACCATGAGAACAGTAAATGAAATAAAAGCACCCAATAGATTCGCAGATAACTTCTTCCTATATCCCTCAGGCTTTTCTTTTACCCATTTAATAATCATGCCTGTTTGAGATAATGTGAATGGAATGAATACCCCTACAGAGTAGAGTGGTATTAATGATTCTGTCTTACCTTGAAAAAGAATAATGAGCAGGATAGATCCTAGTGCTAGTGTAATGATACCGTTAGAATAGCCTAATCTATCTCCTTTATCCAAGTACATACGTGGCATATATTTATCTTTGGATAGATTAAAAGCTAACATTGGAAATGCTGAAAATCCAGTATTCGCAGCTAATACTAAAATAAGTGCCGTCGTTGCTTGAATAAAATAATAAAAGAAATTTCGCCCAAATATATTTTCAGCAATTTGCGAAAGCACAGTGGACTTTAACTCAGGCACAACTCCATAGAAGTATGCAAGCAATGTAATACCGATAAAGAAAAAGCCTAGAATAGATGCCATCATAATCAAAGTTCTAGAAGCATTTTTCGCTTTTGGATCTTTAAATAAAGGCACTGCATTTGAAATTGCTTCGATACCTGTCAATGATGCCGAACCCGAAGCGAAGGCTCTTAAAAGCAAAATCAGTGTTATACCAGAAACATGTGTACCAACAGAAGCGGTCTCATGCGAAACATCTTGACCCAGCGCTAGTTTTATTAACCCTGTCACAATCATGATAATCATCGAAAATACAAATAAGTAAACTGGAATTGCTAAAATAGCTGCTGATTCTGTTACGCCACGCAAATTAATGATGGTTACAATGATAACAAGTAAAATAGCCATCGGTACAGTAAATTGATACAAAGAAGGAATAGCCGCAATAATAGCGTCCGTTCCTGAGGATACACTCACGGCAACAGTCAACATATAATCAACTAATAAAGAACCTCCAGCGACCAACCCCGCGTTCTTTCCTAGGTTCTCTCTTGAAACCACATAGGCACCTCCACCTTGTGGATATGCATAAATAATTTGACGATATGATAGACTTAATGCAAATAAAAGTACTAGAACACAAAGAGCTATCGGTAGTGAATACCACATTGCTGTAGCACCTACTGTTATCAAGACGAGTAATATTTGCTCTGTTCCGTAGGCTACAGAAGATAATGCATCTGATGATAATACAGCTAAAGCTTTCAGTTTACCTAATTTTTGATCCCCAGCCTCTGATGATTTAAGAGGTCTCCCGATCAGCATTCTTTTTAATGGAGATGCCATTTTACTCCCTGCCTTTTTAACTAAATTTTCCTTCTAAAAAATTGCATACGTAACATTATAACACAGCCCTTTTAAAATAGAATAGCTTTTTATTTTTTAGTGTAGTATCGGGCTTAATAGATTCCTTTTGGCTTTATTTAATATATTAGAAAGTGTAAATTTAAATAAATTTTAAAAGCGATTTATCTGCCCTTTCCCTTCTTGCTCTAAGGTCTAATTATATAACTTATTTTTCTGAATAAAAAGAATTCAATTTAAGTATTTACAAACCACCCATTCTCTTTATATAATAGTTTTCGGCTGGTAAATTTACTAGCCACATGGCCCGTTGGTCAAGCGGTTAAGACACCGCCCTTTCACGGCGGTAACACGGGTTCGAATCCCGTACGGGTCACTTTTAAATCTTTTTTAGCAAAATGCTGGTCAAAATAGTAATTATGTTATATTATAAGATAGTATTAGTGATGGGGCTTAGCTCAGCTGGGAGAGCATCTGCCTTACAAGCAGAGGGTCAGCGGTTCGATCCCGTTACGCCCCCACC
>NZ_AODK01000073.1 GCF_000525975.1 Listeria rocourtiae FSL F6-920
TTTGTGAATCCATGTATTTATCCAGCTACTTGTAGATCATAAATATAATTTTTTATACGTTATTTAGAAATTAAAATCACATAGCAAATAGTTCTGTACCAATTCATTTAGTAGCCATCTTATTTAGTCTCAAACAAGCACAGCTCCCTGACAGGACTATGCTTGTTTTGGTCACTATAAAGTTCTTTTTATCTAAGTATTAACAGCCGGCGAATATATCCCCTGACTGCAACTAAAAAGCTACAAGAACAACCGAAACACTACCGACAAAAGCGCGTTTTTCTAGACTTGTATTACAGTTGAACGTTATAAGCTTTCAATCAAGATAATACGCCAACTGATAATCGTCCATCCACGTATCTTCCAACCAGAATTCACGTTTAAAATAGGCCTCTTGCTCAAAGCCTAGGTGCTGGTAAAAGTGAAGAGCATTCGTGTTCGCCGCCATCACTCGGAGTGCAATTTTACCAATGCCATTTTGTTTTCCGAGCTCGATTAAATGTTCAATCAGCTGCCTACCAACGCCTTGCCCTTGCGCATGTTTTGCGACCGACATACCAAACAGCCATTGTTTTTGGCGGGATGGAGCTAAGCCTGGACTGTGATACACCAGAGAACCAAGTATGATGCCGTCTTCATTTCTGGCAACTAACATATTTTGTCTCATAACATCTTTTTTTAAACTGCTCGTAATCATTTTCACTGACAACGTGCGGGGTGGTTCCTTTTATCATGACGCTTTTTTCGATTTCCCATAATTCAGGGATGTCCGATTCGGTTTGAGATGTGATATGGATTGGCATTTTTATCATTCCTTTTTTGTTCGTTTGATTTTATTTTAACATATTAGCGTTTTGATACTGTACTGGTTCCAATGTTTCGCCTTGTTTCAATGTGGTAAAGATAGATACGACAAAGTTCGAGGAGGGTTACATATGGCAGGGACCCTTTGGACAGTTATTGTGGTTTTATTTGTAGTGTGGATTATCGGTTTGATTTTAAGCATTGGTGGGAAGTTGATTCATCTTTTGTTGGTTTTAGCTTTGGCTTTGGTGGTATGGAATTTGATTATGGGGAATGGGTGATCCAATAGGAAAAGAGGCTTGTTATCTCTGGATTTATGAACGGGATAGTATAGCCTTTTGTTTGATTTCTATTTTTTTTTATGATAACATATTGGATATACTAATATAACTATTAGAATATTAATAAAAGGAGAATTATTATGTATTTTAAATATTTCTTTATCAGTGGCACAGTAGGAGCTATTTTGATATTCATTATTCAGGCTATTAATTTTTTAAAGAAAGTAGCCATTCAAGGTGGATTAATGAATGGTGATACATATCCAGGGCTATTCGATACTGGTTTAATGACTGTCCCTATTATATTTTTTTTGTACCAGTTTTATTTTTTTTGTTATTGTACATATACAAAGATCTAAAGATAAAATAAATATCATGACAAAATACTATTTCCAAGACTCATGCTGAACCCCAAAATTAGACCAACTTTCATTAAACTCCCGCCCCTCTGTTATAAGGAATAGGTGATAAATGGCTGTTTTGCTTCTTAATACAAGAGGTAAGATAGCTTTTTTAGTGTATTTATAAATATCCTAGCTGTACAAGCATGCCAAACAAACGTATTTACTAAAAATTTCCCATACCGAAAGCAGTTTGATATACTTCTAGATAGGATATATTATAAAAATTGTAAGGACGTGGCATCTTAATGAAGAGAATACTCATTAGATCTGGAATGCGCCCCACCAATGTTTATACAGCTAAAGATATGTATTTAAAAGATCGCACAGGATTTAATAATGGAAACCTTGCTTATCAATACAGTATCTACCGAACACTATGGAACGACGATGTAGAAATACATGCAGATGGTCTATCCTCCAACCCTAATTTGGCGGATAAGATTAATGCAAATTACGACCTCTACATTATCCCACTCGCAGACGCTTTTCGCGATGACTTCCGCCCTACGTTGCGGAATTATACAGAGCTAATTCGCCGCTTAAAAATTCCTGTCGTAGTTACTGGCGTTGGATTACGAGCAAACTATGAGCCGCAATTGGATGCAGGCTTCGCGTTTGATGAAGACGTTACCAATTTTGTAAAAGCAGTGCTTGAAAAATCGTCTCAAATTGGTGTACGTGGACAAATCACAGCTGATTATCTGAAAAAATTAGGATTCAATGAAGGCGTAGATTATCGCGTTATTGGTTGTCCATCGCTTTATACATTTGGGCGCGAATTAAAAATTAGAGATGTCCATTTGACCGAAAATTCATCGATTGCAATTAATGCCTCTCCAATTTCCTCGGAAGTTGCTGTACAATTTTTGAACAGGATGATTGAGATGCATAAAGATTATTATTTCATTCCGCAACATCTAGATGAGTTTCATTTAATGTTTGCAGGTGGTCCTGATATTCTTAGCGATATTCCCGGTTATCCAACATCTCTTGACCATAAATATTACCAAGAAGGGCGCGTGAAATATTTTACGAGCATGCCTAGTTGGTTTGACTTCGTTAAAAATATCGATTTTAGCATTGGTTCGCGGTTGCACGGTAATGTTATCCCGACAATCGTTGGAACCCCTAACATTTCTTTTGTTCAAGATGCGAGAATGCGAGAGTTGGCTTCTTATCATGCTCTTACGCACGTCACGATTGATGAGTTGGAAAGCATTGATAATGTACACGACCTTTTGAATAAAGTAGATTTGAAATCCGCCGAAAAAGTACAGGCGCGGAATTTCGATAATTATATTGATTTCTTGGAGACGAACGAGCTGGATCACATATATAAAGATGATAGAAATCGCAAAACTGCACCTTTAGATGAACTCGTCCAAGCGATTGACTTCCCAGCTAGCGCAGAACCAATTACGGTACTTGATGCAAGCACAATGCTAGAACGCATCAAAGTAACTTCTAATTTATTGCAAGAACGTAGTGATTTCAAGCTAAGATACCACGTTAACCGCGTGAATGACCAGCTGACTCAAGTGAAAAGCTCTTTTTCACATGAACGAACAGAATTCAAACAAAAAATAGCTGCACATCAAGAGAAAAATGAATCGATCGAGAAAGAACTTGAGAGGACTACTAAGAAGTTACAGATGAGTATCGATGAAAATCAGAAAATGAATGCTAAAATTAAGCATTATAGAGGTACTTTGAATAGAAAAGCTGTGAGAGTTACTTTAAAAATTGCAGATTCTTTAGCGAATGTGAGAAGTAAGGTGACGAGTAGGTAGTTTTGTTGTATTGAAAAGAGCTTCCGCATTTCGCGAAGGCTCTTTTTACTGGGTATGGGTTTCGAACCCCCGACCTGCTGATTAAGAGTTGAATTTTAGAATTATTATGAGTAATAATGTTGCAGTGAGTGGGGTTTGATTGTGAAAATTGATGGATTGTGTGGTTAATTTTATAGATTTAGGAATTTTTGAGTATAGAATACTATTTCAGACAACCTATTCTTCATGCCTCAACTAAAACTCACCATTATTCTTCGCACCATCGCCTTGCTTGTTCTTTTTTCCCCATGCTTGTTTAAATACACATTTAAATCCATTCCAAATCTGTATAAAGTACGTTTTATATCCCTTACCACATTCAAATATATATTCGCTGACCTGATTACAAAAATAGGCTACGACTTGTAGCGGAACACTAAAAATATAAAATTATAAGTAATAATTTAAGACTGTGCTGAAAAAAATGGGAATCTACATCCGCACTTCTCATACCATATATACTCTCTATAATTTTAGATAAATTCTCTATCGACATTATCCATCCTGTTAACCCCTCAATCTTGTCCATTGAAGCGAATAAAAAACCAATTATCGTAATTAAAAAAGCTAATGGTAAAAAGGACAACTGCAAGAACTTTTTGTGATTCTTTAACAAATCCCTAAAATATACACCTTGCTCTATTTTACTAGTTTTTCTATACATCCCTATGTTTAGTATAACTGGATACACACAAATCGAAATAGAATAAGCAATCAAAACTGAATCAATATCAAACAGCCTTCCAATTATACCCATGAGGGCTGTTAGAGTAAAAAAAGAAAATATATAATTAATAGCAGGGATGTTATACCTATTTCTGTACTGTAACTCCTTCATTTTATTCTTGTACTGATAGCGAAAAAAAATTGTTCCCTGTAAATATATCTGAAAATATCAATATAAAATTAGCAGTACCAATACATAAACTAATCACAGTGAAAATAAAAATAGGGACCCCAATAATTGTAAGAAATATAGTCATATAACCTCCAAAAATAATTGCATCAATATCAGCACCTCTCACTACAAAAAATATCTTGTAGTTCAACATATCTTCATTAAATGAGAAATATAGATACTAAAACAGAATTAACAAATCACTTTAAAAGGCGCATGTCCACTTTCGCTGTTTCTCAACAGTGTTGGTTTTCTGAACCTTAAACTAGTGTCTAGTCTAAAAATCGCTATTTCTTCCTCTACCTCAATAAAAGAAATATTAATCCATATTGGCGCTCTTGGGAAAAGCCCACCTAGGACTCCGACAACATCTTTAACTGAAAGTTTCTTATCCCCTATGTTTTCTTTTGTTAAAACCAAGCGCTTCATCATCTCATCTCCGCCGTCCAACATTTTTCCCTCTTCTTCAACTGGCTCAATAATAAATTTATCTACTGTACTCTGAATTCCCATTTTTTCTTTTAATTCACTAGCAGCTTTCAACAAGTTTTCAGCAAATATTTCTTCGTTCATTTGAGTTATTTTGTCCATTGAGATCATCTCCTTTATTTCAGCTTAGTAGATTCAATTTTCTTCAAATTCCCTAAATTAACATATCCAGAATTTGTGAACTCTAATTGATAAATTTCCAACCAAGAATTTTTAGTCGCAATCCCAGCATCATTAAATATCAGCTCATAATTCTTTGCATATGCAACAGTTGGTGCATAATGACCTGACTCATTAGTAATCCTTCTTATATTTCCATACGAATCTACCTTTAATTTCCCAGCAGCTAAAACGTTCTCGCCATTTGCTAGGTAAGAATGCCCTCTACCTACTTGGAGTATGCCACTTTTATCAATAACAAAATCCACTTCATTTATACCACCTCTAATTTTAACTTGTCCATCTTTTAAAACATAGTCAAATGTTTTTCCTGACTGTAGTTCATTTGGATATCTATTTTCGATCGTCTGAATAGGCTCAACTTCTTTTATCTTCAATTTTTTCTGCGCCACTTCTAGATGACTTTTAGGTATCATTTTACCTGTACCTTTCATCGTTATGCCACCCAGTAAAACAAACGAAATAATCGAAAAGCTTTGCATTTTTGTCAACGGTACATCGGGATTCAGCATATTGATGCCCTTCATTGCATCTAACATATAATCCGTCATAAAATCCCCAGTTTCTTCGGATGTCACTTTAATTGTTCCATCTTTCAAGCCGTCATTGTAGGCGATACTCGCTTCGGCAGTTTCACGATTTGTGATACCATTTTTACTTAAAACCCAATAGCCACCTTCCAACGTTTTCGTATAATCATCAAAATTATACGTTTTCTTTGGTTTCTTCTCTGGTACTAGACGGTTAAGCCAACCTAATTGCATTTTGCTGGAATCATAAGTGTGTTGTCGCATTGAACACTTTTCCAGCAAGGATTTCATTCACCCCCGTCTTCACCTGATACATCCGCGATAAAAA
>NZ_AODK01000074.1 GCF_000525975.1 Listeria rocourtiae FSL F6-920
ATAAACCGATTGCGCGCTTGAAAATCTGGACGCTATTCCGTGGCAAGCATACAGGGAAAGCTTGGTTTGATAACATGCGTGTAATTGACGGGGAAGTGTTGACGGAGAATACGTATGATAGTGCTGGAAATTATGTGGTCGCTTCGTATGACGAAGAGAAACGTAAAACAAGCTTTACGTACGATGTATATGGTAACAAACTCACAGAGACCGATGAAAAAGGAAACAAGAAGAAGTTAGAGTATAATCTGGATAATCAATTGATGAAAACAACTTTGGCGAATGGCACAGCGTTATCGTACCAGTATGATGATAATGGCAATGCCACAGATAAATTCGTAACAGCAGATAGCAAAGAGCAACAACATAGTTATGCATACAATAGTGATAATAAGATAACACAATTTACAGATTCCGAGGGTCAAAAAACAAGTTATGAGTATGATGCGAATGGAAATCAAATAAAAATCATCAAACCAAGTGGTGATATGATTGAAGATATTTATGATTCCGCAGATCGTAACGCTGAGATAAAATGGAATGGAGAAACTGTATTTAGCTATCAATTGGATGCAAATGGAAATGAAACCAAAGTTATTGATACTAAAAAAGATGTTACAAAAGAAAATACGTATGACATTGCTGAACGCTTGGTAAAACAGACAGAACGCAGTGGAGTTGTTTCCTGGACATACCAAAATACTGTAAACAATGGAGTTATAGGTACAAGTGATAAAGTAAGCGAAGTTTTGGTTTCTCAGAAAGATTATCAAAATAAAGTGAGTTATGGATATAATCAATTGAATCAGAATGTGAAAGTAAATGATGGCAAACATAACTATCTGATGGATTACGAAGAGTCAGGTAATGTAAGTAGCTATACTTCTGGTAACGGTGTGGTTAGTAACTTTAGTTATGACAACACGCGTAAAATTAATGAAATCCAAATTGGAAGTAAGTTGGGAGTCTCTATTTTTGAAGAGAACTACACATATGATACAGTGAATCGGCTCGTAAATATCAAAAGCTCCCAAAATAGGAATACAAGCTATGAATACGATACGATTAATCAGCTAACTAAAGAAAATCTTCCTAACGGAACAATTAAAACGTATGCGTACGATGGTTTTGGGAATCGTATAAAAGTGACAGATTCAAAAGGATTGAAAGATAGTAAGGCTAGTTACAACAGTGCTAACCAACTAGTCGATTGGAATGGTAGTCAAATAATCTATGACAAAAATGGAAATCGACTATCTGACGGGAGGTATATCTATCAATGGAATATCGCGGATCAATTAGTATCTGTTAAAAAAGTTGCGGAGAGTACTCCATTTGTAACCTATGAATATGACGATAAAGATCGTCGTGTGACTAAAACACTTCATGGAGAAGTGACCAAATATCACTATGATGGTGATACGATTAATGTGTTGTATGAAACGGATGCAACAGGGACATTGTTGCGTCATTATATTTATGGTGCTGGAAATACACGTCTAGCTATGAAGGCAGGTGGAAAAACTCTATTCTACCATCACAATTCTCGTGGTGATGTAGTGGCTATGACGGATGAGGCAGGATCTGTTGTTGCGGAGTACAGTTATGACGCTTGGGGAAATGTATTAGAATCAAGCGAACTAACAGAAGAGGCGAAACAGAATACGATTGGTTATGCCGGTTATACCTATGATAAAGAAATAGGTATGTATTACTTGATCGCTCGTTATTATGAACCGGAACAAGGTGTGTTTATAAGTTCAGATCCAGATAGTGGGGATGACGATGATCCTAGTTCGATGAATGGTTATAACTATGCGAATAATAATCCTGTTACGAATATCGATCCAGATGGTCATTTCTGGATGTGGATTCTAAGAGGTGTCTGGATTGGTGGCAAATACGTTGTCAAAAAATCTAAAAAATGGGTTAAAAAAGCTCCTAAGAAAAAGCCGGGTGATAGCCTTAAATTTGGTAGTAACACGAAAAAAGCGAATAAGTTAGCTAATCAAATGAAGAGCCGAGGATGGACACAGGCAAGTATTAAGAAATTAATTAATAAACCTTATACTACTAGAAAAAGTACAAATAAGGCAACTGGTAACTCAGCGACTGTTTATTATGATAAAAAAGGGACCTATGTCATTGTGGACAATCGCACCAAAGAAATTGTTCAAGTGAGTAATAGATATGATAAGAAATGGCAACCAGACCCATCAATAATAAACCCTTATAAGCCAAAAAAAATAAAGGAGTGTGGCAACTGAGCATGGATATAGTAAAAAAAATTAGAGAATATGGATAATAATTATAGAACGGGAAAGAATATATATATACACCCTGAAAATATAAAAAAAGGTATTAAGTTCAGAAAAGGAAGTATTAGATTTATTAATTACACCATTTCTGATAGAAGTAAGGAATCAAGAAGTATATGAATTGTTATACTATAAAACTTATAGTGAGGTCATAAATGATGGAAAGAGTGAGACAATAGCATATAACCCTAATAATCTTCTTTCTGCAGAAATAACATCTCAAATATACCCAGGAGCTTATATAAATAAGAGGGATATTTCATTTTTTAGTGAATTTTGGGATTCATACTTCAATTCCATGGGGGAAATGAATTTCAATGATGATTCAACAGCTGTGAAATTACTAAAAAAAGGCGCGCAAATATTTTATGAAGTTGTCTAGTTTAGTGTAACCTGTCAATCAAGAAAAATTCAAGCGCGGTATTAATGAAGTTAGGTCAAACTCTAATTTCATTAATACCCTACATAAGTAATTAGTTGGTTAACGCGACAGAGAAGAAGGCTGTGTATGCCTATAAACAAGTAGGAAATCCTGTGCCGAGGATGGCTTGAAATCAAGTACGCTGACGAGCTATGAGGCGAACCGCATCAAAGAAGTGAGTCCAATACCTAAATCGTTACAGGAAGGGAACGGTGATTATGTTGATTTAGGAAAATTCAATCAAAAAGTGAAAGGTAAGAGCGTAAGGTTTAAAGCGCCTAATGGTTGAACCATTGATAGGGATAAAGCAGGACACGGCGGAAAAGCTTGGAAAGTGAATGATAAAAAAGGAAAGCGGAGAGCACCTGTAAAGGAAAATGGAAAAATCGTTAGCAAATAATGTGGATTAAGTTTAAAAAGGAGTTGAACGCTGTGTATAAGCTTAATGAAGAGTTGAAAAAATATATTAAAGACAACTTTGATAAACAAGAATTAAGTCCGCCACTTTTTTATAATACCGAGTTAGGTATACGTTTTGAATTGGGAGAGGATAGCCCTTATATAGAAGAAAAGCATTACATGAATAGGGTGTATTACCGATCAATCACTCTGTTCAAGGAAATATTTTCATTCAATGATTCTATTTATTTAGTTTGGTTTGTCAAGCCAGATAGGAAAATGAAAGCCACGGGTGTTCTCAAGAAGTATATTAAAAATAGCGCATTGAAATATTGTTTGAGTGTCGAAAAAATTCGAAGAGAGGGAGAGGTTTTTTTGAAAATGGCACTAAAGTGTCATGTGAAAGATATAAAAATAGAAAAAATGTTGGAAGCCATTGCTAATCAAGATATGAATATACATCCAAAATTGGGATGTGAATGCTATTTTATTAATACTAAGAAAAAAAATAATATACTACATGTATGATGATAGAGGCTTAGATGTTGTGGCAAATTCTGTAGATAAGCTGATACCTATTTATAAGCAGTATAGTGAGTGGGTACTACCCTATGATAAAAAAGAAATTATCAGTAAGCTAGGTTTGTGATAAAGGTGGGGTTCTAGATTTTGAAAAAGTAACAAGTAGATAAACAAGAAAGAGGGTGGGAGTTAATCTCAGTCTCTTTTTTCAAGTTGGGGGGGTTGTCAAGAAAAGTGTGTAATTAAGAAATAGAGATATAATGCGACACACGATTCTCAAGGGAATCCAAAAGAAGGAGCTGGTTCATGACAAGTGACCAGTTTTGAATGTGTCCCTCTGCCCATAGTCTGAACCTGTTATATGAAATTAATAGTATTGGAAATGTTGATAAACAGTACACATACTCAGCAGATGGACTGCGCGTATCTATGAAAATTGGAAATAAAACTGTTTTTTATCAATATAATTCTCATGGTGATGTAGTTGCTCTGACCGATGAGGATGGGCTTGTTATAGGGGAATATGTATACGATGCTTGGGGCAATATAGTAAAAGAAATGTTAACAACAGAAGAAGCTAGACAGAATTCTTTTAAATATGCTGGTTACTTCCATGATACTGAAACTGGGATGTATTATTTGAACGCCAGGTACTATGAAGCAAAACAAGGAGTATTTCTTTCGGTAGATTCAGAACCGGGGGATGAGATTAATCCTTTGACTATGAATGGGTACACGTATGCGAACAATAACCCTGTAGAATTTATCGATGCCGACGGTGAGTATGCTGTTGGAATACTGATTCAAGTTCTAAAATGGGGAACAAAATACGTGATAAAAGGGAGGCAAGTGGGTATTCCAAAAAGGGAAAAATTTCTATAAAAAAGCCACTTTACCAAAACCTAAATTCCCAAAGAAACAGCTACAGAAAAAATGGAAACATGCTGAAGATTTTGGAGTTAAGGCCAATTATTCTGCTAAGAATGCTCATTTATTTGAATCTGCATTGAATAAACATATAAAGGGAGCGACAGAGATATTAGATACTGCTTACAGAGGTGGGCAGAAAGTTACCATATATATTAAATCGGGGAAAGGAGTAATTGTGGATAAGAAAGGGAACTTTATAAGTGGTTGGAAAATGAATGCAGCACAATTGAAAAATTATAGGAAACTTGGAACACGGATAAAATAGGAGGTAAGTAAATGTCTAGTTTTTTATCAGCAGGATGTATCTATAAAGAAGAGTCGTATAGAAATGTAATAAAAAAATATATCGATTTGATAAGCGAAGTTGAAAGTATCGAGATTGATAATCTGGTTTGCTATAACTTGGAAAATGACATATCTATTGATATGGATTTGGAAGAATTGGAAAAAGGTGGTAATTTTTCAGAAGTAACTCATATTAACTGTAGCCACTTAGGCAGTAATTGGTCTTTCACGGTACGATTATATGAGGAAGATGGTTATCAAGGAGTCTTATTCGATATGTCATATGACTATATCCCAGAGGATTTTTCATTTCAAAGTTTGGAAGGAAATATAATTAGTGTTTTAATGGCTATCCATTCATGCTATCCATACTATTTTAGCTTTGTAGATACAGAAGCAGAGGTTGATATGTTTGATGAGCCGACGAATATAGATCCGTTAGAAAGTCCCTACGCGGCAATCGTTATTCCTAACAATAATGACTTCCATATCTATCTGAATTCGTGGGAAATCGACGGGATGACGGGTAGAGACAAAAAAGATTGCGTGAAAAGAAAAACATCATTTAGCATAAATGAATTGTTAAATAATATGTTTACTGACAATATTATTTAACAAAAATAGTACAGAGATTAATAGAAGAAGCAAATGGCTAACAAAGAAAGAGTGCGCTGAAAAGTGATGCTCTTTCTTTGTGTAGGGTTATGTGTCAAAATGGTTCTCGCAAGTGTACCAAACCGCGACAGGAACCGTAGCGATGGACAAAAGCACGTCAGCACCGGGTGGTGTGAGTGGCGCAGCTTCCTTGAAGATTACCGGGAAATCCACCGGACGCGGCTTTACGGCTGGGAAACAAATCGTGGAGTTGGAGCCAGATAGCACGTATACCTTGAGTGCACTCATCAAAACGAGTGATATGAAGGATACGAATGTGTTCTTTAATGTCGAGTTGCAAGATGCGACAGGGAAACGCGTGACCGATGGGGAAGCATGGCAGAGCAATCGTTACAGTGATATCAAGGCGAACCGTCCATGGACGAAGCGCCAACTGACGATTAAGACCACGAAAACGACTGCGAAAGCCTACATTTTCCTCGAAGTGGAGCAAAATAAAGACACGGGTGGAACGGGAACCGCGTGGTTTGACAATGTCCAACTGGAAAAAGGGGAAGCATCGGCAACCTTTAACCCCGTCTTGAACAGTAGTTTTGAAACCAGCACAGAATTGACATCGACAGGCTGGTGGCGAGGTTCCACCGCAGGCGCGGACAAAATGGCCATCGATGATACCGAAGGCTTTGCGGATAGCTCCTCGGCACGCATTGTACGCACAGCCGTGACGGACGTGGACAGCAAGTATGGGCAAGAAATTGTACTGAACCAAACCACCGCGAAAAACGTGACGGTGACGGCGATGTCGAAATCAGAGAACGTAGTGAATACCGCAGGTGGCGAGAAGTTATCGAACGATTACGCGATTTTGGCCGAAGCTGTCTTGAACGATGGCGTGACGAAATCCTTTTACGCGCCATTCCCAACGGGAACGAATGAGTGGAACCGTAGTGCGGTGACGGTGGATGTGGATAAACCGATTACGCGTTTGAAAATCTGGACGTTGTTCCGTGGCAAGCATACAGGAAAAGCCTGGTTTGATAACATGCGTGTGATTGACGGAGAAGTACTGACGGAGAACACGTATGATAGTAGTGGGAATTATGTGACAGCATCGTATGATGAAGAGAACCGAAAAACGGCGTTTACGTATGATGTGTACGGCAATAAACTCACGGAAACGGATGAAAAGGGCAATACGAAGCAATTGGCATACAATCTCGATAATCAATTGACGAAAACGACATTAGCCAATGGCACATCGGTAGCCTATAAATATGACGATAACGGCAATACCACTGAGAAATTTGTAACCGCAGATGGTAAAGAGCGACTGAGTAATCACATGTACAATAGTGATAATCAGATAACACAATTCACAGACGCTCAAGGTCAAAAAACCAGTTATGAGTATGATGCTAATGCAAATCAAACAAAAAATCATCAAACCTAGCGGTGACACAATTGAAAATATGTATGATTCCGCAGATCGTAACACAGATATAAAATGGAACGGCAAAACTGTGTTTAGTTATCAATTGGATGCGAATGGGAACGAAATAAAAGTTACTAATACAAACCAAGGCATCACAAAAGAAAATATGTACGACACGGCTGATCGTTTAACAAAGCAGGTGGAACGCGGTGGTGCTGTTTCGTGGCTATACGAAGATGCTGCAACAAATGGTACTGTGGGAACAAGCGATAAAGTAAGCGAAGTTTTAGTTTTTCAGAAAGATTATCAAAATAAAGTGAGTTATGAATATAATCCATTGAATCAAAATGTTAAAGTAAATGATGGTAAGTATAACTATCTGATGGATTACGATGAGTATGGGAATGTAAGTAACTATACAGCTGGTAACGGTGTGGGTAGTAACTTTAACTATGACAGTACTCGTAAGATAAATGAAATCCAAATTGGGAACAAGTTGGGAGCACCTATTTTTGAGGAGAGCTACACATACGATACAGTGAATCGGCTCATAAATATCAAAAGCTCCCAACAGGGGAATACGAGCTATGAATACGATACGATTAATCAATTAACTAAAGAATCTCTACCTGATGGAACAACTAAAACATACGCGTGCGATGGATTCGGAAATCGTGTAAAAGTGACAGATTCAAAAGAATCAGAAGTCAGTAAGGCTAGCTATAACAACAGTAACCAAATAATTGATTGGAAGGGCACTCAAATATCCTATGACAAAAATGGAAACCGCCTTTCTGATTGTAAATATATCTACCAATGGAATATCGCAGATCAATTAGTAGCTGTTACAAAAGTATCGGAGAGTACCCCATTTGTAAGCTATGAATATGATGACAAAGATCGTCGTGTGACTAAAACACTTCATGGAGAAGTGACCAGATATCATTATGATGGTGATACGATTAATGTGTTGTATGAAACGGATGCAACAGGGACATTGTTACGTCATTACATTTATGGAGTCGGAAATACACGTTTGGCTATGAAGACAGGTGGCAAAACTCTATTCTATCATCATAATTCTCGTGGTGATGTAGTGGCGATGACGGATGAGACAGGAACTGTTGTTGCTAATTATAGTTATGATGCTTGGGGAAATGTGCTAGAATCAAAGGAGCTGACAGAAGAGGCAAAACAGAACACGATTGGCTATGCAGGTTATACCTATGATAAAGAAATAGGTATGTATTACTTGATTGCGCGTTATTATGAACCAGAGCAAGGTGTATTTATAAGTTCAGATCCAGATAGTGGGGATGACGATGATCCTAGTTCGATGAATGGTTATAACTATGCGAATAATAATCCTGTTACGAATATCGATCCAGATGGTCATTTTTGGGTTTGGATTCTAAGGGGAGTCTGGATTGGCGGAAAATATGTTGTCAAAAAATCTAAGAAATGGGTTAAAAAAGGTGGTAAGACAAGTAAAGCAAAATTAGGACATGATTTTGGTAAGATGGGAATATTGGTGAAGCATCCAAACATATCAATAAATTGGACGAAGTATGCAGACCATGGCTTAAGTCAATTGAAGAAGCGGGGAATGTCGAAGAAGTTGGCAAATTCTATTGTCAAGAATGGCAAGGCTTTAAAACAAGCAGATGGAAGGAAGTTTGCATTTGTAACGAAGCAAGGTGTGGTTGTTCTTGCTAAAGATGGAAAAAGAAAACCTATGACAAGGCGATGAAGAATATTATAAAACAATTATTTTAGAGGAGGTTTAGTATGAGAAATAAAGTAAAGCATGTTATTGATGAATGGGATCCAATTGAAGTACTCCCATTTGCCCCATCAGATGAATATGAATCAGAAATAAATCAAATTGTTCACTTTTTAAGTAGGCATAAGGTTACAGATTTTGAACTTGCCAATAAAATTAAAACAATTTTTATAAATGCATTTGATGATTCTATAATTCAATTTACAGAAGAAGAGTATCTAGCTATTGCTAGAAAAATTTTAAATGAATAGCTGCATATAGGAGAATGGAAATGGATAATAATAAGATAAATTGAATAAATATCAATAAAGTAGACAGAAAGGGCGGACTTAAAAAGTGTTGCTCTTTCTTTGTTCACTATATGTCATGTCAAAAAGTATGCTTTTTGACACACGTATAAAATCGTGGAAATTACATCCCAAAATATCCGAAAATTGATTTTGAAATATATGGCTTCTGTGGTGCACCTTTTGACACAGAATGACTAACAGATGTATGTAAAATACAGATGGGAAAGAACAGCAAAATAAGCTATGAATAAGATGCCAACGCGAACCAAACCAAAGTAACCAAGCCGAATAGCGATACCATTGAAAGCGTCTATGATTCCGCCGATTGTGCCACAGGTGTGAAGTGGAATGGGCAAACGGCTTTCAGCTTCCAATTTGACCCGAATGGCAACGAAACAAAAGTAACCGACGCAACCACAGGATGGGTGCGCGATAAAACCTACGATGAGGCCGACCGTATCACGAAACAAACCGAACGCGGTGGCAGTGTTTCCTGGACATACAAAGATAAACCGAGCAAAGACAACAAAGGAAAAACCGACAAAATCAATGAAGTCCTTGTTTCCCACGGGGCACACAACTACAAAGCAACGTATGACTACAATGCGTTAGATCAA
>NZ_AODK01000075.1 GCF_000525975.1 Listeria rocourtiae FSL F6-920
GAAAATTGCATTATAATGTGAATGGTGTATTTGTTCGTTATGGTTCGATTACAGGCACGAGCTACTCCATCTATGCGTCAGATGTAGCTCTTCTAAAAACAGTAGGGCAAACCTTTGAAGTGGTAGCTGTCAATGAATCCGGGGTAGAAGGAAAAAGAACGATGGGAACGGTAGTAAGTAAGGAAACAGTCGTAACACCGACAGATGTTACTACAAAATCAAGCTATGCGGCTGGAAGTGTGACAGGTGTGGCAACACGCGTAGGATTGTATGTGGATGGTACGCTTGTTCGTTACGGTTCGATCACAGACGGACAATATAAGGTGTATATACAAGATGTTGCAGCACTAAAAACAGTGGGTAAGGAATTTGAGTTACGCTTTTTAGATAGCGATAGCACTGTTATTCATACGTTGACACAAACAGTGAAATAAGACCCGGAGGCCTATCTTGGCCTTCGATACATAATAATATTCATTTTTTCAGCCCATGCTGAAAAATATGAATGTCGCAACAGAAGTTTTTAGTGGTTAAATAGAAATATAAGTTATAAGAGGATTTATAACAAATTTATCAAAGGAATGGAGAAGTAATTATGAAAAAATGGATTATTTTTAGACTGCATCCGTCTCTGTTTTACGAATATAGAAGTCTCGAAGAACATCCGATTGAATGGAATTAAAAGCAGTTACTGGAAAATCTAATCTGTGTAAAAAAGGATAGATTGATAGCCAGTAATCTCCCGTTGTCTCCATACCAATCATTATATTTTCTGGCACCAAATGCTTCCTACTTACGTAGCTATTTACAATAGGTGACGGAAGGCCCCTATACTACAATTCTAAATCACAAAGTGGTTTGAATATACAAAATCATTCAGTTAAAAAATCTAATTCTAATATATGAGGAGGTGAAAAGTACAATTATTCGTTATATAAAGGTTAAAAAATTAGAATAATAGAGCATTCTTTAAATTTAAGTAATTACAGTTGCTTTATTAAAAATATAATCAAGAAAGGAAAGAGGAAAAAATGAAAAATAGACGAATAGTAATATTGTTGAATATTCTGGCATTATGTTTCTCATTATATTATACAAAACCAGTTAAGGCTGAAGAAATGGAGACTTCCTATACGGTGCAAGGTAAAGGGAGTATTACAAGTGAGAAAAATAGGTTGGGCAGAAGTCTTAGTTTTTCTGAATTATACCCAACACCTCATTATGTGAAAAAAGGAGAGCTCATCGATATTGAAGTTACAAGTAGCACAAATAGTGATTCTGGAATCTTAATAGCTATAGGAACTCCTTCAACAGCAGGTGGCATCACGAAGAAAAGCCTTGTCAGAGGCTCTAATAAAATAATGGCTGATCGCGATGGAGTAATTTCATTAATTAACCGACAAAATAATGGAATTGTAAAATTTAAATTAAACACTCCCTTGAATACAATTCCTTTTTTTGAGCTTGGAAAAACATCTAATTTAGATTTTAAAGAACAAATGAATGAAAAAAGTTCTGCTCCAGTGGTACAATTAGTGAGCAAAAAAAGCTCTTATTACTGTAAGTTATGCGAGTGCTAAAAAATATATAAGTAATCCAGAGGAGTTGATGGCTTACTATGATAAATTTTTGTTTGCACAAGATAAAATTGAAGGAACACTAGAGACCGGACGAGGAGATTATTTATCTGCCCAACATTTACAACATTATGTAGAGGCAAATAGCGGATACATGTTTGCAACTAATGAATATACGGGTTATTATGGCTCAGGTGCAATGGAGCGTCTTTTAAAAACTAACAATGGTTGGGGTGTTTGGCATGAGAGTGGTCATCAAAGGCAAATGTATGCCATGACTTTTTCCAAGGCTACTGAAGTAATCGTCAATCTGTATTCGATGGCAGCTCAGAAAGCTGTAACTGGAAGAATAACTACTTTAGATGCTTATCACCCACAAATTCAGAATTATTTAGCCTCATCTAATAAAAATTATGAGTCACAAAGCAATTATGTGAAATTGGGACTATACTGGCAACTTATGGATGTTTTTGGAGATTCATTTTATCCACAACTGCATCAAAGGTATAGATTATTGGAGAAAAAACCACAAACAGATGCTGAGGAAAAGCAAGTTTTCATAATTGAGTCTTCAAAAGTGGCCAATTTGAATTTAGTTCCATTTTTTGAAATGTGGGGAATCTCAGCTACCGGGAGTACAAAGGAAGCACTCAAAAACTACCCTGAGTTAGATAAACCTATTTGGTTAAATACGAACACTAATAAATATCGAATTGGTATACCCCATAATATATACATCCCGGAGCTTGCGTATTTTAAAAATGTCGTGAAAGGTATGTCTTACAATGATAGCCAAATACAGGTGGCTTTTGATGTGAATTGGTTGAAAGGGTATAAATATGTTGTAACAAAAAATAATAATTATTTAGGAGAGGTGTCAGATGGAAAAGCTTACGGTGGTGAGGGGGGCGTTTTAAACAACAACTATACATTAACTATTAAGACTCTTCCTCTTCCGAATGATAAAATTAATGTGGAGGCACACTATAATGGAGTTCATCACTTAAAGACTTATTATCCATATGATGTGAATTTAGAAAATCAATTGTTACAACTGTTTACGGATAATGCAAGAAAAAAAATTAGTACCAGGTGTAACGCAAGAATTGTTAGACACGTTGTTGGTTTCTATACAACAGGCTAATAATAAGGATGAACTTTTGTTGTTGTATGATACTGCACAAACGCTTTTGCTACATGAATTAGACGAAGGTAATCAATATAATGCCATTCAACAAGAACTGGGAAATCTGATTGGAAATCCAGCATTTAAATTCACAGAGTCTAGTACGGCGATCGATAAATGGGCATTATACCGTAATAACGTGGCAGTTAGTAACGCCTCAACAAGCATCACGCTACAACAACCAGTAGATACTGATGGTAATGTTCCTACGACCAATGCAAGTATTAAGATGAAGAAGGGTGCGCAGGTTGGTGAACTACAAGGGTATATTAAAGATGACAACATGTTAATTATGGGACAAACCCTTAAAACGATTGCTAATCATAAGTATAGATTAACCGCCAACCGCACTGGTAAAAGCGCTGTTGTTTTATACGATGGAACGAATGTATTTTCCGGTTCAAAAGGTGGACTAGGTGACAAATATTCAAATGGAGTGAATCAACGTGTAGAGCTTGTGTTTACAGCAAAATCGACTGCTACTTCAGTTGGAAATCGTTTTATTTCAGATAAGAGCGGTAACTGGCAAGTATTTGGCATGAGTGACTTCCAAGTTTTTGATATCACAGAAGCAGAAAATCAAGGGAACGCTAGTGAAGCGGTCAATAATTTATTCACAAACAAAGATCCAAACGGTACGATTACAGAAACAGTGACACAAGCGGAGATTGATGCGGCGCAAGCGTTGATTAACAAAGTAACAGACCCTGCGAAGAAAGCAGCGTTACAAGCAGATCTAAACAAAGCACAAAGTCAATTAGATGCGAAAACAGCGCAAGCAGAAGCAGAAAGTGAAGCGCGTGAAGCGGTAAATAATTTATTCACAAACAAAGATCCAAACGGTACGATTACAGGAACAATGACACAAGCGGAGATTGATGCGGCGCAAGCGTTGATTAATAAGGTGACAGACCCAGTGAAGGAAGAAGCGTTACAAGCCGATCTAAACAACGCGCAAAGTCAGCTAGATGAGAAACAAGCTAAGCTTGTAGCACCAACGATTCATCCGTTTGTACAGGGTGATAAATATATCACAGGTACAGTGGATCCAGCGGCAAAACGAGTAGCTATCTATGTCAATGGTACGCTAATCCGCTACGCATCGGTG
>NZ_AODK01000076.1 GCF_000525975.1 Listeria rocourtiae FSL F6-920
TGACATCCGTAAACCAATTGATATCGTTAGCTTTCGCTCCTGCGATGGCGCTCATGTCTTTTGCCTGTATGACTGGTGCTTCTGCTGTTATTTGCATATTTACTGTCGTGCTTGCGGATTTGCCGTTACTGTTCGTCACACTATACACCACTGGATAGTTGCCTTCTTTTTGGAAGTTCACACCGCTATAGTCTACGTTCACTTCAACACTTATATCTCCGTCTACTTTGTCTTCAGCTTTGACATCCGTAAACCAATTGATATCGTTAGCTTTCGCTCCTGCGATGGCGCTCATGTCTTTTGCCTGTATGACTGGTGCTTCTGCTGTTATTTGCATATTCACTGTCGCGCTTGCGGATTTGCCGTTACTGTTCGTCACACTATACACCACTGGATAGTCGCCTTCTTTTTGGAAGTTCACACCGCTATAGTCTACGTTCACTTTGGCGCTTATATCTCCGTCTACTTTGTCCTCGGCTGTCACGTTCGTAAACCAACTTACTTCACTAGCTGAGATTCCAGCAATTCCACTCATGTCTTGAGCTTTTACTGTTGGAGGAGTTGCATTTACATTAACTGTAATCGTTTTTTTTGTAGTGTTGTTATCGCTATCCGTTACCGCATATGTAACGGAATACACGCCCTCTTTTTTTGTATTAACATCATTTGATATAATTTGAATATGTGATGTTAAATCCCCATCTTCAATATCTGAGGCAGTTACATTTTCTAGTGGATCAAACGATGTTCCCGCAATTATCGTTCTATCCTTTGCATAAATGACTGGATCATTATTTCCCGTTACAAAAACATCTGGGATAAGTTCTTGCCCCAAGGAAGCATTAACACTCCCAATACCTACTAGCGTTGTCACTAAAAGGCGTTTTTTTTTCTTTGAAAGAATACTGTAGCGTAACAGATTTATCAGCATCTTGAGGTGTCACCAATGTAACAGTGTTCCCCGATACTTGAACTGGAATCTCTTTTCCATCCTGGTCTGTTGCACTGACATCTAAAAGTTCAAACACATCATCCAATGTCCATTCCATCTGTGCATCTTCTGTTTCATACATCGTTTGTGTAAGTTCACGGAGCGCGTCAATCCCTTGTGTCATATTTGTGAATTGATAAAAGTAACTTGGGTCTGAAACCATCTGTTTTCCGTTAGCGATAGATGTAGCACTACTTCCAATATAAATTCCACCTACCTTGTAGCCAGCATTTTTTTACTTTCGTTGCGCCATCAACTGTACGCTGTACTCCATATGCATCATTATCACTTATAAGAATAAAAATAGTATTGTTATCCGTATCTCCTTTAAATCCATTGTAATTAGTTAGCGCATATTCAAAACCAGAATCCGTGGTAACGTTACTAGCAGCTGTTCTCGTTAGTCCATCTTTTATAACTTTAAGATCATTCGTAAGTGGGACAGTAACACTAGCTCGAGTTGCTGGTGTAGTATTAATAACCATGATTCTGTCCTGACTTAAGTCTACTTCCTCAGCAATTTCTGCGATAGCTTCTGTTAGTTGGCGAGTATGAGCTGAAAAGCTGCCACTCGTATCCCGCAAGAAAATAATATCATTCCCCTTTGAAGTTTGAGCGGCAGGCAAATCAAACTTAATCTTTCCCTCATATTCACGCAGACCATTTGTATCTTTTTTTTGAAAATGCTATGTCATTACTGGTATTATATATCGACCCAGTTGCACTTACTTTGGACACGCTTATAAAACAAGTACTCATCAATAATACAAGTACAATAAGGCATTTCAAAAAGCGCATTGCTCGATCTAATTTTCTATTCATTTGTTTATCTCCTTGTATAATCATATAGTTGAAATTTTAATAATTAATTAACTCATTTTTCAGATTTTTTTCACTTTAATTAAACCACCTCCAGAAAAGTAATTCTTTTCAGATAAATCAAAACCATTTTAATCATTATTACCATTTTTATGAAAATGGTAATAATGATTATGCTTGGACGAAAATAACAACAAATTATTTATTTCTTGCCAATACTTCCTTAGCACATGTATTATACTACCATAGCTTTTTTTTAATAATCTAGCCAAAATCTAGATTATTAAAAAAAATTCATATAATATTCACACTTTATAACTGGAGATTTATCTCAATAAAGAGGTTGCCTTATGCTCCTTCAAAGCAGAAAGCAACCTTCTTACATCAACTACTATTCTAAACCTCCTTTTATACAATACAAAACAGAATATATATTTAGAAATATTAATCACACATTATACATCATA
>NZ_AODK01000077.1 GCF_000525975.1 Listeria rocourtiae FSL F6-920
GCTAAAACAGCAGCAGATGCAGCAGAAAAAGCGAAACAAGATGCCGCGAAAAAAGCAGTGGATGAGCTATTCAATAACAATACACCAGCAAGCAATGCAATCAAACCAGCAACAAACCAAGCAACTATCGATGCAGCCCAAGCCCTAGTCGACAAAGTCACAGATCCGACAGTAAAGGCAGCCTTACAAGCCGATGTGGATAAAGCGCAAAGCTTGTTAGATGCTAAAACAGCAGCAGATGCAGCAGAAAAAGCGAAACAAGATGCTGCGAAAAAAGCAGTGGATGAGCTATTCAATAATAATACACCAACATCAGGAGCAATCAAACCAACGACGGATCAAAAAGCAATCGATGACGCGAAAAAACTAGTCGATGCGATTACAGATCCAGCAGTCAAAGCAGAACGTCAAGCAGATCTAGATAAAGCGCAAAACTTACTAGACGCGAAAAAATACAACACTAACAGCACCAAAAGTAAATGCTTATGGCGTAACAGATGAGTATATTACAGGAAAAGTAGATGCGAATACAGTAACTGTAGAACTATACATCAACGGCGTTCGTAAAAAAAGTATCTACACCAACAAACGGAGACTTCAAGCTGTATGCCCAAGGTTTTGGCTTAAAAGTTGGCGATACATTTGAAGTACGCCCAGTCGATGCAAATGGTAAAAAAGGTCCAGCAACAACAGGTGTAGTACTAGCAACATCTGCATCACCAGCTGCATATAATCTAACAGTGGACAATGCAGGATTAAGCTCTAAAGCAATTACAGGAACAGCAGGAAATGGCTTTACAACTGTACGTCTGTCTATTGACGGTACTATTGTGAAAGTCGGTCAAATTAACGCAGATGGCACCTATAGCATTGCGACAAATAATCTAATCAAACCAGGTTCAAAAGTAGAAGTCGTAGGATATACAGATAAGACAGAAATGGCTCGTAAAACAGTGAGCATTGTCAATGATGAGAAACCAGTTCTAGATGCGCTAACAATTGATGATGATGCAGTGAAAGGCTCTGTGACAGCAGGATCAGCAACAAGCTTCCGCGTAAGCATCAACGGTTCTTTGGTGAAAACAGGAACAATTGCAGCAGATGGTACATTCCAATCAAGCATTGGAAAACAAGCCGTAGGAACAGTTGTTACGATTGAAATTAGAGATACTACAGGCTACAATACGCTACGCACGGCAAGTGTCACAGTAACAGGATCAGCGGTAGTGAAATTGACAGCACCAGTTCTAGAAAAAATGGACGGTAACTACATCGTTGGAACAGCACCAAAAGGAACAGAAAGTATTACCGTGTATGAAGATGGTGTAGCTGTAAGGACCCAAAACGTAAGCTCAATGACAGTAAACCCAGACGGTAGCTTCACATTCAAAGCATATGTAGCACCAAGCGCAACAAGCGTTCAAGTACAAGCCAAAAACAGTGACAAACGCATGACTAGTGATTTATCAACAGCATTAACCAAATAAATTTTCAAAACGCCTTGCTCTTCGCTTAAATGAAGGGCGAGGTAATAGATAACATGCAAGATTCTTGATTAAGAATAGTAATAATTATGGAAATAAAAGAATAAAAAAGGGGTTATCATTTCACATGAAATCAAAAAAATTAGTAAGTATTTTAGCAATGACTTCGATCTTGGGGACGAGCATTGCAACACCATTTAACGTACTTTCTGAAACACCAGTAAAGGCAGCAGTCTCAGCAACTGCACCAATTTATGTAGCACCACCAACACAAAATAAAGTACTAGAAGTATCACCAGGACCTTATTTGCAAATGGTTAGATTTGACGGACAATATATTACGCTTAACATGATTAAGTTCGCCAAAGGTTACGGCGTAAAAGTAGTATTACCAAATGGAACAACAAGAGAATTTTATTCCCAATATGCTGCTGGAGCTCAAAATGAATTTGTTTATATTTATGTAGGCGATCAAAATTTAACAAGCCCATATTCGTTCTTTTCAACGGAAGGTTTGTATCCAAGCGGTAAAGCATATCCAAATAGTTACCACACATTCTATACAGCTCAATATATGGGATATCAATATGATACAGCATTCGGCCAAAAAGTGTATAACCTATTCCAAGATGGTAGCTTAACAGCCATTGGATCAGGCGTTACGCAAGCAGAAATCGATGCAGCAAGAGCCGCTGCATCAACCGCACCGGCATCTCCTGAAAAGGACAAGTTAGTTAATCTAATCACGAAAGCACAAACAGAGTTCACAAATAACACAGCATCTAAAAATACAGCAGCCCGCGACGCTGTTAATGCGCTATTTACTAATAACACACCAACATCTGGTTCAATCAAGCCAACAACGACACAAAGCACGATTGATGCGGCTAAAGCACTAGTAAACCAAGTAACAGATGCAACACAAAAAACGGCAATGCTAGCGGACATTCAAAAAGCCCAAGAATTGCTAAACACACGCACACAACAACAAGCAGATAACACAGCGGCAGATCAGTTAGTCAAAGCGTTATACATGGATGATAATCCTGCTACTGATGCCATTAAATCAACAACAAATCAATCAGCAATTAATAGAGCACAAGATGCAGTCAACAAAGTTACTGACGCGGTAACCAAAACAGCATTACAGAAGCAAGTAGACCGTGCCCAAGAATTATTGAACAATCGCACAACCCAAACAGCAGCTGATCAAGCACAACAAGCAGTAGCTAACTATGCAGTGAACCAACTATTCTTAAATAATACACCAGTAAGTGACGCGATTAAAGCTTCTACAAATCAGGAAGCAATTGACAATGCACAAGCAGAAATCAATAAAATCAAAGATCCAGCGCTAAAAGTAGATCTACAGAAAAATTTAAATCGCGCACAAGAATTGTTAAATCAACGCAATGCAGCTGCGAGCCAAGCAGATCAAGCGCAACAAGCAGTAGCTAACTACGCAGTGAACCAACTATTCTTAAATAACACACCAGCAAGTGATGCGATTAAAGCTTCTACAGATCAAGCAGCAATTGACAGCGCACAAGCAGAAATCAATAAAATCAAAGATTCAGCGCTAAAAGTAGAACCACAGAAAAATTTAAATCGTGCCCAAGAATTGCTAAATCAACGCAATGCAGCTGCTAATCAAGCAGAAAAAGCGAAACAAGATGTTGCGAAAAAAGCAGTGGATGAACTATTCAACAACAATACCCCAACATCAGGAGCCATCAAACCAGCAACCAATCAAAAAGCTATTGATGACGCGCAAAAACTAGTTGATGCCATCACAGATCCAGCAGTGAAAGCGGAGCGTCAAGCAGATCTAGATAAAGCTCAAAACTTACTAGACACAAAAACTGCAGCAGAGGCAGCAGAAAAAGCGAAACAAGATGCTGCGAAAAAAGCAGTGGATGAACTATTCAACAACAATACCCCAACATCAGGAGCCATCAAACCAGCAACTAATCAAAAGGCTATTGATGACGCGCAAAAACTAGTTGATGCCATCACAGATCCAGCAGTGAAAGCGGAGCGCCAAGCAGATCTAGATAAAGCTCAAAACTTACTAGACGCAAAAACTGCAGCAGAGGTAGTAGAAAAAGCGAAACAAGATGCTGCGAAAAAAGCAGTGGATGAACTATTCAACAACAATACCCCAACATCAGGAGCTATCAAACCAGCAACTAATCAAAAGGCTATTGATGACGCACAAAAAGCTATTGATGCAGTAACAGATTCAACAATTAAATCGAATTTACAAAAAGATTTAGACAAAGCACAACAGCTACTAAACACAACAAGCGCATCAGCGAATTACAGCTTAACAGTTAACGATGCTGGTCTTACTGCGACAGCTATCACAGGAACAGTTGGAAAAAGTATCACGAGTGTTCGCCTATCCGTTGACGGTACTATTGTAAAAGTCGGTCAAATCAACGCAGATGGCACATATAGTATCGCGACTAACAATTTCATCAAAGCAGGTTCACAAGTAGAAGTCGTAGGCTATGAAGATAAGACAGAAAAAGCTCGTAAAACAGTAACCATTACTAATGATGAAAAACCAGTTCTTAGTCCTGTTACTGTAGACGATGATGTAATCAGAGGTTCTGTAACAGCCGGATCAGCAACGAGTTTCCGTATCAGCATCAATGGTGTAGCCGTTAAGACAGGATCAATCGCAGCGGATGGCACATTCCAATCAAGCATTGGAAAACAAGTAGCAGGGACAGTTATCAAAATTGAGATCCGAGATAGTACAGGCTACAATACATCACGAGTAGCAAGCACGACAGTAACAGGCTCTGCTGTGGCGAAATTAGCAGCACCAACACTACAAAAAATGGAAGGTAACTACATCGTTGGGACAGCGCCAAAAGGGACAGAATTAATTACAATTTACGAGAATGGCGTAGCTGTGAGAACGCAAAATGTGAGCACAATGACAGTGAATTCAGACGGTAGCTTTACATTCAAAGCATATGTAGCGCCAAGCGCAACAAGCGTTCAAGTACAAGCCAAAAACAGTGACAAACGCATGACTAGTGATTTATCAACAGCATTTACAAAATAGGTTCTGACGTAGTGGTATGTAATGTGCCGCTACGTTAATTTTTAACAAAATTCATCTACTTAATTATATGGAATGTAAATCATAGGAGTGTGTATAAATGAAGAAAAAAGAGTTATTGAAAAAGGGAAGTAGCATAGCGTTAGTAGCAACACTCATCGGGAGTCAATTAATGACTACAGCACCATTTAATGTATTCGCAGCAGAAAACGCAGCAGGGACAATCAGTACACAAGCTCTTCCGTATTACGGTGTAACAGTTAGTACTTGGTCTGAATTAAAAGCGGCTCTTACAAGCGCAGCTATCACAGATATCTATATCAATGCTGATATTACCATTGGAGAAACAACATCTGTAACGAATACAACGAAAAATATTCACGGAAATGACCATACGTTAAATGCTAATGGCAAACAAATTAGACTAACCACGGCAAATACTGTAGGGTTAATAGAAGACTTAAGAATCACGAATACAGATATTTATGGATTGTTTTGGGGGAGTGTTGCCAACTTAGAGGTTACCTATAAGAATGTAGATCACAGCGGTGGACAAATGATTTATTTACCATCTGGACATCTAATTATTGATGGAACTGTTACTAGCATTTCGTCAACAGAAGAAGTGTATGAAGGAAAAGACTTAACAATCATGGATAATGCAATCGCATATTTTGCTACGACCTCAACTGCAAGAAGGAATTCGCCTATCAATTCGGAAGCTGCATCAGGAAAATTAATTGTAGGAAATAATGCTAACTTAATAACTCGATCAAAAGCTGCATCGATTTATGGCGGTACAAATTTTACACTTATAAACTATGGAAATATGGATTTAAAATCTGATAACTTCCAAGCTATCCATCTAGCAGCTGGAAGTAGCATGTATTTCCAACCAGGAAGCGTTTTAAAAGCTGTTGCAGGTGATCCAGTGGAAGAAGCGGTAGAAGCAACTACAGGTAATATTTTTGTAGAAGCAGGGGCAACTTTTGAAGTAGAGAGTAACGGGACTCAAGGTGCAGTAATTACTGGTGATACGTTTAAGCTAGCACAAGGCTCCAACTTCTCTATAACAAACTTTAACTCAGCAGGTTCGGCATTGGGATCGTACGCTAGTCCAGTTAATGTCATCTTACAATCTGGTCAAGGTGTTAGTACATGGGATCGTGGAACTGTTACAAACCCTATGCCAACCGCGACTTATCCAGGCGTTATAAATGCCCAATTTACATTGTCAGGCTATTTGAAGAGCGTGTCACAAACGAAACTGGTATCCAATAATGCGCTATTTAATAGCAGATATAACACTGGAGCAACTGGTAAAATTGTGGGCGGAAGTTTTTCATCAAAAGCAATCGGCCAAACAACAATTAATAAATTAGACACAGATTCCACTTTGGCAACAGGGACAGCAGAACCAAAAGCAGATGTTGTAATCAAAGTGGGGTCAACAATTATTGGCCAAGGAAAAGCTGGGGATGACGGTAAATACAGCATTACTATTCCAAAACAAGCAGTTGGTGCGAACGTTACGGCAACGGCAACATGGAATTCTCAGACTTCTAGCGCAACAACCGTCGTACAAAAAGGTACTGCTGATCAAGACGCAGCTAGAACTGCTGTTGATGCCCTATTCACAGATGCAACAAAAACAGGCATTAAAGCAACAACAGACCAAGCGGCAATTGACGCAGCCCAAGCTTTAGTAAACAAAGTACAAGATCCAACAGTAAAAAGCGGACTTACAAAAAGATATC
>NZ_AODK01000078.1 GCF_000525975.1 Listeria rocourtiae FSL F6-920
GGCAAACCTTTGAAGTGGTAGCTGTCAATGAATCCGGGGTAGAAGGAAAAAGAACGATGGGAACGGTAGTAAGTAAGGAAACAGTCGTAACACCGACAGATGTTACTACAAAATCAAGCTATGCGGCTGGAAGTGTGACAGGTGTGGTAGCACGCGTAGGATTGTATGTGGATGGTACGCTTGTTCGTTACGGTTCAATCACAGACGGACAATATAAGGTGTATATACAAGATGTTGCAGCACTAAAAACAGTGGGTAAGGAATTTGAGTTACGCTTTTTAGATAGCGATAGCACTGTTATTCGTACGGTAGTACAGACAGTACAATAAGCATCAAGGCTAGGATATAAAGCCTGAAAAAAGTTCTCTGACCTAGAAAACATACTAAGATTAGTAGGTAAGACCAAGGCCATGGTCTTGCCTACTATTTTTTTGTTATAGTAGTTGTGAGATATAGATCGACCAGCCCCCTTGGGCTTCGAGCCCATATAAAAAACGGATCTACTTTACTACTTTATCAAGAATCAGGTTGAAGTATGTTAGGTCCTTTGAGACCGTGTATAAGAAATTGGAATCGATAAAGTTCAGTAAAGCACTTCGATAAAAAGAAAGGAGCGGATAAACATGCAGACAATTATTGCATTTGATGTCAGTATGGGGAAAAGTTACATGGTTATTTATCAACATGGACAATGCGTAGAGGAAAAAGAAATACAGCCATAATAAGAAAGATTTTCAAGCCTTACAGGTTAATATTCAGTCACTTTTTGTGAGGGATGGTCAGTATCTAGAAATCGTATTTGAGGCTACGGGCGTTTATTCCAAAGTTCTTGAATCTTTTATGCAAGCCAATCAGTCCCCTTATTATTTACTAAATCCTTTAGAGGCGAAACAACAATGTGATCGATTGCGTGGGCATAAAACAGATCGTAGTGATGCGCACAGACTAGCTCAAACATATCTCGCCTCTAATCGAACACCGAAGATTTTTGAGAGCACCGAATACCAACAGTTACGTGTGTTATCTAGATTTCACGAGGAAATCGACAAAGAAATCATCCTAATCAAAAGCAGATTACACAACGCATTACAACTGACGTTTCCTGAGCTGGTTTCGATATTCCCAAATCAGAACTCGGCGTTGTATCTGAATGTACTGCTTCTTATCCCGCAGTTAAGCTAGAAGATATTACAGTTTCTAAAGTACGCTATTATGCTGATAAAATAAGTCATCTATTATGTAAAAAGCAAGAGATTATTGAGGAAATGGAAGCATTGGCCTCGCCTCTACCTGAATATGCTATATTGAGACAAATCCCTGGGATAGGCAGCTCCAGCGCGGTGCGCTTTATCGCAGAAGCTGGGGACATTCGACGCTTCTCGACTAGTAGAGCGCTCAATGCATATGCTGGCATCGATATTAGACGTTACCAATCTGGAAAAACTTTCTATTCGGATCGTATTAATAAGCGTGGCAATCCAAAGTTACGCAAACTACTTTACCTTATGATTCAAAACATGTTAAAGAAGCAACAGAATACACCCAATCACATTGTCCACTACTATTATAGACAAAAAGAAGAACCCTATAACAAATGTCATAAGGTTGCCTCTATGACATGTATCAATAAATTATTGAAAACCATCCACTATCTTACGATAACCAATAAAATGTACGACTACCGTTTAGCGACAACGTCGTAACCTTTTTATTATAACAGCCTGCCCCCTTTTTTTTAATGAAAAAGGGGGCAGGCTTAATTTTTCATGTCTACAATATCTATATATTGTATAAGGTCTATTACTTGACTAAACGTAAGAAGAGGCTGGGACAAACTCCCATGTCAGCTTTCGCTGACACCAATCATCATGAAAAAAGCTATCGACCTACAACTGTTTTTCTATCATACTAGAGATAGAGGAATAAGTTGTAGGTCGATAGCTTATTGAGGTTCTCCAAAACCTCGCGGGCCAAAACTGATGAGAGGAAATGGGTTCTTCGCTTTTATAAACTCAGCAGCGTTTGTCATGCCTGCCAAGCCAATCGCTGGTACTATTTCGCCAAATTGTTCTTGCGCAATGGTCTTAGCGATTTTTACAAGTTTTGAATTAGGATTACTGAAAATAGGCATTTTGTTATAATCTCACGTAATTTCTAACTGGATACCTCTTCGCTGGTTTAACCTCCTGATAATCGTGCAAAAGATTTGCTCTGTTTTGGCGTTGTTTATTTCTGGAATCATTCTGATATTCCCTTCCATCTGTGCTTGTGATGGAATGCTATTTACTTGATTTCCTCCCTCGATTATTGTCACACTATGTGTAAAGGTGCCTAGAATATCATTTGTTTGGTGGATGCTCGTTACATATTGTCCCACTTCAGTGTAAAAAGCAACAGGTTATCGATAACATTAATCCCTGGTTTTAGCATAGAATTATGTGCTTTTTTTCCGTAAGATACTACTGTGTAATTCATCAAACCTTTATGGGCATAGATAATTTGACGCACACTTGGCTTGCTAATAATTAAGCCATTCAAATCATCCGCATAGCCTAGCTTCGTTAACTGTGCTGCACCAACCTCCTCAATCTCAATTTCTTCGCTTACTGTAGCTAACAGTTTGATTTGTCCGTCTACTAATGTACCTTCTTGTTCTATCTCAATCATCGCAATCACTATTGCTGCTAAACCAGACTTCATATTTGTTGACCCACGACCAAATAACTTTCCATCAATCTCTGTTGCCTGAAAAGGGGGTGTTTTCCAAGCTTTACTATCGCCTGCATCTACGACATCCATATGGCCAGAGCAACCTAGAACTTTACCAGTTTTTTTTTGCCAATACAGCTTACTAAATTGACTCGCTTATCTGTATATGCTACTGTTTCAGAAGAAATTCCGTATTT
>NZ_AODK01000079.1 GCF_000525975.1 Listeria rocourtiae FSL F6-920
CACGTACAATACTGGGACAGTCTCAGGCGATGTACACATGATTGCACTCTATGTAGATGGTAAATTTGTCCGCTACGGCGCAGTCACTGGAACAGACTACAAAGTATATATTTATGACGTTCCATCTTTACGCATTGCTGGCAACACTTTTGAAGTAAGAGCATTAGATACAGCTGGTAACGTTCTTTACACATCCACACAAACTGTTCAATAAATTATGTAGCATCTATTAGTGAACATACTTTATCTACAAAAAATATAAAATATGAAAGAGGTTATTCATTTGAAATTCAAAAAAATTATTAGCGTTTTAGCCGCAACATCTATCCTAGGAACAAGTATCGTTACTCCTCTAAACATCATATCCACAAAAACTTTCGCCTCCATGGCAACACAGTCCATTGATTCAAATCCAAATTTGATTAATCTTAATTTCGATAAAGCTACAGAAACAGCATCCTTCAAATTTAAAAACTGGATTACTGGCACTGAGACAAAAAATATAAGAGCAAATACTCCAACCTTCACACAAAGTGGAAATAAGTATTCGACTTCGGATGGCAAATCTATTCAAGTCAATAGCCCCACTGAAATTGCTCTAGTCAACACAAGTGGAAAATATTTCATGATCGGGCAATACGTTAATACAGAAATTGGAAAAGAATATACAATCTCTTCTAAATATACAAACCCTAATCCAAACGCCACATCCAATTACTTCTGGATGGGATCACTATCAAGCGCTGATGTAGCTAATGATAGTAAATTTACCGCAGCTAGCGGGACAGCTGAACATACTTTTACTGCAACAGAAAGTCAAACTCTTATTTTCATACAACAAGTTGTCACAACTACAGGTACTAAAACGCTAACACTATCCGATTTTTCAGCAACTAAATCAAAATACCAAATAGCTAAAGAAGGCGTTAACGCTATGTTCGAAGCAGACGGCAAAGTAAAGACAACTGTTGATCAAGTATGGATCGATGAAGTTCAAGCTCAAATCAACCTGGTAACAGACGCAACGAAAAAACAAGCACTCCAAACTGAATTAAACAAGGCGAAACAAAAAGTTGCTGATGATACAGTTAAATTAAATACTGCTAAAGCTGCTGTGGATGCATTATTTGTAAATAACACATCATCAAGCGATGCCATCAAAGATACAACAACACAAATCGCTATCGATAACGCAAAAATGCTTGTAAACCAAGTCACAGATCCTACTGTCAAAACTGCTTTAGAACAAGACATCGCTAAAGCTCAGAGCCTACTTGACGCTAAAAATGCTGCTATTCAAGCAGAAAAAGACCGTCAAGACGCTGCTTCTAAAGCTGTTAAAGAGTTATTCACAAATGACGACTCTTCTAGCAATAGCATCAAAAACTTAACAGACCAAACTGCTATCAATGACGCAAAAGCTTTGGTAGACAAAGTTACTGATCCTACTGTCAAAGCGGCTTTAGAACAAGACATTGCTAAAGCTCAAAACCTACTTGATGCTAAAAAATGCTGCTATTCAAGCAGAAAAAAGACCGTCAAGACGCTGCTTCT
>NZ_AODK01000080.1 GCF_000525975.1 Listeria rocourtiae FSL F6-920
AAGAAAAAAATCGATACCTCCTCCCCCATCGGTAAGTTCTATTTTATCCTCATCGCGGCTATCGCTGAAATGGAAGTATCGATGATTCGAGAAAGGACTTTGCTGGGCTTAAAAGCAGCTAAAAAAAAGAGGCCGATCTGGTGGAAGGCCAAGGATATCTGCCGAAAAAAGTGAAGCCATTCATCAACTAACTAATCGGGGTGTATCAAAAAAAGGATATTGCAGCTAAATTAGAAATATCCCTTGCAACAGTTTATAATTATATAAGACATATTAAATAAATGTACATTTCCATACATTCTATAGCACCATTTTTATTTATTATAAAATAACTAATTTTATAATAAATATCAGTTCAAGGCCTGTTAAAGCTATCATGAAGAGACTATGCAGATAGTAAAAGAAACTAAGTCTATTATATTTCACATGGAATGAGGCAAAGATTAGAATTTATATAAACCAAATGTTTGAGTACTATACTTTTTAGAGTTTATATAACGAAAAATAATCCGAAATAGCCTATTTTATAGCCTTACCAGATTATTACCGGCTACATAAATAGTTTATCTACTTGGCTTTAAATTATCTCCATCGTCAAAAAATATAGATATTCCTCAAAATATTCTAGTATACTAGTGTCTCGCTTTATGAAGACTCTAAAAACATACAAAATAGGGATACAAAATCTATAATTTGAATTTTGTATCCTTATTTTTCTCACTTTTTAATTTTTGGCCATAGTTTTTAAATCACTTACATATTGGTTTTAGTTTTCTTTTTTCGTCTGATTATAAAATTACTACACAAGATTAGTATACTCCCTAAAATCACAATCCATATTTGATTTGTGTCTCCCGTTTTTGGAAGTAACTTGGCTTCTTCTGTATCACTAATGACCGGTGCCTCTGCTATTATTTGCATGTTTATCATCGTACTTGCGGATTTGCCGTTGCTATTGACCACACTATATGTTACTGGATAGTTTCCTGCTTTTTGGAAGTTCACATTACTGTAGTCTACAGTTGCATTGGAACTTAAGTCTCCATCTTTTCTATCTTGCGCTGTTACGTCTGCGAACCAGCTTATCTCTGTCGCTTTCGTTCCAATAACCGCACTCATATCTTTTGCCTGTATGACTGGCGCTTCTGCTGTTATTTGCATATTTACTGTCGTGCTTGCGGATTTGCCATTACTGTTCGTCACACTATACACCACTGGATAGTTCCCTTCCTTTCGGAAGTTCACAACCGCTATAGTCTACGTTCACTTCAACACTT
>NZ_AODK01000081.1 GCF_000525975.1 Listeria rocourtiae FSL F6-920
CCGTATTATATTTTTTCGGAGAAGTAGAAGTTATATGTATGTAGTTCAATCATGAAAGAATATATAAAATACCGTAGTAAAGATAATAGAGCATAGAAGAACGGGAGGGAGCGCAGCATGGATTTTTTAGAATTTCATGAATTAGCGGTGCAAGACGATTTGTTTCAAACCTATCTGATACGTCACCTTGATGCGGATGTAAGCTCTGTATGGAAGAAAGAGCGTTACTTCACACGAGAACATAAAGTCGTGTATATCAAATCTGGTGTCTTTGTTTGCGAGGAGAGCTCTCAAATTTGGAAACCAGGAGAATATATTTACGATATGAACAAAACCATTTTTTCATGTGAAGGAGGTGAGGTTGCCGAGTTTGACCGCGAAGACATTATCTGTCTGTTGGATCAGGAAAACCTACTATCTAATTTTTACTTGTTACTAGTGGAACAAATGAGTGGACATCTGAACTTTGCCACATTGCTATTTAAAAGTTCTCCCCAACAAAGAATCCAGCGCTTTTTAAACGAGTTAAATCAATATACAGAGACCCCATTACATGTGGATGATGTAGGCGTCTATCGATTGAGCGACTGGTGTTACTGTTCCACGAATACCGTACGAGCCAAACGAGATCAAATGATGGCGGCAGGGATTAGTTAGGGGGTACAGGCAGAGGCAAGCGTAGGGAGTTTTCTAGGCGTAAGGTTTCAGGAAAATTTATAAAGGGTGGAAATTAAACAATGAGAAAAAAAAGTATTGGCAACAATCACAGCGGCATCTATTGCCACATCAACAGTTATGTCACCAGTCAGTGTATTCGCACAGTCGGTGAAGCAAGCAGAAGGCACGGTGGATGTAGCGGAAGCCGAGGCGTATGATTACAGTAATTTGTTAAAAAACAAGGAATTTAAGATTAACCCCGATAAAACATTGGATCACTGGAAATTAGGTTGGCCTAATAAAAGCAATTCTACACTGTCTCTAACGGGCGAAAATGAACTAATGCATACTTACAAAGATGGCAGTGGGGCTACATTGATAGGTAAATTTAAAAGTATGGAGGAAGGCAGTGGTGGGAGCGGTTTTGTTTATACGGCCACAAGGGATCAAAAAGGTGAAGACCCTTATCATACACGTGAAAATTCTATAAAATTTACACAAAAAGTGGATATGCTTTCTAGCGAATCACTAGTGTTACGCTTTAGTGCCAGAGCATCTCAACCTAACGGAGAAAAGTTAAGCAAGCCCAATAGTGCAAAGATAAAAATGACCTTTTTTGACAATCAGTATGTCTACAATATGATAAATAGTACAGAGTTTCAAGAATACACTACGTATGTAAAATATAATGCAAAAAAGGAACTTGTCTTTGAAGCAATTGCAGGGAATCTCCAGTATGAAGATGTGAAGCTTGAAGTGAAAGATTTAAGACTCGTTTCTATAAAAGAAGAGGAACGAGTAATAGTCGAAGGTATCGCGAGTGTAAACGCGTTATTTAAAGAGGATAATCCCGTGAACACGATAAAAGAAACTATAACTCAAGCAGACATTGATGCAGCACAAGCGAAAGTGGATGCTATCAAAGATAATCCAGCCACAACTGCGGAACTGCAAGCGCACGTGGATAAAGCCCAAGCAGAATTCGATGCGAAAAAAGAAGCTGAAGCAGCGGATAAGGGACAACAAGCTATTGCTGGTTTCTTAGTGAATCAGTTGTATCAAAATAATAATCCAGCAACCGATGCGATCAAAGCGACAACCAATCAAGCAGCCATTGATGAAGCGCAAGCGCAGATTGATAAGCTGTTACCGAGTGCCGTGAAGACGGATTTACAAAATAAACTAAATCGCGCGCAAGAATTGTTGGATGCACAAAAAGCAGTAGATATAGCGGTGAATGAGTTGTTTGAAGGGAATAATCCAGCGAACAAGATAAAAGAAACCGTGACGCAAGCGGACATTGATGCGGCGCAAGCGAAAGTGGATAAAGTCACAGACCCAGCGAAGAAAGCAGAGCTCCAAGCCCATATCGATAAAGCGCAAGCCGAATTCGATGCGAAAAAGGAAGCCGAAGCAGCGGATAAGGAACAACAACTAATTGCTGGTTTCTTAGTGAATCAGTTGTATCAAGATAATAATCCAGCAACCGATGCGATCAAAGCGACAACTACCCAAGCAACGATCGACACAGCGCAAGCGCAAATAGACCTGCTGTTACCAAGCGCCGTGAAGACGGATTT
>NZ_AODK01000082.1 GCF_000525975.1 Listeria rocourtiae FSL F6-920
AAGACAAAAGCCATCGAAGCGAGTTATAATGATGGTAACCAGCTCACGGCTTGGAATGGCGACAAACTAACGTATGACACGAATGGGAATCGTCTCAGCGATGGGACATACACGTACACCTGGGATACGGCAGACCAACTGACAGCCATCACGAAAAAAGGGGAAACAACGCCATTCGCCACGTATCAATACGATGATGACAACCGTCGTGTGGAAAAAACAGTGCATGGCCAAACGACCAAGTATTACTATGACGGCGATAGTATTGATGTCTTATACGAAACAGATGGTGCAGGCACGGTGCAACGCCAATATGTGTACTCCGATAGCAACGTGCGTATGGCGATGAAAGTGGGTGCAAAAACCATTTTCTATCACTACAATGCGCATGGCGATGTGGTTGCCCTAACCAATGAAGCTGGGGACTTAGTGGCAGAGTATAGTTATGACGCATGGGGGAACGTCCTACAAGCTACCGAAACAACCAATGAAGCGAAGCAAAATCCATTTGGCTATGCTGGCTATACGTACGACAAAGAAATCGGCATGTATTACTTGATGGCGCGTTATTATGAACCAAAACAAGGTATCTTCATCAGTGTGGATCCAGATCCAGGGGATGAAGATGACCCGTTAACCATGAACAGCTACAATTATGCCAACAATAATCCCGTGATGCATATTGATCCAGATGGGCATTGGGTGTGGTTGGCGGTTAATGCAGGGTTTGCGGTTTATGACGGATATAAGTCGTATAAAAAGACGAAGAGCTTTAAAAAAGCAGCGTTTGCGGCTGGGAAAGGAGCTCTTGGTGGCGGTAAATTTAAACTTGCTAAAAAGGCGATGGGTGGAACGTATAAGTTTGCGCAAAAAGGCCGTCACAGTGTCTATACATTAAGAAGTAAAAGTAGCGGAAAAATAGTATATACTGGTCGAACCAAGAATGTTAATGCAAGGAGGGCGGCACATAAAAAGAATCATCCAGATGCAAGAATGCGTGTAGAGAGAAGTGGGCTAAGTTACAATGCTGCTAGGGGATTGGAGCACCGTTACTATTTAAAAAATGGAGGTAAAAAAAAATCTAAGAAATAAAATACGCCCTATTGCTAAAAAGAATAAAAAATATAAGAAATACATGTCAGTATCGAGGAAGTATTGGAATTAAAAAAGGAGGGATTATGAAACTTGATTAATCAAGAGCTTATACTATTAAATGATTTATTATTAAAAGATATTTCAGGTTTAGATGATACAGAAAAAATACTGGCTATCGAAGATAAGATCAATAAAGCTTTAGATCTGGATCAACGTAAATGGGGCAATAAGGAATTATCCAAAGTTTCTATACGAACAAAAAAAGCAACGCGCAAAAAAGTAGAATTGGGAGATGTATTCGAGATATACCTAGAGAGTGAAAATATCTACAGCTATACAATTTTAGTTAAGCTTGAGGACGAGAAAGAAGAAGGGCAGTGGGCATACTCTTTATTTGGATTTCTAAATTATTTCAGCGAATATCCAGCAAGCATCGAAGAGTTAGTACAAAATTTAAAATTAGAAAACATCTTTATGTTTGCTGATTCAGGATTGACTGGTGTTATTGATGGAGATTGGAGAAAAGTAAGCAAGTGGGAATTTGATTGGCAGATAGATTTTACTAAAATAGAGTATCTCGCAGTAGAGGATGGTGGCGTTTTACGTCCAAATAATCGAGAATACTATAAGACGGTCGGGCACCCTAATGATGGAACCTCAGTTCGTATTGATTACAAAGAAGCAATAACTATTTCTAATCCGAGTGGGATGGTTGGTCAGGAATGGATTGAAGCGTTTTTGGTAGGTTCTTATAAGGGGAAGACGCTAGTTGAAATTAATGAAGAAATTATAAGTAATTAAGCTTAGGCAACATGAATAGATATCGATAAAGTCGATATTTAAGTAATAAAGAAAGGGCGCACTGAAAAAGTGATGCTCTTTCTTTGTGTATTGATGGATTGTCAAGAAGCATACTTTGTGACATTTGAATAAACAGTTGAAAACACACGTTAAAACATAAGAATACTATTAAGGTATTAAATAGTGATGAGGGTGAGCGTGGTTGAAATATCGCGAAAAAGATAGGAATGATGTTTTGCTAATTGATATTTGGTCGAAAGCTGAAAAATCATTGCATTTACTAAAAAATTATCTTCCATCTGTCAAAGGTATAGAAGATTTTGAAGTAGTAGTATATTATGATGCAGGTGCTGCCACAGAAATAGATTTTAGTGAGAAAAATAAAGAATTAATTGTCAGCTTGGATATGTTTAAACATAAATTCCGCTGATCGTGCGACAGGTGTGAAGTGGAATGGGCAAACCGCATTTAGCTTCCAATTTGACCCGAATGGGAACGAAACCAAAGTGACCGACGCAACCACAGGATGGGTGCGCGATAAAGCTTATGATGATGCCGACCGTATCACAAAACAAACCGAACGCGGTGGCA
>NZ_AODK01000083.1 GCF_000525975.1 Listeria rocourtiae FSL F6-920
TTTCTTTTAGGTACCGTTTCTAAAAAGGCTTCTTTACGCTGGGACCCTTTGTCATTCTGCATTAATGTAACCGCTCGTAAGTAATCATTCTCTGCTTCAATTTGGCTAATCAATGCTAACGGCGTAACCACTAGCCCTTCTGAATAACCGTCTGCGCGCTCGGAACGAAAGAGCACATCATAATCCGTGACGGCTTCGATATAGCCTAGTTCGAATACATTCATATCTTGAGCTACATAGATAGCCACTAGATTTCCTTGTTGTTGGCATTTTGTTAAAACTTCGTATAAAAATTTATTACTCATTTTTAGTTATCACTTCTTTCTGATTTGAATTTAACATACATAGTAAAATTACCTAACTTAAAGCCTGAAGAATGATTTTTCATATCATGTTTCTCTTGACCCTTGGCATTTTAGTAAGCGTTCATACATGAATTTTGTGGACATTTTGCTTCTCCTTGTTACTCATTATGCGAATTTTTTCCTAACTTGAAGTTTTATGAAATCATGAATTTATGAGTGTGTTAGCAACATAATAAATATATACCCCTGTTGCCCCCACAAATATAATGCACACACTAAAAATAGTTACATATGGATGCTTATTAGATAGTTTTAAACGATCAATAAACATCAATAAAGCTATGCCTATAAAGCCGACTATGAAAGCCGCATAAGTTAAATTAAACAATTTAAATCCCTCATTTAAGATTTTTTAATATAGCAGGTATGAGGATAATAGTACTACAAAAAAGAGAATCCAAATCACGAAATATATTATCTTCCCTATTTTTTTATCCCCAACAGAACCATTAATTAATTTTGATGATAGTCCTAAAATAAATAGAATTTCCAATCCAATCATCACATTTACTATAGCTAAAGTGATATGGTTAGGCCATATAAGCTGAAGTAATAAAACAGACAATAGAACAAGTGGTATACTAAGAAAACCATATTTTTTAATTATCCCAATGCCCGAACCACTCTTTTCCTTTTTTTTAAAACTACTTATCATTTATCACATTCCTTTCATACATTTAGATTTTAATATTATATTAGGAACTAACTCATCTGTATCTACCAATAGCATTTGAACTTCCTCGAAAAGCCTTTTTGGTATTTTTGCGTGTACTTCTTATCAAATTTCTTTTGTCTTTTTTGAATTTTCTTGATATTATTATATCTCTTGCCAGGCGATCTCTTAATATGACCCATAGGATTTTTTAACAACCTTTTAGAATTAGATATCGCTGCTTTACCAACTCTTTCAAAAGCTCGACCTTTACCAAGCTTAAACCTATCTTTAGCAACCTTAAAACCTAGCTTTAATTTTGAAGAAAATCCTAAAATTCTCCCTGCACCAGTCCACGATAAGCCACTTATAGCTCCTCTAAATGCAGCTTTCCCTGCTCCCTTCCAAGTAACTTTTTTCCCCCTAGCTTTATTCCAAAGGTAATATTTCGTGGCTCCTACAGCAGCTCCAATACCAGCCGCTGCAAGATATTGCCATGCATGCCCGTCAGAATCGATTCGCATAACCGGATTATTATCTGTATAGATATAGCCATTCATGGTAATAGGATCATCTTCATCCCCTGGATCTGGATCCAACGAAATAAATACGCCTTGCTCCGGATTGTAATAACGCGCCATTAAATAGTACATGCCGATTTCTTTGTCATACGTATAGCCGGCATAGCCGAATGGGTTTTGTTTGGCTTCATTGGTTGTTTCGGTAGCTTGTAGGACGTTGCCCCATGCGTCGTAGCTGTATTCTGCCACCATCTCGCCTGCCTCATTCGTCAGAGCAATAACATCACCATGGGCATTATAATGATAAAAAATAGTTTTTGCGCCAACTTTCATTGCCATTCTAACATTATTGTCTGAGTACACATATTGACGCTGAACGTTTCCTGCACCATCTGTTTCGTATAAGACATCAATACTATCGCCGTCATAGTAATACTTGGTCGTTTGGCCATGCACTGTTTTTTCAATACGGCGATTATCATCATCGTATTGATACGTGGCGAATGGGGTTGTTTCCCCTTTTTTCGTGATGGCTGTTAACTGATCTGCCGTATCCCAGGTGTACGTGTATGTCCCATCGCTGAGACGATTCCCATTCGTGTCATACGTTAGTTTGTCGCC
>NZ_AODK01000084.1 GCF_000525975.1 Listeria rocourtiae FSL F6-920
TGCGACGAAGCCTGTTTTTGGATACAGTGTATGAAGCAGCCGATTACGTGAGTGGCTTAGTACCAACGGGCACACAAGTCATTCGTCTATCGATTAACGGCGTGCCACAACGGACAGTAACGCCACAAGCAAATATCGATGCTGTGACAGCGGGCGGTATTGCTTCTAATGGTCGTTTCAAAATTTACAGTCGTTTCTTCAAAGATGAAACAGGTGTATCACGTAAATTGAAAGCGGGAGATACTGTTACGGTGGATCTAGGTGTCCAAATTCCTGGAGACACGGGAACAACCGTCACGGTGATCGCTAAATAAGGTGGCACTTAGGCTCTTAATGAATGCTAGTTAAGAATTCTGGGATTAATTTAGAGGATAAAGACAGAAACAAGCGCGGAGTTTGGACAAACTCCGCGCGATATAAAAAAAACGCCCTACCGACTTTTTTTTGTAGGGCGAAAATTTTGCTTCATAAGTCTGGAGAAAACGAAGGATTACATGCGAGCAACACTCGCGTGTATATTGTGACTGTAACTCATCCCATTTAGAACAGTCACAACCTCAACCCAAATTTTAATAAAGGATGGAAAGTAAGCAATGAGAAAAAAAAGTATTAGCAACAATCACAGCGGCATCTATTGCCACATCAAGCATTATGTCACCGGTCAGTGTATTCGCACAGTCCGTGACGCAAGGAGAAGGCACGGTGGATAATGTAACGAATACCGTGGCGTATAATTACAGCAATCTGTTAAAAAACACGGAATTTAAGATTAACCCTGATATGACATTGGATCACTGGGACATAAATTGGGATAAATTTGAGGATAAATTTATACTGTTTCAAAAGTATCTAGCGAACGAAAATGAAATGGCACTTGTACATCTTCCGAACAATAGCTATCCAAATAATCTTAACTACTACATTATAACTATGCTTCGAACTCTCAATTCAACTTCTGGTGAACGTGGCTTCGTTTTTCATACAAACACTAATAAAACACTAGCCCCTTCCCTTCCGACTGATATACAGTTCAAGCAAAGAGTAGATAATATTGACCCGTTGCATCAATATCAGCTACGTTTTAATGCCAGAGCATATTCATATTCTGGAGAAAAAATTAAAAAGTAGCGATGCTGCCCGCATCGCTTATAATTCTAATACTATGAGCTATGTTATTATAGATGATACGAAGTTCAAAGAATACAGCATTCCCATGTCACCAGAAGCTTTAGCTAATGGCCTTAATTTGACACCAATAGCTTCTTCTAGTGAGGACTTAGATACAAAGATTGTTGTGACGGATTTGCGACTAGTTGATATTACAGAAGAAGCGCTGGTCGTTGATGCAGAAAAAACAGTGAAAGAGCTATTTGTGAGTAATAATCCAGCGAATGTGATTAAAACAACGGTGACACAGGCAACGATAGATGCGGCGCAAGCAAAAGTGAATGCGGTGAAGGATACGGCGAAAAAAGCCGAGCTGCAAGCGCATATCAATAAAGCGCAGGCCGAATTGTCTGCGAAAACAGAGGCAGAAAAAGCAGTGAAAGAGCTATTTGTGAGTAATAATCCAGCGAATGTGATTAAAACAACGGTGACACAGGCAACGATAGATGCGGCGCAAGCAAAAGTGAATGCGGTGAAGGATACGGCGAAAAAAAGCCGAGCTGCA
>NZ_AODK01000085.1 GCF_000525975.1 Listeria rocourtiae FSL F6-920
AATGATGGTAACCAGCTCACGGCTTGGAATGGCGACAAACTAACGTATGACACGAATGGGAATCGTCTCAGCGATGGGACATACACGTACACCTGGGATACGGCAGATCAGTTAACAGCCATCACGAAAAAAGGGGAAACAATCCCATTCGCCACGTATCAATACGACGATGATAATCGTCGTGTGGAAAAAACAGTGCATGGCCAAACGACGAAGTATTACTACGATGGCGATAGTATCGATGTCTTGTATGAAACAGATGGTGCAGGCACGGTGCAACGCCAATATGTCTATTCCGATAGCAACGTGCGTATGGCGATGAAAGTGGGTGCCAAAACCGTCTTCTACCATTACAATGCGCATGGTGACGTGGTTGCCCTAACGAATGAGGCTGGAGACATGGTAGCAGAATATAGTTATGACGCATGGGGGAACGTCCTACAAGCTACCGAAACAACCAATGAAGCGAAGCAAAACCCGTTTGGCTATGCTGGCTATACGTATGATAAAGAAATCGGTATGTACTATTTGATGGCGCGCTATTATGAACCAGAACAAGGTATTTTTATTAGTGTGGATCCAGATCCAGGGGATGAAGATGACCCATTGACGATGAATAGCTACAACTACGCCAACAACAATCCCGTGATGCATATCGATCCAGATGGTCATTGGGTGTGGTTTGTGGTTAATGCAGGGTTTGCAATTTATGATGGTTATAAATCTTATAAGAAGACGAAAAGTTGGAAAAAGGCTGGTATTGCAGCTGCTAAAGGTGCTCTTGGTGGTGGGAAATTTAAACTTGGTAGAAAAGCACTAAAAGTGGCAGCGAAGTTTAGGTCAGGGAGATATAAACAATCATATAGAAGTGCGAAAAAAGTTCAAAAATCAGTTGGGGGATCGCTTTCCAGAGCTAAGTCTGGGAAAGGGTGGAGGTTACACACTAAGGTCAGTAATAATAAAACTGTTACTACACGATTTATGAATGGAGGTTCAGGTAGGAGGAAGAAGCCTTATTACCGGATATCCCATCAAGATAAAGGGAGTGTAGATAGATATGGTAACTATAGTAACAATAGAGATGTGACACATATTAATTTAAAAAGAGGGTCTCATAGAAACATCTCTAAGATAATTAAAAGGTGGAGATAGGAAATGGAACTATTTAAAGTATTGAGTGATATAGAAGAGGCTCTAATTGAGAGTCATAGTATTGATATACAATTAAACACAATCCAACTGAAACTTGTCTACCCTGATAATAGTGAGAAAGTGGATGTTATTTTTAGGAAAGTTAGTACGTTTTATTTTGTAAATGGATATGAGGATAGTCGTTATGCTACAAGTGATTATGAATATGGTGAAAAGAGGGAGCTGTTGTCAATAAGTTATAGTAATTTAGAAAAGCAGAGTCTGTTAATAAAATCCAGAGACAGTTTTTATATTGGATTTGACTCTAAGTTTAATTTTACATTGGAATTCACGGAAGGCTTGTTGCTTATTGAGGCTGATGAAATTGAAATTAATAGCTGTAAATTTGAGAGTTTAATTTAAATATTCGTAGACATTAAATTCAAATCAGAAAGAAGTGATAACTAAAAATGAGTAATAAATTTTTTATACGAAGTTTTAACAAAATATCAACAACAAGGAAATCTAGTGGCTATCTATGCAGCTCAAGATATGAATGTATTTGAGCTAGGCTATATCGAAGCCGTCACGGATTATGATGTGCTCTTTCGTTCCGAGCGCGCAGATGGTTATTCAGAAGGGCTAGTGGTTACGCCGTTAGCATTGATTAGCCAAATTGAAGCAGAGAATGATTACTTACGAGCGGTTACATTAATGCAGAATGACAAAGGATCCCAGCGTAAAGAAGCTTTTTTAGAAACGGTGCCTAAAAGAAAGCATTCCCTGATGGCTATTGCTTCTAATTATTTGGAGCAGACAAAACGCGTTTGTTTTGTAGAGGTGCTAGGTGGAGAAAGTATTGTGATGGGTGTGTTTCAAGAGGAATTGGAAGAGGGGATATGCCTTCGCAACGTGACAGAAGAAGGACGTTATGATGGCTATACATGGTTGAAAAAAGAAGACATTACAGCGCTACGCTGGGATGGGACGAGGGAAAACGAGATAGAGAAAAAAATT
>NZ_AODK01000086.1 GCF_000525975.1 Listeria rocourtiae FSL F6-920
TTCCAGTTCTGTTTGTGCAGTGGCTGGAATTTCCAAATATTTATTCTTCAGGTACGATTGATAATCGGCATCTTCTTTTAGCTCTGCCGTTACCTTCAGGACATAACTGTTTGTATAAAAATTGGAATTTTTAAGCGCGGCTGCTGTCGCCGTTGCGTTTACTGTATTCGTAGCCTGATCGATAGTAATGTTAAATAAGGATGTTGCATCTTTCCCTGAGATATCTGTCATTTGGGCCGTTTTTATATCCAAAATAGGCTCTAATGTATTCTTCATTACCAACTTTTTCTCTAAGTCCGTTGTGTCGCGAAACGGTACTTCTTGAATCATCGTGTACTCTACTTGATTATCCTCCAGATTAGAGGTTGCCTCATCTGCAAGGAATTGCGGTTTGGGAATCTCGATAGGTGCAAGGGATTTACCAATATAACCTATAATGCTATTTCCAGCAGCTCGCGGTGCCATGACGATGTGATCTGTCGGCCCATAGATGAAGGATCCCCAGCTCTCTTTAACGCTTTCATCGCTTGTAACACCAGCAGATGTGATGGAAATCGATGTCTCATCATCACTATAGTTCAGCGTACTTTTTTCCATGACATAAATATTTTTTAATTGGCTTTCTTTAAAAATTTTCAAACTTTCTTCATTATCTATATCTGTATAGGTGAAAAATCCAGATACATGGATAGGTTGCTTGGTTTCGTGGTCTAAATACTGAATTTTAACAATTGGATCCGACGTTTTTCCTGTGTTAGTGAACCTCAGGAAATTACTTGGATTGTGGTACACTGTGATTGGTGATGTTAATTCAAGCGGGATAAGTCGAAGGTCCACCCATCTAGAATTATACATCCCCACTTTTGTTGCCTCCATGTAGGTATTTTCCACGCCCTTAGTTACATTGCTTGGTTGAAAAATAATCCTACTCGTTGGCAGTGCCTGTGTCACACCGCCAACTACATAGTTTACTTGAGTATCCGATGTAAACCTCGGGTAAAAGGAGTACTCGCTCGGAATGAAAAGGAGTGGGTCTTTGTTAGTTGGAACCTTGATGGAGTAGGGACTGTCAATAAGTTTCCCACTACTAGCTAGTCTACTCTCTAAAGCTGTGCTTGTGTTTTCGGTCGCTTGTACTTGATTAGGTGATACTAGTGAACTCATCCCCAGACAAAAAACAATGACAGGGACTGCAACTTTATTCATGTTTTATTTTCCTCTTTTCTATTAATCTTTTAGGTTACTATGTGCGTGCTATGTTTACAATTGACCGACAATGTTGCTGTGCGAATTTGGGCACCTGCATCAATGTCTTCGGACCAGATCAATCTCCGCTTGCCTAATGCTCTCTTTTAACGTCGTATGCGTGTCATCTGTAAACAAAACATTCACGATATCTCTTTGACGGCTTTTTCTTGTTCTTGCTTCGCCATCGCTGTATCCAGAAGTGCTTACGCTTATTTCGGGGCTTCTTGTAAATCTTTTTTCACATCACTATCTTGCAATGCATACACTTGCTCTTGCGTTGCATCAATCTTAGCCTTTTTGGTGTCTTCTTTCAAAGTAGCATGCGTATTATCTGTGAACAGAGTATCAGCAATTACTGTATTTAGCATTTGCCTTGCCTAGCTCTTTTTGTAAAGCACCACCTCCTTATTTTATCTTCACTATCTACCTCACTTGCATAGCATCTACTCTCGAAATGGCCGTATCCTAATAACTCCTTCTTTGCCACAGGAAAAAAATAGAGCACTTACAATCAACAAAATTCCAAAAAACAGCAAATAAATATCGCTTTTATGTCCTGTTTTTGGTAAACACTCATTTTTATCAGCATCACTTATCCTCTCTTCTGCTAGCCCCATTGTCTCTCCCTTACTATTTCCTTGATAAAGATCACGATGCATGATTATTCATTTCTTCCTCGCTTTGATTAAAAAAATATATCTATATAAAAATACACCAGCATACCTTTGTATGAGAGATGAAAAAATCTCTAATTGTCTAAATACAAAAATGACTAGCTGATGAAATTCCGATACATTGGTTGCAAAAAAATACTTGCTTGGCACTTTCTTGGAGATAAGGAAATAACTTTTGCTAGTCGTAGTTGAGGCTTAAGCCTTATAACGTACTATTTATGATATCTCAAAAAAAATATGTCTTTATATACAGAAATATAATCAATTTGAATGCAGTCATCGTATGTATAACAAAAA
>NZ_AODK01000087.1 GCF_000525975.1 Listeria rocourtiae FSL F6-920
TGTATTTAGTACGACTCTACCGAGACGGGTTTCATATATACCTGCTACATTTACAATTTTAACTAAATTACAATCAACAATAATTACGTCCTGATTGTCGTCATACTTCGAAAGTTCTTCTATCAACTCGCCTACTGTCATGCTTGCTCCTCCTTCAAAACATATATCCCGTCCTGAACTTCTGCAAAGCCTTCGTCCACCAACCTATTACAAATTTTCGTAGACGTGGCATAACCAATTCGAAGCCACCTAGATACGAATGTTACCGTTATTTTTCCATCACGACGTAAGCAATCTAATGCCCATTCATAGTCTGTCATCCCCTTACACCCTCAATCCCATAAAAATCTAAAAACTGTCTACCTAGTTCGCTGACGTGGTAATAAATCAAGCGCCCTGTGTTTTCGCCTTTTTCCGCAAGTCCTTTTTTTAACTAGGTTGTCCCAATCGCCAGTATTTACAATTAACGCCGCAAAGTGATTTCTATATGCTCTCTTTGTATTGTCTAAGCCTAGTGCGTGTTTCATCAAATCCACTTGTTGCTGAGTAACTGCGATTTCGCCTAAATTTACCGTCATGCTTGTTCCTCCTCAAACTTCAAATGATCTGGCATTTCTGAACTCTCAATATGATTCAATTCTTCTTCTAGCCATTTGCGCACGTTGAACTCATTACAAATTGTCTCGTTATGTGGAAATTACATTTAAG
>NZ_AODK01000088.1 GCF_000525975.1 Listeria rocourtiae FSL F6-920
CTATACAAATTTTTTTATCACACATTAAAGAAAGAATATTCTTTTAAAGAAATAAATATAACTAAAATACAAAATGTTTATTCTCTTTCGTTCGATATAAATTCTGAAAAACTAGTGCTATGAGGAAATGGATTTGGCTTATACAGAGACATGAAATCTATCGACTGAATATATTGTGGAAATAAGTAATGATTGACTAATATACAGCGCTTCGTGTGAACATGCTTAAACAATAAAAAAAAACGTATTAGAAATCTAATCATAGATTTTTAATACGTTTTTTTATTTAAGAAGACCTTTGTTGCGACTTCTCTCTTGATACCGGCGGCCGGGGTCGAACCGGCACGATCGTGAGATCACTGGATTTTGAGTCCAGCGCGTCTGCCAATTCCGCCACGCCGGCATAATACAAATATTATACTGTAATTTCAAATAAATTTCAATTAAGGCGCCAACCGGATTTGAACCGGTGATAAAGGTTTTGCAGACCTCTGCCTTACCACTTGGCTATGGCGCCATACCATACAAGCGGAAGACGGGGTTCGAACCCGCGACCCCCACCTTGGCAAGGTGATGTTCTACCACTGAACTACTTCCGCAAAAAACTGGGCTAGCTGGATTCGAACCAGCGCATGACGGAATCAAAATCCGTTGCCTTACCGCTTGGCTATAGCCCATCGTTAAAAAATGGGGCGGATGATGGGAATCGAACCCACGAATGCCTGAACCACAATCAGGTGCGTTAACCACTTCGCCACATCCGCCACTATTAAATTTACTTTTGGCAGGGGCAGTAGGAATCGAACCCACACTGAAGGTTTTGGAGACCTTAGTTCTACCTTTAAACTATGCCCCTAAGAATGGTGGAGGGGGGCAGATTCGAACTGCCGAACCCGAAGGAGCGGATTTACAGTCCGCCGCGTTTAGCCACTTCGCTACCCCTCCAAAATATCAAGGTGGCTTGGGACAGAATCGAACTGCCGACACCTTGAGCTTCAATCAAGTGCTCTACCAACTGAGCTACCAAGCCATAATGGCGGTCCCGACGGGATTTGAACCCGCGATCTCCTGCGTGACAGGCAGGCATGTTAACCCCTACACCACGGAACCACTACTAGAAATATTTAAAATATAAAATTTTAATTGCGGGGACAGGATTTGAACCTGCGACCTTCGGGTTATGAGCCCGACGAGCTACCAGACTGCTCCACCCCGCGACAATAATATATGGTGGGGGCTAACGGGATCGAACCGCTGACCCTCTGCTTGTAAGGCAGATGCTCTCCCAGCTGAGCTAAGCCCCATATAAATAAATGACCCGTACGGGATTCGAACCCGTGTTACCGCCGTGAAAGGGCGGTGTCTTAACCGCTTGACCAACGGGCCAGGATAAAAATTATAGAGAACGGAGAGCAAGGGATTTGAACCCTTGAGACAGTTTTCACCGCCTACACGATTTCCAATCGTGCTCCTTCGGCCACTCGGACAGCTCTCCATAATGGCTCCACAGGCAAGACTCGAACTTGCGACCGATCGGTTAACAGCCGATTGCTCTACCAACTGAGCTACTGTGGAATAATACATTGCCCGGCGACGACCTACTCTCACAGGGGAAGCCCCCTACTACCCATCGGC
>NZ_AODK01000089.1 GCF_000525975.1 Listeria rocourtiae FSL F6-920
CCTTTTCTCCGTCTCTATGTTCGGAATCGGTTAGATGTTCCAGCTGGAGAGCCACTGACCGCGAAGCGGATGTTGTGGCTACGAGAATTAGAGTTACCCCAACGAGGCATTACGTCGTTAGAGGGGTTGCAGTATGCCAAAAATATCGATCAGTTATTGCTTAGGGGTAATCAAATTACAGATGTATCCCCACTTAATGGGTTGCCTCGACTGAGAATTTTAACATTGGCAAATAACCCGATTAAAGATGTATCGGTGCTGGAGGACATGCCCGCTTTATACTCTCTTGATTTAAGCAATAACGGCTTGAAGACACTCCCTAAAACAATGACAGGATTCCCCAAATTAGAATATATCCATTTTAAAGAGAACCAGCTGACGGATGTGTCTGTCATGGCGGAATTACCTAACATTAAATACATCTCCATAAGCAAGAACCAAATTACGGATATTTCGGCACTCGCCTCGTTAGTTACATTACGGGATTTGATTGCGAATTTTAATCATATTTCAGATATTACCGCTTTTCAAGTGAGGAGACCTGCTTATTTCGGTATCGGTAGACAAACGGTGACGTTACCGACACAAAAGATTGGGCGAAAAGGGACACTTCACATGCCCCAACCTATTCAACAGGTGTTAGGACCAGCTGGATCTATGGTGATAAAAGATTTCCAACCGACGAACGGGAGTTATGAAACGGAGCAACAGCGGTTATCTTGGTCAGGGTTACCCGGACCATCAGGGGCGGTTACTTATGGCTGGAATGATTTTAATCCTGCCGAAGGGGTAGGCAGATACTTTAGTGGAACGGCAACGATTCCGTATCGCATGGTGGATGCGTCACCAGTGACGGTAGTGTACCAAGATACGACTGGCAAGGCCATCGCGCCTTCCACCACATTGACGGGTGATTATGGCGAGGCCTATGACACAACGCCTCTTGAAATTCCAGGTTATACCGTTGACACAAGCCCAGCGAATGCGAAGGGGACGT
>NZ_AODK01000090.1 GCF_000525975.1 Listeria rocourtiae FSL F6-920
GGTTGCAGTATGCCAAAAATATCGATCAGTTATTGCTTAGGGGTAATCAAATTACAGATGTATCCCCACTTAATGGGTTGCCTCGACTGAGAATTTTAACATTGGCAAATAACCCGATTAAAGATGTATCGGTGCTGGAGGACATGCCCGTTTTATACTCTCTTAATTTAAACGATAACAAGGTGAAGACGCTCCCTAAAACAATGACAGGATTCCCAAAATTAGAATATATCCGGCTTCAAAATAACCAGCTGACGGACGTATCTGTCTTAGCAGAATTACCTAACATTAAATCCATCTCCATAAACAAGAATCAAGTTACAGATATTGCGGCACTTGCATCGTTAGCCAGGCTAGATAGCTTAGCCGCGGAGTACAATTACATTTCAGATATTACCGCTTTTCAAGGGAAGCAGTTTGCTAGTTTCAGTCTTGGTGGGCAAACGGTCACGTTGCCGACACAAAAAATTGGGCGGAAAGGAACGCTTCACATGCTACAACCCATTCAACAGGTGATAGGGCCTGCTGGGTCCATGATGATACAGGATTTCCAGCCAGCGAATGGGAGTTATGATGCGGTACAACAGCAGTTATCTTGGTCAGCATTACCTAGCCCTTCAGGTGCTGTTAGTTACTACTGGAGAGATCATGATCGCGGTAATTTTAGTGGAACGGCAACGATTCCATACCGCATGGTAGATGCGTCACCAGTGACGGTAGTGTACCAAGATACGACTGGCAAGGCCATCGCGCCTTCCACCACATTGACGGGTGATTATGGCGAGGCCTATGACACAACGCCTCTTGAAATTCCAGGTTATACCGTTGACACAAGCCCAGC
>NZ_AODK01000091.1 GCF_000525975.1 Listeria rocourtiae FSL F6-920
GATGAGAGTAAAGGACTAGCAGGGGCAGAGTTTGACCTCTTCCGCGGCACACCAGGATCAGGCACATTCGTAAGTAAGCATGTAACACCAGCATCAGGCGTCATTCAAGTAAACAACTTAGAATTTGGAAACTACTACTTTGTCGAAACAACAGCACCAGCAGGTTATGAGTTAGATACCACACCAAGAACCTTCACGATTGGCGAAGGGCAAGTAACGGTACCGTTCGAGCTAGGCGTTGCAAATAAAGCGATTCAAACACCAGTAGGCTCCGTAGAATTAATCAAATATGATGAAGATGATGAGAGTAAAGGACTAGCAGGGGCAGAGTTTGACCTCTTCCGCGGCACACCAGGATCAGGCACATTCGTAAGTAAGCATGTAACACCGGCATCAGGCGTTATCCAAGTAAACAACTTAGAATTTGGAAACTACTACTTTGTGGAAACAACAGCACCAGCAGGTTATGAGTTAGATACCACACCAAGAACGTTCACGATTGGCGAAGGGCAAGTAACGGTACCGTTCGAGCTAGGCGTTGCAAATAAAGCGATTCAAACACCAGTAGGCTCCGTAGAATTAATCAAATACGATGAAGATGATGAGAGTAAAGGACTAGCAGGGGCAGAGTTTGATCTATTCCGCGGAACACCAGGATCAGGCACACTCGTAAGTAAGCATGTAACACCAGCATCGGGTGCTTTCCAAGTGAATAATTTAGAATTTGGAAACTACTACTTTGTCGAAACAAAAGCACCAGCAGGATATGAGTTAGATACCACACCAAGAACATTCACGATTGGCGAAGGCCAAGTAACCGTACCATTGGAGCTAGGTGTTGCCAACAAAGCGAAGATTAATCCAAATATCCAAACACTCGCTTTTGAGACGGGAACAGAAAGTAAGCTTCTTTTCCCAGGCGAAGCAGCGAAGATTAGTGACCGCGTTTCTTATAACAATATCATCCCAGGGAAGGCCTACCGTTTAGACGCCACACTTTTAACAAAAAATAGCGCGTTACAAGTAACAACAGGGCAAAAACTATTTACTGCAACGAGCGCAACAGGTCAAGAAGTCGTTGATTTAGCGGCATTTGACGCGACGATGTTACGTGGCCAAGAAGTGGTTGTATTTGAGCAACTGATTGATGTGGAAACAGGTCTTATCGTTGCGACACATGAAGATTTAAATGACGCCGATCAAACAGTGACATTCGCTGACCCACGTGGTGGTGTAGCCTTTACCAAAGTAGATGCTGATACACAAAACCCATTGGCAGGAGCAGAGTTTACCCTGTATGAAGGGACGTCAAGCGCGCCAGGTAACGCTTTAGGCGTCTACACAAGTGCTGCGACAACAGGGAAAGTAACTGTCAATAATTTACCGTACGGTAACTACCACTTTGTCGAAACAAAA
>NZ_AODK01000092.1 GCF_000525975.1 Listeria rocourtiae FSL F6-920
GGTTTTGTTTTGTGATACGGTCGGCATCATCATAAGCTTTATCGCGCACCCATCCTGTGGTTGCGTCGGTCACTTTGGTTTCGTTCCCATTCGGGTCAAATTGGAAGCTAAATGCGGTTTGCCCATTCCACTTCACGCCTGTGGCACGATCGGCGGAATCATAGACGCTCTCAATGGTATCACCATTCGGCTTGGTTACTTTGGTTTCATTTGCGTTGGCATCGTATTCGTAGCTGATTTTGCGACCTAACGCATCGGTGAATTGCGTGACTTTGTTGTCGCTATCGTAGGCGTAGCTATTTTGCTGTTCTTTCCCGTCTGCGGTCACGAACTTCTCGGTCGTATTACCATTATCATCGTACTTGTAAGCGACCGCTGTGCCATTCGCCAGCGTTGTTTTCGTCAACTGATTATCGACATTGTACTCCAATTTCTTCGTATTCCCTTTTTCATCCGTTTCCGTGAGTTTATTGCCATACACATCATACGTAAACGCTGTTTTCCGATTCTCTTCATCGTACGAGGCGACCACATAATTTCCAGCACTATCATACGTATTCTCCGTCAACACTTCCCCGTCAATTACACGCATGTTATCAAACCAAGCTTTCCCTGTATGCTTGCCACGGAATAGCGTCCAGATTTTCAAGCGCGCAATCGGTTTATCGACGTTCA
>NZ_AODK01000093.1 GCF_000525975.1 Listeria rocourtiae FSL F6-920
GAGAGTAGGTGCTATGCAAGTGAATATAGATAAGGAGGTGTTGCTATACAAAAAGAGCTAGATAAGGCCAATGCTAAATATGGCAACAGAAACGCTGGAGAAGGAAAAAAGAACAGCGACTAAACAAGGTGTGGATGTTCTGTTCACAGATAGTAAGCATTCTACTTTTGGCGCAACAATTATTGTTGGTCAATGTTAACATAGCATACACGTAGTAACCTAGAAATCTAGTACATGTTGAAATAGGAGCTAGGTATGGAAAGTAGAAATGTTTGCTTCGCTATGCATGGTGTAAGCACAATCAGTTTATAGAGAAGAGGAATAATGAAAGATGTCAAAGAAAAAATTGTTAAAAAAAAATCGTAATAAGTTCGGCGGCTGTGTCTTTAGTCGTGCCGACGTTAGGAATACCGATCACAACACAAGCGAGTCAAGTGGAAAGAACGATGGATACATTTTCAGCGAGAGCGGTAGACACCACTGGTTTTCATTTTAATTTTGATGACGAAGGAAAGATTAAAAGTATACAACTAGATACATCAACACTTGATGACTGGATGAAGAGATCGAAATACCATATTAAACTTGTCGTGAATGACTCATATCACTCGTCAATGGATACTAAGGCAATCTACTATGCTGCATTTAAGAATAATAGTTGGTGGTTCTACAATGCTATTCCAAGAACAAGTAAAATTACCTTGGAATACAGAGATTATGAAAGTGGGCCAATAATTAAATCGGTTGATTTAACCTACTTGACGACTCAGAATGATGCTTATTGGGGAGCGCTGGCACAAGAGGAAATGGAGAAAATTCAGTCATCCCAGACTGAAACAATAAATGAAGAGTATCTGAATACAGCAAAGAAGCACATCGAGAATATACTAACAGCTTCTAAAAAGGAAGAACTCCTAGCGATTGTGGCAAGTTATCAGGAAAAAATAGATTACTACCACGCCATTACAGTAGAAAAAGCAGTGAAAGAGCTATTTGAAGGGAATAATCCAGCAAATGCGATTAAAACAACGGTGACGCAAGCAATGATAGACGCGGAGCAAGCAAAAGTGAATACGGTGAAGCATACAGCGAAAAAAAGCGGAGCTGCAAGCACATATCAATAAAGCCCAAGCCGAATTAAATGCTAAAGTAGCGGCAGAAAAAGCAGTGAAAGAGCTATTTGTCAGTAATAATCCAGCGAATGTGATTAAAACAACGGTGACGCAAGCGACGATAGATGCAGCCCAAGCAAAAGTGAATGCCGTGAAGAATACGGCGACAAAAGCGGAACTGCAAGCACATATCAATAAAGCCCAAGCCGAATTAAATGCTAAAGTAGCGGCAGAAAAAGCAGTGAAAGAGCTATTTGTGAGTAACAATCCAGCGAACACGATAAAAGAGACCGTGACGCAAGCAACAATAGATGCAGCGCAAGCGAAAGTGAATGCGGTGAAGGATACGGCGAAAAAAAGCAGAACTGCAAGCGCATATCAATAAAGCCCAGGCAGCATTCGATGCGAAAACAACAGATAAGGAAAAACAGTTGGTTGCTAATTACTTAGTGAATCAGTTGTATCAAAACAATGAACCATTAACCGATGCAATCAAAGCGACAACCAACCGAGCGGCTATTGACGCAGTACAAGCGCAAATTGATGGGCTGTTACCGAGTGCTGTGAAGACAGACTTACAAAACAAGCTAGATCGCGCGCGAGAATTGTTGAATATACGAACGGCAGTAGAAGCAGGCATACAACGGGCCGTGAAAGCACTATTTGAGGATAGTAATCCAGCGAATGCGCTGAAAGAAACCGTGACGCAAGCGGATATTGATGCGGCGCAGGCGAAAGTTTACACGGTGATAGACCCAGCGACAAAAGCGGAACTGCAAGCATACGTAGATAAAGCGCA
>NZ_AODK01000094.1 GCF_000525975.1 Listeria rocourtiae FSL F6-920
GGAGCTGGTTCATGACAAGTGACCAGTTTTGAATGTAGTTCCTTCACGCGTAAATAAAGGACTTTGAGTAAGGCGTTTTCCTGTGGGAAGGCGCCTTTCTTCGTGACTTTTCGAAAACTGGCATGGACACTTTCCACAGACAGGGCAAAATACAATCTTGTTATACACATGGATAAATGTCAGTAAAGTAGGCATTAAAATAGCAATAAATTGGAATTTTAACAGAAAAATAGGATATGATACACTTTTCTTGACTATAAGTTACATTACCGGAAGGAATGAACTCTATTGAGAAAAACATACAATCGTGAATTTAAACGAATGGTAGTCGTTATGCTACAAGTGATTATGAATATGGTGAAAAGAGGGAGCTGTTGTCAATAAGTTATAGTAATTTAGAAAAGCAGAGTCTGTTAATAAAATCCAGAGACAGTTTTTATATTGGATTTGACTCTAAGTTTAATTTTACATTGGAATTCATGGAAGGTTTGTTACTTATTGAGGCTGATGAAATTGAAATTAATAGCTGTAAATTTGAGAGTTTAATTTAAATATTCGTAGACATTAAATTCAAATCACAAAGAAATGAGGACTAAAAATGAGTAATAAATTTTTATACGAAGTTTTAACAAAATATCAACAACAAGGAAATCTAGTGGCTATCTATGTAGCCCAAGATATGAACGTATTCGAACTAGGCTATATCGAAGCCGTTACGGATTATGATGTGCTCTTTCGTTCCGAGCGCGCAGACGGTTATTCAGAAGGGCTAGTGGTTACGCCGTTAGCATTGATTAGCCAAATTGAAGCAGAGAATGATTACTTACGAGCGGTTACATTAATGCAGAATGACAAAGGGTC
>NZ_AODK01000095.1 GCF_000525975.1 Listeria rocourtiae FSL F6-920
CCCTTGGTCCCAAACCAAGTGCTCTACCAAGCTGAGCTACTTCCCGAAAGCGCGCCCGAGAGGATTCGAACCTCTAACCGCTTGATTCGTAGTCAAGTACTCTATCCAGTTGAGCTACGGGCGCATTATATAAGTATATGGTGCCGAGGACCGGAATCGAACCGGTACGGATATCACTATCCGCAGGATTTTAAGTCCTGTGCGTCTGCCAGTTCCGCCACCCCGGCGTTAGAAACTTTATAATGGCAACCTAATTTTTGGAGCGGAAAACGGGGTTCGAACCCGCGACCCCCACCTTGGCAAGGTGGTGCTCTACCACTGAGCTATTTCCGCATAAGTATAAAATGCGGGTGAAAGGACTTGAACCTTCACGCCTCGCGGCGCCAGATCCTAAATCTGGTGCGTCTGCCAATTCCGCCACACCCGCAAAAAATGAGCCGTGATGGGCTCGAACCATCGACCCTCTGATTAAAAGTCAGATGCTCTACCAACTGAGCTAACGGCTCACAATAAAAACATATGTTGAAAATGGTGCCGGCTGCAAGAGTCGAACTCGCGACCTACTGATTACAAATCAGTTGCTCTACCAACTGAGCTAAGCCGGCCTGATTAAATGGGGGCTAACGGGATCGAACCGCTGACCCTCTGCTTGTAAGGCAGATGCTCTCCCAGCTGAGCTAAGCCCCCCAAAAAATATGTACATTGCCCGGCGACGACCTACTCTCACAGGGGGAAGCCCCTACTACCATCGGCGCTGAAAAGCTTAACTTCCGTGTTCGGGATGGGAACGGGTGTGACCTCTTCGCCATTACCACCAGACAATGAATCTTTCATCGAAAGAACGCTGTTCTCTCAAAACTAGATAAGAAAGTC
>NZ_AODK01000096.1 GCF_000525975.1 Listeria rocourtiae FSL F6-920
CGGAGAACTTGATTGTGATGCAAGGCGTGACGGAAGATAACGTTGGCTGGTTAGAAAATGCCCATGCCCAAGATACCGTTGATGGCGACATCACCGATAAAATCACGTATGACGCGAGCCAAGCAGACCTGACAACAGCAGGCAATTACCCAGTTACGTATAGCGTGACTAATAGCAATAACAAAACAACCACAACGACTGTAAACCTGCAAGTTATTGCACCGCAGCCAGTACCAGCACAACCAGAAATCAAACAACCAGAACCAAAGCAGCCAGAAGTAAAACAACCAAGTATCAAAAAAGCACTACCTAAAACGGGTGACACATTTAATATGTTGTACGCACTTCTCGGATCAGCATTCATCCTGATTGGAGCACTGTTACAAAGACGGCGCAAACAAGACTAAGCATTTAATGAGCAGAGGCGGCTGTGAAATAAGGGAATCTGAAGAACATCGTATGTCTAAGTAGTTAAAATACGTATCAAAAACCTAATAGTGGATTTTTGATACGTACTTTCCTACTTCAGTTGAAGCTACGACATGGATGGAGGAGATAGGAAGAAATAGGAATGGTAATATCCAATAAAACGTAGGGAAACTAGTAAAGAGTATTACTCTCTTGCTAATTTTTTCTGCGTGTATTTATATGCCAAAATAATACCCCGGTAGTCTTCTCAGCGATATATTTTTTTAGACTATCTAAATGTAAATTTTTTTGTTATACATACGATGACTGCATTCAAATTGATTATATTTCTGTATATAAAGACATATTTTTTTGAGATATCATAAAATAGTACGTTATAAGGCTTGAGCCT
>NZ_AODK01000097.1 GCF_000525975.1 Listeria rocourtiae FSL F6-920
CCTACTGTATAGGGTGCCGCTTGGCATGTCACTGGCGCAAGAATCGGGAGGCGCTGTTCGTACACCAAAGCTCCCTCCGGATACCGTCCTTCTTGATCCATTAACGGACTATACGCGCGAAACACGACGTCATCGCGGTAATGCTTGATCTGTCCCGAGACGTAATACGTCCATGCGTGGGGTCCTGCCCCTGGTTTGGTAGGATCTTGTACTTGGATCCGATTCCCAGCGACCCCATTGACGAGCACTTGGATGGTTAGAACCGGTTGATTCTTCGCCCCTTGAAACACCCCCGTGATGGCCGTATCCCCAATCGTATACGGAGCAGGTGTGAGCAGTGTCGACCGAATCACCACAGGTAATCGGTGAATCAAACGCTGTAAACAATCATAGGCGACAACCTCCACGGCATCGGTGATTGAAAAAAGCTTATCTGCCGCATAATACTGGAACGCGCATACCCCTTCTTCTGTAAGGTCTAGTACGTCCACACTTGGCAGATAGGTGTTGCCATGCAGACACAAGCCGACCCGCTGGATATCCACCCCTTTGACCCCGCGGTATAATCCCGTCACATACTTCTTCGTTTGCGGCGAAGCCAAGGAATACGTATCGACATGCGCTAACACATGGAGCTGTATCTCCACTAACTCCCGATCTAAAAAGGCACCTTGCGCCGCAAAAGCATAGACATACAGTACATCGGATTGTCCAATCAGCGTTTCTTTGTCTGGGGATGGGCACTGAAAGGTTTCTTGATCGGGTGTCACTTTGGGGCCCCATACACCGTTACACCGCGTGCGTAGATGATCGATTGGGGTATCTCCTGGCTCCGAA
>NZ_AODK01000098.1:0-2500 GCF_000525975.1 Listeria rocourtiae FSL F6-920
TTCAAATTCAGCTTTATTTTAAAGAGAGTTTGATCCTGGCTCAGGACGAACGCTGGCGGCGTGCCTAATACATGCAAGTCGAACGAACCGACGAAAGAGCTTGCTCTTTCTGACGTTAGTGGCGGACGGGTGAGTAACACGTGGGCAACCTGCCTGTAAGTTGGGGATAACTCCGGGAAACCGGGGCTAATACCGAATAATAACAAGCGTCGCATGACGCCTGTTTGAAAGACGGTTTCGGCTGTCACTTACAGATGGGCCCGCGGTGCATTAGCTAGTTGGTAGGGTAATGGCCTACCAAGGCGACGATGCATAGCCGACCTGAGAGGGTGATCGGCCACACTGGGACTGAGACACGGCCCAGACTCCTACGGGAGGCAGCAGTAGGGAATCTTCCGCAATGGACGAAAGTCTGACGGAGCAACGCCGCGTGTGTGAAGAAGGTTTTCGGATCGTAAAGCACTGTTGTTAGAGAAGAACAAGGATAAGAGTAACTGCTTGTCCCTTGACGGTATCTAACCAGAAAGCCACGGCTAACTACGTGCCAGCAGCCGCGGTAATACGTAGGTGGCAAGCGTTGTCCGGATTTATTGGGCGTAAAGCGAGCGCAGGCGGTTTCTTAAGTCTGATGTGAAAGCCCCCGGCTTAACCGGGGAGGGTCATTGGAAACTGAGAGACTTGAATGCAGGAGAGGTAAGTGGAATTCCACGTGTAGCGGTGAAATGCGTAGATATGTGGAGGAACACCAGTGGCGAAGGCGGCTTACTGGCCTGTAATTGACGCTGAGGCTCGAAAGCGTGGGGAGCAAACAGGATTAGATACCCTGGTAGTCCACGCCGTAAACGATGAGTGCTAAGTGTTAGGGGGTTTCCGCCCCTTAGTGCTGCAGCTAACGCATTAAGCACTCCGCCTGGGGAGTACGACCGCAAGGTTGAAACTCAAAGGAATTGACGGGGGCCCGCACAAGTGGTGGAGCATGTGGTTTAATTCGAAGCAACGCGAAGAACCTTACCAGGTCTTGACATCCTTTGAACCTTCTGGAGACAGAACTTTCCCTTCGGGGACAAAGTGACAGGTGGTGCATGGTTGTCGTCAGCTCGTGTCGTGAGATGTTGGGTTAAGTCCCGCAACGAGCGCAACCCTTGATTTTAGTTGCCAGCATTTAGTTGGGCACTCTAAAGTGACTGCCGGTGCAAGCCGGAGGAAGGTGGGGATGACGTCAAATCATCATGCCCCTTATGACCTGGGCTACACACGTGCTACAATGGATAATACAAAGGGTTGCCAAACCGCGAGGTCGAGCTAATCCCATAAAATTATTCTCAGTTCGGATTGTAGGCTGCAACTCGCCTACATGAAGCCGGAATCACTAGTAATCGTGGATCAGCATGCCACGGTGAATACGTTCCCGGGCCTTGTACACACCGCCCGTCACACCACGAGAGTTTGTAACACCCGAAGTCGGTAGGGTAACCTTTATGGAGCCAGCCGCCGAAGGTGGGACAGATAATTGGGGTGAAGTCGTAACAAGGTAGCCGTATCGGAAGGTGCGGCTGGATCACCTCCTTTCTAAGGAAAAGGAAACCTGCTTTTGTTTTATCTTTTGTTTTGTTCAGTTTTGAGAGGTTCATTCTCTCTAACCAAAGAAGGAAATTGTTCTTTGAAAACTAGATAAGAAAGTTAGTAAAGTGCGGTATGAGTCTTAGACTTGTACCAACCAAGTAAGAACCGAGAATCAACTGAAAGTAACCTTTCAACTAACTGACACAGCCATCGCTGGCTGAAGACGTTAGGTAACAACCCGTGGTGTGCTTCGGCACAAAAAACCACATGGTTAAGTTAGAAAGGGCGCACGGTGGATGCCTTGGCACTAGGAGCCGAAGAAGGACGGGACTAACACCGATATGCTTTGGGGAGCTGTACGTAAGCGTTGATCCAGAGATTTCCGAATGGGGGAACCCACTATCTTTAGTCGGATAGTATCCTAACGTGAATACATAGCGTTAGGAAGGCAGACCCAGGGAACTGAAACATCTAAGTACCTGGAGGAAGAGAAAGAAACATCGATTTCCTGAGTAGCGGCGAGCGAAACGGAAAGAGCCCAAACCAAGAAGCTTGCTTCTTGGGGTTGTAGGACACTCTACACGGAGTTACAAAGGAACGTGGTAAATGAAGTGGTCTGGAAAGGCCCGCCAAAGAAGGTAACAGCCCTGTAATTGAAAGCACGTTCCCTCCAGAGTGGATCCTGAGTACGGCGGAACACGTGAAATTCCGTCGGAATCCGGGAGGACCATCTCCCAAGGCTAAATACTCCCTAGTGACCGATAGTGAACCAGTACCGTGAGGGAAAGGTGAAAAGCACCCCGGAAGGGGAGTGAAACAGTTCCTGAAACCGTGTGCCTACAAGTAGTTAGAGCCCGTTAATGGGTGATAGCGTGCCTTTTGTAGAATGAACCGGCGAGTTACGATTTGTTGCAAGGTTAAGCGGAAAAAGCGGAGC
>NZ_AODK01000099.1 GCF_000525975.1 Listeria rocourtiae FSL F6-920
GCATCGATATTTTGCTTGTGGCGTTACTGTCCGTTGTGGCACGCCGTTAATCGATAGACGAATGACTTGTGTGCCCGTTGGTACTAAGCCACTCACGTAATCGGCTGCTTCATACACTGTATCCAAAACAGGCTTCGTCGCAGTACCCACTGTGGTCGTTGCCACCAAATGAGCAGGCGTTCGATTCCCATAATCGACAGTGATTACATCGCCTTCTTTGAGTCGTAGGTTAGAAACTGTGCCATCGGAAATGAAACGACTATAGAACGAGAAGTTCCCTTCGGCGTCTGGTGCTACCAATCGTTGTGGAACACCATTGACAATTAAGCGTACCGATAAAGTACCTGCTGGGACTTTCCCAGTGATGGCTTGTTGGAATACGGCTACGTTATCGATGATCGGTGCTACAGCTGGAATGTAGTTGACTACTTTTACTGTTGTAGCCGGACCTGTTTTTTGTCCGTTCTTTTGAGCTACAGTGATGATGGTATCCGCTTTTTGGGCTGGAATTGTAACGGCGAATGAGCCGTTGGCTCCGACCATTCCTGTATACGTCTTACCACCAATTGTCACAACGGCTGTATAGCCTGGTGTTCCTGTCCCTGTCACGACGGTATCTTTATTCGATACAGTCTGCACCTTTGGTGCTACAATGACGGCATGTGTCGCATCGAATTCTGCTTGCGCTTTATCCACGTGCGCTTGCAACTCCGCTTTTTTCGCTGGATCTGTGATCGCATTTACTTTTTCTTGCGCTGCATCAATGTCCGTTTGCTTCACAGTTTCTTTCACCTTGTTCGCTGGATTATTCCCTTCAAACAGCTCATTCACTGCTTTTTCCGCTACGACTTCGGCTTCTTTTTTCGCGTCGAATGCCACTTGCGCTTTATCGATATGGGCTTGCAGTTCCGCTTTCTTCGCTGGGTCTGTGAGGGCATCCACTTTCGCTTGTGCTGCATCGATGTCCGCTTGCGTCACGGTTTCTTTTATTTTATTCGCTGGCTTATTGCCTTCAAATAACTCATTTACCGCTTTTTCCGCTGTATTTTTCGCATTTAACAACTCTTGCGCGCGGTTCAGTTTGTTTTGTAAATCCGTCTTCACGGCGCTTGGTAACAACAGGTCTATTTGCGCTTGCGCTTCATCAATGGCTGCTTGATTCGTTGTCGCTTTGATTGCATCGGTTGCTGGATTATTATTTTGGTACAACTGATCCACTAAGAAACCAGCAATCAGTTGTTGTTCTTTATCCGCTGCCTCAGCTTCCTTCTTCACATCGAATTCTGCTTGCGCTTTATCGATATGGGCTTGGAGCTCTGCTTTCTTCGCTGAATCTGTGACTTTATCCACTTTCGCTTGCGCCGCATCAATGTCCGCTTGCGTCACGGTTTCTTTTATTTTATTCGCTGGCTTATTGCCTTCAAATAACTCATTTACCGCTTTTTCCGCTGTATTTTTCGCATTTAACAACTCTTGTGCTCGGTTCAATTTGTTTTGTAAATCTGTCTTCACGGCGCTTGGTAACAACAGGTCTATTTGCGCTTGCGCTTCATCAATGGCTGCTTGATTCGTTGTCGCTTTGATCGCATCGGTTGCTGGATTATTATCTTGATACAACTGATTCACTAAGAAACCAGCAATAGCTTGTTGTCCTTTATCCGCTGCTTCGGTTTCCTTTTTCGCATCGAATTCTGCCTGCGCTTTATCGATATATGCTTGCAGTTCCGCTTTTGTCGCTGGGTCTGTCACAGTGTCCACTCTCGCTTGCACTGCATCAATATCCGCTTGCGTCACGGTTTCTTTTATCGTGTTTGCTGGATTACTATCCTCAAATAGTGCTTTCACTGCCCTTTGTATGCCTGCCTCTACTGCCGTTCGTATATTCAATAATTCTTGCGCGCGATTTAGTTTGTTTTGTAAGCCTGTCTTCACAGCACTTGGTAACAGCTTATCAATTTGTGCTTGTACTAGGTTAATAGACCCTTGGTTGGTTGTCGCTTTGATTGCATCGGTTAATGGTTCATCATTTTGATACAACTGATTCACTAAATAATTAGCAAGAAACTGGTTTGCCTTATCTATTTCTGTCGCTTCCGTTTTCGCATCGAGTTCGGCCTGCGCTTTATTGATATGCGCTTGGAGCTCTGCTTTCTTCGCCGTATCCTTCACCGCATTCACTTTCGCTTGCGCCGCATCTATTGTTGCTTGCGTCACGGTCTCTTTTATCGTGTTCGCTGGATTATTACTCACAAATAGCTCTTTCACTGCTTTTTCTGCCTCTGTTTTTGCATTTGCTTCTTCTATTTTAGCATCGAATTCTGCTTGGGCTTTATTGATATGCGCTTGGAGCTCTGCTTTCTTCGCCGTATCCTTCACCGCATTCACTTTCGCTTGCGCCGCATCTATTGTTGCTTGCGTCACGGTCTCTTTTATCGTGTTCGCTGGATTGTTACTGACAAATAGCTCTTTCACTGCTTTTTCTGCCTCTGTTTTCGCAGACAATTCGGCCTGCGCTTTATTGATATGCGCTTGCAGCTCGGCTTTTTTTTCGCCGTATCCTTCACCGCATTCACTTTTGCTTGCGCCGCATCTATCGTTG
>NZ_AODK01000100.1 GCF_000525975.1 Listeria rocourtiae FSL F6-920
TTCAATTTGGGAGACTTTTTGCTATTTACAACACGAACATATATTCGTATACTAAATAAGAGATAAAGAAAGGTGGAGATGCTAGGTTGGAGTCATGGATGCATGCTGTAGCGGGATAGAATAGCATTCTATTTAGAAATGCAAGAAAAAAAAGAATTTATTAGAAAAAACGAAAAAAAGCATTGTTTTCCAAGATAACGTATGTTATTTTGGTAGGATAGTGGAAGCGTTCACTAAAAAGAGGGTAAGAAAAAAGACAAAAAGCGGAGGAGTTTTTACATGAAGACATGGCTAAAAAAAGGGTTGTTAGTGTGGTTGGTTTTTGCGTTGGTCGTTTCGACGTTGCCAGCATGGGAACCACGCGCGGAGGAAACAAAGGGAGAGGTCGTTCCAACACCAAAAGCAACGGCGCAAGCAAAGCCGGTGGAATTGGTCGAGGAGCGCACGGAAAATGAGCTTGTGTACGATAATCAGAATGGTTCTTTCACGAAACAGATTTTTACGGAACCGGTGAATGTGAAGGAAGACGGCGAGTGGGAACGCGTATCCAATGACTTAGTGACAACGGATGAGGATGTCATTGAGGCGGAGCGCACCGAAATTCAAGCGAGCTTCTTACCAAAGATGGAAAAAGGGACATACAGCACATTTGGCGAAGGAAACGAAGCGATTACGTTTGGTTTTGAATCGGCAGAAGGCGAGACAGAAAAAACAGCCGTGACGGATGTAGAAGCGAGCATCGACGGCAATGAAGCACGATTTAAAGATGTGTTACCGAACACAGATTTGCGCAATTTGCATTTTAATACGTCTGTGAAGGAAGACATCGTGATGAACGAATATAATGGATTCAATCAGTATAATTTCCGATTGGACACGAAATTAAACGTGGCACAAGTGGAAGCTGGTTCGATTCAGTTTACGAATCGCAAGGGCGCGGTAGTATTTGAGTTGCCGAAGCCAGTCATGTCAGACTCGAACGTAGATGAGACATCAGGCATCGCCGTCAGTTCGGATGCCGTGGCATTTAAGTTGGAGCAGTTGACGAGTACGGTGTATGCGTTGCAAGTGGTGGCGGATAATGACTGGTTGAAAGCCGAGGACCGCGTGTACCCAGTGTATATCGATCCGAGTGTGCAACTGAAAAAAGTGACCGATGCGCATATTGCGAGTGCGTATCCAACGACGAACTACTCCGGCAGTAAGTTGTGGGATGCAGGGCAAGGTGAATATACGATGTCTGTCGGTCAATACGATGGCACGACGGGAATTAATTACGCCTATATCAAGCCGGATGTGTCATCTTTAGCGAAGGCGTCGATTGAGTCAGCGACGTTTAAAGCCTATGCGACCTGGCATTATTATCCGTCCACACCGAACTTGGTGAAGTTGGATGAGGTGAAGAGTGCGTGGACGCCGGCTGGGGTGACGTGGAATACGAAGCCAACCGCGACGAATATTGCGGAAACGAATGTCGGACGCGATCAATGGGCGAGTTTTAACGTGAAAGATACCGTGCAGGCCTGGGCGCAAGGTACGCGGGTGAATTATGGTTTCATGTTGCATACGACGAACACGCAAGGTTTTTGGAAAAAGTTCACGGCAACGGAAACGGGGACGAACGTGCCGTATTTGGAAGTGACGTATACGTACGCCAAACCGGCCAAAGCGACGGTGAAAACGACATCGAACGGCGCTGGAACAGGGACAGGGTACATGGACTTAGCGTGGAATGCGGTACCAGGTGCGACGGGGTATAAAGTGATTTTGTCCAACGGGTATAATTATCAGCAGTTCCCTGTGGGCAATGTGACATCTTGGACCTCGAAAGGGAAGGGTATTTTCCCAACACAAGCCGAGCTCGATGAGGGAGAATTTGATTTCCATACAGACGGTAAGGGTACCGAATTTGCGAATGATCCGCGGGAACTCTACGAAAATGGCTATCAAGCGGGCAGTACCTTTGGCTTACGAAACCAACAAAAATACATCGTACGGATTTTAGCGACATTCCCAGGTGGGGATAGCCCGACATCCGATATCACCGATGTGTATATGCCCATCGAAACACCAGCGACCCCAACAGGGAAAGCCTATGCGAACTTGGCAGGCACGAACACAGGCTATGTCCAAGTCAACTGGGCACCTGTCGCGAACGCAGAAGGCTATATCATCACGATGTTCGATGGGAAAAAGGATGTTGAATTTGATGTTGGCAACAAGACAACTTGGACGACGCAAAACAAAGGATTATGGCCGACCAATGCCGAAGTGGCCGCAGGTGGCTGGGGACTACACACGGATGGCAAAGGGGCGGAATTAGCACAAGATCCATCGCCCGTGTATACGAATTCTGGTGGGACATTGGGGCATTTAAAAACCTATGCGTTCCGCGTCAAGGCGTATACGAAGACGGGACAACAGGCGACCAGTGCTATCTCTGGTATTTACAAGCCAACGATTCCACTGGTTGGTTCGCAACAAGGGATGGTCGACTATTGGACAGCCATTCCGGTGATTGGTGGCGAAGTCAACGCGACAAACGGGAACTTCTTGTTCAGCGAGACAGATTTTGAGCTCGAAGGACGCGGACCAAGCATCCACATTAGCCGAACGTTTAACAGTCAAAATGACCAAGTCGGCTTGTTTGGAAAAGGCTGGACAAGTACACTGGAAACGCGCGTCGCCGAACAAGCCAACGGTGATGTGATGTTGTTTGAATCCGATAATAAAACACAATTATTTACGAAAACAGGTACGACGTACGAGGCACCAGCAGGTGTGTATAGTGAACTGACGAAAACGGCGACAGGCTTTTTGATGGTAGAGCAGGATAAATCAGAAGTGGCCTTTAACACGGCAGGACAACTGGTATCCGAGAAGGATCCAAACGACAATGTGCTCACGTACACGTATACGAGTGGGAAGTTGACGGGGATTACGGACGCGTCTGGCCGGAAAGTGAGTCTAGGGTATGCAGGTGGGGGTGCCCAAGTAACGAAAATCACGGGACCAGAAAATCGGGACGTGACCTTTACGTACGATGCCGCGAAACAATTAACAGCATCGACCACCCCACGAGGGAAAGCGTATCGTTATGGGTACACCGATGGCTTATTGACAGCGATTTATGATCCGAAGCATACGGAAGCAACGCCATATCAAACGACTTACGCGTATACCGATAAAAAACTCGTGAAAGTGACGGACCCCGTTGGCAAAGCGACGACACTGAGCTATGCGCCCGAGAAGCGAGAGGCAACGCTGGTCAACGCGAAAGGCAAGAAAACCGTGTATACCTACAACCAAGCAGGCAACCCGGAGAAAGTCGTAGTGGATGCGGATGGCTTGAAGTTGAGCACGACAACGAGCTATGAGGCGAATAACCTCATCAAAGAAGTAAGTCCAAAAGGGCAAGAAGAGACGTATACGTATGACGCGGATGGAAATGTCACGTCAGTCACCGATCCTTATGGGACGGAGAATTATACGTATAACGAGAATAACGACGTGACCGCCATGACCGATACGGAGAATAAAACGACGACGGTGGCGTATGACGATGCCGATGCGGTATCCGAAACAGATCAATCCGGTGGTGCAACATCGACGGTTTCCCAATACGACAAGTATGGGAATGTAATCAAAGGAACCGCGGAACTAAGTACAGCGAATAATATCTTAGCGAATCCAAGTTTCGAAAAGGATTTAGTCGCGACGGAATGGTTCTCGCAAGTGTACCAAACCGCGACAGGAACGGTAGCGATGGACAAAACCACGGCAGCACCAGGTGGCGTGAGTGGCGCGGCTTCCTTGAAGATTACCGGGAAATCCACGGGACGCGGCTTTACGGCTGGGAAACAAATCGTGGAGTTGGAACCAGATAGCACGTATACGTTGAGTGCACTCATCAAAACGAGCGATATGAAGGATACGAATGTGTTCTTTAATGTCGAGTTGCAGGATGCGACAGGGAAACGCGTGACCGATGGGGAAGCATGGCAGAGCAACCGGTATAGCGATTTGAAGGCGAACCGTCCATGGACGAAGCGCCAACTGACGATTAAGACCACGAAAACGACAGCGAAAGCCTACATTTTCCTTGAAGTGGAGCAAAATAAAGAGACGGGTGGAACAGGAACGGCGTGGTTTGACAATGTCCAACTGGAAAAAGGGGAAGCATCGGCGACCTTTAATCCTGTCCTGAACAGTAGTTTTGAAGCCAGTACAGAATTGATGGCAACCGGCTGGTGGCGCGGATCGACCGCAGGCGCGGATAAAATGGCCATCGATGATACCGAAGGCTTTGCGGATAGCTCCTCGGCACGCATTGTGCGGACAGCCGTGACGGACGTGGACAGCAAGTATGGACAAGAAATCGTACTCAACCAAACCACCGCGAAAAATGTGACAGTCACCGCGATGTCCAAATCAGAGAACGTGGTGAATACCGCAGGCGGCGAGAAGTTATCGAACGATTACGCGATTTTGGCCGAGGCAGTCTTGACGGATGGTGTGACAAAATCTTTCTACGCGCCATTCCCAACGGGAACGAATGAGTGGAACCGTAGTGCGGTGACCGTGAACGTCGATAAACCGATTGCGCGCTTGAAAATCTGGACGCTATTCCGTGGCAAGCATACAGGGAAAGCTTGGTTTGATAACATGCGTGTAATTGACGGGGAAGTGTTGACGGAGAATACGTATGATAGTGCTGGAAATTATGTGGTCG
>NZ_AODK01000101.1 GCF_000525975.1 Listeria rocourtiae FSL F6-920
TGATTTTTATCGGTGATGTCGCCATCAACGGTATCTTGGGCATGGGCATTTTCTAACCAGCCAACGTTATCTTCCGTCACGCCTTGCATCACAATCAAGTTCTCCGCTTCAAGCATCGCCATTTCCGCCGTCACATCGATTTGGACCGTTTGGACGATTGTTTTGCCATTACTGTTGGTCACGGTGTAGTAAATCGGATAGACGCCTTCTTTGTTGAATGCGACATTGGCATAGTCCACGGCTACATCGGCACTCAGGTCGCCATCTACTGTATCCGTTGCAGAAACATCTGTGAACCAATCGATGTCCTCGGCTTTTGTTCCCGCCAAAATAGATTTATTGACCGCCGTGATGACTGGATTTTCAGCGGTGACTTGCACGTTAATCGTCACGCTTGTCTCTTTGTTATTACTATTTGTCACGGTGTAGGTGACGGGATAATTACCTTCTTTGTTAAAATCTACGCTACTGTAATCGACAGACACGAGTTGCGAAATATCGCCGTCTACTTTATCCGTGGCTACAATGTTCTGGAACCATGGATAGTCCTCGCTTGTTGCGCCTGCCAAAACACTGATATCGCTAGCTTCGATAACTGGATTTTCAGCCGTTACTTGTACAGTGACTGTTTGTGTCGTTGTTTTATGATTACTGTTTGTCACGCTATACGTAGCTGGATAACTACCCTCTCTCTGAAAGTCCACGGCGCTGTAATCGATGTTGATTTCGTCATAGATGTTCCCATCGGCTTTATCTTCGGCCGTCACGTTATGGAACCATGCCGTATCTTCGGCTTTTGTTCCGGCAATGATGGCCAGGTCATTGGCGTGAAGGACTGGATGCTCCGCAGTGACGAGCACGTTGATGGTTGCTGTTGTCCTTTTGCCATTACTATTTGTCACACTGTATGTGGCTGGATAACTGCCTTCTTTTTTGAAGTTCACCTGGTCATAGTTCACTGTGATGTCAGCACTGATGTCTCCATCTGCCAAATCTTCCGCAGAAACGCCACGATACCACGGAATATCTAATGCATCCGTCCCCGCAATCACATCCAGATCTGTTGCTTCTAAAACTGGATTTGTAGCCGTTACTTGTACGTTTACTGTGGTTGTAGTGGTTTTTCCGTTGCTGTTAGTGACGGTGTAGGTGACTGGATAGCTACCTTCTTTCTTAAACTGCACGTTGGAGTAATCAACGGTCACATCTTTGGTGATGTCACCATCTACTTTATCCAGAGCTGTTACGCTGTCGTACCACGGTGTATCCTCGGCTTTTGTTCCGGCAAGAATATCTAGATTGCTCGCTTGCAAGGCTGGTTTCTCAGCCGTTACCGTGATATTGACTGTTTTTATTGTTGTTTTATTGTTGCTGTTTTTGATACTGTAAATGACCGGATAACTGCCTTCTTTTTGGAAGTTAACGGCGCTGTAATCGACGCTGATGTTGGCACTAATGTCACCGTCTACGCGATCTTCAGCGGATGTGTTTTGATACCAGGCAATCTCATTAGCATTTATTCCTGCAATGGCTGTTAGATTCATCGCTTGCAGCACTGGATTTTCAGCGGTAATGCTCATGTTGACTGTTTTACTCGTTGTTTTCTTATTGCTGTTTGTTACCGTATATACGACGGGATAATTACCTTCTTTGTTAAAATGGACTTGACTGTAATCTACTTTTACATCCGTGCTAATATCACCATCTGCTTTGTCGGATGCCAAAACGCCTTGGTGCCAAGCGATGTCTGTTGCTTTTGTACCAGCTAGTGCATCTAGATTGGCGGCTTGTATCGTTGGGGCATCTGCTGTGATTGTGATTGTGACCGTGATAGAGCTTGTTTTATGATTACTGTTCGTCACGGTGTATACAACTGGGTACGTGCCTTCTTTGTTAAAATGAACAGCGCTATAATCCACGGTTACCGCTGCACTTAGATTGCCGTCTGCTTTGTCTGCGGCATGGACATCTTGATACCATGCCACTTCCTCTGCTTTTGTTCCAGCTTGAAGGTGCATATCAACAGCTTGAATGACTGGTACATCTGCTGTGACAGTTACTTGGACGGTTTTGGTTGTCGTCTTATTGTTTGTATTGGTTACCGTATAGGTGACTGGGTATTGTCCTTCTTTTTGGAAGTTTACTTGACTAGAATCAACGGTCACATTCGCGCTAATATCGCCATCCACTTTATCTGTAGCCGATGTATTTTGATACCAGGCAACGTCTGTTGCTTTAGTACCTGCGATCACATGCATGTCTTGCGCGGTGATAACTGGTACATCTGCTGTGACGTGGGCGATTATCGTTTTTGTCAACGATTTATTATTACTATTTTTAACGCTGTAAACAACGGGATAGTCGCCTTCCTTATTGAAATTAACCGCACTATAGTCAACAGTAAGGTCGTTACTCAAATCGCCATCCACTTTATCTGTGGCACTGACGCCGGTATACCATGAAATGGCACTGGCATCCGTTCCTGCGATAATATCAAGATCGTTCGCTTCAATAACGGGGGCATCCGCTGAAATCGTCATCGTCACCGTCTTCTTGGCTGTTTTATTTTTGCTATTTGTAATCGAATATGTGACGGGGTATTCCCCTTCTTTGTTGAAGTTCACGGCATGATAGTCTACGCTAACCTGCTTCGTGACATCACCATCTACTTCATCCAACGCCGATACAGTGCCCATCCAATCCACATCTGTTGCTTTGGCACCCGCTGTGGCATGCAGATCACTCGCTTGTAAAACTGGCGCCTCAAACATTCGGATTTTAGCAGTAGCTTCTTCGCTTGTTAACGTCAGTGCTTCCAGTTCTGTTTGTG
>NZ_AODK01000102.1 GCF_000525975.1 Listeria rocourtiae FSL F6-920
CCCATGTTAGAAGCTTTTCTGGCAACAGCAGAATAAGGTCTATTCAGCATCTTTGCAATTTCGTGCACATTCATAGCTGGATGGAACCTTCGAAGTATTTCACATTCTCTTTCCGTCCATCTGCGCTTTAATGTGCGCTTCTTCATGTGATAACCACGCCAGTTTGATATTTGTTCTGTGGTGCAATCTAAGTGCTTAGCTGCTGCTTCATAGTTCTGTTCGTCTTGGCAAAAAATATAATACTCTAAATACTCTTCTTCCTCTTCGCTGAACAACCTTTTCGGCATAAACTCACCCCTCTACGCGATTTGCATCAGCACAGATAGCATTTTTTGATCATCCTTCTTTTGCAATTCATCTAATATATGAGCATATGTTTCTTGCGTCACGCTAACATCTGCATGTCCTAGCCGTGCCGAAATGGTATGAATAGATACACCCTCCGCAAGCAATACGCTAGCATGTGTGTGACGTAACGCGTGTAGGCTTATCTCCGTAATCCCAACTGCTTTGCATTTTGCTACTAAGAAGTTGTTGATTGTAGAATTAAACTGTCGTTGATAAGTGCCATCTTCTAATTTATTCACGAAAATCGGCTCCTCGTCTGCAAAGTCTTTTATCAACGGCTTAAACTGACCGACAATTTGCCAATCTATTTTTATTGTTCGAACCGATGAGGTTGTTTTCGTTTTAGAGAAGCCTGTGTTGCCTTTATAATCCCACGTTTTATTGATTGTTATTGTTTGATTTACCCAGTCAAAGTCATTTGGAGTGACAGCTAACGCCTCGGCATAACGCATACCTGTTTTAGCTATCAACATTACGAACCAGTCAAAACCAACTTTACTTGTATCAAGTGATTGTAATAACTTTGCTAACTCCTCTTTTTGTAGAAATTTACGTTTCTTTGTTCG
>NZ_AODK01000103.1 GCF_000525975.1 Listeria rocourtiae FSL F6-920
ATTGATACGTGGCGAATGGGGTTGTTTCCCCTTTTTTCGTGATGGCTGTTAACTGATCTGCCGTATCCCAGGTGTACGTGTATGTCCCATCGCTGAGACGATTCCCATTCGTGTCATACGTTAGTTTGTCGCCATTCCAAGCCGTGAGCTGGTTACCATCATTATAACTCGCTTCGATGGCTTTTGTCTTGCTGGAATCTGTCACTTTGGTACGATTACCGAAGCCATCGTACGTATAGGCTTTCACCGTGCCATCTGGCAGTGTCTCTTTCGTGAGCTGATTGATGGCATCGTACTCGTAACTCGTTTTACCTGCTTTCTTATTCTCAATCGTGGTTCGGTTACTCGCTGCATCATACGTGTAGCTTTCTTCAAATAAGGTATTGCCAGCCTTATTCCCAATTTGGATTTCACGTACTTTTTGTGTCGCATCATAATTGAAGTTGGTGCCAACGCCATTGCCGTTGAGATACTGGTCCACATTGCCGAACTCATCATACTCCAAGAAATAGTTTCGGGAACCATCGTTAAACTTGGTGTTTTGATCTAACGCATTGTAGTCATACGTTGCTTTGTAGTTGTGTGCCCCGTGGGAAACAAGGACTTCATTGATTTTGTCGGTTTTTCCTTTGTTGTCTTTGCTCGGTTTATCTTTGTATGTCCAGGAAACACTGCCACCGCGTTCGGTTTGTTTTGTGATACGGTCGGCATCATCATAAGCTTTATCGCGCACCCATCCTGTGGTTGCGTCGGTCACTTTGGTTTCGTTCCCATTCGGGTCAAATTGGAAGCTAAATGCGGTTTGCCCATTCCACTTCACACC
>NZ_AODK01000104.1 GCF_000525975.1 Listeria rocourtiae FSL F6-920
CAACGTGACAGAAGAAGGACGTTATGATGGCTATACATGGTTGAAAAAAGAAGACATTACAGCGCTACGCTGGGATGGGACGAGGGAAAACGAGATAGAGAAAAAATTGAAATAAGTGGTCAGAAAGTAATCAGATTTAAGTAGCAGTAAAGCAGTCATCTAAATAACAAAGAAAGGGCGCACTGAAAAAACGTGATGCTCTTTCTTTGTATATGGAAGCAAGTTTCATAGAAGAAAGCGAATAAAATTCTATTTATGTCGTGTCCAAAATATTTCACGACATGGAATGGCGATACATTAACGTATGACACGAATGGGAATCGTCTCAGCGATGGGACATACACGTACACCTGGGATACGGCAGACCAGTTAACAGCCATCACGAAAAAAGGGGAAACAACCCCATTCGCCACGTATCAATACGATGATGATAATCGTCGTATCGAAAAAACAGTGAATGGCCAAACAACGAAGTATTACTACGATGGCGATAGTATCGATGTCTTGTACGAGACAGATGGTGCAGGCACGGTGCAACGCCGATATGTCTATTCGGATAGCAACGTGCGTATGGCGATGAAAGTGGGTGCAAAAACCGTTTTCTATCACTACAATGCGCAGGGTGATGTGGTTGCCCTAACCAATGAAGCTGGTGACCTTGTGGCAGAGTATAGCTACGATGCATGGGGGAACGTCCTACAAGCTATTGAGACAACCAATGAAGCCAAACAAAACCCATTCGGCTATGCCGGCTATACGTATGACAAAGAAATCGGCATGTACTATTTGATGGCGCGTTACTATGAACCAGAGCCTGGCGATGAAGATGATCCTCAGACAATGAATGGTTATAATTATGCCAACAATAACCCAGTCATGAATATAGACCCAGATGGACGCGCTGTGCCATGGTATATAACCGCGGCAGCAATCGGTTCTGGAATTGGGTTAGGGAAATATCTTTGGAAATATCGTAAAGGTGGAGGTACTTGGAAAGGAGCAATTAAAGCGACCGGTCATGGTGCTTTGAAGGGTGTAATGACTGCTACACCGCTTAGAATACTAGGGATAGGAGGAAAACTAAGGGTTGGTAAGAAAATATTAAAAAGGAAAAAGTGCGCTTGGCTATGCCCGAACTGTGGGAACTTTTTCGAAAGCC
>NZ_AODK01000105.1 GCF_000525975.1 Listeria rocourtiae FSL F6-920
TAGTTCCCTTCCTTTCGGAAGTTCACACCGCTATAGTCTACGTTCACTTCAACACTTATATCTCCGTCTACCTTGTCCTCGGCTTTGACATCCGTAAACCAATTGATATCGTTAGCTTTCGCTCCTGCGATGGCGCTCATGTCTTTTGCCTGTATGACTGGTGCTTCTGCTGTTATTTGCATATTTACTGTCGTGCTTGCGGATTTGCCGTTACTGTTCGTCACACTATACACCACTGGATAGTTCCCTTCCTTTCGGAAGTTCACACCGCTATAGTCTACGTTCACTTCAACACTTATATCTCCGTCTACCTTGTCCTCGGCTTTGACATCCGTAAACCAATTGATATCGTTAGCTTTCGCTCCTGCGATGGCGCTCATGTCTTTTGCCTGTATGACTGGTGCTTCTGCTGTTATTTGCATATTTACTGTCGTGCTTGCGGATTTGCCGTTACTGTTCGTCAC
>NZ_AODK01000106.1 GCF_000525975.1 Listeria rocourtiae FSL F6-920
ATCAAATAAGAAGCAGTGCACATGAGAGCCTCAATATGCATGAGAACGAAGTGAGCATGTAATCCATCAGTGGCTCTTAAGTGCAGAACAGGGAATAACTGGAATCAAATAAGAAGCAGTGCACATGAGAGCCTCAATATGCATGAGAACGAAGTGAGCATGTAATCCATCAGTGGCTCTTAAGTGCAGAACAGGGAATAACTGGAATCAAATAAGAAGCAGTGCACATGAGAGCCTCAATATGCATGAGAACGAAGTGAGCATGTAATCCACCAGTGGCTCTTAAGCGCAGAACAAGGAATAACTAGAATCAAATAAGAAGCAGTATGCAAGAGAGCCTCAATATGCATGAGAGCAAAGCGAACATGTAATCCATCAGTGGTTCTTAAGCGCAGAACAGGGAGTAACTGGAATCAAATAAGAAGCAGTGCACATGAGAGCCTCAATATGCATGAGAACGAAGTGAGCATGTAATCCATGTACTGCATCACGTGAGGCACCTCCGGATCCAGCTTCAGAAGCCAGCCTCTCGGAAATTTCGGTGCCTCCGTAAAAACCAAAAGAGGGTTTTCACTGCGCCCCCTAACAATTTCTGTCGAGCCTAACGGGCTTCTTCAGCTTTTCATGAGATCCGGCTTCAACGGCCAACTCCTCGAAAACTTCACGCCCTCCATAAAAAGCAAGAACGGCTTTTTACTGCGGCCGCTCCAGTTTTTTTCGGAGCTGAACGGGCCGTTTCAGCTTTGTTGTGGCTCTTAAGAAGCGTAGTATGCTGAATTAGAGCCTCAATATGCATGAGAGCGAAGCGAGCATGTAATCCATGTACAGCAATCCCGTGAAGCGCCTCCGGATCCAGCTTCAGAAGCCAGCCTCTCGGAAATTTCGGTGCCTCCGTAAAAACCAAAAGAGGGTTTTCACTGCGCCCCCTAACAATTTCTGTCGAGCCTAACGGGCTTCTTCAGCTTTTCATGAGATCCAGCTTCAACGGCCAACTCCTCGAAAACTTCACGCCCTCCATAAAAAGCAAGAGCGACTTTTTACTAAGGCCGCTCCAGTTTTTTTCGGAGCTGAACGGGCCGTTTCAGCTTTGTTGTGGCTCTTAAGAAGCGTAGTATGCTGAATTAGAGCCTCAATATGCATGAGAGCGAAGCGAGCATGTAATCCATGTACAGCAATCCCGTGAAGCGCCTCCGGATCCAGCTTCAGAAGCCAGCCTCTCG
>NZ_AODK01000107.1 GCF_000525975.1 Listeria rocourtiae FSL F6-920
GATATTTTTGGCATACTGCAACCCCTCTAACGACGTAATGCCTCGTTGGGGTAACTCTAATTCTCGTAGCCACAACATCCGCTTCGCGGTCAGTGGCTCTCCAGCTGGAACATCTAACCGATTCCGAACATAGAGACGGAGAAAAGGGTCGGCAATATGAACCTCTTCTTCCATGGCCGTTGCCGCTACCACAGGAACCCCTATCGGGTTAGAAGTGCCACCCATCGGGAACACGACACCTCCTAATGCGAGCACCAAACTCCACCCTGCTAGTTTCATACGATATCGTTGCTTTGTCATGCTTTACTCGCTCCTCTCACGTCCACGATTTGTTCCCCACATACGGCATGCTTGTGCGTATAAAAGCGCAGGAGTACATAATCGTCAACGTGTTGTATTTTATCCTTGCCATAATAACGGAAGGTTCCCCCTGGTAAGACGGGCACTGCCCCATAGGCGTACCCATTCACATCCAAGCTCACTTGCTGCACCAATCCCACGTTTCCCTCGGTATAACTCCCTGTCACATAGGCACTCCCTACTGTATAGGGTGCCGCTTGGCATGTCACTGGCGCAAGAATCGGGAGGCGCTGTTCGTACACCAAAGCTCCCTCCGGATACCGTCCTTCTTGATCCATTAACGGACTATACGCGCGAAACACGACGTCATCGCGGTAATGCTTGATCTG
>NZ_AODK01000108.1 GCF_000525975.1 Listeria rocourtiae FSL F6-920
CGTCATGCTTGTTCCTCCTCAAACTTCAAATGATCTGGCATTTCTGAACTCTCAATATGATTCAATTCTTCTTCTAGCCATTTGCGCACGTTGAACTCATTACAAATTGTCTCGTTATGTGGAAATACATTTAAGCTACTAAAAAGCAAATGGTCGTTGTGTTCATTTTGGATAAAATACACTTGTTTGACTTCTCTCGATAGCACGTCACCATGTACGACAGTCGCGTTCATGCCTCGTATCATGAGATTGAATAATAAGAACGGAATAGCTCGATCTGATAATTCTTCGCACTGATACAAATGTTTCGATGGGAGATATACAAATGGGCCTTCTCTTAAACAGTCGCTCCACCACTTTCTAATGATCATACCTCCAGTTCCTGATGCGATGTCCAGTGTATTTGGTGATTCTCCAACCAACTTAGAAATAACATCACTTAATTCATTCGGTGTGAAGTCTTGCATGTGCTTCTTACGATCTGCGTGCTCATCTTGAAAGTAGATGTGAAACCAGTCATAGCTGACGTCCTTTTCAAGCTCCAAAAAGTCCAGAAACAACTTTTCCCGTTTTTCTTTATCAAATAGAATTTTTTTGAGTTTATCGGATGCTTGG
>NZ_AODK01000109.1 GCF_000525975.1 Listeria rocourtiae FSL F6-920
TTCACTTTGACATCAGATGAAGCGCGTTCACCTTCGTTGCCAAGGTTATCAACAGCGACTACTTCGAATGTTTGGCCTTCTGATTTCATAAGGGCAACATCGGAGGCATAGATTTTGAATGTATCACCTGTTATGGCACCATAGCGGATGAACTGGCCATCGATGTAAAGCGCGATTTTTTTTTTGCTTCAGTGGAAACGGTACCGGTGATGTAGCTTGCTCCTTTGAAATAGTCATCAATCATTGGTTTTGCGATCTTTTTTGGTGCGACTTTTGCGACAACTACAGAGCTCGATTTTAGCCCAATTGTTCCATCTGTTGCGATTGGTACTACTTCGAAGGTTTGCCCAGCGACTTGTAGTTCTGGTGTGGTGCTAGCGTAGATTTGATACGTACCATTGCTTGCAGCTGCTGTGCGGATGAGTTTACCGTTCACATAAATACCAACTTTTGTTACGCCTGTTTTTGTTGTACCTGTGATGTAATTGCCACCAGTAGTATAGGAATCAATGGTAACTTCGCCGAGTGCGAGTTGGCGTTGTGCTTTGTTAAGCGCTTGTTGTAATTCGGTTTTCTTGTCGGAATCAGTCACGCTGTTTACGAGTTGTTGGGCGGTGTCGATGGCAGCTTGGTCGGTTGTGTTTTTTGATAGTGCCTTTTTGTGTCATCGTTGT
>NZ_AODK01000110.1 GCF_000525975.1 Listeria rocourtiae FSL F6-920
CAAAATCTAAATAGCGTTCTAAAATCTTGATTTCTTCTTTGATTTGCATCATCGACGTTTCCAGTCCCAGCTTCATGCCTATCTGTTGCCCAAGATTCAAGTTCCCCGTCATCGAATCCATCGCATGCGTGAAATCATCCAATAAATTCTCTGACCGTCTGATTTCGGCATATAACGCATCCAATTTATCTGAATCCAATCGGGAGTCAAACGCATCATCCACTTGCGATTCAAAATCCTGCACATATTTCTTCAAAATCCGATCCGCTTCGCTCAAACATTCAATGGTCGTGTCTACGATGGGATAGTGCACCATTTCATAATAACTTTTTGCACTAGTCACAAACTCACCTTGGATCTCACCATCCGCCACTAATTTCGCAACGGCTTTCCGATAATCTCGCAACGCATCTCGTAATCGCTTACTTTCTCTTAAAAACTGCTCTACAAAGTAACGTACTTCCCCAATCTCAATCCGTGGCATGCGCATCAGCCTCCTTCGATGCAAATTTGGCTCGTTG
>NZ_AODK01000111.1 GCF_000525975.1 Listeria rocourtiae FSL F6-920
AGATCCTTGCGTCACATTGACTTCGCTAGCAAATTACTTTACTAGTAGTTTTTTTTGGAAATAGCTCTCTATTTCCGCCCTGCGATTCTTACCTAGAAACATTACTGTCTCTATTGGTTTTATCTTTGTTTCTGTTCAGTTTTCAAAGGTCATAAAAAAAATAATTTGGTGGAGCCTAGCGGGATCGAACCGCTGACCTCCTGCGTGCAAAGCAGGCGCTCTCCCAGCTGAGCTAAGGCCCCTTCATAAGTAACCTATGGGATATATCATTCTCTTAATGGTCGGGAAGACAGGATTCGAACCTGCGACCCCTTGGTCCCAAACCAAGTGCTCTACCAAGCTGAGCTACTTCCCGAAAGCGCGCCCGAGAGGATTCGAACCTCTAACCGCTTGATTCGTAGTCAAGTACTCTATCCAGTTGAGCTACGGGCGCATTATATAAGTATATGGTGCCGAGG
>NZ_AODK01000112.1 GCF_000525975.1 Listeria rocourtiae FSL F6-920
GCACTATTTGAGGATAGTAATCCAGCGAATGCGCTGAAAGAAACCGTGACGCAAGCGGATATTGATGCGGCGCAGGCGAAAGTTTACACGGTGATAGACCCAGCGACAAAAGCGGAACTGCAAGCATACGTAGATAAAGCGCAGGCAGAATTCGATGCGAAAAAGGAAACCGAAGCAACGGATAAAGGACAACAAGCTATTGCTGGTTTCTTAGTGAATCAGTTGTATCAAGATAATAATCCAGCAACCGATGCGATCAAAGCGACAACTACCCAAGCAACGATCGACACAGCGCAAGCGCAAATAGACCTGCTGTTACCAAGCGCCGTGAAGACGGATTTACAAAACAAATTGAACCGCGCGCAAGAATTGTTGGATGCACAAAAAGCAGTAGATGTAGCTGTGAATGAGTTGTTTGAAGGGAATAATCCAGCGAACAAGATAAAAGAAACCGTGACGCAAGCGGACATTGATGCGGCGCAAGCGAAAGTGGATAAAGTTACAGATCCAGCGAAGAAAGCAGAGCTGCAAGCCCATATTGATAAAGCGCAAGCAGAATTCGATGTGAAGAAGGAAGCCGAAGCAGCGGATAAGGAACAACAACTGATTGCTGGTTTCTTAGTGAACCAGTTGTATCAAAATAATAATCCAGCAACCGATGCGATCAAAGCGACAACTACCCAAGCAACGATCGACACAGCGCAAGCGCAAATAGACCTGCTGTTACCAAGCGCCGTGAAGACAGATTTACAAAACAAACTGAACCGCGCGCAAGAATTGTTGGATGCACAAAAAGCAGTAGATGTAGCTGTGAATGAGTTGTTTGAAGGGAATAATCCAGCGAACAAGATAAAAGAAACCGTGACGCAAGCGGACATTGATGCGGCGCAAGCGAAAGTGGATAAAGTCACAGATTCAGCGAAGAAAGCAGAGCTGCAAGCTCATATCGATAAAGCGCAAGCAGAATTCGATGTGAAGAAGGAAGCCGAAGCAGCGGATAAGGGACAACAACTGATTGCTGGTTTCTTAGTGAACCAGTTGTATCAAAACAATGAACCATTAACCGATGCAATCAAAGCGACAACCAATCAAGCAGCTATTGATAAAGCCCAAGCACAGATTGATCTCCTGTTACCGAGTGCGGTGAAGACAGACTTACAAAACAAACTGAACCGTGCGCAAGAGTTGTTAAATGCGACAAATACAGCAGAAGTCACTGCGGAAAAGGCGGTCAATGAGCTGTTTGAAGGGAATAATCCAGCGAATGCGCTGAAAGAAACCGTGACCCAAGCGGAGCTGGATGCAGCACAAGCCAAAGTGGACGCAGTCACAGACACCGCGAAAAAAGCAGAGTTGCAAGCGCATGTAGACAAAGCGCAATCGCTACTCGATGCGGCAAACGAAAAAGAAGCACAAGAGAATGCTGCCAAAACACTGGTTGATGGCTTGTTTACAGATAAAACACACGCAGCTTTGAAAGAAAGCACGACTCAAGGACACATCGACACTGCTAAAACCAAGGTAAATCAATTAGCAGAGGGACCTGTGAAGGCAGCATTGTTGGAAGCAATCGAACAAGCGCAAGAATTGTTGAATGCCCGTGAATCGGTCAATGAGAACTACCAAAAAGCGAAAGCAAGTGTGGATGCGTTGTTTAGCAATGCGGCACACACGAATCTCGATAAAAACACGACGCAACACACGATTGATCAAGCGAATGCATTGGTGCAACAACTGCCAGCAGGTGCTGAGAAAGAGGCACTCATCCAAGAGTTAAACAAAGCCCAAGAACTATGGAATAAACAACCATTGGAAAAACCACAAATTGATACAGTATACAACAATGCCACGCAGGTGACTGGAAAAGGCACACCAGGTATGGAGGTTGTGGTGACTATCCAAGGGAAAACATACAAGGGAACTGTTAATGCCAATGGTGATTTTGCCGTGACGATTCCAGAACAAGCCGCAGGCACGGTCATTCAAGTGCAACTGGCTAATGGCAAAGGAGGCGTCAGCGCAACAGTATCGGTGAGTGTCACGAACTATATTCCGATGGCTGCGCCAGAAGTAAACCCGGTTGGCCCGTACCAACAAACGGTGACAGGGAAAGCACCGGCAGGCACGAAAATGGTACGTTTACTTGTGAACGGTATTGCCCAACGGACAGCTGTACCTGATGAAGATGGTAGTTTCTCCATCTACAGTCGTTTTAACACCGATGGTGTGAAGACAAATCTTCGCCTCGAGGCTGGGGATCAAGTGACAGTGGATTATGGAATTCGGACACCTATCCATCTGAAAACAACGGTAACAGTCTTAAAAGAACTTGTAAAACCTGTAGTGAACCCAATTAAAGCCAATGATGACTATATTATGGGATTTGTGCCAGCAGGCACGTCGGTCTTACGTTTAGTGGTGAATGGTGTACCTCAGCGGACAATTACAGCGGTGAAAGACTTAGAAGTTGTGGCAGCCGGTGGGATTGATCCAACAGGGAAATTTAAGATGTATTCCCGCTTTATCGTGGAT
>NZ_AODK01000113.1 GCF_000525975.1 Listeria rocourtiae FSL F6-920
GCCGCATCAATCTCCGCTTGTGTCACTGTTTCTGTAATCGTACCGTTTGGATCTTTGTTTGTGAATAAACTATTTACCGCTTCACGTGCTTTCTCTTGATTGTCTTCTTCTGTGATATCAAAAACTTGGAAGTCACTCATGCCAAATACTTGCCAGTTACCACTCTTATCTGAAATAAAACGATTTCCAACTGAAGTAGCAGCCGATTTTGCTGTAAACACAAGCTCTACACGTTGATTCACTCCATTTGAATATTTGTCACCTAGTCCACCTTTTGAACCGGAAAATACATTCGTTCCATCGTATAAAACAACAGCGCTTTTACCAGTGTGGTTGGCGGTTAATCTATACTTATGATTAGCAATCGTTTTAAGGGTTTGTCCCATAATTAACATGTTGTCATCTTTAATATACCCTTGTAGTTCACCAGCCTGCGCACCATTCTTCATCTTAATGCTTTCATTGGTCGTAGGAATATTACCATCAGTATCTACCGATTGTTGTAGCGTGATGCTTGTTGAGGCGTTACTAACTGCCACGTTATTACGGTATAATCCCCATTTATCGACTGCCGTACTAGACTCTGTGAGTTCAAATGCTGGATTTTCAACCAGATTACCCAGCTCTTTTTGAATGGCATTATATTGATTCGCATCTAATTGACTTTGTGCTTTGTTTAGATCTGCTTGTAACGCTGCTTTCTTCGCTGGGTCTGTCACGTTGTTAATCAACGCTTGCGCCGCATCAATCTCCGCTTGTGTCACTGTTTCTGTAATCGTACCGTTTGGATCTTTGTTTGTGAATAAACTATTTACCGCTTCACGTGCTTTCTCTTGATTGTCTTCTTCTGTGATATCAAAAACTTGGAAGTTACTCATGCCAAATACTTGCCAGTTACCACTCTTATCTGAAATAAAACGATTTCCAACTGAAGTGGCAGCCGATTTTGCTGTAAACACAAGCTCTACACGTTGATTCACTCCATTTGAATATTTGTCACCTAGTCCACCTTTTGAACCGGAAAATACATTCGTTCCATCGTATAAAACAACA
>NZ_AODK01000114.1 GCF_000525975.1 Listeria rocourtiae FSL F6-920
GTCTCCGACATACATGATGTGGTCTTTTGCCTCAATGATTGGTCGGCTCAGCACCTGTACTTGGATTGTTTTGCTTGTACTTTCACCTACGCTGTTTGTGACTTGATACGTCACTTCATATACGCCTGGTTTCATGTTGTCTACTTTGTTTTCTACTACTTTGACATCACTCGTGATGTCTCCATCTTTTAAGTCGCTTGCGCTTACTTCTTTCAGTGGGTCATAGGTGTCTCCGACATACATGATGTGGTCTTTTGCCTCAATGATTGGTCGGCTCAGCACCTGTACTTGGATTGTTTTGCTTGTACTTTCACCTACGCTGTTTGTGATTTGATACGTCACTTCGTATACGCCTGGTTTCATGTTGTCTACTTTGTTTTCTACTACTTTGACATCACTTGTGATGTCTCCATCTTTTAAGTCGCTTGCGCTTACTTCTTTCAGTGGGTCATAGGTGTCTCCGACATACATGATGTGGTCTTTTGCCTCAATGATTGGTCGGCTCAGCACCTGTACTTGGATTGTTTTGCTTGTACTTTCACCTACGCTGTTTGTGATTTGATACGTCACTTCGTATACGCCTGGTTTCATGTTGTCTACTTTGTTTTCTACTACTTTGACATCACTTGTGATATCTCCATCTTTTAGGTCGCTTGCGCTTACTTCTTTCAGTGGGTCATAGGTGTCTCCGACATACATGATGTGGTCTTTCGCCTCAATAATTGGTCGGCTCAGCACCTGTACTTGGATTGTTTTGCTTGTACTTTCACCTACGCTGTTTGTGACTTGATACGTCACTTCGTATACGCCTGGTTTCATGTTGTCTACTTTGTTTTCTACCACTTTGACATCACTTGTGATATCTCCATCTTTTTAGGTCGCTTGCGCTTACTTCTTTCAGTGGGTCGAAGGT
>NZ_AODK01000115.1 GCF_000525975.1 Listeria rocourtiae FSL F6-920
GCGTTATTGATAGCAGTTTGGTCTGTTAAGTTTTTGATGCTATTGCTAGAAGAGTCGTCATTTGTGAATAACTCTTTAACAGCTTTAGAAGCAGCGTCTTGACGGTCTTTTTCTGCTTGAATAGCAGCATTTTTAGCGTCAAGTAGGCTCTGAGCTTTAGCAATGTCTTGTTCTAAAGCCGCTTTGACAGTAGGATCAGTAACTTTGTCTACCAAAGCTTTCGCGTTATTGATAGCAGTTTGGTCTGTTAAGTTTTTGATGCTATTGCTAGAAGAGTCGTCATTTGTGAATAACTCTTTAACAGCTTTAGAAGCAGCGTCTTGACGGTCTTTTTCTGCTTGAATAGCAGCATTTTTAGCATCAAGTAGGTTTTGAGCTTTAGCAATGTCTTGTTCTAAAGCCGCTTTGACAGTAGGATCAGTAACTTTGTCTACCAAAGCTTTCGCGTTATTGATAGCAGTTTGGTCTGTTAAGTTTTTTGATGCTATTGCTAGAAGAGTCGTCATTTGTTGAATAACT
>NZ_AODK01000116.1 GCF_000525975.1 Listeria rocourtiae FSL F6-920
CTTCTGCTGTTATTTGCATATTTACTGTCGTGCTTGCGGATTTGCCATTACTGTTCGTCACACTATACACCACTGGATAGTTCCCTTCCTTTCGGAAGTTCACACCGCTATAGTCTACGTTCACTTCAACACTTATATCTCCATCTACCTTGTCCTCGGCTTTGACATCCGTAAACCAATTGATATCGTTAGCTTTCGCTCCTGCGATGGCGCTCATGTCTTTTGCCTGTATGACTGGTGCTTCTGCTGTTATTTGCATATTTACTGTTGTGCTTGCGGATTTGCCATTACTGTTCGTCACACTATACACCACTGGATAGTTCCCTTCCTTTCGGAAGTTCACACCGCTATAGTCTACGTTCACTTCAACACTTATATCTCCGTCTACCTTGTCCTCGGCTTTGACATCCGTAAACCAATTGATATCGTTAGCTTTCG
>NZ_AODK01000117.1 GCF_000525975.1 Listeria rocourtiae FSL F6-920
GGGACAGATAATTGGGGTGAAGTCGTAACAAGGTAGCCGTATCGGAAGGTGCGGCTGGATCACCTCCTTTCTAAGGAAAAGGAAACCTGCTTTTGTTTTATCTTTTGTTTTGTTCAGTTTTGAGAGATTAATCTCTAGTTAGTGGTGAGCCCTTTTTTTAGAAAGAGGCGCTTTTTATTGACGGGCCTATAGCTCAGCTGGTTAGAGCGCACGCCTGATAAGCGTGAGGTCGATGGTTCGAGTCCATTTAGGCCCACTTTCTTTTGAGGAAAGCCGTCCACTAGTGATATATACTCATCTTACAATGGGGCCTTAGCTCAGCTGGGAGAGCGCCTGCTTTGCACGCAGGAGGTCAGCGGTTCGATCCCGCTAGGCTCCACCAAATACCTTGTTCTTTGAAAACTAGATAAGAAAGTTAGTAAAGTGCGGTATAAGTCTTAGACTTGTACCAACCAAGTAAGAACCGAGAATCAACTGAAAGTAACCTTTCAACTAACTGACACAGCCATCGCTGGCTGAAGACGTTAGGTAACAACCCGTGG
>NZ_AODK01000118.1 GCF_000525975.1 Listeria rocourtiae FSL F6-920
CCGTATCCCAGGTGTACGTGTATGTCCCATCGCTGAGACGATTCCCATTCGTGTCATACGTTAGTTTGTCGCCATTCCAAGCCGTGAGCTGGTTACCATCATTATAACTCGCTTCGATGGCTTTTGTCTTGCTGGAATCTGTCACTTTGGTACGGTTACCGAAGCCATCGTACGTATAGGCTTTCACCGTGCCATCTGGTAGGGTTTCTTTGGTGAGTTGGTTAATCGCATCATAGTCGTAACTCGTTTTACCGGCTTTCTTATTATCCATCGTGGTTCGGTTACTCGCTGCATCATACGTGTAGCTTTCTTCAAATAAGCTATCGCCAGTTTTATTCCCAATCTGGATTTCACGTACTTTTTGTGTCGCATCATAATTGAAGTTGGTGCCAACGCCATTGCCGTTGAGATACTGGTCCACATTGCCGAACTCATCATACTCCAAGAAATAGTTTCGGGAACCATCGTTCAATTTGGTGTTTTGATCTAACGCATTGTAGTCATACGTTGCTTTGTAGTTGTGTGCCCCGTGGGAAACAAGGACTTCATTGATTTTGTCGGTTTTTCCTTTGTTGTCTTTGCTCGGTTTATCTTTGTATGTCCAGGAAAC
>NZ_AODK01000119.1 GCF_000525975.1 Listeria rocourtiae FSL F6-920
TCACGGTCACCGCACTACGGTTCCACTCATTCGTTCCCGTTGGGAATGGCGCGTAGAAAGATTTTGTCACACCATCCGTCAAGACTGCCTCGGCCAAAATCGCGTAATCGTTCGATAACTTCTCGCCGCCTGCGGTATTCACCACATTCTCGGATTTGGACATCGCGGTGACTGTCACATTTTTCGCTGTGGTTTGGTTGAGTACGATTTCTTGTCCATACTTGCTGTCCACGTCCGTCACGGCTGTCCGCACAATGCGTGCCGAGGAGCTATCCGCAAAGCCTTCGGTATCATCGATGGCCATTTTATCCGCGCCTGCGGTCGATCCGCGCCACCAGCCGGTTGCCATCAATTCTGTGCTGGTTTCAAAACTACTATTTAGGACAGGGTTAAAGGTCGCCGATGCCTCCCCTTTTTCGAGTTGGACATTGTCAAACCACGCGGTTCCCGTTCCACCCGTGTCTTTATTTTGCTCCACTTCGAGGAAAATGTAGGCTTTCGCTGTCGTTTTCGTCGTCTTAATCGTCAGTTGGCGCTTCGTCCATGGACGGTTCGCCTTCAAATCGCTGTACCGGTTGCTCTGCCATGCTTCCCCATCGGTCACGCGTTTCCCTGTCGCATCCTGCAACTCGACATTAAAGAACACATTCGTATCCTTCATATCGCTCGTTTTGATGAGTGCACTCAACGTATACGTGCTATCTGGTTCCAACTCCACGATTT
>NZ_AODK01000120.1 GCF_000525975.1 Listeria rocourtiae FSL F6-920
GAAGCGCGTTCACCTTCGTTGCCAAGGTTATCAACAGCGACTACTTCGAATGTTTGGCCTTCTGATTTCATAAGGGCAACATCGGAGGCATAGATTTTGAATGTATCACCTGTTATGGCACCATAGCGGATGAACTGACCATCGATATAAAGCGCGATTTTCTTGGCTTCAGTGGACACGGTACCGGTGATGTAGCTTGCTCCTTTGAAATAGTCGTCAATCATTGGTTTTACGATCTTTTTCGGTACAACTTTGGCGACAACTACAGAGCTGGATTTTAATCCGATTGTTCCATCTGTTGCAATTGGTGCTACTTCGAAGGTTTGCCCAGCGACTTGGAGTTCTGGTGTTGTGCTAGCGTAAATTTGGTACGTGCCATTGCTTGCGGCTGCTGTGCGGATGAGTTTACCGTTCACATAGATACCGACTTTTGTTACGCCTGTTTTTGTTGTACCTGTGATGTAATTGCCACCAGTAGTATAGGAATCAATGGTAACTTCGCCGAGTGCGAGTTGGCGTTGTGCTTTGTTAAGCGCTTGTTGTAATTTCGGTTTTCTTGTCGGAATCA
>NZ_AODK01000121.1 GCF_000525975.1 Listeria rocourtiae FSL F6-920
ATACATCGCTGCCGCTCAAAACTCTTCTTGATGCCAAAAAATGAAGCTATACAAGCTGAAAACGAACGCCAAACTGTGGCTACTGACGCTGTCAAAGAACTATTCACCAATAATGACACCGCTAGTGATTCCATTAAAGATACGACGGATCAAGAAGCCATTGATGCTGCTAAAAATTTAGTAGATGCTGTCACAGATCCAACAGTTAAAGCTGAATTAGAGCTAGACATCGCTGCCGCTCAAACTCTTCTTGATGCCAAAAATGAAGCTATACAAGCTGAAAACGAACGCCAAATCGCAGCTACTGATGCTGTCAAAGAATTATTTACCAATAATGACACCGCTAGTGATTCTATTAAAGATACAACGGATCAAGCTGCTATCGATGCTGCTAAAAATTTAGTAGACGCTGTCACAGATTCAACAGTTAAAGCTGAATTAGAGCTAGACATCGCTGCCGCTCAAACTCTTCTTGATGCCAAAAATGAAGCTATACAAGCTGAAAACGAACGCCAAACTGTGGCTACTGACGCTGTCAAAGAACTATTCACCAATAATGACACCGCTAGTGATTCTATTAA
>NZ_AODK01000122.1 GCF_000525975.1 Listeria rocourtiae FSL F6-920
ATCGTTCTTTTTTCCTTCTACCCCGGATTCATTGACAGCTACCACTTCAAAGGTTTGCCCTACTGTTTTTAGAAGAGCTACATCTGACGCATAGATGGAGTAGCTCGTGCCTGTAATCGAACCATAACGAACAAATACACCATTCACATATAATGCAATTTTCTTCGCATTCGCATCAACTGTTCCTGTGATAGCTTTATCTCCACGATAGAAAGCCTTTAATATCGGGGCTGGTAGCTCTACTGCTGGTTTTGCATTCACGGTGGAAGAAGCCTTATCTCCCTCTTGTCCACTCGCATTCACTGCAACTACTTCGAAAGTTTGACCTACTGTACGCAATGTTGTAATGTCCGTTGCATAGATCGAATAGCTTGATCCCGTCACCGATGCGTAGCGGATTAGCGTACCATTGACATAGATAGCTACTCGTTTTGCCGCTGGATCCACTGTACCTGTGATATATTTATCACCCTGTACAAACGGATGAATCGTTGGTGCTACAAGCTTAGCTTGTTTCTCATCTAGCTGACTTTGCGCTTTGTTTAGATCTGCTTGTAACGCCGCTTTCTTCGCTGGGTCTGTTACCTTATTAATCAACGCTTGCGCCGCATCAATCTCCGCTTGTGTCATTGTTCCTGTAATCGTACCGTTTGGATCTTTGTTGGTGAATAAATTATTTACCGCTTCACGCGCTTTACTTTCTGCTTCTGCTTGCACTGTTTTCGCATCTAATTGGCTTTGCGCTTTGTTTAGATCTGCTTGTAACGCTGCTTTCTTCTCTGGATCTGTCACGTTGTTAATCAACGCTTGCGCCGCATCAATCTCCGCTTGTGTCACTGTTTCTGTAATCGTACCGTTTGGATCTTTGTTTGTGAATAAACTATTTACCGCTTCACGTGCTTTCTCTTGATTGTCTTCTTCTGTGATATCAAAAACTTGGAAGTCACTCATGCCAAATACTTGCCAGTTACCACTCTTATCTGA
>NZ_AODK01000123.1 GCF_000525975.1 Listeria rocourtiae FSL F6-920
TGTTGTAATTCGGTTTTTCTTGTCGGAATCAGTCACGCTGTTTACGAGTTGTTGGGCGGTGTCGATGGCAGCTTGGTCGGTTGTGTTTTTGATAGTGCCTTTTGTGTCATCGTTGTTGAATAGTGCTTTGACTGTACTTTCTGCTTGAATAGCAGCATTTTTAGCATCAAGTAGGTTTTGAGCTTTAGCAATGTCTTGTTCTAAAGCCGCTTTGACAGTAGGATCAGTAACTTTGTCTACCAAAGCTTTTGCGTCATTGATAGCAGTTTGGTCCGTTAAGTTTTTGATGCTATTGCTAGAAGAGTCATCGTTCGTGAATAACTCTTTAACAGCTTTAGAAGCAGCGTCTTGACGGTCTTTTTCTGCTTGAATAGCAGCATTTTTAGCATCAAGTAGGTTTTGAGCTTTAGCGACGTCTTGTTCTAAAGCAGTTTTGACAGTAGGATCAGTAACTTTGTCTACCAAAGCTTTCGCGTTATTGATAGCAGTTTGGTCTGTTAAGTTTTTGATGCTATTGCTAGAAGAGTCGTCATTTGTGAATAACTCTTTAACAGCTTTAGAAGCAGCGTCTT
>NZ_AODK01000124.1 GCF_000525975.1 Listeria rocourtiae FSL F6-920
ATCTACTGCTTTTTTGTGCATCCAACAATTCTTGCGCGCGGTTCAGTTTGTTTTGTAAATCTGTCTTCACGGCGCTTGGTAACAGCAGGTCTATTTGCGCTTGCGCTGTGTCGATCGTTGCTTGGGTAGTTGTCGCTTTAATCGCATCGGTTGCTGGATTATTATTTTGATACAACTGGTTCACTAAGAAACCAGCAATCAGTTGTTGTTCCTTATCCGCTGCTTCGGCTTCCTTCTTCACATCGAATTCTGCTTGCGCTTTATCAATATGAGCTTGCAGCTCTGCTTTCTTCGCTGAATCTGTAACTTTATCCACTTTCGCTTGCGCCGCATCAATGTCCGCTTGCGTCACGGTTTCTTTTATCTTGTTCGCTGGATTATTCCCTTCAAACAACTCATTCACAGCTACATCTACTGCTTTTTGTGCATCCAACAATTCTTGGGCACGGTTCAATTTGTTTTGTAAATCCGTCTTCACGGCGCTTGGTAACAGCAGGTCTATTTGTGCTTGCGCTGTGTCGATCGTTGCTTGGGTAGTTGTCGCTTTGATCGCATCGGTTGCTGGATTATTATCTTGATACAACTGATTCACTAAGAAACCAGCAATAGCTTGTTGTCCTTTATCCGTTGCTTCGGTTTCCTTTTTTCGCATCGAATTCT
>NZ_AODK01000125.1 GCF_000525975.1 Listeria rocourtiae FSL F6-920
GTAGGTGAAAGTACAAGCAAAACAATCCAAGTACAGGTGCTGAGCCGACCAATCATTGAGGCAAAAGACCACATCATGTATGTCGGAGACACCTATGACCCACTGAAAGAAGTAAGCGCAAGCGACCTAAAAGATGGAGATATCACGAGTGATGTCAAAGTAGTAGAAAACAAAGTAGACAACATGAAACCAGGCGTATACGAAGTGACGTATCAAATCACAAACAGCGTAGGTGAAAGTACAAGCAAAACAATCCAAGTACAGGTGCTGAGCCGACCAATTATTGAGGCGAAAGACCACACGATATACGTCGGAGATACCTTCGACCCACTGAAAGAAGTAAGCGCAAGCGACCTAAAAGATGGAGATATCACAAGTGATGTCAAAGTGGTAGAAAACAAAGTAGACAACATGAAACCAGGCGTGTACGAAGTGACGTATCAAATCACAAACAGCGTAGGTGAAAGTACAAG
>NZ_AODK01000126.1 GCF_000525975.1 Listeria rocourtiae FSL F6-920
TTTTCTGCTTCTGCTTGCACTGTTTTCGCATCTAATTGGCTTTGCGCTTTGTTTAGATCTGCTTGTAACGCTGCTTTCTTCTCTGGATCTGTCACGTTGTTAATCAACGTTTGCGCCGCATCAATCTCCGCTTGTGTCATTGTTCCTGTAATCGTACCGTTTGGATCTTTGTTGGTGAATAAATTATTGACTGCTTCACGCGCTTTGCTTTCTGCTTCTGCTTGCGCTACTTTCGCATCTAATTGACTTTGCGCTTTGTTTAAATCTGCTTGTAATGCTGCTTTCTTCGCTGGGTCTGTTACCTTATTAATCAACGCTTGCGCCGCATCAATCTCCGCTTGTGTCATTGTTCCTGTAATCGTACCGTTTGGATCTTTGTTTGTGAATAAATTATTTACTGCTTCACGTGCTTTACTTTCTGCTTCTGCTTGCGCTACTTTCGTATCTAGCTGACTTTGTGCTTTGTTTAGATCTGCTTGTAACGCTGCTTTCTTCGCTGGGTCTGTTACCTTATTAATCAACGCTTGCGCCGCATCAATCTCCGCTTGTGTCATTGTTCCTGTAATCGTACCGTTTGGATCTTTGTTTGTGAATAAATTATTTACCGCTTCACGCGCTTTACTTTCTGCTTCTGCTTGCACTGTTTTCGCATCTAATTGGCTTTGCGCTTTGTTTAGATCTGCTTGTAACGCTGCTTTCTTCTCTGGATCTGTCACGTTGTTAATCAACGCTTGCGCCGCATCAATCTCCGCTTGTGTCACTGTTTCTGTAATCGTACCG